>NZ_JAEOHX010000001.1:0-902039 GCF_019366485.1 Escherichia sp. GZ89 | reverse complement strand
CGTGGCTGCAACCCTACTAGCTCAAAATTTATTCACACATGGTTACGCTTTGGGGAAATTATGAGGGGATCTCTCAGTGCTGCGCATGAAAGTGCGTGAGCGCATTGTGGCCGATGGCATTACAGATCCAGATTTTGATGCCAGTAATGTGGGTAATTATCTTCAGGCGGCCCAGGTCAATGCCATGCTCGATGATCCTGATGCGCTGTTTATTGATATGCGTAACCACTATGAATATGAAGTAGGGCATTTCGAGAACGCGATGGAAATTCCGGCTGATACATTTCGCGAGCAGTTGCCGAAAGCTGTTGAAATGATGCAGGAGCATAAAGATAAGAAGATCGTCATGTATTGCACCGGAGGCATTCGTTGTGAAAAAGCCAGTGCCTGGATGAAACATAACGGTTTTGAAAAAGTCTGGCACATTGAAGGCGGTATTATTGAATACGCGCGTAAAGCGCGTGAACAGGGTTTGCCAGTGCGCTTTATTGGTAAAAACTTTGTTTTTGATGAACGTATGGGTGAGCGTATTTCTGAGGATGTCATCGCACATTGCCATCAATGTGGCACGCCTTGCGACAGCCATACTAATTGCAAAAATGATGGTTGCCATTTGTTGTTTATACAGTGTCCGGTATGTGCGGAGAAATTTAATGGTTGTTGCAGTGAACTTTGTTGTACAGAAAGCGCCTTGCCGCCGGAAGAACAACGTCGTCTTCGGGCGGGGCGCGAGAATGGGAACAAAATTTTTAATAAATCCCGTGGGCGACTAAACACGCAACAAGGTATTCCTGAACTAAAAATTTAAGTAAAAAAGATGGCGAGATAACACCCTCGCCATTCAGGAGAAACGCACGTTATTTCTGCTGTACACCTTCGACAGAAATGATCAAGTCGACTTCTTGCGATGCAGGGCCGAGATCGGTGGTGATGTTAAAGTCTTTCAGCTTAATTTTACCTTCCGCTTCAAAGCCTGCACGCTTGCCACCCCACGGATCATCACCCTGACCGATCAGTTTTGCTTCCAGAGTAACCGGTTTGGTAACACCGTTGAGGGTCAGATTACCGGTAATATCTAACTCATCACCATCTTTCTTCACGCTGGTGGAGGTAAATGTTGCTTGTGGATATTTGGCAACATTAAGAAAATCGGCGCTACGCAGGTGCTTATCGCGCTCGGCATGGTTGGTATCAACACTTGTGGTGTTAATGGTGACATTAACTTTATCCGCCGAAGGATTCTTTTCATCGAAGGAGAACGTACCATCAAAATCTTTAAAAGTACCGTATAGCCAGCTGTAGCCCAGATGTTGAATACGGAAATTGACGAAGGCATGCTGGCCTTCTTTATCGATTTTGTAATCTGCCGCGAGTGCAGATCCGGTAGAAAACAGTAAAGAAGCGAAGGTTAAGCCAACCAGACTTTTTTTCATTTTTGAACTCCATAGTCAGATGACGCTTGCCCCAACATACGTTTCAGGGTGACGTCTTTATCGATGAAATGATGCTTTAAGGCCATAAGCCCATGTAGAAGAGAAAGAATGACCACACTCCAGGCCAGCCAGAGATGCAGCGTGCCCGCAATATCTGCCTGGGCACCGGCGTCGGCTAGCGTCGCTGGGATATCGAACCAGCCAAAGACGCTGATTGGTTTACCGTCAGCGGTGGAAATTAAATATCCACTTATCACGATGGCCAGCAACAAGGCATATAACGCGAAATGCCCCAGTGCGGCACCCAGACGAATTAAGGGAGAATAACTGGTTAATGTGGCCGGAGGCGGAGAAATGACACGCCAGACGAGGCGAATAACCAGCCCCATCATCAGCATGACACCAATGCTTTTATGTATTTCTGGTGCTTTGTGATACCAGCCATCGTAATAACTCAAGGTGACCATCCAAAGACCCAGCGCAAACATGCCATAAACCACAATGGCGGTTAGCCAGTGCAGACCAGCAGAAATAACTCCATAGCGTTGGGGCGTATTCGAAAATTGCATAAGCACATCCGTAACTTATTCGTGAGTGCATGAAAATGGCGCGTGTGAAGCAAGATTGCAATCAATAAATTACAAAACTAATAATATTTATTGTTACTTCAAAAAAATTGATTGAGTTTGAATGTAATGCTCAGAAGATTAGAGTGAAAGGGAGGCGTTATCCCTAAAACAAGACAGGTTTAAGAAATAACTCGTTCAAATTTTCCCGATAAAAAACAGAGAAAATTCAATATTTGTCAATTTATGTCAATCCTGGTAGTCCAAAAAGGGATAAGTAATGATGGAGGAATTAAACGCGATAATTTTGGGTTAAATAGCTTCCTGCCCGAAGTATGAAATCTTTTTGCAAGCGGTCTCAATACAGAGACCGCTTCGGATATTATTTAAAGCGGGATAATTTAAAAGGTGTTAAATCAAATGCAGCAGGTTTACCCTGGGCAAAATCGGCCGCTATTTCACCCAACACGGAGGCAAACTTAAAGCCATGACCACTTAAACCCGTGATGACCAGGGTGTTATCATGACCGGGTAGGGTATCGATAATGAAATCTTCATCCGGTGAATTATCATAAGTACAACTTGCCCCGTACAGGCAACATCCAATTCCGGGTAAAACAGAACGAAGAAACGGGAAGGCTTCAGAACCGTCACTTGCCACTTCAGCAAAGGGAAGACGCTCAGCAGCATTGCTGATTGATTGCCCACCATTGTGTTTCCCGATTTTTAAAGCGTCGTTCTCAGCAGGGAAGCCGTAGTATTGGTCACCATTCGGCAGCTCTCCGGTAAATGCCGGAAATTTATTTTTAATACTGTAACGCCCATCAGCCTGATACCAGGCAAACACTTTACGTACTGGCTGAACAGGAAGCTCTGGCAATAGACTTTTCACCCATGTACCGGCACTAATCAGCACCTTTCTTGCACTGTATTCACCATCTTCAGTTACCACGGTAACGCCATCGCCCTCATGGCGAATTGCGCTAACCGGACAGTTGAAGAGCTGAGCACAGCCAGCTTCTTTTGCCAGACGAATCCATGTCTCAATCGCCAGTTCGCTTCGCAAAAAACCAGATTCGCTTTCAAACAACCCGATATAGTTTTCAGGTACACGAATTTCAGGCCAGCGTGACGTAATGGCCGTTGCATCAAGGCGTTCAACAGGAAGTTGCCATTGCTCAGCACTATGAGCGACATTCGCTAAAAATTCAGAGTTTTCAGGCCCAAGATTGATAACCCCGGAACGGACAAAAACAGGTTCTTCATTATGGGTGGAAAGCTCATCCCACAGTTGCTGAGCACGTAATACTAATGGCACATATTTTTCACCTTCGCCGTAAGCGTGACGAATGAGCCGGGTATCACCGTGGTGGCTTCCTTGCTGATGGGGAGGCATATGGGCATCGATCATCAGAACGTTTAGACCGGCGCGAGTGGCATAATATCCGGCTGCCGCGCCTACGGAGCCGCTGCCAATGATGATTAAGTCGTATTTCATTTTTTTCTCTCTGCTATCGCCATAGACGCAGGGTAAATAAGTGCGCCGGGATATACAACCTGCAAAAAAGAAAAGGCACCTGAACGGTGCCTTTGATAGTGGTTGGTCATCAAAGATTAATGACGTAAATACTCATTAACCTCGTAATCGCCAGATTCAATTTTGGCGATTCCTGCTTCAAGTATCGAAATAAATTGTCTGGCAACATCGGTGGTTAACCAGAGCGTCTGACCAACTTCAGTCCCATCCGGTTCGGGTTTGTCTGGGGTCTGGTAGTGCAAACGCAACATCAGTGCATCATAACTATCTACGGTGCTGATGTCCCATCCAACAAGCGGATGAGTCTGAATGACTTCATTATTTTTTTCCATCATAGCCCCCTAATTCGTGTTACAAGACAACGTTATTCGAGGTTCAATGCGTTTTTATCTGAAGCAACTTCAGTATATCAATAAATAAGGTCATTCACCTGTATTTTAAAGGGTGAGAGTATAAATTTCTTGTTTTTAAGAATTATGTGAACATTATTCCAGCATGTCATTCATATTTTTTTAGCATGTTGAACAATTATTTTGAGGAAAGTTTAAAAATCAAACAATGAAACGATAACATTAAAAATAAAAAAAGCCGGGGCGACCCGGCAAAAGTTTTACTGCATATTATTCATTTAGAAACCAATCATCAGCGCTTTCCCACGTTTCTTGCAGGATTGTGCTAATGCGTGATTTGTCTTCTTTGGTAGCACCAATAACCGATAAATTATTGGCGACGGCGTAGCGCACACTAACCTTACTGTCGATATCAGGATATGCATACTGAATACGACGTGAGAGTTCACTTGCCAGGGCGTCAATAGCCCCGGCGGGTAATGGAGAAGTTTTAGCAATGGTGACTTCAATTCGCATAATAGCCCCCTGTTGAATATACTGGTTATTTATACAGGTAAAATAATCCAATGACAACAGGGAGCTACATTTTTATTTCTTCACTGACCAGTGGATCGTTTCGCCAGCTAAAAAAGGAATCAACGAATCATCATTTAAGGCGATATTGTCTGGCACCTGACTTTCTCGCCGCTCCAGTTCGATAAAGGAGTCGTTAACAGGCAACCCGTAAAACTTCGGTCCGTTCAATGAACAGAATGCTTCAAGATGTTGAAGGGCGTTCATCTCTTCAAAAACGGTGGCGTAGCTGCCAAGCGCGGTGGGGGCGTTGAAACATCCGGCGCAACCACAACTGGCTTCTTTGCGATGACGTGCGTGTGGGGCGGAGTCCGTGCCAAGGAAAACACGCTCAAAACCGCTGGCAACCAGTTCACGAAGTGCCTGCTGATGCACATTGCGTTTCAGGATTGGTAAGCAATAGAGATGTGGGCGAATACCACCAACCAACATATGGTTGCGGTTAAACATCAAATGCTGCGGTGTGATCGTTGCCGCTAACTGATCGTTGCCTTCGCGCACATAGTCAGCCGCGTCTTTGGTCGTGATATGTTCAAAAACGACTTTCAGGCCGGGTAGCTGCTTGCGTAATGGTTCCATTACGGTGTCGATAAATCGCGCTTCGCGATCAAAAATATCGATATCCGCATGGGTGACTTCTCCATGTACCAGTAACGGCATACCGATTTTTTCCATACGCTCCAGGACAGGCATGATAGCCGCTGTTGAGGTGACGCCGTGGCTGGAATTGGTGGTGGCGTTAGCCGGGTAGAGTTTTGCCGCGGTGAAAACGCCTTGCTGGAATCCGCGCTCCAGTTCGTCAGGGTCCAGCGAATCTGTCAGGTAACAGGTCATCAGCGGGGTAAAGTTGTGCCCGGCAGGAACAGCAGCAAGAATTCGTTGGCGGTAGGCAATGGCCGCATCAACTGTTGTAACAGGCGGTGCGAGGTTTGGCATGACAATCGCGCGAGCGTAAATCTCGCTGGAATAAGGGACGACTGTTTTTAACATATCGCCATCGCGAAGGTGGAGGTGCCAGTCATCTGGGCGGCGGATCTTTAATACCTGGGATGGTGCAGTCATTACTTATTAGCTCCGGCTGTGGGAATGTTTTTGCCGGGCACAAAGGATAAGCGGAAACGTTTTCGTTTGCACGAAAAATAAAGGGCGCCATGCGCCCTCATGGGTTAATCAGTGAACGGGATAATGATTTCCCCTGGTTTGACTTCGATACCTTTCGCCAGCTTTTTCGCCAGCGCCTCACCTTTGCTACTGTCTTCGCGCAATACATACGCCGGATGAGAATTAAAATAATTACGCAAGGCCTGATTCAGGTAAGGCGTCAGCGTCTGCAATATCGCTTGCATTTTCTCTGGCGTTACCGAGGCGTCAACAATCTCCATCTCCTGTAGATAAATGGCGCCTTTATCTTTATCAAACACAGGCAACGCTTTAAGTTTCAATTTCATCGTTGCTTTCTGACTGCCAAAAAGGGAGTTCATGTCGAGATCGGCATCACCGGTCAAAGTCACCTTGTTTGGCTCTTCACGACCAATCTGACTGGCCAGGTTTTTCAGTACAATATGGGCATCAGCAACACCGGGTAAACCAATATCTTTTGAGAAATTATTGCGCTTTTGCAGCGACTGATTAATTTCCTGCTCGGTAATCGTGTATTGCGTAAGTTGATCACAACCAACTAACAGTCCGCTCACCAGCAGTGCAGCGGCAAAAAGAATCTTTTTCATCGGGGTTCCTCAACCTGGTGTCTTTAACATCCTGACGCGATGCAGCATGGGGCACCGGGGAAATACATTCCAGCAGAAAAAACTTAAACCACAGTGTTTCAAACTGCGGTGCGCATCTTACCATGTAACGCTCGTCACGTAGGATTAAGATCGGGCGTCAGGTCCTAACATTCTGCTGGCAGTATGTTTGTGGCTAAACTGCCATCCCAGCCCCAGAAAGGTGATAATGCCGATAATGCCCAACATCATCCATGGTAATTCCGGCTGTTGCAGTGCTTTCCCCATATCAAACAGCCAGCCACCACCGATATATCCCACGGCGCCGCCAATGGCTAATCCAAGACGGCTAAAACCCATATAACTTCCGCGCGCTCTGGCGTCAGCCAGCGAAGCACTGAGTGTTTCCCTGGCAGGTTCCGCAATAATCGATCCAATATAGAAGATACAGATCAACGTAAATAAATGCGGAAAAGAACCGACAAGCCCAACAGGGAGCATACTGAGTGACATCACCAGTAAGCCAGCCATTAAGCGGTGCTCCAGACGAAAACGTTTTTCACTCCAACGGGCGATAGGGTAGAGCAATGTTAGCGAGAGACACGCTTCGATAGCGTACATCCATTTTACGGCTGACGGTGTTCCGGCAATATCGTTAACCATAATCGGTAGCATCAGCATCACCTGGACAGCCAGCATATAGTAGCCAGCCAGTGTCAGCACATAGGTTACAAAACGTTTATCGCCCATAACCCGGCTCATTCCTTCGCGTACAGGTGCACGAACCGTAGATAATTTCCATGCTGGTAGCAGCCAGGCATTAAATGCAGCGCACATAACGAACAAAATTGCGCCTGTAGCGCAAACCAGACGAAAATCGTACTGCAATAACCAGCTTCCCAGCAAAGCCCCAATGACTGCGCCAGCACTGTCTTGCATCATTAATAGCGAAAAGAAGCGCCCGCGCTGTTCAGGACGGATAAGTTTAACCACCAGGGCAGAACGAGGAGGATCAAACAAAGTGCCACCAAGGCCAGAAAGAAAACAGGAAAACCACAGTAACCATGGTTCATGGGCAATACCCATAGTGGCAAATCCGGCAGCACGCAAAAGCATACCGGTTACTATCATCGGCTTGGCACCAAAGCGATCAGCGATTGCACCGCCAAAAATGCCCAGCCCTTGCTGGATAAACTGACGCAAGCCGAGAGCAATACCGACCATAACGGCAGCCCAGCCCATCTGATCAACGAAGCGAATGGAGATTAGCGGAAAGACAACAAAGAAGCCCAGCACCACCAGCATATTATCAACAAGAAGGAAATATTTACCCAGGTTCCTCGCCTGCGATACGCACGCCATTTCCCCTCCCGGGAAATCCAAAGTTGAGCAATTTCTATTCTGCTGTGCTGTTGTTATTTTTCCTACTATCAATGGGATGATATTTTTTTATCAAAAAGTCATGGTTAATCGAGAGTTTTTATCAAAATATGTGAATATTAATAGAAAAGATATTTTTCCCGATAACACCGCAAGAATGGGGCGGTTATAGTAGCGAGCATTAGTCTATTGAAAATGTTACGAGAAGGAGTGGTTAACATGTTTGGCTATCGTAGCAACGTCCCCAAAGTGCGGTTAGTGACTGATCGCATGGTGGTGCGTTTAGTGCATGACCGCGATGCGTGGCGACTGGCGGATTACTACGCTGAAAACCGTCAATTCTTAAAACCCTGGGAACCGATTCGCGATGAAAGCCATTGCTATCCATCTGGTTGGCACGCCAGACTCAGCATGATTGAGGAGTTCCATAAACAAGGCTCTGCTTACTATTTCGCGCTTCTTGATCCAGACGAAAAAGAGATTTTCGGCGTTGCCAACTTTTCCAATGTGGTACGCGGATCATTTCATGCCTGCTATCTGGGATACTCGCTGGCCCAAAAATGCCAGGGCCAGGGGCTAATGTTTGAAGCTCTGACAGCGGCTATTCGTTATATGCAACGGACTCAACATATGCATCGCATCATGGCGAATTATATGCCGCATAATAAACGCAGTGGTGATCTACTGGCGCGACTGGGTTTTGAAAAAGAAGGCTACGCCAAAAATTATTTGCAGATTGATGGTGTCTGGCGGGATCACGTGTTAACCGCATTGACAACACCTGAATGGACACCGGGGCGTTAGGAGAAAATATGAAATATGAACTGACTGCGCGGGAAGCGCGCGTTATCGGCTGCCTGCTGGAAAAACAGGTGACTACACCTGAGCAATACCCACTGTCGCTGAATGGCGTGGTGACCGCCTGCAACCAAAAAACGAACCGTGAACCAGTGATGAATTTATCCGAGCAAGAGGTGCAAACTGAGCTGGATAATCTGGTGAAACGCCACTTTCTGCGTACCGTAAGCGGTTTTGGTAACCGAGTTACGAAATATGAGCAGCGCTTTTGTAACTCAGAATTTGGTGATTTAAAACTGAGTCCGGCAGAAGTGGCCTTAATCACCACCTTATTGTTACGGGGAGCGCAAACGCCAGGTGAACTACGTAGCCGTGCAGCAAGAATGTACGAATTCAGTGATATGTCTGAAGTTGACAGTACACTGGAAAAGCTGGCGCAGCGCGAAGATGGTCCGTTTGTTGTTCGACTGGCACGCGAGCCAGGCAAGCGGGAAAGCCGCTATATGCATCTGTTTTGTGGTGAAGTCGATGATACCGCGAGTTTTGCCGAAGAGACACCACCAGTAGCGGGCGAACTTCAGGCGCGGGTCGAAGCACTGGAAAACGAAGTCGCAGAACTGAAACAACGTCTGGATTCTCTATTGGCCCACCTGGGAGATTAACGTGAAAAAATTACGCATTGGTGTCGTCGGTCTGGGCAATATTGCACAAAAAGCCTGGTTACCGGTGCTGAGTGCTGCGCAAGACTGGAGTATACAAGGTGCATGGTCTCCTTCGCGCGAAAAGGCCTTACGTGTGTGCGAAACCTGGCGCATCCCCTGTGTGGATTCGTTATCACGACTGGCTGCAGACTGCGATGCTGTTTTTGTCCATACCAGTACTGCCAGCCATTTCGACGTCGTCAGTGCGTTACTTAATGCGGGGGTTCATGTTTGTGTCGATAAGCCTCTTGCCGAAAATCTGCGTGATGCCGAGCGGCTGGTGGAGTTAGCGGCACGTAACCGACTGACGTTAATGGTCGGGTTTAATCGCCGCTTCTCGCCGTTATACCGTGAATTAAAAACACAACTTTCTGCTGCGGCTTCTGTACGGATGGATAAGCATCGCCTTGATAGTGTCGGGCCACATGATTTGCGCTTTACATTGCTGGATGACTATCTGCATGTCATTGATACCATCCTTTGGCTGGCAGAAAAGGAAACTCAGATTGATGGCGGTCAACTGATTACCAATGATGCGGGTGAAATGCTTTACGCCGAACACCATTTCTCCTCAGGCCATTTGCAACTGACCACCAGTATGCATCGTCGTGCAGGAAGTCAGCGCGAGTATGTTCAGGCGGTGACTGACGGAGCGCTAATTGATGTCACAGACATGCGTGAGTGGCGTGAGGAGCGAGGACAGGGGGTGATTCACAAACCTGTTCCTGGCTGGCAGAGCACTCTGGAGCAGCGAGGATTTGTCGGTTGCGCCCATCATTTTATTGAATGCGTGAAAAATCAGACAGTTCCGCAAACTTCCGGGGAGCAGGCACTGCTGGCGCAGCGTGTCGTGGAGAAGATCTGGCGCGATGCGATGAGTGAATAAACCCTGTAACATCTGGCGGTAGCAATTCACCATAATCCAGGTAGACTATTCGCCTCTTTCAGCGCCTGCCTTGCAGGCGTTTTGCCTCAGGGTCTGGATTAGAACACCGATGAACTTATTAAAATCGCTGGCAGCTGTCAGCTCGATGACCATGTTTTCACGTGTGCTTGGCTTCGCACGTGACGCTATTGTCGCCAGAATCTTTGGCGCAGGGATGGCAACCGACGCCTTTTTTGTCGCATTCAAACTTCCTAACTTGCTGCGGCGTATTTTTGCGGAAGGCGCATTCTCCCAGGCATTTGTGCCAATTCTGGCGGAATATAAAAGCAAGCAGGGGGAAGATGCCTCGCGCGTCTTTGTTTCTTATATCTCTGGCTTGTTGACGTTAGCGCTGGCAGTCGTCACTGTCGCCGGGATGCTCGCTGCGCCGTGGGTTATCCTCGCAACGTCTCCTGGTTGGTATCATACCGATCCAGGCAAATTTGCGCTGACCGTGCAGCTTTTACGCATCACATTCCCTTATATTTTGCTGATCTCACTGGCATCGCTGGTGGGGGCGATTTTGAATACCTGGAACCGTTTCTCGATTCCGGCGTTTGCTCCAACACTGCTTAATATCAGCATGATTGGCTTTGCACTGTTTGCCGCGCCATATTTTAACCCACCTGTGCTGGCGCTGGCATGGGCCGTAACGGTGGGCGGTATTTTGCAACTGGTTTACCAACTGCCACATCTGAAAAAAATCGGCATGTTGGTACTTCCGCGCATTAATTTCCGTGATGCGGGAGCTTTACGCGTGGTCAAACAGATGGGGCCTGCGATTCTTGGCGTGTCTGTCAGTCAAATCTCACTGATCATTAACACCATTTTCGCTTCGTTTTTGGCATCCGGTTCTGTGTCCTGGATGTATTACGCTGACCGCTTAATGGAGTTTCCTTCCGGTGTGCTGGGTGTAGCACTTGGCACTATTTTGTTGCCATCACTGTCGAAAAGTTTTGCCAGCGGCAATCATGAAGAATACAACCGCTTAATGGACTGGGGCTTGCGCCTCTGTTTTCTGTTGGCACTGCCAAGTGCGGTTGCTCTGGGGATTTTATCTGGCCCGTTGACAGTATCACTGTTCCAGTACGGAAAATTTACGGCATTTGATGCATTAATGACCCAACGGGCATTAATCGCTTATTCCGTAGGCCTGATTGGTCTGATTGTCGTTAAAGTGCTGGCGCCAGGGTTTTATTCCCGCCAGGACATTAAAACGCCAGTAAAAATCGCCATTGTTACGCTTATCCTGACGCAATTGATGAACCTGGCATTTATCGGCCCGTTGAAACATGCCGGGCTATCGCTCTCCATTGGCCTTGCAGCCTGTTTGAATGCGTCCTTGCTGTACTGGCAATTACGTAAGCAAAAAATCTTTACCCCACAACCAGGCTGGATGGCGTTTCTGGCGCGATTGGTTGTTGCTGTGGTGGTGATGGCGGCAGTATTGCTGGGGATGCTGCATATTATGCCTGACTGGTCGCTGGGTACGATGCCCTGGCGTTTACTGCGTTTGATGGCTGTAGTGGTTGCCGGTATCGCCGGGTATTTTGCGGCCCTGGCGGTGTTGGGCTTTAGAGTTAAAGAGTTCGCTCGTCGCACAGTATAAAAAAATGGAGTTGCCCTCGGGCAACTCCATTCACTGCTTAAACTGAGAATTTTTTGCCGCCGCGATGGGGCGACGATGCCTGGCCATTTGCACCATAGAGTGTCGGTTCCTGATAAGGCTTCAACACCTCCAGCGCCTGTTGATTGCGCACAATCTGATCTTCCAGCAACCAGCCATTATGTTGATTGAGTTCGCGCAGTTGCCGGGTTTTTTCCGTAATAACCTGCCAGCGTTGTGCGTGATCGTCATTGGCACTCTGTTGCGTTAACTGCTCTCGACGTCTTTGCTGTTCAAGATAATCGAGCGTTGCAAGAAGCGAGCTTTTTTCTTCAGTGATCCGCTGCAGCAGGCTGCCGTTGATATGCCCCATGCAAAGCTGCTGCTGTTCATTATCCATGACGACTTTCAGTTCATTGAGAACGGTGGTCATTTGATCAAGTATTTCGGCCAGGCGCGACATACAATTAATTACTCTGTAAATAGCTCTGAGTTTCGCGGATCAGCGCATCAGCAATCTTCCCGGTATCCATCTTTAATTCACCATTGCGAATGGCTGCTTTTAACGCCTCAACGCGTTCGCTATTGATATCGCTAGTGCTGGGTTGCATTAACTCTTTCTGCGCGCTGCTTAGATTTACGCTGGTGCTATTCGTGGTCGTGGACTTTTCCGCACGTGTTTTGGCTACTGCTGGATCAGTTGTTTCTCGCGGTTGTACATTGCTAACCGGATTTAAAGGGGAAGTGCGATCAATACTCATATTCTTTCCTCATTGAGGTTGCAGGCTGTGGCGTTCAGCTATCGTATTTATTGCTTATCTATCGGCATCGATGATGAAATCTTTAACGCATTACAGGTTTATAAGAATATTCCCATCAGCGCCCACAATGCCGCTAACCACTTGCCCTGACAACATTCTTACTCTGGCCGTTTGTGCCACAGCTGCATTGTTTAGCGCTTGTCCTTCGGCATTTACATTAAAGCCGTCGCCTTGCGCTATTACTTGTACGCGCTGCCCTGCTTTAATGCGCCATGCCTGACGCAACATATTTAGTTGAACGGGCTGTCCTGGGGCAATATCACGCAGACTAATTGCATCTTGCACTTGTGCAACTTCCAGAACAGTACGGGGAGGAAGTTGATCAAGACGGCCTCGTTTCAACGTCACATTACTGGCATTCACCACTCCGCCACGTGTAATAGGTGCAGCGGCAACAACATAATTCCCACTGGCCTGAACATTGACTTGCAGGTAGTACCGGATATTACCGCATTGAGCTAATACATTGATATTCCCCCACAACCGGGAATTATTACTCATGCTCAATGCTGGATTATCACACTTGGGTTGTCTTTCTGGAGGAGTGCGAAGCGTAACAACCACATTATCACTTAAGCCGGCTAGGCGCGCCGCAAACCAGTTATTCAACTGCGAGTTGAGATCCTGAGCATGACAGTAAGTGCTTAGCAATAGCACTATCGCCGCCACAGGCGGACAAAACCTTCGCATACTCTCCTCCCACCAGAATTCTGATGAAGAAAGTTTACTCGCCTGCTGCATTCATCAACGCCACAAATAGCGACCCATTTTGTGTTTATTCCGCCGATGACGTATGCCGGCGAGGATTTAAGCTGTCCACTGAAATTTGTCCTTTGCGGGGGAGATATGCTCGATAGACTCGATGCCGCTTTACGTTTTCAACAAGAAGCACTGAATCTACGCGCGCAGCGCCAGGAAGTGCTGGCGGCGAATATTGCCAATGCCGACACACCAGGTTATCAGGCGCGTGACCTCGATTTTGCCAGCGAATTAAAAAAAATCATGGTTCGTGGTCGTAATGAAGCGCAAGGCGTTTCTTTAACGCTGACATCGACGCAGCACATTCCCGCTCAGGCGTTGACTGCACCTGGTGCTGAGTTGCTCTACCGCGTTCCCGACCAACCTTCTCTGGATGGCAATACCGTCGATATGGATCGTGAGCGTACCCAGTTTGCCGATAACAGCCTGAGATACCAGATGGGATTGACCGTTCTGGGTGGGCAAATCAAAAGCATGATGAACGTATTACAGAGCGGAAATTAACGCATGGCACTGCTGAATATTTTTGATATCGCCGGTTCGGCATTAACGGCACAGTCGCAGCGTCTTAACGTAGCAGCAAGTAACCTGGCGAATGCTGACAGCGTGACAGGGCCAGACGGTCAACCTTATCGTGCAAAACACGTGGTTTTCCAGGTTGATAATGCGCCTGGAGCGGCAACCGGTGGGGTAAAAGTTGCGGGTGTTGTCGAAAGTCAGGCACCGGATAAGTTGGTTTATGAGCCGGGTAATCCCCTGGCAGACGCTAACGGATACGTGAAGATGCCTAATGTTGATGTGGTGGGGGAAATGGTCAACACCATGTCAGCTTCACGCAGCTACCAGGCCAACGTTGAAGTGCTGAATACCGTGAAAAGTATGATGCTGAAAACTTTGACGCTGGGTCAATAAAGGAGCCCGTAATGTCTATCGCCGTAACGATGAATGACGCGAGCAATAACGGCGTCTCTACCACCAGCAACAACTCACTGACTGGCGGCAATGCCGCAGATTTACAGAGCAGTTTTCTTACTTTGCTGGTGGCACAACTTAAAAATCAGGATCCAACGAATCCCATGGAGAATAACGAGCTGACTTCTCAGCTCGCACAAATCAGTACCGTCAGTGGCATTGAAAAACTCAACACCACTCTGGGCGCTATCTCCGGGCAGATTGATAACAGCCAGTCTTTACAAGCCAGTTCCCTGATTGGTCATGGGGTGATGATCCCTGGCACGACAATCCTTGCAGGGAAGGGAACAGATGAGGCTGCTGTAACCACAACCACGCCATTTGGGGTAGAGCTACAACAGTCCGCAGACAAAGTCACAGCCACCATTACCGATAAAAATGGTGTCGTGATACGCACGATCGATATCGGTGAGTTAAAGGCGGGGGTTCATAGCTTCACCTGGGATGGCACGTTGACCGATGGCAGCACCGCGCCCAATGGTTCTTATAATGTAGCGATCAGCGCCAGCAACGGTGGTACGCAACTGGTTGCTCAGCCACTGCAGTTTGCTCTGGTTCAGGGGGTGATTCGCGGCAATAACGGTAACACGCTGGATCTCGGCACTTACGGTACTACCACCCTCGACGAAGTACGGCAGATCATTTAAGCCTTCACATTTCAGGAGTCAGTCATGGCCTTTTCACAAGCGGTTAGCGGTTTAAATGCTGCCGCCACAAACCTCGATGTCATTGGCAACAATATCGCCAACTCCGCCACCTATGGCTTTAAATCCGGTACGGCGTCTTTTGCAGACATGTTTGCCGGTTCTAAAGTGGGGCTGGGGGTAAAGGTTGCCGGAATTACCAAGGACTTTACGGATGGCACCACCACCAATACCGGGCGAGGGCTGGATATCGCCATCAGTCAGAACGGTTTTTTCCGTCTGGTAGACAGCAACGGTTCGGTGTTTTACAGCCGTAACGGGCAGTTCAAACTTGATGAAAACCGCAACCTGGTCAATATGCAGGGCTTACAGTTGACGGGCTACCCGGCAGCAGGAACACCGCCAACCATTCAGCAGGGGGCGAATCCGACCAATATTTCGATCCCCAATACCCTGATGGCAGCGAAAACCACAACTACGGCGGCGATGCAGATCAACCTTAACTCCAGTGATCCGCTTCCCACCGTTAAAGCGTTCGACGCCAGTAATGCGGACAGCTATAACAAAAAAGGCTCCGTGACTGTTTTCGACAGTCAGGGGAATGCGCATGATATGAGCGTTTACTTTGTGAAAACAAAGGATAATACCTGGCAGGTTTATACCCAGGACAGCAGTGATGCCGCAAGCAAGGCAACTGCGGCGACAACACTGGAATTTAATGCCAATGGCATGTTAGTTAAGGGGGAGACGGCAAATATCACGACTGGCGCCATTAATGGTGCTGTACCTGCAACATTCTCCCTGAGTTTCCTCAACTCCATGCAGCAAAACACCGGTGCTAACAACATTGTGGCAACTACCCAGAATGGCTACAAACCGGGCGATCTGGTGAGTTACCAAATCAATGATGATGGCACTGTGGTAGGCAACTATTCCAACGAACAAACCCAACTGCTGGGGCAGATTGTACTGGCGAACTTCGCCAACAATGAAGGCCTGGCATCAGAAGGCGACAACGTCTGGTCTGCAACGCAAGCCTCTGGTGTAGCATTGTTGGGAACTGCCGGAACTGGCAATTTTGGCACGCTGACCAATGGCGCGCTGGAAGCGTCTAACGTCGATCTCAGTAAAGAGCTGGTCAATATGATCGTTGCACAACGTAACTATCAGTCTAACGCCCAGACCATCAAAACGCAGGACCAGATCCTTAACACACTGGTTAACTTACGCTAATCGTTGACGGGATAGCTTAATGGATCACGCAATCTATACCGCGATGGGCGCTGCCAGTCAGACGCTGAATCAACAGGCAGTGACCGCCAGCAATCTGGCGAATGCCTCCACACCTGGTTTTCGCGCCCAGTTAAACGCCTTGCGTGCAGTGCCTGTTGAAGGACTTTCCCTACCGACGCGCACGCTGGTGACGGCCTCTACGCCGGGAGCAGATATGACGCCAGGTAAGATGGATTACACCTCGCGTCCTCTGGATGTCGCATTACAGCAGGACGGCTGGCTGGCCGTGCAGACCGCCGATGGTAGCGAGGGGTATACGCGTAACGGCAGTATTCAGGTTGATCCTGGCGGACAACTGACGATTCAGGGGCATCCGGTGATTGGCGAGGCAGGACCGATTGCTGTGCCGGAAGGAGCAGAAATCACCATCGCGGCCGATGGCACCATTTCGGCGCTCAATCCGGGCGATCCGGCAAATACCGTCGCGCCAGTCGGGAAATTAAAACTGGTGAAAGCCTCGGACAATGAAGTGCAGCGTGGTGATGACGGAATATTCCGTTTAAGCGCGGAAAGCCAGGCCACGCGTGGACCGGTGTTGCAGGCTGATCCGTCGTTACGGGTGATGTCGGGGGTGCTGGAAGGCAGCAATGTTAATGCTGTTTCAGCAATGAGCGACATGATTGCCAACGCACGGCGTTTTGAAATGCAGATGAAGGTAATAAGCAGCGTCGATGACAACGAAGGCCGCGCCAACCAACTGCTGTCGATGAGTTAATTGAAAGGATAGCTGACAAGCATAAGTTGCCCGATGCGCAAACTTATCGATCTACGGGTTACATCACAATTTATTGAATTTGCAGATCTTATAGGCTGTATCCGGCAAGAAGACATATGCACTTTGTCAGCACTCCACAACAGGACATTTTATGATCAGTTCATTATGGATCGCCAAAACGGGCCTTGATGCCCAGCAAACCAATATGGACGTCATTGCCAATAACCTGGCAAACGTCAGTACCAACGGTTTTAAACGCCAGCGAGCAGTATTTGAAGATCTGCTTTATCAAACCATTCGCCAGCCGGGCGCGCAGTCTTCCGAACAAACAACTTTACCTTCCGGGTTACAAATCGGCACCGGTGTGCGTCCGGTTGCTACTGAGCGCTTACACAGTCAGGGCAATCTGTCGCAGACCAACAACAGCAAAGATGTGGCGATTAAAGGACAGGGCTTTTTCCAGGTGATGTTGCCAGATGGTTCATCCGCCTATACCCGTGACGGTTCTTTCCAGGTGGATCAGAACGGGCAACTGGTGACGGCTGGTGGTTTTCAGGTGCAGCCAGCGATCACCATTCCGGCGAATGCGTTAAGTATCACCATCGGTCGTGATGGCGTGGTCAGCGTAACCCAACAAGGCCAGGCAGCTCCGGTACAGGTTGGGCAGCTCAATCTCACGACCTTTATGAACGATACCGGACTGGAGAGTATTGGGGAAAACTTATACGTCGAAACCCAATCCTCCGGCGCGCCCAATGAAAGCACGCCGGGTCTGAACGGCGCGGGTCTGCTGTATCAAGGGTATGTTGAAACGTCTAACGTCAACGTGGCGGAAGAACTGGTCAACATGATTCAGGTGCAGCGTGCTTACGAAATTAACAGTAAAGCGGTGTCTACCACCGACCAGATGCTGCAAAAACTGACGCAACTCTAAGGCATAACCGGTGGGGATTCTCACCGGGTTACTGATTTTGAAGATGATAGCCATGCATAAAAACGCTGCGCATACATACGTTATTGCCAGTCTGTTGGTGTTTTCACTAACTGGCTGTGCCTGGATCCCGTCTACACCGCTGGTACAGGGGGCGACCACTGCACAGCCTGTCCCTGGCCCAACACCTGTTGCCAACGGTTCTATTTTCCAGTCTGCCCAGCCAATTAACTATGGCTATCAGCCGCTGTTTGAAGATCGCCGACCACGCAATATTGGCGACACACTGACCATCGTGTTGCAGGAAAACGTCAGTGCCAGCAAGAGCTCATCCGCCAATGCCAGCCGTGATGGGAAAACGAATTTCGGCTTTGATACCGTGCCGCGCTATTTGCAGGGGCTGTTTGGTAACGCTCGTGCCGATGTCGATGCTTCTGGCGGTAATAGCTTCAACGGCAAAGGTGGGGCTAATGCCAGCAATACCTTTAGTGGCACGTTGACCGTGACGGTCGACCAGGTGCTGGTCAACGGCAACCTGCATGTGGTGGGCGAAAAACAGATCGCTATAAATCAAGGTACTGAATTTATACGCTTCTCTGGCGTCGTCAATCCACGCACCATCAGCGGCAGTAACACCGTACCGTCTACTCAGGTGGCGGATGCACGCATTGAGTATGTTGGAAATGGCTACATAAACGAAGCGCAAAATATGGGCTGGTTGCAGCGTTTCTTCCTTAACCTGTCGCCAATGTAAGTGAGGTTGTGGTGATTAAATTTCTCTCTACATTTATGTTGTTGCTGGTAACGACTGTGGTCCAGGCTGAGCGCATTCGTGATCTCACCAGCGTTCAGGGTGTGCGGCAAAACTCGCTGATTGGTTATGGTCTGGTGGTCGGGCTGGACGGTACAGGTGACCAGACGACCCAAACGCCGTTTACTACACAAACGCTTAATAACATGCTCTCGCAGCTGGGCATTACTGTTCCTGCTGGCACCAATATGCAACTCAAAAATGTTGCGGCGGTAATGGTGACAGCGTCACTTCCACCATTTGCACGTCAGGGGCAAACTATCGATGTCGTGGTCTCCTCGATGGGTAACGCTAAAAGCCTGCGTGGTGGTACGCTGTTGATGACACCGCTTAAGGGCGTCGACAGTCAGGTGTACGCACTGGCCCAGGGCAATATCCTGGTGGGCGGTGCAGGTGCGTCGGCGGGGGGGAGTAGTGTCCAGGTTAACCAACTGAACGGCGGGCGGATCACCAACGGCGCAATAATAGAGCGCGAATTGCCCAGCCAGTTTGGCGCGGGCAATACCCTCAATTTGCAACTCAATGATGAAGATTTCGCCATGGCGCAGCAAATTGCGGACACCATCAACCGTGCGCGTGGATATGGCAGCGCCACGGCATTAGATTCGCGGACTATTCAAGTAAATGTGCCGAGTGGCAATAGTTCCCAGGTACGTTTCCTTGCCGACATCCAGAATATGCAGGTCAATGTCACTCCGCAGGACGCTAAAGTCGTTATTAACTCGCGCACCGGTTCGGTGGTGATGAATCGCGAAGTGACTCTGGACAGTTGCGCGGTGGCCCAGGGTAATCTCTCAGTTACAGTCAATCGTCAGGCCAATGTCAGCCAGCCAGATACACCATTTGGTGGTGGGCAGACTGTGGTTACGCCACAAACGCAGATCGATTTACGCCAGAGCGGCGGTTCGCTGCAAAGTGTGCGCTCCAGCGCCAATCTTAACAATGTCGTCCGTGCGCTTAATGCGTTAGGCGCTACGCCAATGGATTTAATGTCTATTCTGCAATCGATGCAAAGTGCAGGATGTCTGCGGGCAAAACTGGAAATCATCTGATGATTAGCGATAGCAAACTACTGGCGAGTGCAGCCTGGGATGCGCAATCGCTTAATGAACTGAAAGCAAAAGCGGGTAAAGATCCGGCGGCCAATATCCGTCCGGTTGCCCGCCAGGTGGAGGGGATGTTCGTGCAGATGATGCTAAAGAGCATGCGCGAAGCCTTGCCAAAAGACGGCTTATTCAGCAGCGAACAAACCCGCCTCTACACCAGTATGTATGACCAGCAGATAGCCCAACAGATGACGGCAGGGAAAGGTTTGGGGCTGGCTGAGATGATGGTGAAACAGATGACGCCAGAGCAGCCATTACCCGCACAAGAGACCCTCACCGCACCGATGAAATTCCCGCTCGAAACCGTGATGAGTTATCAAAATAAGGCGATCACACAATTGGTGCAAAAAGCGGTACCACGCAACTACAGCGATTCGCTTCCTGGCGACAGCAAAGCGTTTCTTGCCCAACTCTCGTTGCCAGCACAACTGGCAAGCCAGCAAAGTGGAGTGCCGCATCATCTGATCCTCGCTCAGGCAGCACTGGAATCTGGCTGGGGGCAACGGCAAATTCGCCGCGAAAACGGCGAGCCAAGCTACAACTTGTTTGGCGTCAAAGCTTCTGGCAACTGGAAAGGACCGGTTACTGAAATTACCACTACCGAATATGAAAACGGCGAAGCGAAGAAAGTGAAGGCGAAGTTTCGTGTTTACAGCTCTTATCTCGAAGCATTGTCGGATTACGTTGGACTTTTAACGCGAAATCCGCGTTACGCGGCAGTCACGAAAGCCACCAGTGCTGAGCAGGGGGCACAGGCACTACAGGACGCAGGTTATGCTACCGATCCTGACTATGCCCGTAAATTAACCAGCATGATTCAGCAGCTGAAATCGATAAGCGATAAGGTCAGTAAAACCTACAGTATGAGCATCGATAATCTGTTTTGAATAACTCAAGTCCTGCGGGCAGCTGCCGATAATATTCTGTAATTGAACGCTTATAAGGAATTACCATGTCCAGCTTGATCAATAACGCCATGAGCGGACTTAGCGCGGCCCAGGCGGCGCTGAATACGGCGAGTAATAATATTTCCAGCTATAACGTTGCTGGCTATACACGGCAAACCACCATTATGGCGCAGGCTAACAGCACGCTGGGTGCTGGTGGTTGGGTTGGTAATGGCGTCTACGTTTCAGGCGTACAGCGTGAGTATGATGCTTTTATTACCAACCAGTTACGCGCGGCACAGACCCAAAGCAGCGGCCTGACTACGCGTTATGAACAGATGTCGAAAATCGACAATTTACTCTCCAGCGAAACCAACAACGTATCGACCTCATTACAAGGTTTCTTTACCAGCCTGCAAACGCTGGTCAGCAATGCAGAAGATCCCGCTGCCCGTCAGGCTCTGATTGGTAAAGCGGACGGCCTGGTGAATCAGTTTAAAACCACAGATCAGTATCTTCGCGATCAAGACAAACAGGTCAATATTGCGATAGGTGCCAGTGTTGATCAGATCAACAATTACGCGAAACAGATTGCCAGCCTGAATGATCAGATATCACGGCTGACAGGCGTGGGTGCAGGAGCATCACCGAATGATTTGCTGGATCAACGCGATCAACTGGTGAACGAGCTCAACAAAGTTGTTGGTGTTGAAGTCAGTGTTCAGGATGGTGGTACTTATAACATCACCATGGCTAACGGCTATTCGCTGGTACAGGGTAGCAGCGCACGGCAACTGGCTGCGGTGCCTTCTCATGCTGATCCTTCTCGTGTGACGGTCGCGTATGTTGATGCAACTGCCGGAGAGATCGAAATCCCTGAAAAGTTGCTTACCAGCGGTACGTTAGGTGGAATGTTGACTTTCCGTTCGCAGGACCTGGATCAATCGCGTAATACTCTGGGGCAACTGGCGTTGGCTTTTGCTGATGCTTTCAATAAGCAGCACCAGGCAGGGTTTGATGCGACTGGGGCGAAAGGTGAAGACTTCTTTGCCATTGGCAAACCTTTGGTTTTGAGCAATACACAAAATAACAGTGATGCTGCAATAAAAGCTGAAGTGATTAACGGATCACAAGTGCTGGCTACAGATTACACAATTACCTGGCAGGGCGCAGGCAAATGGCAGGTGACACGACTGGCGAGTAATACCAGCTTCACTGTCGAGCCGGATGCTGCCGGAAATGTTGAGTTTGACGGTCTGAAACTGACTTTCAGTGGAACACCGAAAGATAACAACAGTTTCACCCTCAAACCAGTGAGCGATGCAGTGGTAAACATGGATGTCAAAGTGAAAGACGAATCACAAATCGCATTAGCTCAGGAAGCAGGCGCCGGGGATAGCGATAATCGTAATGGTCAAAAACTGCTGGATTTACAGAGTAATGGTAAAACAGTGGGCGGGGCAAAATCGTTTAACGATGCATATGCCACACTGGTCAGTGATGTTGGTAACAAAACGGCTACGCTGAAAACCAGTAGCACCACACAAAATAACGTGGTTACCCAACTTTCAAATCAACAACAGTCAATCTCCGGCGTTAACCTCGACGAAGAGTACGGTAATTTACAACGTTTTCAACAGTATTACCTGGCAAATGCGCAAGTCTTACAGACCGCGAATACGTTGTTTGACGCTCTGATTAATATTCGTTAAGGAAGGGGCTATTCGATGCGTATCAGTACCCAGATGATGTACCAGCAAAATATGCGGGGCATTACCAATTCTCAGGCAGAATGGATGAAATACGGTGAGCAAATGTCCACCGGTAAACGAGTGATTAATCCCTCTGACGATCCCATTGCGGCTTCCCAGGCTGTTGTGCTGTCTCAGGCGCAGGCGCAAAACAACCAGTATGCACTGGCAAGAACGTTTGCAACGCAGAAAGTTTCGCTTGAGGAGAATGTGCTCAGCCAGGTGACTACCGCACTGCAAAATGCTCAGGAAAAAATTGTTTATGCCGGAAACGGTACGCTGAGTGATGATGACCGGGCTTCCCTTGCCACGGATCTCCAGGGGATTCGTGACCAGTTAATGAACCTTGCAAATAGCACCGATGGCAATGGGCGCTATATTTTTGCCGGATATAAAACGGAAGCTGCACCGTTTGACCAGGCAAGTGGTGAATATAACGGTGGAAAAGAGAGCATAACACAGCAAGTTGATGCTTCCAGAAGCATGGTGATTGGGCATACCGGAGATAAAATTTTTGACCATTTTACCAGCAATGCTATCCCTGAACCTGCTGGCAGTACTCAGGAAACAAATCTGTTTAAAATGCTCGATTCCGCCATTGGCGCATTAAAAACACCTGTTGCTGAGAATGAAACTGAAAAGGAAAAGGCCGCTGGGATAATTGATAAAACAAATCGCGGATTGAAAAATAGCCTCAACAACGTTTTGACGGTGCGTGCGGAACTGGGCACTCAGCTTAGCGAACTTGATGCTCTGGATTCGCTGGGCAGTGATCGTGCACTTGGTCAGACTCAACAGATGAGCGACCTGATCAATGTTGACTGGAATGCGGCAATTTCATCATACGTTATGCAACAGGCTGCACTGCAAGCATCTTATAAAGCGTTTACCGATATGCAGGGTATGTCGCTGTTTCAACTGAACAGATAATCCACCACTTTAAACATATCGTGAAACTGGATATGTTTTTCTGCCTGTCCCGGTGAATACCGCGACAGGCATTTTTTTATTCTTGCGGGTTGATAAGTACGTAATAAAAAAGCCGGCCAAACGGCCGGCTTACAACAGATAAATGGATTACTCTATCGGTTGTGGGCGAGTCGGACCTGCAACAGCATGGTGCGTTGCTGCGTGGCCACCAGCTGCTCCTTTACCTTCAAAAACAAAGGCAGGACGTTGCCAGTCGCTATGACGCGGAGCTTCCGGGACGTACTCCGGTGCTGGAGCCCGGGTCATTGGCGCAGTAGCGTGATTGTGTGATACCGCTGCAATTTCGGCAGTCTCAACAGGCTGAGACTCAGTTTTGATAACAGGTTCCTCAACCTCAACCTTGGCAACTTCCGGTACGGCTTCAACAGGTGTAGAAAGCGCTTCTGGTTCAACCACATTAACTTCTGTGTTTTCAGCTACTGGTGCTTCTGGTTCGCTTTCAACAGCAGGTTCAGCTTGCTGAGCCGTTTCCTCGGCAACAGTCGCATCGGCCTCGGCGATTACCTGTGGTTGTTCATCTACGGCAGCGGCAATCACTTCAGGATGCGTAGTTTCCACTACGACAGGCTTCACTTCTTCAGAGGCCTCCTGCTGAACGACAGGGGCTGTTACCTGTTCAACAGCAGCTGGTACAACAGCGGCAATGGCCGGTGCATCATGAACAGCTGGCTGAGTCTGCACCGCATCTTGCTCACGTTGTTCTTCAACCTGAACATCTTGCGGACGTACTACCGGATAGCGGATCCAAACTTTACCTGAAGCCAGTTCCGGGGAAGCGCATGCAACGGTTAATGGCATTGGTGACTGATTCGGATAACGTTCATCACGATAACGACGACGACGTTGACCACTCACACGCAGATGGCGAGGCGAGCGGCGTGAACGACGGGGCATACCGTTGCTGTCACGGTTATCAGGAATGTCGGAACTCTCTTGCTGCTCTTGTGCCACTTCGGTGACGGCAGGCAGAGGAATTTTCACCAGTTCAGTACGTTGAGCAGGTGCTGCTGGCGCAGCTTGCTGAGTTACCGGGGCTTCTTCAACAACAGGAGTGGTGACGGTTTCAACCGCGCTTTCACTGGTGTAGCGAACTTTTTGTGTCAGTTGACGCTGTTTACGACGAGGCTGAGGCTGACGTACACGCTCTTCCTGTTCGACTTCCTGAGTCGCTTGCTCATCAACATTCAGCGCTTTAACTTCAGCCTGTGCCTGACGTTTGTCATCGTTACGACGACGGCTACGTTCGCGGCGCGGTGTTTGCTGTTCATCCGTAGGCTTGGTTTTTTCAATATCATTAACTTGCTGACGATTATCACGCGATTCGGCACCTTGTGCCTGGCGGCGGTTACGGCGATTCTCTTCGCGATTATCACTGTTTTCAGTGCGTTCACTACGCGTATCACGACGCTCATTGCGGTCACGACGTGTGTTCTGACGCGGTTTACGGCGATCCTGTTGACGCTCTGGTTTTTCTGCCGCTTTCGGTGCTGGCTGCTCTGCTGGTTTAGCGTCATCACTGCCACTAAAAATAGATTTTAATGCAGCAAAGAAACGGCTTAATAAACCGGGTTGAGCAGGTGTAGCAGCGGGTTCAGCAGCTTTTGGTGCCGGAGCAGCTTTAACTGCCGGTTCAGCAGGCGCTGGTGGGACAGGGGGGACATCTGGCATCGCAAAGGTTGCCAGTGCGGGTTGCTCAGGACGTTTACGTTCAGGAGATTCTTCTTCAGATGGCAGCGCCATCGCTTCTTCATGCAGCTTCGGCAGCATGTAGCTTAAGGTTGGAGTTTCTTCCCCTTTGCGTACGCGCAGCACATGGTAGTGCGGGGTTTCCATCTGATCGTTAGGTACAATCACACAACGCACGCCGTCCTGACGCGTTTCAATGGCATTTACCGCAGAACGTTTTTCGTTCAGCAGGTAAGAAGCGATAGGCACAGGCACAATAGCGTGGACTTCCTGAGTGTTCTCTTTCAGGGCTTCTTCTTCAATCAGACGCAGAATTGAGAGCGACAGAGATTCGTTGTCACGCACAGTGCCGGTACCGGAGCAGCGCGGGCAGACGTGATGGCTGGACTCGCCCAGAGACGGACTCAGGCGCTGACGCGACATTTCCAGCAGACCAAAGCGAGAAATATGGCTGATTTGAATACGCGCACGGTCCTGACGTACCGCTTCACGCAGACGGTTTTCTACCGCACGCTGGTGGCGTACTGGTGTCATATCGATAAAGTCGATAACAATCAGGCCGCCGAGGTCACGCAGGCGCAGCTGACGAGCAATCTCATCGGCAGCTTCGAGGTTGGTGTTAAACGCGGTTTCTTCGATGTCGCCGCCGCGGGTCGCGCGTGCGGAGTTGATATCGATGGCAGTTAACGCTTCGGTGCTGTCGATAACAATGGAACCGCCGGACGGCAGTCGGACTTCACGCTGGAAGGCGGACTCAATCTGCGATTCGATCTGGTAGTGGCTGAACAGCGGAATTTCACCAGTGTACAGCTTGATTTTGCTGCTGAAATCCGGGCGACCTAATGCAGCGATATGCTGACGTGCCAGTTCGAGCACTTTCGGGTTATCGATAAGGATTTCGCCGATATCCTGACGTAAGTAATCGCGGAAGGCGCGAACGATTACGTTGCTCTCCTGATGAATCAGGAACGGAGCAGGGCGGCTTTCGGCAGCTTTTTTGATGGCTTCCCAGTGTTTCAGACGGAAGCTTAAATCCCATTGCAGCGCCTCAGCAGATTTGCCGACGCCAGCGGTGCGCACGATAAGCCCCATGCCTTCCGGCAGTTCAAGGCTTGCCAGTGCTTCTTTTAATTCGGTACGGTCGTCGCCTTCGATACGGCGAGAAATGCCACCCGCGCGCGGGTTATTTGGCATCAGAACCAGATAGCTACCCGCCAGACTGATAAAGGTGGTTAATGCCGCGCCTTTGTTACCGCGCTCTTCTTTATCGATCTGAACAATGACTTCCTGGCCTTCACGCAACACATCTTTAATGTTGGGACGACCATGAGCACTGTAGTTAGCAGGGAAATATTCGCGGGCAATTTCTTTTAGTGGGAGGAAACCGTGACGTTCAGCGCCGTAATCAACAAAAGCAGCTTCCAGACTCGGTTCAATGCGGGTGATTTTACCTTTGTAGATGTTTGCCTTTTTCTGCTCATGCCCTGGACTTTCGATATCCAGGTCATACAGACGCTGCCCATCTACAAGGGCAACGCGCAACTCTTCCTGCTGAGTTGCGTTTATTAACATTCTTTTCATCGTAACTTACTCATTATTCTTACATTGACGACTAAGCTGCGGGCAAAGTATCACCTTTCCGGGTGTGAACCGATGGCCTCGTGTCTAGTCGCGTCGCCAACCTCACGGTTATCGTCAGCTCAAAGAGGCGCAGAGTGTCGGTTGCCTGTATTTCATATGGAAAAACAGCGCAATTATCAGGGGAAACAGCCTGGGAAATATTCTCCAGAGAAGATTCCATCTACCGGTAAGGACTGCAACCCGCAGCCCGCTAACTGCCTGAAAGATCAATACGTCTTACGCCATTGCTGCGTTGATGATCGGTCAGGCAAAATGGGTTATTCCGTAAAAATTCTTGTTTTAACAAGGTAGAACACGGAAACGTTCTCATTATTCCACTGCTCACCTTGTTATAGCAAGATGACTTTTACCATTTATCACCCGCTTACTCACAGTTTCTTCACTTCCTGGTGGCGATTGATTTAATAACCATCAATAAAGTGTTCACGTAGTGAAGTAATAAGGTACAAAACTAAATATAAGCATAGAAAAATGTGTGGCGCGAATCTTGTTGGCTATTTAGAATCGCCCACCATGAAAACAGAGACTCCATCCGTAAAAATTGTTGCTATAACCGCTGATGAAGCGGGGCAACGTATCGATAACTTTTTGCGTACCCAGTTAAAAGGTGTGCCAAAAAGCATGATCTATCGCATTTTGCGTAAAGGCGAAGTGCGGGTGAATAAAAAACGTATCAAGCCCGAGTATAAACTGGCCGCAGGTGATGAAGTTCGCATTCCACCGGTCCGCGTTGCTGAGCGGGAAGAGGATGCTGTTTCGCCACATCTGCAAAAGGTGGCGGCGCTGGCAGACGTCATCTTATATGAAGATGATCATATCCTGGTGCTCAATAAACCTTCTGGTACTGCGGTGCACGGTGGCAGTGGTTTAAGCTTCGGCGTTATTGAAGGTTTGCGGGCGTTGCGCCCGGAAGCGCGTTTCCTCGAACTGGTACATCGTCTGGACCGTGATACGTCAGGTGTTCTGCTGGTGGCTAAAAAGCGCTCAGCACTGCGTTCGCTTCACGAGCAGTTGCGTGAAAAGGGGATGCAAAAAGATTATCTGGCGTTAGTGCGTGGTCAGTGGCAGTCGCACGTTAAAAGCGTCCAGGCACCTTTATTAAAGAATATTCTACAAAGCGGCGAACGTATTGTGCGAGTCAGCCAGGAAGGTAAACCGTCGGAAACGCGTTTTAAAGTTGAAGAGCGCTATGCAATTGCCACGCTGGTTCGTTGTAGCCCTGTGACCGGACGTACGCACCAGATTCGTGTGCATACACAATATGCCGGGCATCCAATTGCCTTCGATGATCGTTACGGTGACCGTGAATTTGATCAACAACTGGCAAACACGGGGTTGTCACGCCTTTTTCTGCATGCAGCAGCATTGAAATTCACTCATCCAGGAACGGGAGAAGTGATGCGTATCGAAGCGCCAATGGATGATGGGTTGAAGCGCTGTTTGCAGAAACTGCGTGCCACACGTTAATAAAAAACTCACACTTGAGTTCCACCAAAATACGCAGCGTCGCATCAGGCAGTCAACATCGATTGCCGGATGCGGCGTAAACGCCTTATCCGGCTTATCGGGCAGTTGTTACTCCATTAGCGGGTTATTCCCTTCGCGACGTAACATCTGACAGAGCGCGATTAAGGGTAAACCGACCAGTGTGTTCGGGTCGCGCCCCTCTAAACGCTCGAAGAGTGCAATACCCAAACCTTCGCTTTTAAAACTGCCAGCACACTGGAGTGGATGTTCTTTTCGCACATAATTGTCTATTTCCGCGTCACTGAGATGGCGGAAATGAACATCAAACGGCTCGACTTCCGTCTGTAAATTGCCAGTTGCTGAATTATAAAGCGCAAGCCCGGTATAAAAAGTGACAATATTGCCGCTCGCTTTACGTAATTGCAGGCGAGCATTTTCTTCACTTAACGGTTTGCCGGTAATTTCACCATCCAGCACACAAACTTGATCGGAACCAATTATTAAATGGGCCGGATAACGTTCGGCTAAAGATTGCGCTTTTGCTTGTGCCAGGCGTAAAACTAAATGACGCGGAGATTCACCTGGCAGTGGCGTTTCATCGACTTCTGGCGCTGCGCACTCAAACGTAACGGCCAGTTTGTCCAGCAGAGCGCGACGCCAGGGCGATGTCGAAGCTAAAATAAGTCCATACATATTTTTTTCCACCAGATATAGCGTAATGATGTAAGCCAATTTAAACTATGCGCTTCGTTTTGCTGACTGGCAACTTTGCCAGCACTGAACGAAAATAAGGCTGTAACCCGCAATGTGTGCGAATTATTGGCAAAAGGCAACCGCAGGCTGCCTTTTTCTTTGACTATACGACGTTACGAAGTTAATATGCGCGCCCTATGCAAAAGGTAAAATTACCCCTGACTCTTGATCCGGTTCGCACGGCTCAAAAACGACTTGATTACCAGGGTATTTATACTCCGGATCAGGTTGAGCGTGTCGCCGAATCTGTGGTCAGTGTGGACAGTGATGTGGAATGCTCCATGTCGTTCGCTATCGATAACCAACGTCTCGCCGTAATTACTGGTGATGCGAAGGTAACGGTAACGCTCGAATGTCAGCGTTGCGGGAAGCCGTTTACCCATCATGTCTACACAACGTATTGTTTTAGTCCTGTGCGTTCAGACGAACAGGCTGAAGCACTGCCGGAAGCGTATGAACCGATTGAGGTTAACGAATTCGGTGAAATCGATCTGCTTGCAATGGTAGAAGATGAAATCATCCTCGCCTTGCCAGTAGTTCCGGTGCATGATTCTGAACACTGTGAAGTGTCCGAAGCGGACATGGTCTTTGGTGAACTGCCTGAAGAAGCGCAAAAGCCAAACCCATTTGCCGTATTAGCCAGCTTAAAGCGTAAGTAATTGGTGCTCCCCGTTGGATCGGGGATAAACCGTAATTGAGGAGTAAGGTCCATGGCCGTACAACAGAATAAACCAACCCGTTCCAAACGTGGCATGCGTCGTTCCCATGACGCGCTGACCGCAGTCACCAGCCTGTCTGTAGATAAAACTTCTGGTGAAAAACACCTGCGTCACCACATCACTGCCGACGGTTTCTACCGCGGCCGCAAGGTCATCGCTAAGTAATCGCGCGTTTGCGTGATGAAGCTTAGTGAGGATTTTCCCCGGGTAACTGGGGAAACACCGAACCGGGCGGCGACGATACCTTGACACGTCTAACCCTGGCGTTAGATGTCATGGGGGGCGACTTCGGCCCCTCCGTGACAGTGCCTGCGGCTTTGCAGGCACTGAATTCTAATTCGCAACTCACTCTTCTTTTAGTCGGTAACCCCGACGCCATCACGCCATTACTTGCTAAAGCTGACTTTGAACAGCGTTCGCGTTTACAGATAATTCCTGCACAGTCAGTTATCGCCAGTGATGCACGGCCTTCGCAGGCTATTCGCGCCAGTCGTGGTAGCTCAATGCGTGTGGCCCTGGAACTTGTAAAAGAAGGTCGAGCGCAAGCTTGCGTCAGCGCCGGAAATACCGGGGCGCTGATGGGGCTGGCAAAACTACTGCTCAAACCTCTTGAGGGGATTGAGCGCCCGGCGTTGGTTACTGTTCTACCGCACCAACAAAAGGGTAAAACGGTAGTCCTGGACTTGGGGGCTAACGTCGATTGTGACAGCACCATGTTAGTGCAATTTGCGATTATGGGCTCCGTTTTAGCGGAAGAAGTGGTGGGAATTCCCAACCCTCGTGTCGCGTTGCTTAATATTGGAGAAGAAGAAGTTAAGGGTCTCGACAGTATCCGGGACGCCTCAGCAGTGCTAAAAACAATCTCTTCCGTCAATTATATCGGTTATCTTGAAGCCAATGAGTTATTGACTGGAAAAACTGATGTGCTGGTCTGTGATGGCTTTACAGGCAATGTCACATTAAAGACGATGGAAGGTGTTGTCAGAATGTTCCTTTCTCTGCTGAAATCTCAGGGTGAAGGGAAAAAACGGTCGTGGTGGCTACTGTTATTAAAGCGTTGGCTACAAAAAAGCCTGACGAGGCGATTCAGTCACCTCAACCCCGACCAGTATAACGGCGCCTGTCTGTTAGGATTGCGTGGCACGGTGATTAAGAGTCATGGTGCAGCCAATCAGCGAGCTTTTGCGGTCGCGATTGAACAGGCAGTGCAGGCGGTGCAGCGACAAGTTCCTCAGCGAATTGCCGCTCGCCTGAAATCTGTATATCCGGCTGGTTTCGAATTGCTGGAAGATGAAAGAGGCAAAAAGCCCAACCACAGATGACAATTTGTGGTAAGGAAGCCAACGCATCGGCAGTTTGTAAGTGGCGGTATATAACCGAAAAGTGACTGAGCGTACATGTATACGAAGATTATTGGTACTGGCAGCTATCTGCCCGAACAAGTGCGGACTAACGCCGATCTGGAAAAAATGGTAGATACCTCCGATGAGTGGATTGTCACTCGTACGGGGATTCGTGAGCGCCATATTGCTGCACCAAATGAAACTGTCTCGACCATGGGATATGAAGCAGCTAACCGTGCGCTTGAGATGGCGGGTATCGATAAAAACGAGATCGGCCTGATCGTGGTTGCAACGACCTCTGCCACTCATGCATTTCCCAGTGCAGCGTGTCAGATTCAAAGCATGCTCGGTATTAAAGGTTGCCCGGCATTTGATGTCGCAGCAGCCTGCGCTGGTTTTACTTATGCACTGAGCATTGCTGATCAATACGTTAAATCTGGTGCGGTTAAATATGCACTGGTTGTTGGCTCTGATGTACTGGCACGAACCTGCGATCCAACTGATCGTGGAACCATCATTATTTTTGGTGATGGTGCCGGAGCGGTAGTACTGGGAGCATCTGAAGAACCTGGTATTATTTCTACTCATCTGCACGCTGATGGCAGCTACGGTGAATTACTCACATTGCCGAATGCCGATCGTGTGAATCCGGACAATCCGATTCACCTGACGATGGCAGGTAACGAAGTCTTTAAAGTTGCCGTAACTGAACTTGCTCATATTGTCGATGAGACACTGGAAGCAAATAATCTTGATCGTTCTGAACTTGACTGGTTGGTGCCACACCAGGCAAACCTGCGAATCATCAGCGCGACTGCGAAAAAGCTAGGTATGTCAATGGATCACGTCGTTGTTACTCTCGACCGCCATGGCAATACTTCCGCAGCCTCTGTACCGTGCGCACTGGATGAAGCGGTGCGGGACGGGCGTATCAAAGCCGGGCAATTGGTACTGCTTGAGGCCTTTGGCGGTGGCTTCACCTGGGGCTCCGCGCTGATTCGTTTTTAGTATAAGGATTAAAACATGACGCAATTTGCATTTGTGTTTCCGGGCCAGGGTTCCCAGACTGTCGGGATGCTGGCTGATATGGCCGCAACTTATCCCATTGTGGAAGAGACCTTTGCTGAAGCCTCTGCAGCTCTCGGTTATGACTTATGGGCGCTTACGCAAAACGGTCCGGCAGAAGAATTGAATAAAACCTGGCAGACTCAACCAGCATTGTTAACAGCCTCCGTTGCTTTATATCGTATTTGGCAGCAGCAGGGCGGTAAATCACCAGCCATGATGGCCGGGCATAGCCTTGGCGAATACTCTGCGCTGGTTTGTGCTGGGGTGATTGATTTTGCTGATGCTGTTCGTTTGGTTGAAATGCGTGGTAAGTTCATGCAGGAAGCCGTACCAGAAGGAACTGGCGCAATGGCGGCGATTATTGGTCTGGATGATGCTTCCATCGCAAAAGCGTGTGAAGAAGCTGCAGAAGGTCAGGTGGTTTCCCCGGTAAACTTTAACTCTCCGGGGCAGGTCGTTATTGCTGGCCATAAAGAAGCCGTAGAACGTGCAGGTGCTGCCTGTAAAGCGGCTGGGGCCAAACGTGCGTTACCCTTGCCTGTGAGTGTACCGTCTCACTGTGCATTGATGAAACCTGCTGCAGATAAACTGGCTGTAGAATTAGCTAAAATTACTTTTAACACCCCGACTGTTCCCGTGGTGAATAACGTTGATGTGAAGTGCGAAAACGAGGGTGATGCTATTCGTGATGCGCTGGTACGTCAGTTGTATAACCCGGTACAGTGGACTAAATCCGTTGAATACATGGCAGCACAAGGTGTTGAGCACCTGTATGAAGTCGGACCGGGTAAAGTGCTTACTGGTTTGACGAAACGAATTGTTGACACACTGACTGCATCTGCACTGAATGAGCCAGCGGCAATGTCAGCGGCGCTCGAGCTTTAAAGAGGAATACCATGAATTTTGAAGGAAAAATTGCGCTGGTAACGGGAGCCAGTCGTGGCATTGGTCGTGCCATCGCGGAAACTCTCGCTGAGCGAGGCGCAAAGGTTATTGGTACAGCAACCAGTGAAAGCGGTGCTCAGGCCATTAGCGATTACTTAGGTGCCAATGGTAAAGGTCTGGTATTGAATGTGACCGATCCTGCATCTATTGAATCTGTTCTGGAAAATATTCGCGCAGAATTTGGTGAAGTGGATATCCTGGTCAATAATGCCGGTATCACTCGTGATAATCTGTTGATGCGAATGAAAGATGATGAGTGGAACGATATCCTCGAAACCAACCTGTCGTCTGTTTTCCGTCTGTCAAAAGCGGTAATGCGCGCTATGATGAAAAAGCGTCATGGACGTATTATCACTATTGGTTCCGTGGTTGGTACCATGGGAAATGCGGGTCAGGCCAACTACGCTGCGGCGAAAGCGGGTCTGATTGGCTTTAGTAAATCACTGGCGCGTGAAGTCGCGTCTCGTGGTATTACTGTCAACGTTGTTGCTCCGGGCTTTATTGAAACGGACATGACGCGTGCGCTGACTGAAGAACAGCGTGCGGGTACGCTGGCGCAAGTTCCGGCGGGGCGCTTAGGCTCTCCGAAAGAAATCGCTAGTGCGGTTGCATTTTTAGCCTCTGACGAAGCAGGTTACATCACTGGTGAAACACTGCACGTCAACGGCGGAATGTATATGGTTTAACCGTTTTATACGCATAATCATTCAGTTTGCGTCTGAAGCATAGCACGATACTCCGGGAGCATAGATTACTAAGTGACCGGGAATTGCTGGCGAAAGCAACGCAGAAGCATTTTGAAGGCAAAAGCGTATAAAAAGATTTGCGTTAATAGGGGGGAAGGCCTCAAAATAACGCAAAATCGTGGTAAGACCTGCCGGGATTTAGTTGCAAATTTTTCAACATTTTATACACTACGAAAACCATCGCGAAAGCGAGTTTTGATAGGAAATTTAAGAGTATGAGCACTATCGAAGAACGCGTTAAGAAAATTATCGGCGAGCAGCTGGGCGTTAAGCAGGAAGAAGTGACCAACAATGCTTCTTTCGTTGAAGACCTGGGCGCGGATTCTCTTGACACCGTTGAGCTGGTAATGGCTCTGGAAGAAGAGTTTGATACTGAGATTCCGGACGAAGAAGCTGAGAAAATCACCACCGTTCAGGCTGCCATTGATTATATCAACGGCCACCAGGCGTAAGTGAACATCTCCAGGCGGTCATTCGACCGCCTGAGTTTTTTCTTTTGTCCCACTAGTTTTTTTATTTTTCCCTCCCTGGAGGACAAACGTGTCTAAGCGTCGTGTAGTTGTGACCGGACTGGGCATGTTGTCTCCTGTCGGCAATACCGTAGAGTCTACCTGGAAAGCTCTCCTTGCCGGTCAGAGTGGCATCAGCCTAATCGACCATTTCGATACTAGCGCCTATGCAACGAAATTTGCTGGCTTAGTAAAGGATTTTAACTGTGATGACATTATCTCGCGCAAAGAACAGCGCAAGATGGATGCCTTCATTCAATATGGAATTGTCGCTGGCGTTCAGGCCATACAGGATTCTGGCCTCGAAGTAACGGAAGAGAACGCAACCCGTATTGGTGCCGCGATTGGCTCTGGTATCGGTGGTCTCGGCCTGATTGAAGAAAACCATACCTCTCTGGTAAATGGTGGTCCACGTAAAATCAGCCCGTTTTTCGTTCCGTCGACGATTGTAAACATGGTGGCTGGTCACTTGACCATCATGTATGGCCTGCGTGGCCCTAGCATTTCCATTGCAACCGCCTGTACTTCTGGTGTGCATAACATCGGTCATGCTGCGCGTATCATCGCATTTGGCGATGCTGACGTAATGGTTGCTGGTGGTGCAGAGAAAGCCAGTACACCTCTGGGTGTTGGCGGCTTTGGCGCGGCACGTGCACTTTCTACCCGTAACGATAATCCTCAAGCGGCAAGTCGTCCATGGGATAAAGATCGCGATGGTTTTGTACTGGGTGATGGCGCAGGCATGCTGGTACTGGAAGAGTACGAACATGCTAAAGCTCGCGGTGCAAAAATTTACGCAGAAGTCGTTGGTTTTGGTATGAGCAGCGATGCTTACCATATGACGTCACCGCCAGAAAATGGTGCAGGTGCTGCTCTGGCGATGGTTAACGCATTGCGTGACGCAGCTATTGAACCAGGTCAGATTGGTTACATCAATGCTCACGGTACATCCACACCGGCAGGCGACAAAGCTGAGGCGCAGGCTGTGAAGTCTGTATTTGGTGATGCAGCAAGCCGTGTGCTGGTTAGTTCCACCAAATCTATGACCGGTCACCTGTTAGGCGCAGCGGGCGCGGTAGAGTCAATCTACTCTATCCTGGCGCTGCGTGATCAGGCTGTTCCGCCAACCATTAACCTGGATAATCCGGATGAAGGTTGCGATCTGGACTTCGTACCACACGAAGCGCGCCAGGTAAGCGGTATGGAGTATACGCTGTGTAACTCTTTCGGTTTTGGTGGCACTAACGGTTCGCTGATCTTTAAAAAGATCTAATATCCGTATCACTCTTCTATTAAAGGTCCGCTTGCGGGCCTTTTTTCATGTATATGCAGCAGACTTGTCCTGATGTGTTCAAACTGCCAAACTTATTCAAAACGATAGGGAGCCAGTATGTTCTTAATAAATGGTCAAAAACAAACATGGCTGGCCGCGAGTGACAGAGCGACGCAGTTTGGTGATGGATGTTTCACCACCGCACGTATTCAGGATGGACATGTGATTATGCTCACAGAGCATATCCGGCGATTACAGGATGCCTGCATTAAATTGATGATTACCTTTGAGCAGTGGGAGTTACTGCAACTGGAAATGGAAACTCTGGCAAGGGAACATAAAAGTGGTGTGCTTAAGGTGATTATCACTCGTGGTAGTGGTGGTCGTGGTTACAGTCCTGGCAGTTGTCACTCACCAGGCCGAATTTTGTCCGTTTCTGCATATCCAGAGCATTATTCCCGCTGGCGACAGAAGGGAATTACGCTAACTCTCAGCCCTGTTCGCCTGGGTCGCAATCCCTTACTTGCAGGAATTAAGCATCTTAATCGGCTGGAGCAAGTGTTGATCCGGACACATCTCGATCAGACAACTGCTGACGAGGCACTTGTTCTTGACAGCGAAGGATGGGTTACGGAATGCTGCGCAGCTAATTTATTCTGGCGACAGGGAAATGTGGTTTATACACCGAGCCTTGAATATGCCGGTGTGAAGGGCATTATGCGACAATTCTGTATCCATTTATTGGCACAATCTTCTTATCGTGTTGTCGAAGTTCAGGCTCGACCGGAAGAGGTAATGGCGGCAGATGAAATTTTGCTTTGTAATGCGCTGATGCCCGTCATTCCCGTACGCACCTGTGGTGATAAGTTGCTGTCTTCGAGACAATTATTTGAGTTTTTAGCCCCACTTTGTGAGCACCCGAATTCATTATGAAAAAATTGTTATTTGTCCTTTTGCTGTTGTTGATTGTACTGGGCATTGCCGCAGGCGTGGGCATGTGGAAAGTTCGTCAGTTCGCTGACAGTAAATTGTTAATTAAAAACGAAGCAATATTTACGCTTAAATCGGGTACTGGCAGATTGGCACTCGGTGAGCAGCTCTACATGGCGAAAATTATCAATCGACCGCGAGTGTTCCAGTGGTTGTTACGTATCGAGCCTGATCTGTCGCGTTTCAAAGCCGGAACGTATCGCTTTACGCCACAAATGACGGTACGCGAGATGCTGCAATTGCTGGAAAGCGGTAAAGAAGCTCAGTTTCCGTTACGAATGGTCGAGGGAATGCGTCTACGCGATTACCTCAAGCAACTACGTGAAGCGCCTTATATCAAACATACCCTGAGCGATGATCAGTACGAAACTGTCGCTAAAGCGTTAGATTTGGAAAAACCTGAGTGGATCGAAGGCTGGTTTTGGCCAGATACCTGGATGTATACCGCAAACACAACCGATGTGGCGTTATTGAAGCGATCGCACCAGAAAATGGTGAAAGTTGTCGATGGTATCTGGGAAAAGCGCGCAGAAGGGTTGCCGTATAAAGATAAAAATGAACTGGTCACCATGGCCTCTATCATTGAGAAAGAGACTGCGGTAGCCAGTGAACGTGATCGTGTTGCTTCGGTGTTTATTAACCGCTTGCGTACGGGAATGCGTTTACAAACCGATCCTACCGTGATTTACGGTATGGGAGAGCGCTATAATGGCAATCTTTCCCGCGCGGATCTTGAAACGCCGACGGCTTATAATACCTATACCATCAATGGCCTGCCGCCGGGGGCAATTGCCACACCTGGCGAAGACTCATTACAGGCTGCGGCACATCCGGCGAAAACGCCATATCTCTATTTTGTCGCCGATGGTAAAGGTGGTCATACATTTAACACTAATCTTGCCAGCCACAATCGGTCAGTGCAGGACTATTTAAAAGTGCTTAAGGAAAAAAATGCGCAGTAACTATATCGTCATCGAAGGGCTGGAAGGTGCAGGTAAAACCACTGCGCGTAACGTTGTGGTGGAGACACTTGAGCAACTGGGCATTCGTGAGATGATTTTTACCCGTGAACCAGGAGGGACGCAGTTGGCTGAGAAACTGAGGAGCCTGGTGCTGGATATAAAATCCGTCGGTGATGAAGTCATCACTGAGAAGGCTGAAGTTCTGATGTTTTATGCAGCCCGCGTCCAGTTGGTGGAGACAGTCATTAAGCCTGCACTGGCGAAAGGTACCTGGGTGATTGGTGATCGTCATGATTTATCGACTCAGGCTTATCAGGGGGGCGGTCGTGGTGTTGATCAAACCATGCTGGCAACACTACGTGATGCCGTGTTAGGTGATTTTCGCCCGGACCTGACTCTGTATCTCGACGTTACGCCTGAAGTAGGTCTAAAACGTGCACGAGCGCGTGGTGAACTGGACCGTATTGAGCAGGAGTCCTTCGACTTCTTTAACCGTACTCGTGCGCGTTATCTGGAACTTGCAGCTCAGGATGCCAGCATCCGCACTATCGATGCCACGCAATCGCTTGAGTGTGTCATGGCTGATATTCGACAAACTGTGACAACCTGGGTGAAGGAGCAGGGCGCATGAAATGGTATCCATGGTTAAGACCAGACTTCGAAAAACTGGTAGCGAACTATCAGGCAGGAAGGGGTCACCATGCGCTACTGATTCAGGCGCTGCCAGGTATGGGCGATGACGCATTAATTTATGCGCTCAGCCGTTACCTGCTTTGCCAACAACCCCAGGGTAATAAAAGCTGTGGGCACTGTCGTGGCTGCCAACTCATGCAAGCGGGTACGCATCCGGATTACTATGCCCTCATTCCTGAAAAAGGCAAAAATGCGCAGGGCATTGACGCAGTGCGTGAGGTTAGCGAAAAACTCTATGAGCATTCCCGACTTGGGGGGGCAAAAGTGGTCTGGATACCTGATGCCGCTTTGCTCACAGATGCTGCAGCGAATGCACTGTTAAAAACGCTGGAAGAGCCGCCGGCAGATACCTGGTTTTTCCTTGCCACTAAAGAACCTGCGCGTTTACTGGCAACTTTACGTAGCCGCTGTCTGGTGCATCATCTGGCACCACCGCCAGAACAGTATGCGATTACCTGGCTTGCCCGGGAAGTGACGGCGTCACAAGAAGTGTTACTTGCTGCGTTGCGTTTAAGCTCAGGAGCGCCAGGAGCGGCATTGACATTGCTGCAATCTGAAGCATGGTCGCAAAGAGACACCTTATGCCAGGCGTTGTCCGGCAGTGTACAAAATGGTGACTGGTATTCATTGTTACCCAGTCTGAATCATGAACACGTTCCTGACAGATTGCACTGGCTGGCGACGTTGTTAACAGATGCTCTAAAATATCAGCATGGCGCGTCTTCTATGACCAATGCTGATGCGTATAGTCTGATTGCAACTATCGCACGGCAACTTTCTGCAACGCGAATTCAGGCGATCCTTCGTGACGTCTGCCAGACTCGCGAACAGTTATTAACGGTAAACAGTTTGAATCGCGAGCTGTTGTTAACCGATCTCCTTCTTCGTATTGAGAATTACCTGCAACCAGGCACAGTGCTGCCTGTTCCCCATCTTTAAGCGAGATATTATGTTTTTAGTTGACTCACACTGCCATCTTGATGGTCTGGATTATCAATCATTGCATAAGGACGTGGATGACGTGCTGGCAAAAGCCGCTGCTCGTGATGTGAAATTTTGCCTTGCGGTTGCCACAACATTACCGGGTTACCTTCATATGCGAGATCTGGTTGGCGAACGCGATAACGTTGTCTTTTCTTGTGGAGTACATCCGCTCAACCAGAACGATCCTTATGATGTTGAAGATTTACGTCGCCTGGCGGCAGAAGAGGGCGTTGTGGCTTTGGGTGAAACTGGCCTTGATTATTACTACACTCCAGAAACTAAAGTTCGCCAGCAAGAGTCATTTATTCAACATATTCAGATCGGTCGGGAGCTTAACAAACCCGTTATTGTGCATACACGAGATGCAAGAGCCGATACGCTGACAATTCTGCGCGAAGAAAAAGTGACGGATTGCGGTGGCGTACTACACTGTTTTACAGAGGACAGAGAAACGGCAGGTAAGTTGCTGGATCTAGGTTTTTACATCTCTTTTTCCGGTATTGTGACCTTCCGTAATGCTGAGCAGCTACGAGATGCTGCCCGTTATGTACCGCTGGATCGCTTATTGGTGGAAACCGACTCGCCGTATCTTGCTCCGGTACCGCACCGGGGTAAAGAAAACCAGCCAGCCATGGTGCGTGACGTTGCAGAATATATGGCCGTATTGAAAGGTGTTTCTGTGGATGAACTGGCGCAGGTCACCACTGAAAACTTTGCCCGCCTGTTTCACATCGAACCGTCTCGCCTGCAATCTGACCAATAATTGACTTATTTTAGTCCTCGTAATTAATACATAAAACGAGTAAAGTTCACCGCCGTAATTTGCGCGGTGAATAACCGCACTGAAACATTCAGACATGTTTTTTGTCCGTTTGTGCATCTTTGCTGGTTACGTGAATTTGAAACGTGATAGCCGTCAAACAAAATCTTACTGATTTATTTTACTCTGTGTAATAAATAAAGGGTACTTAGATGCCCTGTACAGGGCGAGGTTCTCCCCCCTCGCCAATGCGTGAGAACGTAGAAAAGCACCAATACTCAGGAGCACTCTCAATTATGTTTAAGAATGCATTTGCTAACCTGCAAAAGGTCGGTAAATCGCTGATGCTGCCGGTATCCGTACTGCCAATCGCAGGTATTCTGCTTGGCGTCGGTTCGGCAAACTTCAGCTGGCTGCCAGCAGTTGTGTCACATGTCATGGCAGAAGCAGGCGGTTCCGTTTTTGCAAATATGCCGCTTATTTTCGCTATCGGTGTGGCCCTGGGCTTCACCAATAACGATGGCGTTTCGGCGCTGGCCGCTGTTGTTGCCTATGGCATCATGGTCAAAACCATGGCTGTGGTTGCGCCGCTGGTTCTGCACTTACCCGCTGAAGAAATTGCCGCAAAACACCTGGCAGATACTGGTGTTCTTGGGGGGATTATTTCCGGTGCGATTGCAGCGTACATGTTCAATCGTTTCTACCGTATCAAGTTGCCTGAGTATCTTGGCTTCTTCGCGGGTAAACGTTTTGTACCGATTATCTCTGGTCTGGCTGCTATTTTCACCGGTGTGGTGCTGTCCTTCATTTGGCCACCAATCGGTTCTGCAATCCAGGCATTCTCTCAGTGGGCTGCTTACCAGAACCCGGTAGTCGCGTTCGGTATTTATGGCTTTATTGAACGCTGCCTGGTGCCATTTGGTCTGCACCACATCTGGAACGTACCTTTCCAGATGCAGATCGGCGAATACACCAACGCTGCAGGCCAGGTTTTCCACGGCGATATCCCGCGTTATATGGCGGGTGACCCGACTGCGGGTATGTTGTCTGGTGGCTTCCTGTTCAAAATGTACGGCCTGCCAGCGGCTGCAATTGCTATCTGGCATTCAGCTAAACCAGAAAACCGCGCGAAAGTGGGCGGTATCATGATCTCCGCCGCGTTGACCTCGTTCCTGACCGGTATCACCGAGCCGATCGAGTTCTCCTTCATGTTCGTGGCGCCGATCCTGTACATTATCCACGCGATTCTTGCAGGTCTGGCATTCCCAATCTGTATCCTGCTGGGTATGCGTGATGGTACGTCGTTCTCTCACGGTCTGATCGACTTTATCGTACTTTCTGGTAACAGCAGCAAACTGTGGCTGTTCCCGATTGTTGGTCTCGGTTACGCGATTGTTTACTACACTATCTTCCGCGTACTGATTAAAGCGCTGGATCTGAAAACTCCGGGCCGTGAGGATGCCACTGAAGATGCGAAAGCAGGTGCTACCAGCGAAATGGCACCAGCACTGGTTGCTGCATTCGGTGGTAAAGAAAACATCACCAACCTTGACGCTTGTATTACTCGTTTGCGTGTAAGCGTGGCTGACGTGTCGAAAGTTGATCAGGCAGGCCTGAAAAAACTGGGCGCAGCTGGCGTGGTTGTTGCTGGTTCCGGTGTTCAGGCTATTTTCGGTACTAAATCCGATAACCTGAAAACTGAAATGGATGAATACATCCGTAACAACTAAGCAGTAGGACGTTGGGGAGACTAAGGCAGCCGAATGGCTGCCTTTTTTAATATTTGAGCATCTACCAGATTTGCGCGGTGGGCTGAACAGGTCGTTCATATACTTTGCAAAGAGAAGTTTTTGTTTACTGGGTCACATGAAGAGAGCGTATTTACCTTGTTCTGTTCGAATTAAACGAAAGAAATGGTTATAAGAACACCGGTGAACAGACTTTCTGCTTAAAAAATCGGGGCTTAAGGTTGAAAGGGCGGGAAGAAGTCGCTCATACTCTATACTCGCATTATGGTTAGCGTAGCATGGCGCAACGCAGTGACTCTTTGAAGAAGGAAAATGTCGTGGCAGAAGAGACAATATTCAGCAAAATTATTCGTCGTGAAATCCCCTCCGATATCGTATATCAGGACGATCTGGTGACCGCATTTCGCGATATCTCACCGCAGGCTCCTACCCATATTTTAATCATCCCTAACATTCTGATCCCCACGGTTAATGACGTTACCGCTGAGCACGAACAGGCGCTGGGGCGCATGATTACCGTCGCAGCGAAAATTGCCGAACAGGAAGGTATTGCCGAGGATGGTTATCGCTTAATCATGAATACCAATCGTCATGGCGGGCAAGAGGTGTACCATATTCATATGCATCTGCTCGGTGGACGAGCCCTCGGCCCAATGTTGGCACATAAAGGTCTGTAATAATGTCCAGAGGATGCATTGCGCTATCTGTGATTTTTATGCTTCTGGCGGGCTGCCGATCGCATCCGGAAATTCCGGTTAATGACGAGCAGACGCTGGTAATGGAATCCACTTTACTGGCTGCAGGAGTGACGGCGCAAAAACCAGAGCTAAAAACGTCGGATATCCAGCCTTCTGCATCCTCAACACTTTATAACGAACGGCAAGAACCTGTAACCGTCCATTATCGGTTTTACTGGTATGACGCCAGAGGACTGGAGATGCATCCTCTGGAAGCGCCGCGCAGCGTGACTATACCGGCACGTTCGTCGGTAACGTTGTACGGCAGCGCCAGATATCTTGGGGCGCACAAAGTCAGACTTTATCTTTATTTATAAGGGGTGAAACTTGATGATAAAAATCAATCGCTACGCCATAGTTGCCGCGCTGGCGATGTTCCTCGCCGGTTGTACATTGCAACGAGAACCTGCACCAGTCGAAGAAGTAAAACCTACACCGGAGCAGCCAGTGCAACCACAACCACCTGTAACCACCGTGCCATCTGTGCCGACGATCCCGCAACAACCAGGGCCGGTAGAGCATGAAGACCAAACAGCTCCGCCAGCACCGCATGTCAGACATTACGACTGGAATGGGGCGATGCAACCAATGGTTGGTAAAATGCTGCAGGCTGATGGCGTAAGCGCCGGTAGCGTCCTGTTGGTGGACAGCGTCAACAACCGGACTAACGGTACGCTGAATGCGGGTGAAGCTACAGAGACCTTACGCAATGCTCTGGCGAATAACGGTAAATTCACCTTAGTGTCTGCCCAGCAACTTTCGATGGCAAAACAGCAGCTTGGTTTATCACCTCAGGACAGCCTTGGAACCCGGAGCAAGGCGATAGGTATTGCACGCAATGTAGGTGCTCATTATGTGCTTTACTCTAGTGCGTCTGGCAATGTCAACGCACCAACCTTACAAATGCAACTGATGCTGGTACAGACCGGCGAGATCATCTGGTCAGGTAAAGGTGCAGTACAGCAGCAATAATTCGCTAACGCGCGACGAGATACTGTCGCGCTATTTCCCGCAATATTATCTTGTGGAGTCCTGCCAGTGTGGGCTTAGCGGCAGTAGTGTTGTTATTGAAAATGATGAGCAGCGCTTAGTTTTGCGCCGTCCGCATGATCCCTCATCAGCTGAATCAATATTTCTGCGCCAGTATCATGTGCTTTCCCGTCTGCCAGAAACGCTGGCACCAAGGCCTCGGTTGTATCGCCCTGGATGGATGGCAGTCGATTATCTCGTGGGAGAAGTGCCTTCCTGCCTGCCAGATACCAACGAACTTGTGTGTTTACTGTATCATCTGCATCAACAACCGTGTTTTGGCTGGCGGATATTGCTGTTACCCCTTCTGGAACAATACTGGCAGGGAAGTGATCCTGCACGTCGCACGCCGTTGTGGTTACGTTGGCTTAAACGTTTACGTCATGTTCGTGAACCGCAACCATTACGATTAAGCCCATTGCATATGGATGTTCATGCCGCAAATCTGGTAATTACTGCAAAAGGACTGCGGTTGATTGACTGGGAGTATGCTGGTGATGGTGATGTGGCGTTGGAGCTGGCTGCGGTTTGGGTTGAAAAGGAACAACAGCAACGGGCACTAGTTAACGATTATGCGCACCTTGCCAGGATAGACGCCGGGCAGTTGTGGCGTCAGGTTAGACGCTGGCAACCATGGCTACAGATGCTGAAAGCAGGGTGGTTTGAGTACCGCTGGCAACAGACCGGCGAAGAACACTTTATCAGGCTGGCCGATGAAACCTGGCATCAGTTTTAATAGAAGAATAAGGAGAGCAGTGTGGGTCCAGTAATGTTGGATGTCGAAGGTTATGAACTGGACGCGGAAGAGAGAGAAATATTGGCACATCCACTGGTTGGTGGGCTGATTCTCTTTACGCGTAATTACCACGATCCGCAGCAATTACGTGAACTGGTACGGCAAATCCGCGCGGCATCACGCAATCATTTGGTGATTGCCGTGGATCAGGAGGGCGGTCGTGTACAGCGTTTTCGCGATGGTTTTACGCGATTACCTGCGGCCCAATCTTTTGCTGCACTGCTGGGGATGGACGAAGGGGGCAAACTGGCACAAGAAGCCGGTTGGCTGATGGCTAGCGAAATGATCGCCATGGATATTGATATCAGCTTTGCTCCAGTGTTGGATGTCGGGCACATCAGCGCGGCAATTGGTGAGCGTTCGTATCATGCTGATCCGCAAAAAGCGCTGGCGATAGCGAGTAAATTTATTGATGGTATGCATGAAGCAGGGATGAAAACGACCGGCAAACATTTCCCGGGACATGGTGCTGTGACGGCCGACTCGCATAAAGAAACGCCGTGTGATCCTCGTCCAGAAGAGGATATCCGTAATAAAGATATGTCGGTATTTAGTCAGTTAATCCGCGAAAATAAACTCGATGCCATTATGCCCGCTCACGTAATTTACAGTTCGGTTGATCCGCGCCCGGCAAGCGGTTCATCGCACTGGCTTAAAACCGTTTTGCGCGGAGAGCTTGGATTTGATGGTGTGATTTTTTCAGACGATCTGTCGATGGAAGGGGCAGCAATTATGGGGAGTTATGCCGAGCGTGGGCAGGCTTCACTTGATGCCGGTTGCGATATGATCCTGGTCTGCAATAATCGTAAGGGAGCAACCAGTGTTTTAGATAATCTGTCGCCGATCAATGCGCCACGTGTTACACGTTTGTATCATAAAGGTTCATTTTCGCGTCAGGAACTGATGGACTCGCCGCGCTGGAAAAACATTAGCGCCCAATTAAATCAGTTGCATGAACGCTGGCAGGAAGAGAAAGCAGGTCACTAACCCTGACTCAAGGTGAGGATGCGATGATAATTTATTTACACGGTTTTGACTCAAACAGTCCGGGTAACCACGAAAAAGTTTTGCAACTGCAATTTATCGACCCGGATGTCAGGTTGATAAGCTACAGCACCCGTCATCCAAAACATGACATGCAACATCTGCTGAAAGAGGTGGATAAAATGTTGCAGTTAAATGTGGATGACCGGCCACTGATTTGTGGTGTCGGATTGGGGGGATACTGGGCGGAAAGAATTGGTTTTTTGTGTGATATCCGCCAGGTAGTCTTTAATCCTAACCTGTTCCCCTATGAAAATATGGAAGGCAAAATTGATCGCCCGGAAGAGTATGCTGATATTGCCACCAAGTGCGTGACCAATTTCCGTGAAAAAAACCGCGATCGCTGCCTGGTGATTCTGTCACGTCATGATGAGGCCCTTAATAGCCAGCGTTCGGCAGATGAACTTCATCACTTTTATGAAATTGTCTGGGATGAAGAGCAGACTCATAAGTTCAAAAATATCTCACCGCATTTGCAGCGTATCAAAGCGTTTAAAACCCTCGGCTAAAACAGTCAAAAATGTTGCTATGAAACCAGTCTTCGGACTGGTTTTTTTGATCTAACCACATACCTTTGACTATCTTTTCAGCAAGAAAACTTGATTCATATCAATTTTGGTATGACCAATGCACCATTCGTGTTATTCTCAAATGCGAGGAACGTTTTCATTAGCGTAACCTATTGTTAATTAAAGGCTATTTTAATAACTTTTAGTTAACAATTGGTTAATCATTTTAAGGGGGTCACGTTGACTACGCCATTGAAAAGAATCGTGATTGTCGGCGGAGGCGCTGGCGGACTGGAACTGGCAACGCAGTTGGGTCATAAACTGGGGCGCAAGAAAAAAGCGAAAGTTACGCTTGTTGACAGAAACCACAGTCATTTGTGGAAGCCGCTGCTGCACGAAGTGGCGACGGGGTCTCTGGATGAAGGAGTAGATGCCCTGAGCTACCTCGCTCATGCCCGTAATCATGGGTTTGAGTTCCAGCTAGGCTCAGTGAAAGATATCGATCGTGAAGCGAAGACCATTACCATTGCCGAACTGCGCGATGAAAAAGGTGAATTGCTGGTACCGGAGCGCAAAATTGCTTATGACACACTGGTCATGGCACTGGGAAGCACCTCCAACGATTTCAACACACCAGGTGTTAAAGAGAACTGCATATTCCTTGATAACCCGCATCAGGCTCGTCGCTTTCATCAGGAGATGCTGAATCTGTTCCTGAAGTACTCCGCTAACCTTGGCTCTAACGGCAAAGTTAATATTGCTATTGTTGGTGGTGGGGCAACCGGGGTTGAGTTATCCGCAGAACTGCATAATGCAGTAAAACAGTTACATAGTTACGGCTACAAAGGGCTAACGAACGAAGCCCTGAACGTCACGCTGGTTGAAGCAGGAGAGCGCATTCTGCCTGCTCTGCCGCCACGAATCTCCAGTGCCGCGCATAACGAACTGACCAAACTGGGTGTGCGAGTGTTGACGCAAACAATGGTAACCAGCGCGGATGCTGGTGGCTTGCATACCAAAGATGGCGAATATATCGAAGCAGACCTGATGGTTTGGGCAGCGGGCATCAAAGCACCAGATTTCCTCAAAGATATTGGTGGCCTGGAAACAAACCGTATCAACCAACTGGTGGTTGAGCCGACGTTGCAAACCACGCGCGATGCAGATATTTATGCAATTGGTGATTGCGCGTCCTGTGCTCGCCCGGAAGGAGGCTTTGTACCGCCACGCGCTCAGGCGGCCCATCAAATGGCAACCTGTGCGTTACAGAATATTCTGGCACAAATGAACGGTAAGCCCCTGAAAAGTTACCGTTATAAAGATCATGGTTCATTGGTTTCGCTGTCAAACTTCTCGACAGTCGGTAGCCTGATGGGCAACCTGACCAAAGGTTCTATGATGATTGAGGGGCGAATTGCTCGCTTTGTGTATATCTCGCTTTATCGTATGCACCAGATTGCCCTTCACGGTTATTTCAAAACCGGATTAATGATGCTGGTGGGTAGCATTAACCGCGTTATTCGCCCACGACTTAAACTTCATTAATCTGCTGGTCAGACGGTGATGAATCTGCATCACCGTCTGACTCATCACTTGAGAAGAATCTCAAACTGCGGGTGATTTTAACCAGCTCATCTTTTTTCATCCTCTGTCTCATTGGCTTCTGTTATTTCTGGTTGCAATATTGTTACAACCAGAAAATAGGAGGTATCCCGTGAATAAATCAATGTTGGCGGGGATAGGGATTGGCGTAGTTGCTGCGCTGGGCGTGGCGGCGGTAGCCAGTCTTAATGTCTTTGAGCGTGGCCCGCAATATGCACAGGTTGTTTCTGCCACTCCTATTAAGGAGACGATTAAAATCCCGCGTCAGGAGTGCCGAAATGTGACGGTCACCCATCGGCGTCCTGTTCAGGATGAAAATCGTATCGCAGGTTCAGTGTTGGGGGCTGTCGCAGGTGGCGTTATTGGTCATCAATTTGGCGGTGGGCGAGGTAAAGATGTCGCGACTGTTGTCGGAGCATTAGGTGGGGGATATGCCGGAAACCAAATTCAGGGATCATTACAGAATAGTGATACTTACACCACCACCCAACAGCGCTGTAAAACGGTTTATGACAAATCGGAAAAAATGCTCGGTTATGACGTGACCTATAAAATAGGTGATCAGCAGGGCAAAATTCGCATGGATAAAGATCCTGGCAGCCAAATTCCACTCGATAGTAACGGACAGTTAATTTTGACTAACAAAGTATAAAAAAGCTGTACTCTGCAATTTGGCCCCTCATTCGCTCAGGCTGAGGGGCTTTTTTTCATCCCTTTTCCAGGAGTGTCTATACTTCCTGCTACGTATTGCGTTGCTGCATGGGTAATTCACCTGATTTTTCTTTCTATCAGAGTATGCATTGGTTAGCATATCGCCCTGCAGTTACGCATGGTTTTTTCAGGAAGAGGTTAACGTGTTCGCTGAATTCGGAGTTCTGAATTACTGGACTTATCTGGTTGGGGCAATTTTTATTGTATTAGTGCCGGGGCCTAACACGCTGTTTGTATTAAAAAATAGTGTCGGCAGTGGTATCAAAGGTGGCTATCTCGCTGCGTGTGGTGTATTTATTGGCGATGCGATATTAATGTTCCTGGCGTATGCGGGCGTCGCAACACTCATTAAAACCACACCGTTATTATTTAATATCGTTCGTTATTTGGGCGCATTTTATCTGCTCTGGCTGGGAGCAAAAATTCTCTATGCCACCCTTAAAGCAAAAGGCGGAGAAACAGCCAGCGAAGATGTGCATTTTAGCGCTATTTTTAAACGTGCATTAGTTCTCAGCCTGACCAATCCGAAAGCGATCCTTTTTTATGTGTCGTTCTTTGTGCAGTTTATTGATGTCAATGCGCCACATACCGGGCTGTCATTCTTTATTCTGGCGACGACGCTGGAAGTGGTTAGCTTCTGCTATCTGAGCTTCCTGATTATTTCCGGTGCCTTCGTTACACAGTATATTCGCACGAAGAAGAAACTGGCGAAGGTAGGAAACTCGCTGATTGGCTTAATTTTCGTCGGATTTGCCGCCCGCCTGGCAACCTTGCAGTCGTAATTCTCATCTCCGTTAGAAAAGGATGGCGGTTGTTCCGTCATCCATCATTCGTAAAACAAATAAATTATTTAAGTGATATTCATCACAGATATTTTTTTTTCAACCTTGTGCTATTCTTGTTTACGGCGACTAACCCGCTAATGGATAACAACAAGTGAGGAAATTATGGGCATTCTGTCATGGATTATTTTTGGTTTGATTGCTGGTATCCTGGCGAAATGGATCATGCCAGGTAAAGATGGTGGTGGCTTCTTTATGACCATCATTTTGGGGATTGTAGGTGCTGTTGTTGGTGGTTGGATTAGTACTTTCTTTGGCTACGGGAAAGTTGATGGCTTTAACTTCGGCAGCTTCGTGGTCGCCGTAATTGGCGCGATAGTTGTGCTGTTGATTTACAGGAAAATCAAAAGCTAACAGAAACGAAAAAAGGCTACCAGGTGTAGCCTTTTTCAGAAAACAGGGATGATCACCACCAACCCAGTTCAGTACCCAGGACGACGATCATCGCGACGCCCATCATAATAATCGTTGTTTTTTTCACCTTTACGCTCCCGGAGTTGCATAGCCGCCAATAAAAAACCACGCCAGAAATACAATAGCCGTGATGAATATGACAACGGGGAACATTATACCAATTCTCATGGTTCCACCTGAAGAGATACTGAGGACGCGTCAGGATAGCAGGGCTTCGTGAACGACAAAAGGAGTTTTCGCCCGCTGTTTTTTATCTTCATACATAACACGATCAGCCGCATTCAGTGCTGAATCTATATCTGTTATGGATGGATCAACTTCCAACACCCCCATACTGGCGCCAGGATAATAAAACGCAGCATCGGGAAGATAGTACTCACCGCGAATCTGTTGCTGAATGCGCATTTTCATCTGTTGACGTAGATTCAGTGAGTCATCATTTTTAATTTCAGCCAGGCAGGCGAGCAAAAACTCATCGCCACCAAGACGTCCGAGGATATCGTATTTATCGGGAATCGCCTTCAGACGTTCACCGATCTCAATTAAAAATCGGTCACCTGTACTATGACCAAAGCGATCATTTATTTTTTTGAAATTATCCAGATCGATGTAAGCCAGCAACACGTTGCGACCAAGTTTTTGTGCCAGTGTAAACAGTGTTGGTAAATGCTCAAAAATCGCCCGACGATTGGGTAAACCCGTTAGTGCATCCGTACAGGATTGCTGAACCAGTGCGGTATTAGCTTCATGCAGTTGCGTGACCAGCGATTCTTTCTGAATGTACTGTGCGATTAAACCGGCAAACAATTGTAAGACCTGCTCAGCGCGTTCACTCCAGGGCTTTTTCTCACTACTGGCGGCACATAAAGTACCGTAAAAAGAGCCATCTGGAAGATGTATTGGCGTGCTGAGAAAAGTGGTGATACCCAAAGTCGTTGCGGCGATACAATCCTTCCAGCGAACATTAACTTCATCGCTGTAAAAGCAGTTCTCATCAATCGCACGTTTACACAGTGAGTTATCCCACATTACAGAGTAATCCTCCGGGATACACATCTGCTGGCTATTATGGGCAAACAGAATATGCTGCAAGCGGGCATCAACATCGACTTTTGTCAGATACGTTGACTCCATATCGGTAACCATTTCAAGCATCTCAAGAAGCTGGCGGACCAGGCTTTCAAGTGATTGTTCTGAGGCTAATGATTGCGATACACGAGCGAGGATTTTATCCGACACGATTCTCTCCAGAGGGTGCCAAAGATTGTGCTGAAAATTTCAGCTTTGCTGACATGATAAAACATAAGCAACAAATATAATACCTGGCAAAATATTCATAAGGTAATTATATCTGGACGTTATGCTGAAAATTGATAGTGCTAAGAATCAGGCCGCGATACCCTGACAATCAAAAATCAGGAAGAGGAATTACCCATGAAATTAGCATCACTGGTATTGCCATGTGCATTACTACTATCTGCCTGCTCAACCGCGAATCAGCCTGAAGCACCAAAACCCCCCGTTGTTGGCATAGCGAATCCTGCATCGGTTTATTGTGATGAGAAAGGTGGTACACGGATTATCGTCAAAGAAGCCGCAGGGGAACGGGCAGACTGCAAGTTGCCCACAGGTGAAATTCTGGATGAATGGGATTTATGGCGTCGGGACCATCAGTCATCAGTAAACGAATGACTGATGACCGACCGAAAATTACAGAGTACGTAACCATTGAGCCAGCACAATCGCATGATTCTGCTGGCTATTTTTGGCGGAGTAGAGCAAGGTTAACGTTTGCTGGCGAGCGATTTTGGCCAGTCGTTCTCCTTCGTCTTTATGGCTTGCCAGTTCTTCCCGGTAAAGTTCACTAAAATGAGCGAAATCGATCTGTTCGGCGTGAAATAATTTGCGTAGCTCCGTGGATGGCGAGACGGTTTTATCCCACTCATCTAAAGCCAGATCCGTCTTTTTGATTCCACGAGGCCAAAGTCTGTCTACCAGCACCCGATAACCGTCGCTTTCTGATTTTGGGTCATAGACACGTTTGCACTGAATATTCATTTGTCACTCCTGATACCTTTTTACGGCAGACTAAACTATAGCAATAGCGAATGTTCACGATGCCTGGATTTCCTTGTCACGCCCGGCATACAGACCAAAAATAGCCATAATGGTTGAAAGCGCAGCGACAGCGATCAACGGGATATGCCAGTCGCCACTGCTGTCATGAATTTTACCCATTAGCGGCGGCCCACAAGCGGCTAACAGATAACCAACGGATTGCGCCATTCCCGAGAGTGCCGCCGCCTGATGTGCTGAACTGGCACGCAGGCCGATAAATGTCAGGCCGAGGATCATGGTTGCACCGGAGCCAAAGCCAAAAAGAATCGTCCAGAAGATAGCTTGCCCAGGGATAAACCACAGGCCAGCGGCGGCAACGGCACACATTAACGAGACTATAACCGCCACGCCGCGTTGATCCTTTACATGGTGAAGAAAAAGCGGGATCAGAAAACCTGGTGCTGCGGTTGCCAGCTGTAACAAACCATGGATTGAACCAGCCTGTGCCTCACTGAATCCTTGACTGAGTAAAATTGCCGGAAGCCAGCCAATAATAACGTAATAGATGAGTGAGTTAATGCCGAGAAAAAGTGTAACCTGCCAGGCAAGCGGAGAACGCCATATCCCACGTGGTTGCAGTGCCGGGGAATTTCCCAGCGAGGCGTTGTTCTGACTTTTCCATTGCGGCAGCCAGACGATAAAGGCCATTAACGGAAAAAACATCAGCATCAGCAATGCGCCACGCCAGCCAAAACCATGCAGTGCCAGCGGAACCACCAGTGTAGATCCTATTGCCGCTGCTGCGCCCATAGTGAGCGAATAAGCGCCTGTCAATTTGGCAACATACCCGGAAAAATCACGTTTAATCAGGCCAGGTAAGAGCACATTCCCCAGTGCAATTCCACAGCCAATAATGGCTGTGCCACAAAACAACAATGCCGCAGAGGGTAATGAACGAATAGCAATACCTGCGCAGATAAGCAGCAAGGCGGCAAACAGACTTCGCTCCATACCCCAGCGACGTGCTATCGATGCGGCAAGTGGAGACACCAGGGCAAATGCCAATAAAGGCAGGGTAGTCAACAGGCCGGTCTGGGCAGTTGTAAGACCGTAATCTGCACGAATCGCCTCCAGTAAAGGCGCTGCGCCAGTAAACGTTACGCGAAGAGTTGTGGCGATCATCAGCATTCCGGCAATCAAAAGAAAACCGTTTTTGCCACGTTGTATTGATGAAGAGGACATCGTCTTCCCATGAAATCAGTTGAGACATACCTTAACTACGGCAGTGGCTGACCCGCTGCGAGTTTTCGGAGGTATGACATAATTGGTTTGATTTGGCTAATCGAATGCTACTGTTTTCCGACAATAAGCGAGACCAGTCCTGCAGCAATCAACGGGCCAACGGGAACACCACGAAACAGTGCTACGCCAAGAACCGTACCCACAAGCAGACCGGCGACCAGTTGTGGCTGGCTGCCCATAAGAGTGACGCCACGACCGCCCAGCCAGGAAACAATCACCCCAACCGCAATTGCGACCAGTGATTTCCAGTTAAAAAATGAGTGAATTAACGTTGAGGGGGGCAGTGAGCCACTGGCGATAGGTGCCATTACGCCAATGGTCAGAATAATTATCCCAATCGTCAGGCCTTGTTTTTCGATCCACGGAAAGAAGGTACTCAGAGGCGTTACGCGTACGATAATCAGAACCAGAATTGAAACTGCGACAGTGGTGTTATGGCTAACAAAGCCCAGGGCAGCTAATCCCAACAGGATCAGCAGGGTGACATCAAACATCGTGGTTTCCTTGCCAAAATAATAAGCCTGCTTACTTTACAACTGTTGGCAGGCTTATTCAGATTTTTTTATCTTTTGTCCGTTTTTTGGTGGATGATGTGTGGTGAAAATATAACCATGACGAGCAAGTTGTCATCAAAGTGCCATCAATCAGCGCTATGAATATTCAGTGAGCTGTTCTCATTGTCATCACGGGGTGACACCATGAATGATCAAATGTTTGTTGAGACACTGATAATCACATCATCCTTTTTTGTCATTGCAGCAATTATTGTGCTTTCGGTGCTGATTCTTGAACGGGGAAGTTGAGGTCAGACTGCTGCACCTTACGAAAGGTAATCAGTTCTGGTTGCGCGATCCGTAGATAGTCAGCGGTGTTGAGAATGACCGATTTTGTCAGAACGCCTGCATTGAAAGCGATTTCGTCAAAACGTTCGAAGAGCAACGGATCGGCAACCAGCTTAAGCTCCGGGTGAAAACTGAAAGGCGGAATTGCGCCAAAAACACATCCGGTCAGCGCATCTACTTCCGCCGGGCTGGCAAGAGAAGCCCGTAGGCCACCGATATGTTTCGCAAGCTGGTCGAGGTCAGCTTGCTGGTCAGCGGCCAGAATCGCCAGCACATGTTGCTTAACACCGTTACCTTTTACTTTGCATACCAGTGCCTTTGCGCCCTGACCAAGGGCAGTGCCGCGAATTTCTGAAACTGCTTCGCATTTACCCACTGCTTCATGGCTGACCACGCGGTATTGCGCGTCTTTTTGTGTCAGCAAGGCAATCAACCGTTGGTGAGTCGCCATGCCTTTTACAACTTCAGTCATCGATAACTCCCGATTTTCCTACAAAAACAACCATCAAGGGTATCACGAAGACATGTGATGTTGATGTTTGTTGATATAGAGTTGTGCATCGGAAGCTTTATAAGCATCATTAAGCGTATCGCCTGGTTTCATCCTGTAATAGCCAGAAGAAAAGCGGAAATCTTTATCCGGCGCAATGCTATGCATTTTTTTCGCAATACGGTCAGCGAGGCCAGAGGCGGTCTCTTCGGTGGAATCGATCAAGATCACGCAAAATTCATCACCACCGAGGCGAATTGCATAATCACTCTTACGCACCGAGCTTTTTATTGCCTTTGCCAGCAGAGAAATAGCCAGATCCCCTTCATGATGACCCAACGTGTCATTAATCACTTTCAGGTTGTCTAAATCCAGCGAGATAAAAAATACGGCTTTTCCCGTTTCAGCTAATCGTTGCAAACGCTGCTCAAGGGATGAGGTCAGAATTTTGCGGTTATACAATCCCGTCATCGCATCGCTGATATTTTCACGCGTAACATTGAAGTAGAGACGAAAATGCATGCGTACCATATTTAGCAGCAGGGCAGTCGCCACTAAATAGAAAGCAAAGGCTTTCCAGGAAGAAGCAAAGAAATAGAGGATATCCAGCGATAAAGTGATGCGCATACCGCCAGGTAAATCCTGGACGTATTTAACGTAGGAAAAGAGATTGCTTTCACTTTTGTGAACGACAATATCCTGGCCAGAATCCAAATCACTCAGTGTGACATTGAGATATTGCCACGCCAGTGGGCGGTTTCTTGTATAGAAAATGTTATAAAGATTTTCGTTGTCAATATCGACCAGCACCATACCTTTCAACTGCCCGGCACGATAAACCGGGGTTAAAAAACTCATGATATTTTTCCCGGTAAGATTATCCTTATAAATACTGGAAAGCACCGTTCTGCCGGTAAAGACATTGTCGAGTATTTTATGGTCGATCCCCATGGTGCCCCGATGTAAAAAGGACCAGTTGTTCATGATGAAATTTTCGGAGTCGATCTGCTCGTAAAAATAGACATAACGATTACTGAGATCGAGGTAATAGTGAAACTTCTCTTCAGTGAGACCTAAGCCTTTACCATAATCATCCTGATGGCGATTTGCTTTTACGGCCTGGTCAAAAGCAGGCAGCAAGGAAATATCCTCGGCCAGATCATTACAATCTGCAGAAGTCGATTGCAGTGTACCGTGCAAACCTGGGTAGGTATGACGCACAAGGTTCATACCGTAAATGCCGTTCATGCTTTCCCAGGAACGGCAAATATCCTGTTTTTGTTCATCACTAATGGGTTCTCTGGGCGTGGCAAAGGCCCGCATCAGGTGCGCGGCTATGCTCTGGTTCTGATATTTATCATACAAAAAAGACGAATCAGCCCGCTGTACAATGTAGTGCAGATAAGCGGTCATTGCCCGATCGCTGGCAATGAGTTCATAAATAAGGAAGGAAGAAGTCAGTATAATGACACTTGCGGCGATAAAATGCCGGAGCATTCTATGGTGCAATTTCATGATATTTAGCACTCCTCCTGTCAGGGAAATGAGAAAATCAGATGAAATACGCGAAGCGAACGGCGCAAAGGCGGGTAATTATACTCAGCGCGCGGACAAGAAATAGGGAAATTTAGAGTTAGTTTGATAAAAAATGTATCAACAACCACGTCGTTATGACGTGGTTGTGAATAAAATCTCATTTATATCCGATGAATAATCACCTGATTGCCACCATTATGTTTGGCATCAGAAAGGGCGGCATCACTGGCTGTCATAATTTGCGAGACAGTGAGATTTTGGCATTCGGTATAGACAGCACCGATACTGATAGTCATTTGCTGAGGTATATCGTAAATATTGCCAGCGGCACTAAGAAATTCCACATTTTTTCGTATACGTTCAGTAATGATTTTTGTCTGTGCATGATTCAGGTCGGTGAAGATCAATGCAAATACTTCGCCTTCTAATCGTGCAAAGATATCATCCGGCCGGACGCTCTGCTGGATAATGTCGACGACCGATACCAGCACTTTATCGCCAACCTGATGTCCCCAGTGATTATTGATTTTTTTGAACTGATCAATGTCAATCATCATGACACAAATTGCGGGCAGTTGATGGCTGTTTAATAATCCATCGAGTTTATTAAAAAAATAGCGACGGTTATAAATATTTGTTAACACATCATTAATCGCCATTTTACTGGATAATTGCAACTCCTGAAAAATATTGTAAATCAGGAATGAAACAACAAAAAGTTTACTCGATACTTCTATACCACGGCTTATATACCAAATGGCGTAGTTATATTCATCCAGCGTCAATAATAAGAGGTTACAACATAGTGATGCCAGGCATAATAGGGCAATGCATGGCCAAACATCCGAAGTCAAACCAGTACGTGCTACGATAAAAAAAAGTAAAAATGCCCACAGGCATACTAAAATTTTGGTGTAATTAATTCCCCATGTCGCTGTATGGTTATTTGGGCAATAATCCACCACGTATAAAGCGTAATCGGGATTATAACTACTCAGATTGTGTGCTATAAAAGGGAAGACTAAAAATGGCACCATCGCTACCAGCAGAATGTAAAATTTTCTTTTATTATTAATTAGTGCTTGAGTTTTTTGATCTGAGCAAATGAGCGCTAATCCCACCAAAAAGATAAAGCTTAACTGACGGAAAACATAAAAAATAGACACATCATTCGATTTGGTTTGAATGAGTGTGCTTTCATTGATTGGGTTTTGAATAACTACAATAGTTTCAATAAGATAGATTAATCCACTTAAAAATGCCAGGCTTAAGATAAGCGTGGGAAGAATATCCTTATTGGTAAAATACTTCATCAACATGAAAAGGAAAATGATGGTGTTAAGAAACAATAATGCCACTACAACCATCAGGTAATTCATTTGGGGAATGAGTTTTACATTTGTATTTTCATTGTATAACGTGGTAATGCAAAAAAGGATGAGTGTCAATAACAACGTGAATATAAAAAAGCTTTGCGCTTTAACTTTTTGTGTGCCCATAAATACCATTAATAAGGGGGACTGTGAGGATTGGATTTTATTGATGCATCAAATTTGCAGTTTTGACGAAGATCAATTTTTCTTACTGCTATTTTAATAAATAAAATATAGCGCGAGAAAACCAGAGAGTATATGAAGTTTTTTCCGAATGATTGTTTTAACAATCAATTGTAAAGATAACGAAATTTATAATATCAGTATGTCATGATTTGTCTTTATAATAACGTATGAATTTACATAAAAGCTAATGATTCAGCCAGCGATCAATTGCTGGCTGAAATTAGTCATTAATCTTTAACAGTAGCGTTTTGCTTATGAAACAATTCGCGGAATACCGGATAAATATCGTCCTGATCGCGAATATGCTGCATTGCAAAGTTTTCGAAAGTTGATTGTAAATGCTCATATTCTCGCCATAACGTTTGATGAGCACGTCGGGTTATTTCGATATAGCTGTAATATCGCACAACGGGGAGTAGTTTTTTCGCCAGAATTTCATGGCAAAGTGGCGAGTCATCTGCCCAGTTGTCACCATCTGAGGCTTGTGCTGCATAAATATTCCATTGCGCCGGGTCATACCGCGCCTGGACGACTTCATCCATCAGCTTCAATGCGCTGGAAACGATAGTACCGCCGGTTTCTTGCGAGTAGAAAAACTCATGCTCATCAACTTCCTTCGCCTGAGTATGGTGACGTATATACACCACTTCCACGTTTTTATAGGTACGGCTTAAAAACAGATATAGCAGGATATAGAAGCGCTTAGCCATATCTTTGGTGGATTGGTCCATCGATCCTGAAACGTCCATCAGGCAGAACATAACTGCCTGACTGGAAGGGTCAGGGCGCTTCTCGTAGTTTTTGTAACGAAGATCGAAAGTATCGATAAATGGTACGCGAGAGATTTTCTCCCGCAGTTCAGCAATTTCTTTACGCAACCGCTCTTCTTCCAGAAGCTGAGCGGGTTCACTGTTGCTAATGATTTGCAGTGTTTCTTCCAAAGCATGTAGCTCACGTCGTTTACCTGCGGTCATAGCGGTACGACGTGCCAGTGAGTTCTGCAACGAGCGCACAACACTTATATTCGCCGGAACACCGTTAGCGGTATATCCTGCGCGATGCGTTTTATACTCTGTTAACTGTCGTTGCTGGTTACGCTTGAGATTAGGTAAGGCCAAATCTTCAAAGAGCAGATCAAGATATTCATCTTTCGAGATCTGAAAAACAAACTCATCCTGACCTTCACCGTCCTGACTGGCCTGGCCCTGACCGCTTCCTGAACCACCGCCACCGCCCTGAGGACGTTCGATACGGTCGTTCTGTACAAAATGGTCGTTTCCTGGATGCACACGATGGCGTAAACCACCACGCCCCTGATGAAACATCGGTTCGCTAATATCTTCCGTTGGAATGGATACGGACTCGCCGCTGTCGACGTCAGTCACCGAACGCTTATTAATGGCCTCGGAGATCGACTGTTTAATTTGCGCTTTATAACGGCGTAAAAAACGCTGGCGATTCACCATGCTTTTGTTTTTGCCGTTCAGACGCCGGTCAATAAACCAGGTCATATGCCCCCCGTACTACATTTGCCAACTGTTTGCTACGCCTGTGTTGCCGCTTCTCTGGCCCACGGTTCGCTGTCGTTGTAGGCCCGGTAGCATGCGTACCGGGCCATGGTTGTTAAGACGATTTACGTACGCGCAAATACCATTCGCACAGTAAACGCACCTGTTTACGGGTGTAGCCTTTCTCCATCATACGGTCGACAAAATCGTCGTGTTTCTTTTGCTCGTCGGTTGACGTTTTGGCGTTAAACGAAATCACCGGCAGCAGCTCCTCGGTATTAGAGAACATTTTCTTCTCAATAACCGTGCGCAGTTTTTCATAGCTGGTCCAGTTCGGATTGCGTCCGCTGTTATTCGCTCTGGCGCGCAGTACGAAGTTGACAATCTCGTTGCGGAAATCCTTCGGATTACTGATCCCCGCCGGTTTTTCGATTTTCTCCAGCTCAGCGTTGAGAGATTCGCGGTCAAACAACTGCCCGGTATCCGGGTCGCGATACTCCTGATCCTGAATCCAGAAATCTGCATAAGTGACATAACGGTCAAAAATGTTCTGTCCATATTCAGAATAGGATTCAAGATAGGCAGTCTGAATCTCTTTACCGATAAACTCGGCATATTTCGGAATCAGATAACCTTTCAGGAACTCCAGATAGCGTTCTGCCTGCTCCTGGGGGAACTGCTCGCGTTCTATCTGTTGTTCCAGTACGTAGAACAGATGAACAGGGTTTGCCGCCACTTCCACGTGGTCAAAGTTAAACACCCTGGAGAGGATCTTAAACGCGAAACGCGTGGACAGACCGTTCATCCCTTCATCAACGCCTGCGTAATCACGATATTCCTGATACGACTTGGCTTTGGGATCAGTGTCTTTCAGACTTTCGCCATCATAAACCCGCATCTTTGAATAAATACTGGAGTTTTCTGGCTCTTTCAGGCGCGAAAGAATCGAAAAGCGTGATAGTGTTTCGAGTGTGCCAGGCGCACACGGGGCGTGAGTCAGTTCACTATGATTAAGCAATTTCTCGTAGATTTTGATCTCTTCGGAAATACGCAAGCAATACGGTACTTTCACGATATAAACGCGGTCGAGGAAAGCTTCGTTGTTCTTGTTATTACGGAAAGTGACCCATTCGGATTCGTTCGAGTGGGCAAGAATAATTCCGTTAAACGGCAGGGCGGAGATACCTTCCGTCCCGTTGTAGTTACCTTCCTGAGTGGCGGTTAACAGTGGATGCAGCACTTTAATCGGTGCTTTAAACATCTCGACAAATTCCATAATCCCCTGGTTGGCGCGACACAGTGCACCGGAATAGCCGTAGGCGTCTGGATCGTTCTGCGCATAGTGTTCGAGTTTACGAATATCGACTTTGCCCACTAACGCTGAAATATCCTGGTTGTTCTCATCGCCAGGTTCAGTTTTAGCGATGGCGATTTGCTGCAGGATGGACGGCCAGACTTTTACCACCCGGAATTTAGTGATATCGCCGCCAAATTCATGCAGCCGTTTAGCTGCCCACGGCGACATAATAGTGCCAAGGTAGCGACGCGGAATACCGTACTCTTTTTCAAGAATCTGCGCATCTTCCTGTGGATTAAACAGACAGAACGGATGATCGTTCACCGGGCTTCGTTCACCGTTGGCGCTCAATACATAAATAGGCACGCGTTGCATTAATGATTTCAGTCGTTCAGCAAGTGACGACTTACCCCCACCCACAGGCCCCAGCAGATACAGGATTTGTTTCTTCTCTTCCAGCCCTTGAGCCGCGTGTTTCAGATAAGAGACAATCTGTTCAATCGCGTCTTCCATGCCGTAAAACTCTTCAAAGGCCGGATAACGTGCGATGACCCGGTTAGAGAAGAGCCGAGAAAGTCTGGGTTCCTGGGCCGTATCGACCATGACTGGCTCACCAATAGCCATCAGTAGCCGCTCTGCCGCATTGGCATATGCACTGCGATCTTGCCGACAAATGGTAAGAAACTCCTGCAGTGTGAACTCTTCGTCCTTGGCAGCTTCATAACGCTGGCGATAGTGATCGAATATATTCATGGTATGCCGTCCTTTCGTTTTTTAGCACAGGTTAAGAGCCGTTCATATGAATAGTAGAGGCTCCCGGAAGAGGTAAACTGAACGACGTCTGATGCTAATCAACAGCAACTCTCGTGCCACTTTCATGACGAAGAGAATAACGTGCTCCTGGATACGCCTTCTAAAATTAAGCGTAGATGGCAATTAAGAAAATTGCCTGTACTTGCAAATGCGTTTCAATGGCATAGGCGCGATTCAAGCGTAAAAAATGCATAACTAACATTCAGAAAAATGGTGTTGATCACATTATTGACATTCTGCTGTCATGTTCGCGTTATCACTGTCAGGGAAATTAGACAGTTACCTTGTTAAAGGAATACGCAAAATAGTTGGGTTTAAACATATTGCCGGGTAAACTTTGCCGCCCGTAAACATTGGTTTAAGGAATAATAGATTGTGACCAAACTCAAACTTCTGGCACTTGGTGTGCTGATCGCAACGTCCGCTGGTGTGGCGCAGGCTGAAAGCAACTTCTCTCTGGGCGCTGGGGTAGGTGTGGTTGAGCACCCATATAAAGATTATGACACTGACGTGTACCCGGTTCCGGTCATTAACTACGAAGGCGATAACTTCTGGTTTCGTGGTTTAGGTGGTGGTTACTACCTGTGGAATGACGCGACGGATAAACTCTCGGTAACTGCTTACTGGTCTCCGCTCTATTTCAAAGCGAAAGACAGTGGTGATCACCAAATGCGTCGTCTGGAAGATCGTAAGAGCACCATGATGGCAGGTCTCTCTTATGCCCACTTCACCCAGTATGGTTACCTGCGTACTACCATTGCCGGTGACACTCTGGATAACAGCAATGGACTGGTCTGGGATCTTGCCTGGCTTTATCGTTACACCAACGGTGGCCTGACCCTGACGCCGGGTATCGGTGTTCAGTGGAACAGCGAAAACCAGAACGAATACTACTACGGTGTTTCGCGCAAAGAGTCTGCCCGCAGTGGTCTGCGCGGCTATAACCCGAACGATAGCTGGAGCCCGTACCTCGAACTGAGCGCCAACTACAATTTCACGGGTGACTGGAGCGTTTACGGTTCAGCACGTTACACTCGCCTGTCTGACGAAGTCACCGACAGCCCGATGGTGGATAAATCCTGGACTGGTCTGATTTCTGCCGGGATCACGTACAAATTCTGATTGTGCTCCTCCAAAGCGCATTTTATGCATAAAAACAGGGCGTCATGCCCTGTTTTGCATTACGGTGGTGCATAAACAAGGAGGATGTGATGCAAAAGAAATCGATTCTTTTTAGTGGTGGAGCATCTTTGCCAGCAATGGGTCAGGGAACCTGGTATATGGGCGAGGATGCAGGCAAGCGCAAAGAGGAAGTCGCTGCACTGCGTGCGGGCATTGAGCTGGGGTTAACGCTGATTGATACCGCAGAAATGTATGCTGACGGCGGTGCCGAAAAGGTGGTTGGCGAAGCGCTGACGGGTCTGCGTGATAACGTATTCCTCGTTTCTAAAGTTTATCCGTGGAATGCGGGTGGCAAAAAAGCCATTGCAGCTTGTGAAAATAGCCTGCATCGTCTGAATACCGAATATCTTGATCTTTATTTGCTGCACTGGTCAGGCAGTTTCACATTTGAAGAAACTGTGGATGCAATGGAAACGCTTATCGCGCAAGGAAAAATCTGTCGTTGGGGTGTTTCTAATCTCGATTATGCTGATATGCAGGCGTTGTGGCAGACCACAGGGGGTAAGCAATGCGCCACTAACCAGGTGCTTTATCATCTCGGTTCACGCGGGATCGAATATGATCTCCTGCCATGGTGCCAGCAGCAACATATGCCAGTAATGGCGTACAGTCCATTAGCACAAGCCGGACGGCTACGAAATGGCTTGTTTAATCACCCCGTGGTTATTGATATTGCCCACAGGCATAGCGCCACGGCGGCGCAAATTTTACTGGCATGGGTGATCAGCCACCAGGGCGTGATGGCTATTCCGAAAGCGGCAACGGTTGACCACGTTAAACAGAATGCTGCGGCACTGGATTTGACACTTTCCAGTGAAGAATTAGCGTTATTAGATAAAGCTTTTCCAGCACCGAAAGGCAAAACGGCACTGGATATGATGTGACTGGAGATAAGATATGCCTGAGCCCAGTAAAGATGCTCAGGCATTTTTTACCCTTCGAAGAACCAGTAACCGCTATTTACCAGTGCTGCCAGCATGGCAAGAAAAGAGGGATCTTCCAGCGCATCGCCGAAGTTATCGGCTGTCAGGACAATATGACTGGCCAGAGCATCCAGTGCCTGGCGATGTGGAGTGTCAATTTTCTCGCCATTGGCAAAGACATCATCGCCAATACGTAATACCCGCAGACCACCAAGACGGACTAATGACTCGCCCTGGGAAAGCGCATCGTAAATCTCATCGGGTTGGTAAGGCGGTTCCGGCGGTGCAACATCCAACTCATGACGTGACTGAGAAATAAACTCACCAAACCACTGGGAGAAATGCTCCGGCTGATTGATGAGATCAAGCATCATTCCGCGCAGTTTATCCATCTCCTGAGGCAGGATATCGGCAGGGTGGCTACGGGAAGGCAGATCAGGATCACTGTAGTAATTACCGCCAAGATCACGTTGCAGTACATAATCAGCAAAACCGCTAATTAGCTCACGGGTATTTGGCGCACGAAAACCAACAGAGTAGTTCATGGCGTTTTCCAGCGCATAGCCTTCATGCGGAAATCCTGGTGGAATGTACAGGATATCGCCTGGTTCCAGTTCTTCATCAATAATCGCTTCGAATGGTTCCACCTGCAGCAGGTCAGGGTGTGGGCAATGTTGCTTCATCGGCAGTTTTTCGCCAACACGCCAACGACGACGCCCCGTGCCCTGAATGATAAACACATCATATTGATCGAGATGGGGGCCAACACCGCCGCCAGGCACCGAAAAGGAGATCATGAGATCGTCAATACGCCAGTCCGGTAGCTCGCGGAAGGGCCGCATCAGCGCGGCTGTAGGCTCATGCCAGTGGTTGACGGCTTGTACCAGCAGTGACCAGTTGGTTTCACCCAAATGATCATAGCTTTCAAAAGGGCCGTGACTGACTTGCCATTTGCCATCGAGATTATTTACAAGACGGCTATCGACTTCACTTTCCATCGCCAGCCCAGCCAGTTCGTCCGGGGAGATAGGATCGATGAAGTTATTAAAGCCGCGTTTTATCACCACCGGGCGCTTTTGCCAGTGATGTTGCAGAAAATCGGGCCAGTTGAGGGTTAATTGGTATTCCATAATGAGCATCCACAGACTGATATCTGTCAGCGATTATAACGGATGCTTAACCTTATTAGGGCAATCTGCTCATATTTATTACATGCAGGTTAATCATTTTTCTGACCTGCTTGCTGACGTCCAAAAATGACCTCCATTCTGGCACCGCCAGGTAGGCTTTCTCCGGCTATGATTTGCCCATCATACTGTTCGGTGATCTCGCGTGCCACAGCCAGTCCAACCCCCTGACCAGGACGAAGGGTATCGACTCGTTGCCCGCGATCAAACACCATTTCTCGTTTCTCAGGTGGGATACCAGGGCCATCATCTTCCACAATGATATGCAACGCATCATCAGTCAGGCGGGCGGAAATCTCAACAAACTCAAGACAATATTTGCAGGCGTTATCGAGCACATTTCCCATGACTTCGACAAAATCATTTTTCTCGCCAACAAAACTGATTTCTGGGGAAATATCGACAGTTATTGTCACCCCTTTACGCTGATAAACCTTATTTAATGCACAAATGAGATTATCCAACAGCGGCGCGACAGGATGTAGCTCCCGGCTGAGTAATCCGCCGCCGCGCATATTCGCTCGGTGTAAATAATAACCAATTTGCTGCGAAATACGGCTGATTTGTTCCAGCATTATGGGTTCAGCATCATTGACGGTCATTTTTCCGTTACGCAGAGAGCGCAAGGTGCTTTGTAAAACAGCGAGAGGCGTTTTCAGGCTATGGGTAAGGTCTGTGAGCGTGGTGCGGTATTTGTCATAACGTTCACGTTCGCTTTTTAACAGGCGGTTAAGATTGCGCACCAGACTGGTGAGCTCACGGGTGGTATCGGGATTGAGCATTTCGCGGTGATGCTCTTCCAGCTCATGCACCTCACGGGCCAGCGCTTCAATTGGACGCAAACTCCACCATGCGGCGACCCAAAGAAGAGGAATTACCAGTAACAGGTTTGCTATCAACACATAGACAAACCAGCTCCACACCATATAAGAACGTTTAAGTTCTACGGGAACAGTGTCCACCACCACAATCGTCAACTGCGGCATTTGCGCGGTTGCCGGATACACATTTACCGCCACCGAATGCGTCATTTCGGCGTCACTATCATCTTCCCGTACTTCATTAAGCTGCTCCTGAACGCTGTGATCTTTAGTCAGTAAACTGCTGGTGGAATTAACATCCGTTTCGATTTCATGAAAACCGTTTGTTTTTAACCACTCCGGTCGAATCTGTTTAATTAACCACGGTACATTGCGTTGCGCCCAAAGCAATTTGCCATTTTCATCATAAATGATCGACATCGTTGGACTTTGCCGGTCAATATTCTCCGGCAACTCAACATGCAACTGGTTGTCGTCCCATTTGGCAAGCGTATAGAAAAGATTACTTTCACCGCGCAACAGGCGGAAGGTCGTTTTATCGAAACTGACGCTATAGCCAATAAGTGCCACCATGCCATAAGCCAGTGAAAGCACCAGAACAACCGCTGCCGTTGCCAGCAAAAAACGCAGCCGTAACGACAGGGGAAAAATATGACGCAATAGTTTTTTCATCAGTGAAGTTCGAATAAATATCCCTGACCACGTACAGTGGTAATGACCTCATCCGGATACTGGGCCTGAATTTTTTTACGTAGTCGCCCCATTAATACATCAATAGTGTGGCTTTCACGTAATTCTGCATCCGGGTAGAGTTGCAACATTAATGAGTCTTTACTCACCACTTTGCCATTATTACGAATCAACGTTTCCATAATGGTGTATTCAAAAGCGGTAAGTTTAATGATCTCATTATTGATTGATAATTCCCGGCGGGAGAGATCAACCTGGAATGGTGGTAAGGAGATTACCTGAGAGGCAAGACCACTATTACGGCGCAGTAATGCCTGCATACGGGCAATCACCTCTTCAATATGAAACGGTTTGGTGACGTAATCATCTGCCCCGGCACTCAACACTTCCACTTTATCCTGCCAGCCTTCACGGGCGGTTAATACCAGAACAGGCAGTGAAATATCATTACTACGCCAGCGACGAATCAATGAAAGACCATCTTCATCGGGAAGACCAAGATCGATAATTGCGATATCTGGTTCATGCTCATTAAGGAAATAATCAGCCTCTTTAGCATCCTCCGCATCGTCGACCTGATGTCCGGCATCCTGAAGCTGTACTTTCAGGTGATGACGCAACAATGGATTATCTTCGACAACCAGCACACGCATTTTTATTTCTCCCTGTCTTAATTATGAAATTAGTGTAACGCGATTATGTGTTTGTGGGGGTAAACATTCAATAAACCAGCGGGGAGGGGAGGTAAAGTGAAAAAATAAAAAATGGATTTTTAATAAGCAGGCCGGACAGCATCGCCATCCGGCACTGATTTAAGGCTTATTTCAGTTCATCAACCATGGTGATGGCGCGACCAATATAGTTAGCCGGCGTCATCGCTTTCAGGCGTGCTTTTTCTTCTTCCGGCAACGCCAGACCGTCGATAAATTGCTTCATGCCTTCGGCGTCAACGCGCTTACCTCGAGTCAGCTCTTTCAACTTCTCGTACGGTTTTTCGATGCCATAGCGACGCATAACTGTCTGGATTGGCTCAGCCAGCACTTCCCAGTTGTGATCCAGTTCATCCAGCAGATGGTCACGGTTCACTTCCAGTTTGCTCACGCCTTTCAGGGTGGATTGATACGCAATCAGCGCATAACCGATACCCACGCCGAGGTTACGCAGCACGGTAGAGTCGGTCAGGTCACGCTGCCAGCGGGAAACCGGCAGTTTGCTTGCCAGGTGCTGCAATACCGCGTTGGAAAGCCCCAGATTACCTTCGGAGTTTTCGAAGTCGATCGGGTTAACTTTATGCGGCATGGTGGAAGAACCAATCTCACCAGCAATGGTTTTCTGTTTGAAGTGGTTAAGGGCGATATAACCCCAGACGTCACGATCAAAGTCGATCAGAATGGTGTTGAAGCGCGCAACGCAATCAAACAGTTCGGCAATATAGTCGTGTGGTTCGATCTGGGTGGTGTACGGGTTCCACTGAATACCCAGCGAGGTGACGAACTCTTCGCTGAACTGATGCCAGTCAACTTCCGGATAAGCGGCGATGTGGGCGTTATAGTTACCGACCGCGCCGTTGATTTTGCCGAGGATCTCCACCTGATTAAGCTGGCGGTACTGACGTTCCATGCGGTAGGCGACGTTTGCCATCTCTTTACCGATGGTTGACGGAGTGGCTGGCTGACCGTGGGTACGGGACAGAAGCGGGATATCGCGATACTGAACGGCGAGATCTTTAATGCCATCAATCAGTTGACGCCAGTATGGCAGGATCACTTCATCACGCGCGGTTTTCAGCATCAACGCGTGGGAAAGGTTATTGATATCTTCCGAAGTACAGGCAAAGTGGATGAATTCAGAAACTGCGTGCAGTTCCGGGATATCGGCCACTTTTTCTTTCAGGAAATACTCAACCGCTTTAACGTCGTGGTTAGTGGTACGCTCGATGGTTTTGATGCGTGCTGCATCTTCTTCGCTGAAACTGGCGACAATTGCATCAAGGTAACCGATTGCGTCGGCAGCAAAAGCAGGAACTTCCTTGATCGCTGCGTGCGCGGCCAGTTTTTGCAGCCAACGTACTTCAACTTGTACACGGAATTTCAGCAAACCATATTCGCTGAAAATCCCGCGCAGCGCGCTGACTTTATCGCCGTAGCGTCCATCGACAGGGGAAACGGCGGTCAGTGAGGATAATTCCATAGATCACAACTCCGGGGTTAAATGAGCAAGAATTTGTTTTGCCTGAGTGGTCAGGCGATTACGAGAAAACATCAGTTGCAGACGTCCGCCGCCGACCTGGTGCCAGAGCACGGCGGCGCGAATGCCTGCCAGCAGGGTGGCGCGGACTTTCGCCTGCACCTGTGGGCTTTGCAGTACAGCAGGAGATCCGGTGACCTGAATGCGCGGGCCTAGCGGGCTAATCACATCAACATAAATAGCGGCCATCGCGCTCATCAGCGTTTCGGACTGTAGATCGAAGTGTTCGAGCTGACGTTGCAGGCCGTTGATGCGGTTGCCCAGAGTGTCGAGCGCACCTTTCGCTGAGGAAAGTTTGCGCTCAAGCACCATCAGGCTAAGGGTGTAGCGGGTTAACTCAGCATTTAAGCCCTGGCGACTGCTGGCGTTGAGCACGCCGAGCAATGTTTCCAGCCCGACGCGCAGGTTAGCTTCGCTGCCACCAAAAACCGCCAGCGTGGAGCTGGGGTTCATATCGATAATACTGTTGAGTGAGACGTGTAGCGCATCGGCATCACAATGCCCCTGGTGAGCGAGTTGTTGCACCAGGCGTGCCGACTGACAAATACCGGCCAGGGCGAGGGTGATGTCATAGTAATTCTTTGCCACGTTCACTGCTTCCTTGTTTAAGTAAAGATAATAATCAGACCGGCAGCGGCAGACGCTGCTCAATAATACCGCCACCGAGGCACACTTCACCGTTATAGAAGACGGCAGACTGGCCCGGTGTCACGGCGGCAACGGGTTCATCAAAAATCACTTCAATGCGATCGTCGTCCAGCGCCTTGACGGTGCATGGGATGTCGGTCTGGCGATAGCGGGTTTTTACCGTGCAACGCATAGTGCCGGTGAATGGTTCGCGATCGACCCAGTGCAGCTGCTGGGCAATCAGACCGACAGACATCAGACGCGGGTGTTCATGGCCCTGCGCAACAATCAGAATGTTGTTTTCGACGTCTTTATCGACCACATACCACGGTTCTTCGGTGCCTTCTTTGGTGCCACCGATACCCAGACCTTTACGCTGACCGAGGGTGTGATACATCAGCCCCTGGTGCTCGCCAATTTCATCGCCGTCAACGGTAATGATTTTGCCCGGTTGCGCCGGGAGATAACGGCCCAGGAATTCGCGGAATTTACGTTCGCCAATAAAGCAGATCCCGGTAGAGTCTTTTTTCTTCGCGGTAACCAGACCGAGATCTTCAGCAATCTTGCGCACCTGCGGCTTTTCCAGTTCGCCGACCGGGAACAGACTTTGCGCAATCTGCTCATGGCTGAGCGTATAAAGGAAGTAGCTCTGGTCTTTATTGCTATCCAGACCACGCAGCAGGCGGCTCTTACCATCGACATCGGCACGACGAACGTAATGACCGGTAGCGATATAATCGGCACCTAAATCTTCGGCGGCAAATTCGAGGAAGGCTTTAAATTTGATCTCTTTGTTGCACAGAATATCTGGGTTCGGCGTGCGACCGGCTTTATATTCGACAAGGAACAGTTCGAAGACGTTGTCCCAGTACTCGGCAGCAAAGTTAACGGTGTGCAGTTCAATGCCGAGCTTGTCGCAGACAGCCTGGGCATCAGCCAGATCCGCTGCCGCTGTGCAATATTCCTCACCGTCGTCTTCTTCCCAGTTCTTCATAAACAGGCCTTCGACCTGATATCCCTGTTGTTGCAACAGCCAGGCAGAAACGGAGGAATCGACACCGCCGGACATGCCGACGATTACTTTTTTTGCGGTTTCAGACATTGGATCACTCACGACATTGAACTTCAAGGCGGCGTATTCTATCACGCAGCCTTTTAGATGACACCCTTTGTAAAAGGCCAGTTAAAATCGCCAATCATCTCCAGCGGATAGCGTTGCCCGCTTTGATAACAACGAATACTTTCCGCCACCAGCGGCGAACGAAGATTTGACGCCTGTAAAATTTCTTCGGCGCTGACCCAACGGCAGCAGTCGATATCGCTGTCATGAGGCTGCGTCGGGCATATTTGCTCAAGCTCAATGGCAAAGAGGAAACGCAAAAACGGCGTTTTATCAGGCGCAATCCACTGATGCATACGAATAAAGTGTTGCGGCTGCGCGCTAATGCCAGTTTCTTCCCACAGCTCACGGGCGGCGGCTTCCACTAAGGTTTCATCGGCTTCCAGGTGCCCGGCAGGTTGGTTCCATAACGCTTTACCATTAATCGTCTCTTCAACGACTAAAAATTTGCCTTCTGCGTGCACCACGCAGGCAACGGTAACGTGCGGTTTAAACATTTTGCATCCTTAATCTGTCACGTCTCGCCATTCGCCATTGGCAAGATTATCCAAAGAGTAATCATCCATCGCATAGCGAATCAGTCGCAGCGTGGGGAAACCAACATGGGCGGTCATGCGGCGCACCTGGCGATTACGTCCTTCATATAAGGTGATCTTAAGCCAGCTGGTGGGAATACTTTTTCGTTCACGAATTGGCGGATTACGGGGCCATAACCATTCCGGCTCCTCAACCATCTCCGCACCTGCGGGCAGGGTAGGGCCATCATTTAAGGTTACGCCATTGCGCAACGCTTCAAGGGCGTCTTCCGTGGGAATACCTTCTACCTGTACATAATAGATTTTCCCGGTACGTTTACCCGGCTGGGTTAAACGCGCCTGCAAAGCGCCGTTATTGGTCAGCACCAGTAACCCTTCGCTGTCGCGGTCGAGACGACCTGCCGCATACACTCCCTGAACCGGGATGAATTCTTTTAATGTTTTGCGTCCGGCTTCATCGGTGAACTGCGGAAGAACATCGTAGGGTTTATTGAACAGGATCACACGCGTGGGCTGGTTTTCAGGTTTTCGCCTGGTAGAACGTTGCGAGCTGAATCGCTTAACCTGGTGATTTCTAAAAGAAGTTTTTTGCATGGTATTTTCAGAGATTATGAATTGCCGCATTATAGCCTAATAACGCGCATCTTTCATGACGGCAAACAATAGGGTAGTATTGACAAGCCAATTACAAATCATTAACAAAAAATTGCTCTAAAGCATCCGTATCGCAGGACGCAAACGCATATGCAACGTGGTGGCAGACGAGCAAACCAGTAGCGCTCGAAGGAGAGGTGAATGGAAAGTAAAGTAGTTGTTCCGGCACAAGGCAAGAAGATCACCCTGCAAAACGGCAAACTCAACGTTCCTGAAAATCCGATTATCCCATACATTGAAGGTGATGGAATCGGTGTAGATGTAACCCCAGCCATGCTGAAAGTGGTCGATGCTGCAGTCGAGAAAGCCTATAAAGGCGAGCGTAAAATCTCCTGGATGGAAATTTACACCGGTGAAAAATCCACACAGGTTTATGGTCAGGATGTCTGGCTGCCTGCTGAAACCCTTGATCTGATTCGTGAATATCGCGTTGCCATTAAAGGCCCTCTGACCACTCCGGTTGGTGGCGGTATTCGTTCTCTCAACGTAGCTCTGCGCCAGGAACTGGATCTCTACATCTGCCTGCGTCCGGTACGTTACTATCAGGGCACCCCAAGCCCGGTTAAACACCCTGAACTGACCGATATGGTTATCTTCCGTGAAAACTCGGAAGATATTTATGCGGGTATCGAATGGAAAGCTGACTCTGCCGACGCTGAGAAAGTGATTAAATTCCTGCGTGAAGAGATGGGCGTGAAGAAAATTCGCTTCCCGGAACATTGCGGTATCGGTATCAAGCCGTGTTCTGAAGAGGGCACCAAACGTCTGGTTCGTGCCGCGATCGAATACGCAATTGCTAACGACCGTGACTCTGTGACCCTGGTGCACAAAGGTAACATCATGAAGTTCACCGAAGGCGCGTTTAAAGACTGGGGTTACCAGCTGGCGCGTGAAGAGTTTGGCGGTGAACTGATCGACGGCGGCCCGTGGCTGAAAGTCAAAAACCCGAACACCGACAAAGAGATCGTCATTAAAGACGTGATTGCTGACGCATTCCTGCAACAGATCCTGCTGCGTCCGGCTGAATACGACGTTATCGCCTGTATGAACCTCAACGGTGACTACATTTCTGATGCTCTGGCAGCGCAGGTTGGCGGTATCGGTATCGCCCCAGGCGCAAACATCGGTGACGAATGCGCGCTGTTTGAAGCCACCCACGGTACTGCGCCGAAGTATGCTGGTCAGGACAAAGTTAACCCAGGCTCTATCATCCTCTCCGCTGAGATGATGCTGCGCCATATGGGTTGGACTGAAGCAGCTGACCTGATTGTTAAAGGTATGGAAGGCGCAATCAATGCGAAGACCGTAACCTATGATTTCGAACGCCTGATGGAAGGCGCTAAGTTGCTGAAATGTTCAGAATTTGGTGATGCGATCATCAAGAACATGTAATCTCTACATGTGTTAAATATTGAAACGGGCGTATAACACGCCCGTTGTTTTATGATGATGTAAAATTTTCCCCCAAACTTTCCCCAAAACCCTTCCCCAAAACTGGCTATTTTCTATGCTGTTTTGATATCTACGATAACCCAGTCTTTACCACGATCATCATTGTATCGGTCGGTCATTTCTCTGGATTTATGACCTGGTAACTTTTGCGTATCCAGACCCTGTTCCCGATATAACCGTTCTGACAGAGATCGCTGCTCATGAAATGTGGGCGCAGTTCCTTGCTCCCATTTTATGCCACATTTTTCCCTGGCCTTTTTAAAAGCCGTTGTCAGAGTATTTGCAGAAACCTGGTCTCCTCTGTTTGCTTGAGAGGTAGTGTGACGGTAATGGACCAGATATTTACTAACAACAGCATCCCTGCACTGAGATATAACTTCACGAAGGGTAATATTCAGAGCATCGCATTTCAGGTTAAGCGGAATAGCAAGTTTTGAACCGGTTTTTTCCTGAGTAATGTGCAACATGTCGTCCCAGATATCAGAGAATTTCAAATTGCAGATATCGCCTAAACGTTGTCCAGTAACAAGAGCAAGTAGCATCCCGCATTTTAAATAGGGCTGCCGTCTGCTTACGCTGTCAAATATTGCCTGCCATTCGGGCAGTGATAATCTTTGGCGGTTTACTCGATTTCGCGGTTGTTTTGTCGCGTTCTCTGCGGACGTTGAAAGAATTCAAAAAATACGTTGTTAACACATGGTAAGGTATGGGCTATTCCGGTGGCGATCCAGAGGTTTTTGTAATGCGACAAATCGATTTTTACATGGTAGATGCTTTTGCTACTTCCACATTTGAAGGTAATGCCGCAGCTGTTTGTCCTCTCACAGAATGGTTGCCCGATGAGACATTACTGAAAATGTCTAAACAGCATAACCAATCAGAAACCGCTTATTTTGTCCCGACTGAAAAAGGTTTTGAGCTGCGCTGGTTCACCACTCAGGCGGAAATCAATCTGTGCGGACATGCAACATTGGCCGCTGCTCACGTCATCTTTGAACATCTGAACCATCCGGGCGAGACTATCCAGTTTGATACCCGGTTTGTTGGTCCATTGACGGTGACACGCAACGGTGAATGGCTGACGCTTGATTTTCCTGCCTGGAAAACTGAACCCGTCACACCACCGTCATTACTGCTGGAAGCGTTAGGTATTACAGAATACATAGAAGTGCGCGTGGCGCGTGATTACATGGTGGTGCTGGAGAATCAACAGCAGGTTGAAGCAGTACGACCGAATATTAATGCCATGCTGCCTCTGGGAAAAATGGTTTGTATCACCGCTCCGGGGGAAGGGGAATACGATTTTGTCAGCCGTTTCTTCTGTCCGGGTGAAGCCGTAGTGGAAGACCCCGTCACAGGTTCAGCGCACAGTATGCTCATTCCGTACTGGGCGGAAAAACTTAATAAGACACAAATGATGGCGTATCAGGGCGCCGAGCGCGGCGGGGATTTACGCTGCCAGCAAGTCGGGGAACGTGTCCACATCGGCGGGCAGGCAACAACGTACCTGGCGGGTAAAATACTGTTGCGCTAGAACATACGGGATGTTGTTCGAAAGTCAGGTCTGCTGTTTGATCATGGCAGACCTGATGGTGGGGCTGGCAGTTCGCTCCGTGTCAGGAGCGGATGTTGCTTTTCAACTTTTATTGTCCTAAAAGTTAATGATCCAATGTAATAGTTGAGCGGATTTGCGTTTGAATTCAGGACTAAAATTTCTTCTTTTCATTTGTGCACCTGGATTGTTCTGAGGTCGCATATCACCTCTGTTCAGGTGGGCAAATTCAGTAAATTACTACAGTTTGTCCCCTCTGTGCCAGGAACGGAATTTGGGAATACAACTGTGCTTAAATACCATAATGTTACAAACTTTATTAAAGATTATTCTTTTCACAAGCTTTCACGAAAGTTGGTCGGCTCTGGGTTCTAACTATATAGCAGTTAGTTTCTGTGTTAACGTCTAATCCGCACAGTTTTGCCCATTGCAACGTGTGTGAGAGAAAAATGTCAGCTAGAGTAAAATTATTTCCCGCGATCCAAGTATGAGCCGTGTTGAAGTGAATTTGGTTGATAACCTTGGCTGCTTCTTCTCTAAGATAATTCATTAAGTTTGTGGAGCGTTGATTTTCTGGAGTGAATGTGATGTGTTTGAGCAACCCCCATACCGGAGCTTCTAAATCGGTGAGGGTGAAGCTTAACCAGGAATTAACAGAGGCTTTTTCAACCAAGTTTGCGGGGTAAAGAGTGACATTTTGATGTTTTTCACACAGGTAGGTACATATGGCTAAAGTCTCACTTATTGAAACTTCTTCGTCTATCAAAAAAGGAACTTTCCCAAAAGGGTGTGGTGATTTCACTTTAGAATCTGGATTAAAAAGATCAACTCTTACGGTATCGTAAGATATTCCAATTTCTTCAAGTGCCCAAAGTACTCTGAGAGATCTACTTTTAGGGTAAGTATAAATCTTTATTTCAATACTCCTTTATTTACCAACTTGTATAAAGAAACGATTAGTTGATGTCAAAAAGTCTATACATGACTCAAAGCGAACTGTCAGAGTTGATAGTTCTGGCTACGTATACTGTCAGTTCGAGTCTGAGTGGGTACAAGTTAACTGAAGTGCTATATGTACAACTATATACGTAGGGCTGAGTAACAAGTACTGTTCCTCAGTCCTACATTTTATCCTCAGCTACTTACTATTACCTCTAAAGTTCAAAAACACACACGCGACCATAAATATTGGCACTTGTAAGTTCGCCATCAAACTCATTAAACTTACCTTCTTGTATGCCAGGGAATACATTGTTTTCGATACTAAGAAGCGCCCAGCCACTCGCTGCTTGAGCACTGGGGGTCCATATGGTTGGATGGCTAACCAAACCTTCGCTTACTAATGTTTTTCCCCACTCTGCCCATAACGTCCCAACCTTAGGTATATTTGCTTCATTATTCAGTTCAGATTTCTCTGGCACTTTTCCGTTGGCTGTTATACAGGAGTCAACGAGTCCGACAGGATTCCCAATAGAGTTACTGTCCGGTTTAAACCATTTCCTAATTTGAAATTCGTACATAAGTGTTAACGCTCCTTCGACTGTGGGGATTGCGGTTATTCTAACTTTAGACCCGGAGGTAGGATTTGAAATAAATTTAACAATAGCAGAATCGCTCTGTTTATTTACTGTGACCCAATCACAATCTTTTGTTTTGTCACCACACGTGACTCGTAGATTATAATTATTAACACCTACAATGAAATTATTGCCAGTTATTGTAAAGGTTGCCCCTCTGAAACCTGTGGTTGGGAACCTTGGCGTTTGAGAACTAGCAAAACCCACCCCTCCAACAATTATAGAGCCATCCATGTTTCTCGGTTGCGCAGTGATATTATATGTGGCTGTTTTCTCGTTCTTCCATGACATAAGTTTTAGTGATGCCATCAGTCCATTGCCCACACTATCAGCTATATATTCTATTGTGTATTCACCGGCTTCCCCGGTTTCTGTCCAGCTATTTTTCTGCAAGGCATGTTCAACAGACAACAGGGCATCTTTATTCAGGCTTCCTGCCATCCCACTGATCGGCTTTCCATCCTTATCTTTCAGTGACAGTTTCAGAATTATAGGTTCTTCGTCTTCGTACTCACTGTAATTGGTAGTAAAAGATGATTTTGTCTCATCGAATGTCCTGCTCAGCGTCACCTTCACCGCGTCACGCGCCGCATTCTCTCCGCCAACCTGCGGCATGATACTCACCTCACCCTGCGATGTCCCTTTCAGGGTTGCTGTATAGACTCCTTTTTCCGCACCTTTCACGAAATCCTGCAGGGCTATAGTCATTCCCACAGGCATATCAATCGCTGCTTTTACATCCAGGTTGTCTATCGCATTACCATAGCTGTCCTGCGCGTTGTAGGTGATTATCGCTTCCTCCTGACCATCTGCAGCAATCTCTTCCTTGTCGCTGCCAAGTGTCGATTTATCGATATTAACGTCACCTGGATGGATGGTATACGGGGCAGTGGTTTTGTTTCCGTCGGTAAGCTTCAGCGTCGCTCTGTGACCTTCCTTCGCTCCCTGCGCGACATAAAGCATCTTGTAAGTACCATCTTCCTCTTCCTGCCACTCCGCACCGTCTTTTGATGACATCCCTTCCACAGTCACCACTTCTCCCTGCAGCAGGGCTTTCTGGTCACTCACAGGATGCTGCAGCGTATCTTTCAGCATTACCGTCACGAATACTTGCTCCCCTGCGTGGAAATTCTGTCCGGCCTGGTCTGCCCTGGTGGCGGCTGATGACAGGGTTATTGTTGAATACTTTGCCACTGGCACAACATCACTGAGCGTCACTGTGACCGGTGCTTTAGTCGCAGGTTTACCGTCCACCAGGGGCATCACGCTCACCGTCCCCTTCATGCTGCCTTTCAGCCCGGCGGTGTATTCACCGGGGGTTTTCGTCTCCGTGAAGAACTCACTCAGGCTGAAATTCAGTCCCTCCGGCGCCGTGAATCCGGCAGTCACCTTCAAACCACTGACCGCCTTACCGTCCGTGTCCCGGGCGAGGAAGGTCAGGTGTGCCGTGTCCACCCCGTCCGGCTTCAGTATGGGTTTGTCACTGGTCACTTCCGAGTCCTCTGCGCTCAGTTGTGGCGCCTGCACCACCACGGTACTCTCTTCCCGGTTACTGCGGTTGCCTTTCACATCCTCCGCCGTCACCGCCACCCGGTAGGTGTTATCGGTGTCCGGGGTGGCTGTGTAACGGTACGCCGGCAGGGTCACTGTCACTTGGTTGTCCGCGGTACTGATAACACCTCCGGCTGCCGTTAATGTTGCCGCATCGGTCTGCAATGTCTTCAGGGCATACTTACTCTGCAGCGAGGCCACCAGAGGTTTCTGCTCGCCGCCTTTACCGGTCACCGGGTCGTTAAGCTGCAGCTTCACCAGCTCCTTCTTGCGGTACTCCAGCACAATGTTGTTGTTACGCTCCACCAGGTCATGGCGGCTGCCGGAGAGGCTGCGGCGGTATGCCACCGCGTCCGGGTCAAGCTGGCGGGCCAGGCTCACCCCCGGCGTGTAGCTCAGGTTCAGGCCAAAACGGGTGTCGTTCTCACCCCCCTTGCCCTGACGCTGCTCCGCACTCAGGGAGACCAGCGGCACCGGGGTGTAACTCACCCCGGCGGTGAAGGCATGCGGGTCTTTCTGCCGGTGGTCACGACCAAACAGCGCCACCTCATCCCCGTAGTACTGTTCATACATCAGCTTCGCCCCCAGCTGCGGGTACGCGGGTAAATATCCTTCCGCCCGCACATCCCAGCCGTTCGCCGGACGGGCTTCATAGTCGTAATCCAGCTCTGGTGCATCCCGCCAGCCGGTGAGACGCAGGTAACCGTTAGCCCCGAGCTTCAGGTTATCGCGCCAGTATTCACCCCCGAGGCCCATCCGGCTGTGGTAACGGGTCAGGTCGTGGTCGAAAAACAGGTTCACCCCGGTCATGTAATCCGGCATAAAGTGACGCCAGCCGGTGCCGGTGTTGAGCTGGTTGCGGTCATCAGTGCGGTGAATGCTGTGCTGGGTGAAGATGATATTTTCCGGGGTGTCGTACCAGGGCAGCAGCAAATCAAGGGCCGAGCCTTTGAGGGTGAAGTGCTCATCAGCGCTCAGTGTCACCCGGGCAGTCCCCCACTGGCTCAGCCATTCCTGAAAGGCCGCCTGTGCCGCGCCGGTGGCATAACCCCGGGCCATGTCAGCCGCCTGGTCGCCACTGACTCCGCTGGTGAGCATACTGCCGGCCTGTGAGGCGAGTCCGGCCAGCCGGGCATCCTCATCCGCAGTCGCTGCGGTGGTGGTGTCTGCCACCGGTGCTGTCACCCGGAAAGTCCCGGTGGCTGTCGCCGCCACCGGAAAGGCCACCTGGGTGGCGATACACAAAAAAGCCACCGCCCGTGTCAGCGGTCTGTGGCGAAACGTGTTTTCATTCATAAAACATTCTCCATGTCATCTGTTCTGATATCCCGCAGCCACCGGCAGACGGTCTTCCTCTGCCCTTAACAAGGGGCACAGGAAGAGCGTCCGGCAGTCGGCGCAGAAAAACGGGGCAATAAAAAACGGTCAGACAGCAGGGGTAAGGGCAGGGCAGAGGTGCTGCCGGGAAAAAAATGTGTCGGCCGGGAGGCGGGTTGCCGGAAGTACCATGCATAGCAGGCTCATCGTATCAGAGGAAAGAGGATCCCAGTCTGCCGGGCGTTATGCCTGCTGAAAATCCGGTAAACACCGTATCCCCCTGTATTATGGGAGGCAGATGACAGAATCAGCCCGTTAAGGCGTTACTGTGGATTTGACGATACTGCTTACTGGCCTCCTCCGAATTACCAAAGACTCAATGCTGGATATCGACCGGGCTATGCCAGTGAAAATCCGCATCGAGTGCCATATGCCAGATCGCCGTCGCCGTGATCTGGTCAATCTGCAAAAGGCTGCTTTCGACGCACTCACCAAAGCCGGTTTCTGACCGAATGATGTGTAGATAAGAAGCAAAAGATCCGCAGGTGGCCTTTTTGATCCCTTTTTTGATCAGATTTGCAAGCTTGCTAGCCAGTTCCGGGCTGTCACCTGTTTGCCAGGCATCTGCTCCTGGATAATTCATTTTTACTTGCTCAACCGTAATCATTAAAAGTTCTTCTTAATCGCTGGTGAAAAGAAACGTTATTTTGATATAAATGATAGTATAACCCCCTAAAAATGAATGGAAATATCAATTAAATCAGATGGTTGTAAAAATATGATTTCAACTAATAAAAGGACAATTTAATGATACTTATCATTAAATATCAGTTGATTAAGAATAAAACTGTTTTTAAAACGCTTTCCAGATGGTTAGTAGGGATTATCACATTATTATTGTCTTAGATATTATTACAGCGTTTCAATTATTAAGAATAAATAGCAAAAATCAAATCAGAAAAATAATCGGGTAATATTATTAATTAATGAAAAATTAAAGTGCCGCTTTACATTTAACTTATATTTAATTCTCATAGACGAAAATTTTTATGTTGTGATATAATATGCTGAAAAAATGCAGGTTATCAATCTGTTAGTAATGTAAATAAATTTCCGAGGAGATTATTCCAGTGGGACGTAAATGGGCCAATATTGTTGCTAAAAAAACGGCTAAAGACGGTGCAACGTCTAAAGTATATGCAAAATTCGGTGTGGAAATCTATGCTGCTGCCAAACAAGGTGAACCGGACCCAGAATTAAACACATCTTTAAAATTCGTTATTGAACGTGCGAAGCAGGCACAAGTCCCAAAACACGTTATTGATAAAGCTATTGATAAAGCCAAAGGTGGTAGCGATGAAACGTTCGTACAAGGACGTTATGAAGGCTTTGGACCAAATGGCTCAATGATTATCGCTGAAACGTTGACTTCAAATGTTAATCGTACGATTGCAAATGTTCGCACAATTTTCAATAAAAAAGGCGGGAACATTGGTGCGGCAGGTTCTGTCAGTTATATGTTTGACAATACTGGCGTGATTGTATTTGAAGGAACAGATCCTGACCATATTTTTGAAATTTTACTTGATGCTGAAGTTGATGTTCGTGATGTGACCGAAGAAGAAGGAAACATCGTTATTTATACCGAACCTACAGACCTTCACAAAGGCATTGCAGCTCTAAAAGCAGCGGGTATTACTAAATTCTCAACAACAGAATTAGAAATGATTGCTCAATCAGAAGTTGAACTTTCACCAGAAGATTTAGAAATCTTTGAAGGGCTTGTTGATGCCCTTGAAGATGATGATGATGTTCAAAAAGTATATCATAACGTTGCAAATCTCTAATTATAAATTAAAGAAGTCTGTCTTTATGGCAGATTTCTGAATCTTTGATTAAAGTTAGCAGAAATAATGACGGGGCTGTCCCCGTCAGTTTCGATTTATTTGATCTGTATGTTTATATTGTATTTTTTAGTTTTATCTTTACGGGCATCATTACGTGTTTGAAGCACTCTCAGTTCATATTTTCCCGTTGCGGGAAGGGTGTATTGACCATTGTTATCAAGTTCAGTGGAATATCTTGAGAGATCAACTGAGTCGCTGATGCCTGACCCGAAGAGGATAATATCAGCCCCCTCATTAGAAATACTGACGTGTACTTTCTGACCTTTATGGGCATAAAAGTTATATGTGTCGTAATCGTATCCTTTTATTTCGCCTGAGTACTGGGCGCTGCTATGACCTTTCCTGAACTCGACATTGACATCCTTACCTGAAGCAAAGCCCGTTGAGGTCAACAGTGCAAAAAGAAAAGCGGCTTTGCTAATGCCCTTGATTTTCATGTGTGCTCTCCTTTGTCAGGGTTATAACGATGAATTATTATAATATAATAAGTTGTGGTGGATGTGTTTCATTTCTTAGTAACTAAATTCTTCTCTCAACAAACAAATAGCCAGCCATCATCTCAGCAACCTTACAGATGAGTTTACGCTCTCTAAGCTTATCGCAAACAACGCGGGTAATTTCTTTTAACAACTCTTGAATCAACTAAATTCATACGTTATTAAAATATGTCATAAAGTCATTAAAAAGTTAATAATCATCAATGTTGATATTTGCATGTCGTGTTTAATAATTTGATTTTTATTGACTATTTTCAGGTTTTACGCAAATCTCAATTGCACAATAAAATAACCATCTGGAGATTATGTGAAACTTAATAAAGCCACACTGTTTACCTCGTTATTATTCTGTACGGGATTATCGTTTGCATCAACAACATGGATGGAAGAGGGCATCAATAAAAACTACGCCGAAACTGTTCAGTTGCGCAGAGATATACACCGGCATCCAGAGTTGGGTAATCAGGAAATAAATACCCAACAAAAAGTGGTTAATTACCTTAAACAACAAGGTATAGAGGTCGTAACCGGTTGGAAAAATGCACCTACCGCTGTGATTGGCATCATTAACCCTGATAAAAAGAACACAGTTGCTCTGCGTAGTGAGCTTGACGCTTTGCCGATTAAAGAAAACACCGGTTTGTCATTTGCGAGTCAGAGTACCGGGCAATTTATGGGGCAAGAAGTGCCGGTATCACATATGTGTGGTCACGACGTGCATATGGCAATGTTGCTTTCTGCAGCAAAAATATTGCAACAGAACAAAGACAAGTTTAATAACCGGGTAGTGTTAATTTTCCAGCCAGCGGAAGAGGGCGACAGTATCCATGATCTTTTTGATGAGAATCTTCCTGTAAGCGGGGCCAATGCTCTTGTGCAGGATGGCTTAATGGAAAAATATGCCATTAAGCGCGTGTTTGGTATTCACGTTATGGCAAGGCTACCTGCAGGGAAAATGTGGATTGCGCAAGGACCGGCGTTGAATAGTGTCGATGATTTCATTATTAAGGTTGAAGGTAAACAGTCTCATGGTGCGATGCCGTGGGCCGGAAGTGATGCCACGCTTACAGCTGCAAACATTGTTGTCGCGTTACAACAGATTGTCAGCCGTAATGCTGATTTATCCTCGGGAATGGGCGTAATCACTGTGGGCAAATTGACCGCAGGTGAAACCGCAAATGTGATGAGCGGGAAAGCGGAGATGGTTGGTACAATTCGCAGTAATAATGCCGATATTCGTCAAACCTTGTTAACGCGCATTCCTCAGGTTGCCGAAGGTATTGCGGACGCGGCCGGAGCGAAAGCTATAACGCAAATTGTGAAAATATATCCAGTGACAATGAATAATCCGCAGTTGGTCGAGACGATGGTTCCGTTGCTGCAAAAACAGGGCATTGATGCTGAGATCAACAACTGGAATCCTGGCGCATCTGAAGACTTCAGTTTTTATGCCCAAAAAGCACCGGGTATGTTTATGTTTCTCGGTGCTGATGCTGCCGGAACGTCTGATGTACAAAATAATCACAGTGATAAATTTAACGTAGATGAAACCACCATGCGCACGGGGGTGATGGCTCATCTGGTAGCAGCAACGTCGGAGCTTGAGTAACATCTGTTGACACTACATTAAAATACAGTAATACCTGCCGAGAAATTCGGCAGGTTACTTTTCAGAGCTCTCAGAGATTTATATTTCAACAGTATAGTTATTACAATATATTTAATATGTTGGCATAATGGTTTCATGGTGAAATGATTAGTGTGTGTAAAGTTTGTTTATTTCAGTATAATCCATAACTCTGTTATTCAGTTATGTACAGTGTCAGAAGAAATAAAAATTATTAAGTGTTACTGATTATATTATTATTTCTTACGTATATTAATGTATTTAGATTTCTTGTTTTTTTGTTTTTGCCTTTACAGTCAGTTTTGGTAGTCTGGGCTTATAGGTTACGTAATCAGGAATGTTTTTATCCAATGAATGGATGGCTAATCTATGAAACAAAATAAATTACCAGGGTTTAGCCTGGGATTAATCGCTCTGGCTGTGAATAGTGCATATGCTGATATTGTGATAACGCCTTCAGATGATAATCAGCATGCAGTGATAATAAATTCAGATACCGTCAATAAGAAGGTGTCAAATTCCATAGTCTATACTAATAGTAATTCAAGTTATGGGGTTTCTGTTAGTGATGTTGGAGTTGAGGCAACTATAGAGAACTCATTAATAGTAACATCTGGGGGGCAAGGAGAAAATGGGATTACCTCCAGCGCTGTCGTTAGTGAGTATGGTGCAACAACCACTATGGATGGGGTTAATATTGTATATACATCAGGCGATTATTCAGCAGGACTATTAAGCCAGGTTAATGATAAAGATTTCGATAACTCTGATGTCGCTGATCAAAACACTATAATCAAAGCAAATGGCTTGAATATCATTATTACAAAAGGAAAAAATGCGTCAGGCGTTTTGGCTTGCTCCAATCCTGGCGATAATCGAACCTGTGTTGATGAAGTGGATGATGTTAAGGATGAGCAGAATGATCATGAAATTGTTAGCCGTGCAGACTTAAAAATGACAGGGGGGGTAATACAGACCACAGGAGATAGAAGCTATGGTGCATATGCTAACGGGGAAAAATCTTTTATCCAGTTAGATGATGTAATGCTTGCCACTCATGGTGAAGAAAGTCATGCAATTGCTATCAGGCAGGGGAGTATAACGTTTGAAAATAGCCTGATATCTACGGAAGGAGAAAGCGCAAGCATTGCCAAAATCCATAATGGTGGCACGTTGACTTTAACAAATGTCATCGCAACCACAGATAAAGGAACAGGGTTGTCATTCTCAGGAAATATAAATTCTGCTGATGTCACACTGTCAAATACACAGCTTAACAGTTCCTCAGAAGTTATAGAAGTTAATAATTCTTTAGCTTCGATTGAGATAGGAAATCAGAGTATATTGTCATCAGCTAATAATGTTTTAATCAATAACACTGAAAGTGAACTGGTAGTTAAGGCTTCTGATTCGACCCTCTATGGTGCGGCGTTAATAAATAATGAGACGGCATCAGAGATTAAAACTGATCTTTCACTTTCTGCAGGTACTCGATGGTATATGTCAGATTCCTCTACAGTAACCAATCTGACAAACTCTGAGAGTAAAATCTATCTGTCAAACTACGAGAGTCAAACCTTTGATAAAGGTCGTGAGTTAATAGTTAATGGTGACTATCATGGTGATAATGGTTCGCTCTATTTTCGAACGGTATTAAATGGAGATGATTCGCCAACAGATAAACTAGAGGTCAAAGGAAATACATCTGGTTCAACGAATGTTTATGTCACAAATGCCGGCGGTACAGGTGAAGCAACAATCAATGGTATTGAGCTGATCACAGTCGGCGGTGATTCCAGTGGTGTATTTAATCAGGTTGGCAGGATCACCGCCGGAGCTTACGAATATGAGTTAAACAAAATCAATAAAAACTGGTATCTGACAAACTTCCTGATTGATGACGCCCCATCAGGTGATGATGATGTAACTCCGCCAGACTCAGATGATGATACTCCGCCAGATACCGGCGATGAGGACATTACTCAACCGGATTCCGACGATGAAGATGTTACTCCGCCGGACAGTGGTGATCCTGTACCAAATCCCGACGAAGGTAATGACGACAGTGTTCTCCCGGATACGGACTCCGGTAACAACATCAACCCAGCCGGAAACAGCATTCCTGTTTTGCGCCCGGAAGGGGGAAGTTATGTTGCCAACCTGGCAGCGGCAAACACTCTGTTTTTGATGCGCCTGAATGATCGAGCAGGTGAAACGCGTTATATCGATCCTGCCAGAGAACAGGAACGCACAAGCAGATTATGGCTACGCCAGATCAGTGGGCATAACGCATGGCGTGATAGTAGTGGACAATTAAAAACCACTTCACATCGCTATGTAACACAGCTTGGCGCGGATCTGTTCACCGGTGCATTCTGCGAAAAAGGTAGCTGGCGCTTTGGTGTGATGGGAGGCTATGCCCGTGACTATAACTCAACTCATTCCTCGATTTCCGGTTACCGTTCAAAGGGTAGCGTTAGAGGTTACAGTGCCGGTCTGTACGCCACATGGTTTGCTGATGAGGTCAGCAAAAAAGGGGCTTACCTCGACACCTGGGCGCAGTACAGTTGGTTTAAAAACAGTGTGAAAGGCGATGAGCTGGCTTACGAAAGTTACAGTTCGAAAGGGGCAACTGCATCTATAGAAGCAGGATACGGTTTTTCCCTGAATAAACACACAGGTTTAGAAAACGCGAAATATGAATGGATCTTCCAACCCCAGGCTCAGGCTATCTGGATGGATGTTGATCATAACGCCCATACTGAAGCCAATGGTACTCGTGTCGAAAACGAAGCGAGCAACAACATTCAGACCCGATTGGGATTTCGCACCTTTATCCGCACGCAGGATAAAAACAGTGGTCCGCATGGTGATGACTTCGAACCTTTTGTTGAGATGAACTGGATCCATAACAGCAAAGATTTCGCCGTTTCCATGAATGGCGTGAAAGTTGAGCAGGAAGGGGCGAAAAACCTGGGCGAGATAAAACTCGGTGTTAACGGTAATCTGAGTCCTTCCGCCAGTGTCTGGGGTAACGTCGGCGTGCAGCTCGGTGACAATGGTTATAATGACACCGCCGTTATGCTTGGTTTCAAATATAAATTCTAACCTGTAGAAGGTTGTGCCGTGGTGAAAAATACACCACGGCACAAGTCATTGATCAAATATTCAACGAATATAAATCAATACTGAATCATTTCAGAGATTCAGTAACATTTCCCGTCTGTATTCTTCTTACATTTGCTTGCTAGAATATTAACAAGCTTTAAGATAGGGTTGTTAATTGCAGTAATATGAACAAAAACAAACCGTTAGACATTGTCAGGCTTTACGCCATTATCTCGGCATTCTTTATTATCCTCACCTTTCTGGTGATTTTATTTGGCGCCCATGGCTCATGGTTTGCCAATTTCCTGGTTGTGGTCAATTTCATTAACGCAGTGATGTGGTTCTTAATTAACCTTATTAACCGGCTGCGTATGAAATTAGCGCACAAAGACTACAGAGTGTCGATGAAAACACCAGACAGAAGGGTATGACGTTTTTATAAAATGATCATACTTTTCTGTCCTGTGTCATATTTTCTATTGACCGGGTCAATCATAATGCCTTCCCAGGCGCCCCGGACATCTGTTGTCAGGGGGATGAATTGACGATTGATCGGGAAAAAAAATGATTACGGCTAAACGGGCACTGGTGGCATGTGCGCTGACTTTCGCACTCACTTCCTCACTCTACGCAGCAGAACAACCTCAAGATGGACGTACTCTTAAACTGGCGATTGGTGCTGAACCAACCGAAGGTTTTGATCCCATGCTTGGCTGGAGCCACGGCAGTTATTTCCTGCTTCATGGCCCGTTGTTAAAGCAGAATGCCGATATGAGTTGGGGGAATTTACTGACTGAGAAAGTTGCAACCAGTGATGACGGTAAAACCTGGACCCTGACATTAAAGCCCGATCTTCGCTTCTCAGATGGTTCTCCGCTCACTGCCGAAGACGTTGTTTTTACCTACAATAAAGCAGCGAAAAGCGGTGGGAAAATCGATATGGGGAACTTTAGTAATGCTCGCCAGATCGATAAACGCACAGTCGAAATCACGCTTAGCCATCCGCAAAGTACCTTCGTAAATGTGCTGGGTTCGTTGGGCATTGTTCCGGCAAAAGAATATGATGAGAAAACGTTCGCTCAGAAACCTATTGGTGCAGGCCCATATCGACTCGTAAGTTTCCAGCCAGGACAACAATTGATTGTTGAAGCCAACCCCTGGTATGCCGGAAAGAAAAACGACTTTAATCGACTGGTATTTGTTTTCCTGGATGAAGATAACGCCTGGGCTGCAGCACGCAGTGGTCAACTGGACCTCGTGCGTATTGCCCCGTCAATGGCTGCCTCGCCACAGCAAAAAAATCTCAAACTCTGGGTACGTGATAGTGTAGAAAACCGTGGCATTGTTTTTCCAATGGAGCCTGCCGGCAAAAAAGATGCGAATGGCTATCCTGTTGGTAACGATATCACCGCTGATGTCGCCATCCGTCGGGCGATTAACTACGCCATTGACCGCAAGCAACTCGCCCAGCAGGTCATGGAAGGTCATGCCATTCCGGCTTATAGCGCAGTTCAGGGACTACCATGGCAGAATCCTGTCAGCACATTCAAAGATGGCGACCTCAATAAAGCCCGGGCAATTCTCGATCAGGCTGGCTGGAAAATGGGTAAAAACGGCGTACGAGAGAAAGACGGGAAGGCAGCAAATCTTACATTATGGTACGCCAGCGGTGACAGTACCCGTCAGGATCTGGCGGAAGCCGTCCGCGCAATGCTGCAACCACTGGGGATTGCGGTTTCGTTACAGTCAGGAAGTTGGGAAACGGTAGAGCGGAATATGCATGCCAATCCGACGCTTTTCGGCTGGGGAAGCCTCGACCCTATGGAGCTGGTTCACCACTATAGTGGACAGGCTGCGGGTGTCGAATATTACAACCCCGGTTATTACCGCAATACCACCGTTGAACAGCATTTAAAACAGGCGCTGGATGCACCGGACTGGCAAAAAGCCGTTCCATTCTGGCAGCAGGTTGAATGGGATGGTCAAACCGGTGCGGGGGTACAGGGGGATGCAGCGTGGGCGTGGTTACTCAATATTCAACACACTTATCTTGCTAATCCATGTATCGACCTGGGTAAAGGCGCACCGGAAATTCATGGTAGCTGGTCACTGCTAAATAACTTGTCTGACTGGAAATGGACTTGTCGTTAATGATGCGTATTGCCCATCATTTGCTGCGGTTGGTAACTCTGCTAATGCTGGTGGCGGCAGGTACATTTATGCTGCTAAGTTTCTCGCCCGTTGACCCCATCCGTGCCTATATCGGTAATGATCTGCTGCATGTGCCACCAGAACAATATGCCCGTATTGCCGCACGTTGGGGGCTTGATCAACCATTATGGCAGCGTTTTGCTCACTGGTTTTTCCGTCTGTTACAGGGAGATTTAGGTTATTCGATGCTGTATAACGCCCCGGTTGCGAAAGTGATCGGCGAGCGTTTTGCTACCTCCTTTGCCTTGTTGGCCGGCGCATGGCTGTTGTCGGGCTTGCTGGGAATTTCAGCGGGATTTCTGGCCGGGCGCTATTTGCACCGCTGGCCCGATAAACTGATCTGTCGAGCGAGTTATCTCCTGTCATCATTACCTACATTCTGGATAGGGCTGCTACTGCTGGCCTTATTTGCCGTTCGCTGGCCCGTCTTGCCGGTTTGCTGTGCCTGGGAACCTGGTAACAGTGGCGATGTCGCTACTGTTACCGAACGAATACGCCATTTGATCTTACCTGTATCTGCTCTCAGCCTTTTGGGTATGGGGCAGATCGCACTACATACTCGTGAAAAAATAGCCAGTGTAATGGGCAGTGAATTTGTCCGCTTTGCCCGTGCACAGGGTGATGCTGGCTGGTCACTATTGGGTCATCATGTGCTGCGTCATGCCATTACGCCTGCTCTGTGTTTGCAATTTGCTTCTTTGGGGGAGTTGCTTGGCGGAGCGTTGTTGGCTGAAAAGGTTTTTGCTTATCCTGGCCTTGGTCAGGCAACTATCGATGCCGGATTGCGTGGTGATGTGCCGTTGTTATTGGGCATTGTACTCTTTAGCACGTTGCTGGTTTTTGTGGGGAATAGTCTGTCTGCATGGCTGGTGAATCGGCTGAATTATGCGTTGGAGCGGCCAGATGCTTTATAACCCAGCTCCAGTTCTCCTTCGGCTCTTCGTATCTGCCTCTTTGCTGCTCATCATAACCTGTTGTGGCGTGCTGGCATTACAGGACCCCCTGGCAGTTAATCTGTTGGCTCGCCATTTGCCTCCCGATACACAACACTGGTTTGGAACGGATAACCTTGGGCGTGATTTATGGATCCGATGCTTTCAGGGAGCATTAACCAGCTTACAAATTGGTGTTGGCGCTGCGTTATGTAGCGGATTCATTGCGTTAATGATGGCGGCAATTTCGCGGATAAATCGACACTTCGATACACTCGTTCGCCTGCTTACTGATGCAATGTTGTCGATGCCGCATCTACTGCTGTTAATCCTAATTTGCTTTACGTTGGGAGGGGGGAAAAACGGTGTGATTATGGCCGTCGCGTTTACTCACTGGCCGCGCCTGGCATTGATCCTGCGGGCGGAGGCAGAACGGGTGGCGCAGAGTGATTACCTGATGTTAACCCGACGAGCAGGTCGCCGTGCGTTGTATTGCTGGCGTCATCACTATCTTCCCGCATTACTGCCGCAGTGGCTGACAGGCACTTTGCTTATGTTTCCTCACGCAGTCTTGCATTCGGCAGCCCTGAGTTTTCTGGGATTTGGCCTCGCACCACATGAACCTTCGCTTGGTTTACTGCTGGCAGATGCATTGCGTTTTATCAGCTACGGTAACTGGTGGCTGGTTTTATTTCCTGGTTTGATGCTCTTTATTCTGGTGATGTTATTTGATCAACTGGCAAGAGCAGTTCAGCAGTTATGGTTAAGGAACGATAAATGTTGAGTTTGCAACAAGTGACTCTGGAAGTCGCACGCTATCGTTGGTTTGGTGCCAAGCGCTGGTCTCCTTTACTGGAGGATATTTCTTTTGAGCTCGCGCCAGGTGAGTTGGTGGCGTTAGTGGGTGGCAGTGGGGAAGGGAAAAGCCTGTTATTGCAGTCACTACTCGATTTGCTGCCAGACAATATCCGCTTAACGGGGAAGATATCCCTTAATGGCTCACCTGTGGATAATCATCGTTTGCGACAACTGCGTGGCAAAACATTCAGTTATGTGCCGCAGGGCGTGCAGGCGCTAAATCCGATGTTGGATGTGCAAAAACATTTGCAACGGGCGTATCAATTAACGGGTAAAAACTGGAATATCCACCATGTGACGCAACTGCTGGCACAAAATCAACTGGAATCCTCCGTTCTTCGGCGTTATCCACGACAGCTTTCTGGCGGTATGGCGAAACGTGTCCTGGCCTGTCATGCAGCGTTAAGCGATTGCCGGTATATACTGGCTGATGAAATTACTGCATGGCTGGATGCACCACTGGCGCATCAGCTCATGCAACAATTGCAGGGCTTGTGCAAACAAGGTTATGGGGTGCTATGGGTGACACACGATTTAATGCTGGCCGGGCAGTATGCTGACCGCATTGTCTCGCTTCATCGGGGGCGAGTCAGCGATAACCTTAGTCGGGAACAACTTCTGCAAGGCGAGATGAGCGAACAATTAAAGCGTCAGTGGCAGGCATTGCCAGAAAAAAATCTGCTTTTTGTCTGAATGGGGAAGAAGAATGCTTAGCTGTCGTGATCTGCTCATTCGTCAGGGGGAGAAAGTCCTTTGGCAGAATCTGTCATTTTCCTTAAGACCGGGCGAGCGGCTGGGGCTCAGTACTCCAAGCGGCAGCGGAAAAACCACACTCGGCAGAGTTCTGGCTGGCTGGCAAAAACCGTTGTCAGGGGAGGTCCTGGTTGATGGTAAGCCGCTTGCGAACTGCGGTTATTGCCCGGTACAACTTGTACCACAACATCCGGAATTAACGTTTAATCCCTGTCGCAGCATTGCCGACTCTTTACAGGATTTCTGGTCACCGGATGCTGAAATGATGGCGCGCTTACATATTGCACCTGAATGGCTAACGCGGCGTCCGGGTCAACTTTCTGGCGGTGAGCTTGCCCGACTGGCGTTGTTACGAGCACTCGATCCACGTACGCGCTTTCTTATTGCTGATGAAATTACCGCACAACTAGATCCGGCAACTCAGCGTGATGTCTGGACGTTCTTGCTGGAATTGTGTCAGCGTCGTGCATTGGGCATGGTGGTAATAAGTCACCAGAAAGCGTTAGTGGCGCAAGTGTGCTCATCATTACTGGTTGAGTGAATTATGCGCGCTAAGTGCAAAAAACAGGCAATTATTCCTTCTGATGTATTTATGTAAACTATAGTTATTGCATGGACAATCTGTCTTGTGTATTATTCGCTCCGGTCACAAGGGGGATGAGTTAGCTACCCTCAGGCAAATTGCCGGTGACGAATATTACCGCCATTAGCTCATCAGGAAGAGCAAACGACAAACGACAAAAGGATTGTTGGAAGGTACGGGGTTCGAGGCCTCGATGGCGGTCCAAATTTTAAGGCCCAGGCATTTTGTCTGGGTTTTTTATTGGCTGAAAAGCGCTAAAAATATAAAAATTGAGTCACAAAAAAAGGCAGAAATAATCTGCCCTTCTTTGAGAATATTCTTATCGAACGTTATTTCAGCTCTTCGGCTTCCGGCAATGTCACGTTAAGTTCGAGGATGGAAATATCACCATCTTTTTGCTCAAGCTGTACAGTGACCATTTCAGGATCGATTTGTACGTATTTACAGATCACATCAAGAATATCTTTGCGCAATTGCGGTAAGTAATGTGGCTCAGCATCGCTGCGGCGACGTTCAGCTACAATAATCTGCAGGCGTTCTTTAGCGATGTTCGCTGTGTTCTTTTTCCGCGAGAGAAAGAAATCAAGTAAGGCCATAACTTATCCTCCGAACAGGCGTTTGAGGAAACCTTTCTTTTCTTCTTCAATGAAGCGGAAAGGACGTTCTTCTCCTAACAGGCGCTCAACGGTGTCGGCATACGCTTTACCCGCATCGGCTGTGGCGTCGAGGATCACTGGCTCACCCTGGTTAGAGGCGCGGAGCACAGACTGATCTTCAGGGATCACACCAACCAATTTAATGCGCAGGATCTCCAGCACATCTTCCATACTCAGCATATCGCCTCTGCTCACACGGCCCGGATTATAACGGGTCAGCAGCAGGTGCTCTTTAATCGGTTCTTCACCATTTTCAGCACGGCGTGATTTTGAGGCCAGAATACCTAAAATTCGGTCAGAGTCGCGCACTGAAGAAACTTCCGGGTTAGTGGTGATAATGGCTTCATCAGCGAAATAGAGCGCCATCAGTGCACCTGTTTCGATACCGGCGGGGGAGTCACAGACAATAAATTCGAAGTCCATCGCTTTAAGATCGTCGAGAACTTTGGCGACACCTTCGCGGGTGAGTGCGTCTTTATCGCGTGTTTGCGAAGCAGGAAGAATAAACAGGTTATCAGTACGTTTGTCCTTAATTAACGCCTGATTTAATGTAGCATCACCCTGAATGACGTTAACGAAGTCGTATACGACGCGGCGCTCACAACCCATAATCAGATCGAGATTACGCAGGCCAATATCAAAATCGATAACGACAGTTTTCTTTCCCTTCTGGGCCAAACCAGTAGCGATGGCCGCGCTGGAGGTGGTTTTGCCGACGCCACCTTTACCCGAAGTAACAACAATAATGCGTGCCATAGAAATTCCTTGTTAAAAAGGGATCAATTTAACGGTTGAACTGACAAAGCGTTATCTGCCAGCCGCAGACGTGCCGCTTTGCCATAAAATTCTGCCGGGATTTTATCACTCAGCCAGTAAACACCTGCAATAGATACCAGTTCTGCCGTCAGGTTGGTACAAAATATTTGTGCTTCACGATCACCCGCTGCTCCCGCAAGCGCACGACCACGCATCATGCCATACACATGAATATTGCCATCGGCGATGAGTTCTGCACCAGCACTGACGTGATTAGTCACTATTAGATCACATTGTGGAGCATAAATTCGCTGACCGGAACGTACGGGAACATCTATTAATCGCGTTTTTGTGATGGGGTTAGCGTTTTGCACCGGAGTGGCTGGGGTAATAACCTCAGCAGGGCGGGAACGCGCAACTTTCTCTTTACCTTCAGTCAGTAAGGGAAGCCCCATCTCATCAATTTCAGCTTTCAGTGAGGCATCTTTACAGCCGCTGACGCCAATAATGCGCAAACCTGTGGATGACACTGCTTTTTGTAGCGCAGACCAGTTAACCGGGCTTTCAAGGTCACCGACATTGATAACCACTGGTGCATGTCGTAAAAAAGCAGGAGCTTGCGCGATTTTGTCTTCCAACGCCTGACGAATAACCTCTGGTTCAGCCTCATGTAAATGAACCACTGATAAGGTGAAGCTGCTGCCTTTAAGCTCGATTGGCGTGTTTGACATCCTGGCCTTACTCAATTAGCTAATTATCTTCCCGGTATGGGGAGATATTCCGAAGTCCAGAAGGCATGTTATAGTCACTATTATATTCAGGCAAGTCACCATCCCATTAATTCAGAGTAAATGTATGCTTTGTGTGATCTATAGAAGTAGTAAACGTGATCAGACCTATTTATATGTCGAAAAAAAAGACGATTTTTCACGTGTTCCCGAAGAGCTGATGCAGGGATTCGGTAAACCACAACTGGCGATGATTCTGCCGTTGGACGGGCGTAAAAAATTAGTCAATGCTGATATTGAAAAAGTGAAAAAGGCGTTAACCGAGCAGGGATATTATTTGCAGTTACCGCCACCACCAGAAGATTTACTGAAACAGCATCTTTCTTTGACCGGGCATATCCGTACAGAGAGTGATCAATAACGGGTAGTCTCCAGGTCATTCCTGAATATCACTTAGCGTAGGGGAAAACTATGTACCAACATCATAACTGGCAAGGTGCGCTGCTCGATTACCCGGTAAGTAAGGTTGTTTGTGTCGGCAGTAATTATGCCAAACACATCAAGGAGATGGGCAGCGAGACGCCAGAGGAACCGGTGTTGTTTATCAAACCGGAAACGGCATTGTGCGATCTCCGTCAGCCGCTGGCTATCCCGAGCGATCTTGGTGCTGTCCATCATGAAGTTGAACTGGCTGTACTGATTGGTGCGACCCTGCGTCAGGCCACAGAAGAGCATGTACGCAAAGCCATTGCGGGTTATGGCGTTGCGTTAGATCTGACGCTGCGTGATATTCAGGGAAAAATGAAAAAAGCAGGGCAACCGTGGGAAAAAGCGAAAGCCTTTGATAATTCTTGCCCAATTTCGGGGTTTATCCCTGTTGGGGAATTTGACGGTGATCCCCAGAATACATCATTAGGTTTGAAGGTGAACGGTCATGTGCGGCAGCAGGGAACTACTGCTGATATGATTCATCAAATTGTTCCGCTTATCGCTTATATGAGTAAGTTCTTCACCCTGAGAGCGGGGGATGTCGTACTGACTGGAACGCCAGAAGGCGTAGGTCCCCTGGTGAGTGGCGATGAGCTGGAAATCAACGTCAATGGTCATTATTTGATCACTCGCGTATTGTAATATCTTGTATACAGATTCTGCCGCTCTTTGGGGCGGCAATACTTGCATCGATCTTACGAAGTGGTTATAAGAAGCGCCTTTATAGCAATGGTGGATACCCTGATGAGCGACATACCTTTTTGGCAAACTAAGACCCTGGAAGACATGACTGATGCCGAATGGGAGTCGTTGTGCGATGGCTGTGGTCAATGTTGCCTGCACAAACTGATGGATGAAGATACCGACGAGATCTATTTCACCAACGTCGCCTGCCGCCAGTTGAACATCAAAACCTGTCAGTGCCGCAACTACGAACGTCGCTTCGAATATGAACCAGACTGCATTAAATTAACGCGGGAAAACCTGCCCACATTTGAATGGCTACCTGTGACGTGTGCTTACCGACTGCTTGCAGAAGGTCAACCGTTGCCGAAGTGGCATCCACTGATTGTCGGTTCGAAAGCAGCAATGCACGCAGAGCGTATTTCTGTTCGTCATATCGCAGTAAAAGAAAGCGAAGTTGTCGACTGGCAGGACCACATCTTAAATAAACCTGACTGGGCGCAGTGAATTCGCCCGTCCATTATTTCCTCTCTTGATATAATCAGAAATCTATTTTCACTTCAGGGATGGTTTATGGTGGAAATAGATTTTTATTTTCTGAAAAACACATTTTTCTTAATGATATTTTGGTTGTTGAAATATAAACTGCTTATCATTAGCTTGCTTATATTTGTCATGCATCAGGTTGCATTTTCTGTATCTGCAGAGTATTTGGCCTTAGGCTTCCTCCCATTCACGACCAACGAAAACATTGTTTAAATGTCACTGATGCTCTGTCCTGCAACGTGAATTATTTAGAGCATAATAAATTGCATAAATAAATTTTCATCTATTTTGCATATATATCACGAAATTTGGCGTATACCTCTTTGGCATTAACCCTATTGCTTTTTATTTAAAATTTAGTATATTTCTTCGCCTTCTTGTCTTACCAGTTGATTTTTTAGTTATTTTCAATGAGTTACTATTTTAAATGACTATGGTGAATAAGAAATTCAAACGAAAAGCTACCGACGCAATCACATGGTCGGTTATTGCGACGCAAATATTATCTCCAGTTTCTCTTTCTCTGATTCCGGCAAACAGTTTTGCATCGTCTGGTAATGCAGATATTGCACAAACTTATGCTAATGATGAGCACGCAAATAAACTGGCTTCATTTGCAGCAAGTGCTGGTCAGAGCCTGACGAATAATAATGCAAGTAGTTTTGCGGTTAATACTTTATCGGCTCAGGCGACAAAAGAGGTTGTTGACTGGCTACAGCAATATGGCAATGCGCGTATCAAACTTAATGTTGATGACTCCTTCTCTTTGAAAGACGCTGAGTTTGATTTTTTATATCCCTGGATGGATACCAAAGATTATGTTCTGTTCAGTCAGACGTCACTGCATCGTACAGATGATCGCAATCAGGCCAATATTGGTGTCGGTGTTCGTCATTTTACCCCGGACAATGCCATGTTGGGGGCGAACATCTTTTACGATTATGACTTAACGCGTAGTCACTCCCGTGCCGGTTTTGGGGTGGAATACTGGCGGGATTATCTGCGTTTTGGTGCGAACACCTATTTCGGACTCTCTGACTGGAAAAACAGCCGCGATATGGCGGACTATCTTGAGCGTCCGGCGAATGGCTGGGATGTTTCTGCTGAGGGTTGGTTGCCTGCATACCCGCAGTTAGGGGCCTCAGTTCAGTTCGAAAAATATTATGGTAAGAATGTTGGCTTGTTTGGCAGTGACAATCTGCAGGAGAACCCTTACGCGGTAACGGGGGAGATTTCTTATACCCCTGTTCCGTTGGTGAAATTCTCTGCCCAGCACAGGCAGGGGCAGAGTAATACCCATGACACGCGTTTTGGTGTTGAAATCAACTACCGCCCGGGTGTTCCGTTATCGAAACAGCTGGACAGCGACAATGTTGCTGCAATGCGAGAGGTACAGAATCGTCGCTACGATTTTGTTGAACGTAATAACAACATTGTTCTGGAGTATAAAAAGAAGAGTACTTTGCGTATTAGTCTGCCTGATGCCATTGAAGGCGAAAGTGGGGCAACTATTCCTGTCACGTTAAATGTCTCTCATGCCAGCAATGGTATCCAGTCCGTTCAGTGGTCTGACAGCGCATTTGCGGCAGCTGGTGGCAAGATTACCGGAAGTGGTACGTCGTGGCAGTTTACTTTACCGGCTTATCAGAATGGCGGTGTTAACACCTGGACTGTTGGGGCGACAGCGCGTGATAGCAAAGGTAATGCTTCTAACCATGCAGTAATGACGATTAGTGTCACCAGTAGCAATGTCTCTGCTGGCGATTCTTCCTTTACTCTGGATGGAAATAATAATGCTCAGATCTCGGCTGATGGGCAATCTACTTACCCGGTTACGCTTAATCTGAAAGACAGTAACGGTAAGCCATTAACGGGGCTTGAAAATGACATTGAGATGTCACTTGAGTTTACGCCTGATAATAATACTCAGCGCAGCAGAAGTGTCAGCGGACCGCAATTAGGCAAAGTTCAGGAGATCTCTGCGGGTGTATATCGCTCAATGCTTACCGCAGGCTCACAATCCGGGACGGCGCGTGTAACGGCAAAAGTACTGGGAAAAACCTTCACACTGAATATTAAGCAGACAGTTGCTGAAGAAGGCGAAACTGAAACTGACGCTGTATTAACCGCAGCACCTGCTGAGCAGGTGGTTGGTTACAACATCAATCTACAACTGGTTGCGAAAGATGCCAAGGGAAATGCCATTACAGGCGATAAAACATTGCGTTTTTATGCCCTTGACCAGGCAGAAGGTGTTGATTTTGGGGCGGTCACAGAAAAAGAGGGTGTTTATAGCGCTACTGTAACAGCAAAACGAGCGGGCAAGATTCGGATAGGTGTTAAATCTGATAGCCACGATTTCTCCGGTATTGAGAAAGAAATCTCCTTTACGGAAGATCGAATGCAGTTTGCATTCTCTCGTTTTGAGGCAAGCAAAAATAATGCATTGGCAGATGGTAAGCAGCAGAATACGGTAACGGTAAGCCTTGCAGACCGTTTCGGCAATGTGGTTCCTGGCTATGCTGTGACGTTGTCACTTCCTTCAGGGATAACACAAGTTGGTGGTGAACATGCAGTTTCAACTGACGAAAACGGTAACGCTGTTTTCGCGTTAGTGAGCTCTACACCGGGATCTTATGTCATTAAGGCCCATGCTGGTCCTCAGGATTCTTCTGAGCTAACGGTGACGTTTGCATCGAATATGACCGGGGCATCATTGTCACTGACCCCTGAAAACAGTAGTGCAACAGCCAATATTCCTGCCAACGGTAAGGATGCAGCGGTACTGAATGTGCAGCTGACAAATAACACTAATGCGTCGGTGAATGGGCAGAAGGTTGAACTCATCACATCCGCTGAGGGCTTGTCTGTTCCGGCAAATATCATCACGGACGCGGCAGGTCGTGTTTCTGTACCCCTTACTACCGTGAAAGCGGGAGAGTACACAGTGACTGCACGGGTGACTGACGGTTCCAATAGTGTGGAATCTGGCAGCGTTAAGTTAACTTTTGTGCCAGATGCCGCCTCTGCAGAACTGACGATTGGCGCATCGAAACAGCAGATTGTGGCTGACGGTCATGAAAACGCGACAGTGGATATTCAGATGCTTGATGCCAATAACAATGCGTTTGCTGGCGATGTGAACTTAACCATTACTCCGTCAACGGGAGCATCATTGACCAGCAGCAAACTGCAACTGGATGCTCGTGGACAGGCAACCACGCAGTTCACTGCGTCAAAAGCTGGCAAGTACACGATTCAGGCCGAGTATATGCTCAATGGGAAGCGTATCACCGCAAGCCAAAATATTGATGCAGTGACGGATGTGAAGGATGCCGTGCTGGAGATCACATCTGATGTGAGCTCGGCTGTAGTGAGCGATACCAGCAACCTGAAATTTACGCTGCAACTGAAAAGCAAATCTGGTGAAGCGTTAAGTGGTCGTGTTGTGAAAATCAGTACCACAGGGCCATCGAAAAATGGAGAACTGGTAGTTGATCAATCAACTGTAACGACTGATGAAAGTGGCAAGGCGACGGTAAGTGTACATGGCAGAACAGCCGGATCGTACAAATTAACTGCGACTCTGGATGAGCTTGGCGCTACTACCAGTGCGGAGAAATCTTTCTCTCTGTATGCAGATGAAAACAATGGTGTTCTGAGTCTCTCTATGGAACCGGGTTATGTGACGGACGACGGTGAACCATTTGGGTTTATTGCCAGACTTACCGATAAGTTTGGTAACCCAATGACGGGGGAAGCAGAATTCACTGCGGGTAATGAAAAATACCCGGATGCTGCCGAAAAGATCACTATGACACCCGCAAAAGTAACCTTAAGTTGGACGGGGCATGCTTATTCTGAAATCCGCACCTATTTGCCTGGCCGAACCTGGGTCAAAGTGAAGGTGACGCGCGGAGATAAAACCTATGAGCAAACCGAAGAAACCTGGGTTTCGGAGTTACCGAAAAATCCACAGCAATAATCAATAATGAAAAGGGGGCCATTGTGCCCCCTTATTTCGATCTTTAGCAAAAAGCGGTCAGTGATTAACGACCAAACAGATCACGTTTTTTCGCTTTGAATGGCTGAGAAATCGCTACCAGGATAGCAACAATAAGATAGGCCACAAAAATACCCAGCAACCATTGTGGCATTTCCAGTCCTAAAAATTCCCACTGCCGTTCTGCACAATCCCCTGAAGCGACAAACACTTGTGGGATCCATTTATCCAGGGGCAACCAACTCGGGAAACGAACGAAAAAGTCGCAGGTTACAAAGGGTGAAGGGTAAAGCTGCAGCATCGTATGTTCATAGGTCAACTGCACACCGCGCCAGGCACTATACAGCCAGATAATGATTGCGACATATCGCAACGGGGTTTTAGGGGCAATGGCACCAATTAATGCGGCCCCAAGAATGCCAAAAAGCGCACAACGTTCGTAAATGCATAGCACACAAGGTTTTAGCAGCATAACGTGCTGGAACCATAGCGCTACCAATTCAAGGGCGAGGGCGGTAAAGGCCATCAACAACCACGCACCGCGTCCTCGTGAGCACTGGTTTAAAAATCGCAACATAATAATTTCCCTGCAACATGCATAGAGCACGCAGTGTAAACCAATTCATTTGTCACGCCACTAGCGCGAAATAAAATAAAGTGTAATTAGGTAATTAATCGGCGAAAAAATAAACCGGGCAGTGATTAGCCCGGTTTGTTGTTACGAAAGTGTAGCTAGCCAGCCTTGTTGAGTCATCCATTCTGTCATGGGGGCCAGCGTAAATTCCACGCAAAGCAAACCGACACAGGTCAGGACAATGGTATAAGGCAGCGCCATCCATACCATTCGACCATAAGAGAGACGAATCAGCGGTGCAAGGGCGGAAGTCAGCAGGAACAAGAAGGCCGCCTGACCATTTGGTGTGGCGACTGAAGGCAGGTTGGTTCCGGTATTAATTGCTGCTGCCAACAGTTCAAACTGATTAAGGGAGATAGTGCCGTTTTCCATCGCCGCTTTAGCTTCGTTGATATAGATCGTACCGACGAAGACGTTATCGGAAATAGAAGAAAGCAGACCATTAAACAGATAGAACAATGTTAACTGCGCATGTTCCGACGCCTGCAATACAAAATGAATAATCGGTGAGAACAAACTCTGATCAATGATCACCGCGACAATCGAGAAAAAGACGGTTAACAGTGCGGTAAACGGTAGTGACTCAGTGAAGGCTTTACCGATAGCGTGTTCGTCGGTTACCCCTGTCAGTGATGTCGCCATAATAATTACTGACAAACCAATTAAACCAACTTCAGCCAGATGCAGGGCGAGGGCGATAACCAACCAGACACCAATCAGTGCCTGGACGATCAAGCGAACTTTATCCTGACGGGTACGCTGAAGGCGGCTTTGATCGTCGTACTGTTGCAGCACCTGACGCACTTTCTCCGGCAGCTTCTCGCCATAGCCAAACCAGCCCATCTTCTCTACCAGCAAGCAAGTCAACAGACCACAAACCAGCACTGGTACAGTAATGGGAGACATACGCAGGAAGAAGTCGCCAAAACTCCAGCCTGCGGCTTTGGCAATAATCAAGTTCTGCGGTTCACCAACCATGGTCATTACCCCGCCAAGCGCGGTGCCCACACCAGCATGCATCATCAGGCTGCGCAGAAATCCACGGAATTGCTCCAGAATAACTTTAAAGTGCTGATCAATATGGCTGTCATCGAGAATATCGTTATCTTCGCCACGAGAAGAAGCCACCCGGTGATAGATACCATAAAAGCCCACGGCAACACTTATTACGACTGCCACGACGGTCAGGGCGTCAAGGAAGGCAGAAAGGAAGGCTGCAGCAAGGCAGAAAGAGAGTGAGAGTAAAGCCTTAGAACGGATACTGAGCAGCAACCGGGTGAAGATAAACAGCAGCAATTGCTTCATAAAGTAAATACCTGCAACCATAAACATAAGTAGCAGTAATACTTCAAGGTTCGCCGCAACCTCTGCACGTACGTGTGATGGACTGGTCATGCCGATCATCACCGCTTCAATTGCCAGCAATCCACCGGGTAAGAGTGGATAACATTTAAGCGCCATTGCGAGGGTAAATATAAATTCGGCGACTAATAACCAACCAGCTATGAATGGATTAACTAAAAAAATCAGCGGATTAATGATTAAGAAGATCAAAAGTGCAAGTTTGTACCAGTCTGGTGACTGACCCAGAAAGTTACGCCATAAGGCGCGGCCCCAGGAGATTTCCATGTGGTTTCCCTTACCTATAAAAATGAAATGGTGTTTTTATCTTAGCGAACTAAGCTTAACGATCGTGACGAAATCAGGCAAGAACTTCACTACAGCAGGCTGATAACATCGCGAAATTTCAACGGCGATCCCCTTTTTCTTTATTGCGTCCGCTATCGGCCTTGATACCCGTCTGGTATGATGAGTGCAATTTTGTTTTGCTGTGTAATGGATATCTCACTATGGTCATTAAGGCGCAAAGCCCGGCAGGTTTCGCGGAAGAGTACATCATCGAAAGCATCTGGAATAATCGCTTCCCACCTGGCACCATCTTGCCTGCTGAACGTGAACTCTCTGAACTTATTGGAGTGACACGAACGACATTGCGTGAAGTCTTGCAACGTTTAGCGCGAGACGGTTGGCTGACAATTCAACACGGCAAGCCTACGAAGGTGAATAATTTTTGGGAAACGTCCGGGCTGAATATTCTGGAAACACTTGCGCGTCTCGATCACGAAAGTGTACCCCAGTTAATTGATAATCTGCTGTCTGTCAGAACCAATATATCCACTATTTTTATTCGTACTGCTTTCCGTCAACATCCGGATAAAGCGCAAGAGGTGCTGGCTGCGGCAAATGAAGTGGCTGATCACGCTGACGCCTTTGCCGAACTCGATTACAGCATTTTCCGTGGGCTGGCATTCGCCTCCGGTAACCCAATTTATGGGCTTATCATCAATGGGATGAAAGGATTATATACCCGTACAGGGCGCCACTATTTTGCTAACCCGGAAGCGCGCAGCCTGGCATTAGGTTTTTACCACAAACTGTCTGAATTATGCCGTCAGGGCGCTCATGATCAGGTGTATGAAACGGTGCGTCGCTACGGTCATGAAAGTGGCGAGATCTGGCATCGAATGCAAAAAAATCTGCCTGGTGACTTGTCCATCCAGGGGCAGTAACAGTGATAAAGAGACCCCCTCAGCTGAGGGGGTTTTTGATCAACGAGAAAGGTATTCAATTATCTGTTAAAGATTGCCCATTCTCGGTGGGCAACGTTCAAGTAACTCAACGCTGCCATCCTCATTTTGTTGCTCGAGCATCACATCAAATCCCCACAAGCGATGCACATGTTTCAGCACTTCTTTGCGGCCTCTATCCAGTGGTGCACGGTTATGCGGAATATAACGCAGAGTCAGTGAACGGTCGCCACGTAAGTCAACATTCCAGATCTGAATATTGGGCTCCAGATTGCTCAGGTTATATTGCGAAGAAAGGCGATTACGAATTTCCCGGTAACCTTCTTCGTTGTGAATCGCGGATATTTCCAGATAATTATGCCGGTCATCATCCAGGACGGTGAAAAAGCGAAAATCTCGCATTACCTTCGGTGACAGGAACTGACTGATAAAACTTTCGTCTTTAAAATCGCGCATTGCAAAATGCAGTGTTTCCAGCCAGTCAGAACCGGCGATGTCCGGGAACCAATATTTATCTTCCTCGGTGGGAGACTGACAAATCCGTTTGATATCCTGGAACATCGCAAATCCCAGAGCATAAGGGTTGATACCGCTGTACCACGGACTGTTGTAGGGGGGCTGGAATACGACATTGGTGTGGCTATGTAAGAATTCCAGCATAAAGCGCTCAGTCACTTTTCCTTCATCGTACAGATGATTAAGAATGGTGTAGTGCCAGAACGTTGCCCAACCTTCATTCATCACCTGAGTCTGTTTCTGAGGGTAAAAGTACTGACTGACTTTGCGGACAATTCGCAGGATCTCACGCTGCCATGACTCCAGTAATGGCGCGTTTTTCTCCATAAAATAGAGCAAGTTCTCCTGTGGCTCGGAAGGATATCGGCGTGCTTCGGCAACGGTTTTCTCTTCTTCGCGTTTCGGCAATGTTCGCCAAAGCATATTTACCTGACTTTGCAGGTACTCTTCCCGGCTCTTTTGCCGTGCTTTTTCTTCTTGCAACGAGATCTTTTGTGGGCGTTTGTAGCGATCGACACCGTAGTTCATCAGCGCATGGCAGGAGTCCAACAACTTCTCGACTTCATCCACGCCGTAACGCTCTTCGCATTCAGTAATATATTTACGGGCAAAAATCAGGTAATCAACAATCGAACTGGCATCGGTCCAGCTACGGAATAAGTAATTGTTTTTGAAGAAAGAGTTGTGACCATAACAGGCATGCGCCATTACCAACGCCTGCATTGTAATGGTGTTCTCCTCCATCAGATACGCGATACACGGATTTGAGTTAATGACGATCTCATAGGCCAGTCCTTGCTGACCATGCTTATATAGACGTTCGGTTTCAATAAATTTTTTACCGAAAGACCAGTGGGGATAGTTAATGGGCATCCCTACACTGGAGTAAGCATCCATCATCTGCTCGGACGTGATGACTTCTATTTGGTGCGGGTAAGTGTCCAGTCGGTAAAGTTTCGCCACACGATCTATCTCTGCCAGGTAAATATCCAGCAGGTCAAAGGTCCAGTCGGGTCCATCGCTTAAACGTGTGGTGTCCTTGTTCATTGAATCAATTGTCGCCATACGCGCACCCTCATTGTTGGCGGCGCTCTCTGTGTGGAGCACCTCATTTCAAGCATAGAACACCTTGTTAAAAACCGTGACGATGAGAAATTTTTTCTTTGCGATTTCACATAACTGGAGTGCCAGAGATGAGGATATATACGCTATTTTATGCTGGATAAAATCCCCCTTCAGCAGGAGATACCAAAGTTGCGATATTCCCATGATTACAGGGAGATGTGAGCCAGCTCACCATAAAAAAGCTATATGTTGAATAATATTTTCATCTGAGTTATCAAGATGTAATTAGTTTATTGTTCTTTTACCGTTATCGGAGTGGCTATGCGAGTTGTCATACTGGGAAGTGGTGTGGTTGGCGTGACCAGCGCCTGGTATTTGAGTCAGGCAGGACATGACGTCACTGTCATTGATCGTGAGCCTGGCCCGGCACTGGAAACCAGTGCTGCCAATGCCGGGCAAATTTCTCCGGGGTATGCGGCACCATGGGCGGCACCAGGCGTACCACTGAAAGCCATTAAATGGATGTTCCAGCGCCATGCGCCACTGGCAGTGCGTCTGGACGGTACTCAGTTCCAGTTAAAATGGATGTGGCAAATGCTGCGTAACTGCGATACCAGCCACTATATGGAAAACAAAGGGCGCATGGTGCGCCTGGCGGAGTACAGTCGTGATTGCCTGAAAGAGTTGCGTGCCGCGACAGGAATTGAATATGAAGGTCGTCAGGGTGGCACATTGCAGTTGTTTCGGACTGAACAACAGTTTGAAAACGCCACTCGTGATATCGCAGTTCTGGAAGATGCAGGCGTACCATATCAGTTGCTTGAATCAAATCGCCTGGCAGAAGTTGAACCGGCACTGGCAGCTGTCGCACATAAACTGACTGGGGGATTGCGCTTACCAAATGATGAAACAGGTGACTGCCAACTGTTTACCCAGCGACTCGCGCAGATGGCGGAGCAGGCTGGTGTGAAGTTCCGCTTTAATACACCAGTAGACAAACTGTTGTTTGAAGGTGAGCAAATTTACGGTGTGAAATGTGGTGATGAGGTCATTAAAGCTGATGCCTACGTGATGGCCTTTGGATCTTATTCTACGGCAATGTTGAAAGGAATCGTCGATATTCCGGTTTATCCGCTTAAGGGGTATTCCTTAACCATTCCGGTTACAAACGAAGATGGCGCGCCAGTTTCCACTATTCTTGATGAAACTTACAAAATTGCGATTACCCGCTTTGATAATCGTATACGTGTCGGTGGTATGGCGGAAATTGTTGGTTTTAATACCGAACTGCTGCAACCGCGCCGCGAAACGCTGGAAATGGTGGTACGTGATCTCTACCCACGGGGGGGGCATATTGAGCAGGCGATTTTCTGGACGGGCCTGCGTCCAATGACGCCAGATGGTACACCGGTGGTGGGGCGTACAAGTTTCAAAAATTTATGGTTAAACACAGGGCACGGTACACTGGGCTGGACAATGGCTTGTGGTTCCGGGCAATTACTGAGTGACATTCTTTCTGGCCGTACCCCGGCTATTCCTTACGATGATCTGAGCGTGGCGCGTTACAGCAGTGGTTTTAGCCCGGCAAGACCGCGTCATTTGCACGGTGTTCATAACTAAAAGGAAACGAAATGACGCGACCTATACAGGCCAGTGTTGATTTACAGGCGTTGAAACAAAATCTGGCGATTGTCCGCCGGGCTGCGCCTGATGCGCGCGTCTGGTCAGTGGTAAAAGCCAATGCCTATGGACATGGGATCGAACGTATATGGAATGCACTTGCCTCGACAGATGGCTTTGCATTACTCAACATTGAAGATGCGGTGACACTGCGCGAACGCGGCTGGAAAGGGCCCATTCTGATGCTTGAGGGTTTTTTCCATGCTGATGATTTAGCAGTCTATGACAAGTATCGTCTCACAACGAGTGTTCACAGCAACTGGCAGCTTAAAGCATTGCAGAATGCCCGTCTGAATGCCCCGCTTGATATCTATGTGAAAGTCAACAGTGGCATGAACCGCCTGGGATTTCCTCCCGAAAAGATACCCACTGTCTGGCAACAACTGCGGGGGATGAGCAATGTCGGAGAAATGACGCTGATGTCGCATTTTGCTGATGCCGAACATCCTGAAGGTATTGTTCAGGCACTGGAAAAGGTGGAACAAGCCAGTGAAGGGATGGAGTGCCGTCGTTCGCTGGCTAACTCTGCGGCAACACTTTGGCATCCGCAAGCGCATTTTGACTGGGTACGTCCGGGGATCATTTTGTATGGTGCTTCGCCTACGGGACACTGGTGTGATATCGCCAATACCGGGCTTAAACCTGTTATGACGCTCAGCAGTGAAATTATCGGAGTTCAGACATTAAAAGCTGGAGATCGTGTTGGCTATGGCGGGCGTTACACCGCCAGCGGTGAGCAACGGATCGGTATTGTTGCTGCGGGCTATGCCGATGGTTACCCCCGTCATGCCCCAACGGGTACGCCGGTACTGGTGGATGGTGTGCGAACCATTACCGTTGGCACCGTTTCAATGGATATGCTGGCGGTGGATTTAACACCTTGTCCGCAGGCAGGAATAGGTACGCCAGTAGAACTGTGGGGTAAGGAGATCAAAATTGATGACGTGGCAGCCGCGGCGGGTACAGTGGGCTATGAGTTGATGTGTGCTCTGGCACTGCGTGTGCCAGTAGTGACAGTGTAACGCATTCATACCGGAGAAGACAGTCGTCTCTCTCCGGTAATGATGAGTTTATTCGGCAATCTCATCGGCGACACGAACGCCCACTTTCATGACCTGATTATCCTCTTTTTCAGCAACCGTCCAAATCATCCCCGCGAATTCTACCTGGTCACCCACAACCGGGGCGGCCCCGAGTAGTTGCTGTACAATCTCGCCCAGCGTCTGTTGTTTATCACGATATTCAGTGCCCGCATCGAGGCCATAAATAATCGCCACATCAGCAAATTTGGCGCTCCCTTCAAGAATAAAATCACCAAAGAAACGCTGATCCAGGGCCACAGGCGGTGATTGACTAAATAATTTGCCCAGCGCCGGAAGATCGCGTTCACGACCAATCACACAAAGTACATCACCTTCACGCAGGCGGGTACTGCCCGAGGGATGCAACAGCACGTTGTCGCGAAACAGTGCCGCTATTCGTGTGTCTTTGGGCATATGCAGATCGCGTAATGCTGCACCGACACACCATTTATCGGCACTCAATTGATAAACAAACTGTTCCCACGGGTTTTCCGGGTGAATATCCAGACCAACGCGGGAGACGGGCCAACCAACGGCAGGCACCACGACTTTCGCTTTTTTTGCTGCCCAGGAGAGAGACGTTCCCTGAAACAACAGTGAAATTAAGACCACAAAGAAGGCCACATTAAAGAACAGACGAGAATTATCCAGGCCGGCCATCATCGGAAAGACCGCAAGAATAATAGGTACAGCTCCGCGTAAGCCGACCCAACTGATAAAAATACGTTCCCGTAGATTAAAACCGCGGAAAGGCAGAAGTCCGGCAAAGACTGACAGTGGACGGGCAAAGAAAATCATCCACGCGGAAAGAAGTAGTGCTGGAATAGCAATCGGTAGCAGATCAGAAGGATTAACCAGTAAACCGAGCACCAGGAACATGGCGATTTGCGCCAGCCACGCCAGACCGTCGAAGTTTTGCAATATCCCGTAGCGGTTGCGAATCGGTCGGTTGCCGAGCAGGAAACCACATAGATAAACTGCCAGAATGCCACTGCCTTCAAGTGCTGTAGTCAGCGCAAAAATCAGGATACCGCCGCTTAATGCCAGCATTGGATAAAGCCCGGCAGGCAGGGCGATACGGTTAATCATCTGCTGAAGTAAATAGCCACCTCCCAGACCCAACAGGATACCCAGGCCGAACTGTTGCAGAATATCCAATGCAAAGGTCCAGCTGACTCCTGTTTCGTGATGCTGGATCATTTCAATCAGCGTAATGGTTAAAAACACCGCCATCGGATCATTACTGCCAGATTCTATTTCCAGTGTAGATCCAACACGTTCGTTAAGCCCTTTACCACCAAGCAACGAAAACACTGCCGCAGCATCGGTAGAACCGACAATTGCGCCAATTAATAATCCTTCGATCAAATCGAGATTAAATAACCAGGCTGCCATCATGCCCGTCAGGCCTGAGGTGATCAGCACACCCACGGTCGCGAGGGAGAGTGCCGGGCCGAGAGCAACACGAAACGAGCTGGCCTGGGTACGCATTCCGCCATCAAGTAAAATGACCGCCAGTGCGAGGTTGCTGACCATATAAGCGAAGGGATAATTATCGAATGGAATACCGCCGACACCATCGACCCCGGCGAGCATACCGATCGCCAAAAAGATAACCAGAATAGGAATGCCAAGACGTGAAGAAAACGAACTGAGGAGAATACTGCAGGTAACAAGCACTGACCCTAAAATAAACAGACTGATGATCGTCGTGGCATCCAACGTTATGTTTCTCCCAAATTACGCTGTTTCGTAGTAACAACACTACCATATTAACGACCGAAACAGCGGGATAGTTAACGCTTATTCACGTTTTTTTTAAGATTTCAGAACAGGATGACCGCTAAGGATTAACTGGGTGCCATTTTGATTATTTTTCAGTACTGCGTGAGCCCCCAAAGGTAAAGTGACCGTGCGTTGCTCATGACCGAAATCTAACCCAGTAAGCAGTGGAACAGAGAGGCGTGACCGCAGAAAATCAAACACACTTTGCAGGGAATAACCGGCATCGTAATCATTGGGAGCACTACCGCTAAAACTACCGAGAACAATCCCTTTTTGACGATCTAATATTCCAGCTTCAAGTAACTGTAATAGCATCCGCTCAACCCGGAATGGATGTTCATTAATATCCTCCAGAACCAGAATGCCGTTACTGATATTTGGCATCCACGGAGTGCCTATTAATGAAATCAACATTGCCAGATTTCCCCCCCACAATGTTCCTTCTGTCTGACAAGAAGGGCCTTCACCTTGCCACTCGACGGTGAATGTTTTGTTACGCAATGCCAGCCAGAAATGGTGAGCCGTAAACTCATTGAGTGTTTCTGCGCCAAAATTTGCTGCCAGCATGGGGCCGCTGAAAGTAATCACGTTGCCTTTTGCCAGTAACCCACACTGAATTGCAGTGAAATCACTGTGCCCACAAATGAGTAATGGGTTATGCAACTGCCGTGCAATCAATGCCGACCAGTCGATCCCGGCCAGGATTCGACTGGCACCATAACCACCACGTACGGCCAGTACGATGGTATTGGGGAGATCAAGATGGGCGAGGGCATTGATATCTGCCAGCCGCTCTTTCTCTGTACCAGCAAAACGTTGATAGCGTCGGTAAATAACGTCTGAATTATTCACCTGATGACCAGCTTCTGTCAGGCGTTGAACACCGCGCCAGGCGGCCTCTTGATTGATGCAATAACCTGATGGAGCAATTAAATGAAACAGAGACATGGCAATTCCTTGCTGACAACTGAATGCAAATGTATATCATGCCGCGTAGGTATTGTGTTGTCACCTCAGAGACAAATTCCGGCATAAGGATAGACGAAGTGAAATTGAGATGGTTTGCCTTTTTAGTTGTGTTACTCGCTGGTTGTGCGACGAAGAGAGATTATGAAAATCCTCCATGGAATGCCAAAGTCCCGGTACAGCGCGCAATGCAGTGGATGCCGATAAGCCAAAAGGCCGGAGCGGCCTGGAATGTCGATCCGCAGTTAATTACTGCGATTATTGCCATTGAGTCTGGCGGTAATCCTAACGCAGTCAGTAAATCGAATGCTGTTGGCCTGATGCAACTCAAAGCCTCAACATCCGGTCGTGATGTTTATCGCCGCATGGGCTGGAGTGGTGAACCGACGACCAGTGAGCTAAAAAACCCGGAGCGAAACATCTCCATGGGGGCAGCTTATTTGAACATTCTGGAAACCGGCCCCCTTGCCGGGATTAAAGATCCGCAGGTATTACAATATGCGCTGGTGGTCTCCTATGCCAACGGTGCGGGGGCATTGCTACGGACCTTTTCATCTGATCGCAAAAAGGCGATCACTAAAATCAATGATCTGAGCGCAGATGAGTTTTTTGACCATGTGGCAAAAAATCATCCGGCACCTCAGGCGCCGCGTTACATCTGGAAACTGCAACGCGCGCTGGATGAAATGTAGCGTCCTGGTACTTAGTTACGCACTTTACTGGCGCGTTCGCGCTCTTCCCGTTCAAGGGAAAATATAATCCGCTGTAATTCCCGCTCCATCGCCGGGCAGACGTTGAGAAAACGAAAGCTAAGGCGGGGAGTGGTGACGGTCTCATTTTTACTGGCGACGATAACGCGTTCACTTATCGACAAAAGCTGAGCGTCAAAATGGAAAATACCCCATTGCCCCATATTGACCTCCATATGCGAAAATTGCATTCCTTCCTGCAAGTTTTCGGGTGGCGCAGTCTCCAGTAATACGCCCATTCCCCCCAGCGAAAGATCGTACAGTCGACAACGTAACTTCGAATTATCAGGTAATTGTGCTGTGCAGTAATAAGGAGGATGAAGAGGCGCGGAAATACGGAAATATTTTCTTCGCTGGACAAACCATAATGATTGCGGCAAAGGACTGATAAATGCGGGAAGTTGCTGATATTCACCGTCAGGTAATGTTTCCAGCATAAACTCTACTTTAGCGCCCTGAGTTTCCGCCGTGATCGTTATATTTTGCGCATTTTTAACGGCGATATTTTCTGCCACCTGACTACCAAAATCCATAATCAACGTATCAGGCGTCACCAGTAGAATTTTGCTGATGAATTGCCCGGAGTTCCACGAAATACGCAGCGGTACCTGGGCTTTGTGTAGATCACGCAGTACACCGAGAACGGCTAACGGATTACTCTTCAGGAACTGCTCATGGTAATGACTCACGCGGAAAAACTCCTGGTTGTCTGACAGACTGTCCTTGGGTTATCGGCAGCAGCGGGAAAAAGTTAATACCAATGAATGAAATTTAAGATTGGTGACCAAATGCGCATGTTTATAACGGATACGGCGTTAACGTCTTACCTGGTTTGTAATATCTCTTAAATTCAATATGTTGAATCTGATAAGTTGGCCAGATAAATGTAGTGCATCAGGCCATTATAGGTTTGTCATCAGTCCCGAAATTTTGATTTTGATTTGTGCTTAAACCACGCAGATCACGGCGTTGCCTATAATTAGAATGCTGACGCAAGAACCTCTTGCGCCGGATTCACTGGAAAGAGGGTCTGAACATGGGAATTATTGCCTGGATTATATTTGGTTTGATTGCAGGGGTTATCGCCAAGCTGATCATGCCGGGGCGCGATGGCGGGGGATTTTTCCTGACCTGTATTCTCGGTATTGTCGGTGCGGTGGTCGGCGGCTGGCTGGCGACCATGTTTGGCATTGGCGGCAGCATCAGTGGATTTAACCTGCATAGTTTCCTCGTCGCGGTGGTTGGCGCGATCCTGGTGCTGGGCGTATTTCGCCTCCTGCGACGGGAATAACTTACCTGAAAACGGCCCTGCGGGGCCGTTCAAATAATTAGTTAGCCGTCGTACCTGTTTGCGACGGTTGAATGTTTGATTCAGTGACCGGTGCCGGGGGAACGTTATCGCAAGGCTTCTCTTTCGGGCATACCAGATCGAGCATTTTCAGAGTGACACCATTACTCCAGCCAAAACCATCTTGTAATGGATACTCCCCACCCCCTCCGCCAGTACCGGTGGTACTGACATCATATTTTTCCACCAGTTTTTTATCACGATCATAGGTATGCTGAACATTGGTTAAAAAACGCCAGGTAACTGCCATCGCTACATCTTGCTGACCGTAATTTTGCAAACCTTCAGTAGCAACCCATTGCAATGGCGCCCAGCCGTTTGGCGCATCCCACTGTTGACCACTTTTTACTGATGTTGTAGCAAGGCCACCAGGCTGTAACAGATGGGCCCTGGTCGCCTCAGCGACTTTTACTGCACGGTCTTTACCCGCTGCGTTGACATAAAGTGGAAAGAGAGCTGCCGCAGTAAGTTGATTACGGACTTTGTGGCTTTTTAGATCGTAGTCGGCGTACCAACCTTCTTTGTCGTTCCATAAATAGTGCTCAATGGCTTTCTGACGCGCCGTTGCCAGATTTTCATACTGACTCGCCATCGCCTCATCACCTGAAGCTTTGCTGGCACGCGCAAGTATCTTCTCCATCTTATATAACAAGGCGTTGAGATCGACCGGAACAATGCTGGTAGTACGAATCGTGCTCAGTTGTTGTGGATTATCCATCCAGCGGGAACTGAAATCCCAACCGGAAGCTGCGGCTGAACGCAGATCACGATAAATTTCAGTGGCCGGGCGGGAAGGGTTACTTTTAGCGGTCGTAATATCTTCGTTCCAGGATTCCGGGCGTGGAGTGTCGCGATCATCCCAATATCGATTCAAAATAGTGCCGTCTTCCAGTTTTACTACACGTTTATTTTGTCCACCTGGCTGTAGATCCTCAGTACCTTCCATCCAGTATGCATACTCTTTTTGCAACTGCGGCAGATATTGCTTCAGCGCATCATCCCCTTTGTTTTGCGCCAGAAGCTCCACCATAAACGCGAAAAAGGGTGGTTGTGAGCGGCTCAGGTAATAACTGCGGTTGCCATTAGGGATATGACCAAAGGTATCGATTTCCCAGACAAAATTCGCCACCATGTCTGCAACTTTATCCCAGTGTCCACTCTCGGCAAGCCCTAACATGGTGAAATAACTGTCCCAGTAATAAACCTCGCGAAAGCGTCCACCAGGCACAACATAAGGTTCCGGTAACGGTAACAACGAATCCCATTTATCAGTGCGCTCTGTAGTGCGGGTTAGTACAGGCCACAAGCCATCAATATGCTCACGTAGTGATTGGCCCGCAGGAGGAACATATTTTTCGCCTTCTTTTGGCAGAATAAAGTTAACGCTGACAAAATGGCGTAAATCAAAACCGCTTTGATTACGTTGCATCCGGTAATCTGCCAGAATCATCAATGGATCGCTTTTTGGCACTGCATCGGCAAAGGTTTTCTGATCCGGGAAGAGTTTTGCACTCTGAACATCGTTGAACAGCGGCCCTAACAGAATATCTGGTGGTTGCAAAGGCGTATCAGCGAGTTCCTCTGCGTTCGCGGCCTGGCTGGCAAGACTCAGGAGTAGGGCAGTGGTAACCGTTTTTAAAGCTCCGGGTAGTGTGGCATGGGCGCGATGTGCAGGTGTTTTCATGAATGATTCTCCTTCGTGGAATACCGAATAAAGCGGCATCAATCAGAAAACCTTAGTTCATGATCTGGTTATTTGTATTAATCAGTTGCGATTTTGCGAGACAGGGTGATTAACCAAAAGAAATTCGGCAAGTATGAGATATAAAAAAATCCACGCCTGGCGTGGATTTTTCAGTAGATTGAAAGGCGAGAACGTTTAAACGTTAAACAGGAAGTTCATTACATCGCCATCTTTAACGATGTAATCTTTACCTTCTGCACGCATTTTCCCGGCTTCTTTCGCGCCCTGCTCACCTTTATAGGTGATGAAATCTTCAAAAGAGATCGTCTGTGCGCGGATAAAACCTTTCTCAAAATCGGTATGGATTTTACCGGCTGCTTGCGGAGCCGTCGCTCCCACCGGAATGGTCCATGCACGCACTTCCTTAACACCTGCGGTAAAGTAAGTTTGCAGATTCAGCAGCTTGTATCCGGCACGGATCACGCGGTTTAGCCCCGGTTCTTCCAGACCCAGTTCCTGCATAAACTCTTCACGTTCTTCGTCGTCAAGCTCTGCGATATCGGCTTCGACAGCAGCACATACCGGAACAACCACAGAACCTTCTTTAGCCGCAATTTCACGAACCTGATCGAGATACGGGTTGTTTTCGAAACCATCTTCATTGACGTTAGCAATGTACATTGTTGGTTTCAGCGTCAGGAAGCTCAGATAGCGGATAGCGGCTTTTTCTTCCGCACTCAGATCCAGTGCGCGCAGCATGCCAGCGTTTTCCAGTTGTGGCAGGCATTTTTCCAGCACTGCCAGTTCTGCTTTAGCGTCTTTATCGCCACCTTTGGCTTTCTTCTGCACACGATGAATTGCACGCTCACAGGTGTCAAGGTCTGCCAGCGCCAGTTCGGTATTGATAACCTCAATATCATCTGCCGGGTTAACTTTGCCGGAGACGTGGATGATGTTGTCATTTTCAAAGCAACGCACAACGTGGCCAATCGCTTCAGTTTCACGGATGTTTGTCAGGAACTGGTTACCCAGACCTTCACCTTTCGACGCGCCTTTCACCAGACCCGCAATATCAACAAACTCCATGGTGGTGGGAAGCGTACGCTGCGGTTTTACGATCTCAGCCAGTTGGTCCAGACGTGGATCGGGCATTGGCACGACGCCTGTGTTCGGCTCGATGGTGCAGAATGGAAAGTTGGCCGCTTCAATACCGGCTTTGGTCAGCGCGTTGAACAGGGTGGATTTCCCGACGTTGGGCAAACCGACGATACCGCATTTGAATCCCATGATTTAAATCACCTTAATATCTTAATAATCAATCTGTTATGTAAAACAGATTGTAGAAATGGAAATAACTCTGCCTATTATACACGGCAGACGACAAAAATGCCGCCGATCCCTGCTTATTGGGCTTTAAAGGTGTGCAGACGACTGGTTGCTTTCGCTAAACCCTCTTTAAACCACACTTCCGTGCAACGAGCCGCTTCGTCAATCGCCTCATCAATTAGCTTTTGTTCTGTTACTGGCGGTTTGCCCAACACAAAGCCAACAACTTTATTTTTATCCCCTGGGTGCCCGATTCCGATACGTAAACGGTGAAAATTGGGGTTATTCCCTAATTTACTGATGATATCTTTAAGGCCATTATGCCCACCATGACCGCCACCAAGCTTAAATTTTGCCACGCCCGGCGGCAAATCAAGCTCGTCGTGTGCGACCAGGATCTCATCAGGATTAATGCGATAGAAGCTGGCCATTGCGGCGACAGCTTTACCGCTCAGATTCATAAATGTGGTCGGTACTAACAGGCGAACATCTTCGCCTTCAAGATTAATTCTGGAGGTATAACCGAAAAATTTTGGCTCCTCACGCAAAGGTGCGCGCAACCGTTCAGCCAGAAAATCGACGTACCATGCGCCTGCATTATGGCGTGTTGCCGCATATTCCGCGCCGGGGTTCGCCAGACCGACAATCAATTTAATCGTCACGTTATTTGTCCTGAGTGTTTATCTAACTGGCGCGTAGTTTACTGTCTGTCGCCGCGGTTGACAAAAAAGAGCATCTTTACCATTACAAATGAATAATTGCATGAGTGGACAATTGAAAGGCTAAGCACTTCATGCTGTTATTTGTAAAGATTTGTTGAAAAAGCGGTTGTATTTGTGATCATCCCCGCACATATATCCTGGGGTGTTGTCTATACTTTACACATAAGGATTGAGGGTATCCCTTTAGCAGCCCAAAAGTTCCGGAGGTGACATATGAAACGCAAAAACGCTTCGTTACTCGGTAACGTTCTTATGGGGTTGGGTCTGGTGGTAATGGTAGGAGGAGTAGGCTATTCAATTTTAAACCAACTTCCCCAATTTAACCTGCCACAATTTTTTGCCCATGGAGCGGTATTAAGTATTTTCGTCGGTGCCATTCTCTGGCTGGCGGGTGCCCGTGTTGGCGGGCATGAACAGGTGTGCGACCGTTACTGGTGGGTACGGCATTATGATAAACGTTGCCGTCGTAATGATAATCGTCGCCCGAGCTAACATCTTGATTTGTAAAAACGGCCAGTCGCTTTATTGCTGACTGGCCGTTTTTATGCCTATTTATTGTCAGGCAGGTCTAAATCTGCCAGTGCAGCAGTACGGTTTGGATAAAAAGTCAGACGGCCAGGGATCGGTTTGATACCTGAACGAGCCATAGTACGTAACGGCTGGAATTCCACATTGCTCACGCGCAATTCACAACCTTCAGGCAGACGCTTTACAAAACGCTGGAAGGCATCAAGGCCGCCAGCATCTAACACCGGCACGGCATCCCACTTCAGAACCACGATACGTTTTCCTTCGATACGTGATTCAAGGTCGGTAAACAGACCTTCTGCTGCGGCAAAGAACAGCGGACCAATGACACGTAACACCAGAACATCATCAGGCACTTCTACGTTAACCGGAGCCAGACGTGTCATACGCGCAATGCGGCGCATAAACAGCAGTGATGCGAGTACAATTCCCACGCTGATTGCGATCACCATATCGAACAGCACAGTGAGAGACATACACATCAACATGACAATAATGTCATCTTTTGGCGCATGACGAAGCAAATCGACCACTTTATGCGCTTCACTCATGTTCCACGCCACCATCAATAACAGGGCAGCCATAGCGGAAAGTGGTAGCCAGGAGAGCAGCGGTGCCAGTACCAGCAGGGCAAGAATAACCAGAATAGAGTGAATCACCGCCGAGATAGGGGAAGTTGCCCCGGCACGGACGTTAGCGGCAGAACGCGCGATGGCAGCTGTAGCGGTAATACCACCAAAGAATGGGGCGATGATATTCCCCAGTCCCTGACCAACCAGTTCACTGTTCGCTTTGTGTTTCGTTCCTGTCATACCATCCAGTACCACGGCGCAGAGCAGTGATTCAATTGCCCCTAACATCGCCATCGAAAATGCTGCCGGAAGCAGAGTGCGAATGGAGTCCCAGGTGAGGGTAAATTCGGAATTGGGCAGGTCCCACGGCAGTACCAGTTGCGGCAGCAGTTGCGGAATACCGTTACCCTGAGAACCATCGGCCAGAACGTAGTGGAATTGCGAACCGATGGTAGCAACATGTCCGCCGAGCAGGTTAACAATCCCCATCACCGCGCAACCAGCCAGCAAGGCCGGAAGGTGACCGGGTAAACGAATGCCCAGACGTGGCCAGAAAACCAGAATGCCAAGCGTCACAATGCCAATGGCAGCATCACCCACATTAATGGTCGGCAGCGCCATAAAAAGAGCGCCGACTTTTTGCAGATAATGTTCCGGTACATGAGCCATTTGCAGACCAAGAAAGTCTTTAATTTGCATCGTACCGATGGTGATCCCGATACCAGAAGTAAAACCTAAGGTAACGGAAACCGGAATATATTCAATCAAGCGTCCAAAACGTGCCAGCCCCATCAGGATCAAAAAGACACCTGACATGAGTGTCGCGACCAGCAATCCTGCAAGGCCAAACTGTTGCGACACTGGGTAAAGGATCACCACAAATGCAGCTGTCGGGCCAGAAACGCTAAAGCGTGAACCGCCCGTAATTGCAATGACAATCCCAGCCACAGCTGCGGTATACAAACCGTATTGCGGCGCAACACCACTACCAATTGCCAGAGCCATTGCCAGTGGGATCGCAATAATCCCGACGGTAATCCCGGCAATCAGGTCACGGGTAAACCGTGCGGCAGTATATTTTTCTTTCCAGCAAGCGTCGATCAGAGCGCGGAAAGGCATCACATGTGAGGAGAATATTTTGTTCACAATAATGTTTCATCCGTGAGCGCATCATCTGTCAACTAAATGGCAGGTGAAGGAGGCATAGGTCATACAAATGGTTATTACAGACAAAAAAACCCGCCGCAGCGGGTCTTTGAGCCGGGTTCGATTAATGTTCGAACATGGCAGAGATCGATTCTTCGTTGCTGATACGACGAATCGCTTCGGCCAGCATACCTGACAGGGTCAGAGTACGCACGTTCGGCAGTGATTTGATTTCATCGCTCAGCGGAATGGTATCGCAGACAACGACTTCATCAATTACAGAGTTACGCAGGTTGTTCGCTGCGTTGCCAGAGAAGATCGGGTGAGTCGCGTACGCAAATACACGTTTAGCACCACGTTCTTTCAGAGCTTCTGCAGCTTTACACAGCGTACCGCCAGTGTCGATCATATCATCGACCAGTACGCAGTCACGACCTGCAACGTCACCGATGATATGCATCACCTGGGAAACGTTCGCACGCGGACGACGTTTGTCGATGATTGCCATATCGGTATCGTTCAGCAGCTTAGCGATAGCGCGGGCACGCACAACGCCGCCGATATCCGGAGAAACCACAATCGGGTTATCCAGATTCAGCTGCAGCATGTCCTCCAGCAGGATCGGGCTACCAAATACGTTATCAACCGGAACGTCGAAGAAACCCTGAATCTGTTCAGCGTGCAGATCCACTGTCAGCACACGGTCAACACCGACGCTGGAGAGGAAGTCTGCAACCACTTTCGCAGTGATTGGTACACGAGCGGAACGGACGCGACGGTCCTGGCGCGCATAGCCAAAGTAGGGGATAACAGCGGTGATACGACCTGCGGAAGCACGACGCAGGGCATCAACCATAACGACTAATTCCATCAGGTTGTCGTTAGTAGGGGCACAAGTGGACTGGATGATGAAAATATCACCACCGCGTACATTTTCGTTGATTTGTACACTGACTTCGCCGTCGCTAAAGCGACCTACAGCGGCGTCGCCGAGTGAAGTGTACAGGCGGTTGGCAATACGTTGTGCTAGTTCCGGGGTGGCGTTACCAGCAAAAAGCTTCATATCAGGCACGAGAAGAACCTCAGGCATGCGTCCATTGGTGGAAAGAATCTGCCGAAAACTGTGCGGGCCAGGCAATATTCTTTCCAGGCGGTGTATTAAAGAGCGCGATGCAACGTCTGGAACAAGGTGACGTTGTCACCGTAACTCAGCTTGCCCGGCTTAAAGCATGGCTCTGTGCAATGGGGAAAGATTGACACCTTTCGCCACAAAGCCATTGAGCCATTCCGGGGCTTGCTCTAGCACCTGGCGGGCTTCAGACTCTGTATCAAATTCAGCAAAGACACAGGCTCCTGTCCCAGTCAGGCGCGACGGGGCGTATTCTAACAGCCAGGAAAGCACCGCATCAACCTCGCGAAAACGTTTTCTTGCGATAACCTCGCAATCATTGCTAAATTCACATTTTAGCAACGTTTCTATTGACCTTTTTGGCGTATTGCGCGGGAGTTCAGGATCTTTAAAAATCACCGGAGTCGGAATACTTACACCAGGGTGCGCCACCAGATACCACTTCTCCGGCGGATCCACCGGCGTTAGTATTTCACCCACACCTTCTGCAAACGCGGCATGACCACGTACAAAGACCGGAACATCTGCGCCCAGCGTCAGCCCCAGTTCCGCCAGCTCATCCATGCTTAGCCCGCATTGCCAGAGATTATTTAACGCCACCAGAACCGTCGCGGCATTGGATGAGCCACCGCCAAGACCGCCGCCCATCGGCAAGCGCTTGTCAATACTGATATTCGCACCGCTTCCCGCTGGAAGTCGCCCGCTGGCGGCTGCTGTTTTCATCAGCAACCGTGCTGCGCGAACGATCAGGTTATCTTCGTGTTCCACACCTTCAACAGGCGTTAACAGGCGAATATCCCCATCGTCACGAAGCTCAATGCTGATAGTGTCGCCGTAATCAAGAAACTGAAACAGCGTTTGCAGCGTGTGGTAACCGTCCGCACGCTGACCGGTAATGTATAAAAACAGATTAAGTTTTGCCGGAGAGGGCCACTGTGTCCGCATTATTTCACTATCCAGTTATCCATTTTTAACTTGATACGCTGACCGCCTTCGGTAAGTTCCATGTTGGCAGGCATCGCAGGTTGCGTTTTGGTGTCATAACCACCGTAAACAACTTTCCAGTTTTTGCCGTTCTGGCTGTAGGTGATTTCGCTAAGCCGGTACTGGTCGTCCAGTTTGTAGTCAGACGCATCACCCGGCAAACCTAAAATCCACTGGCGTAAGCTGTTGAGTGGAATGGGCATTCCGGTCAGTTTACCAATCATCTCTTCGGCGTCATCGGCGGTATAGCGCTGACCCTTATTATCCACCAACTGAACATTGCCAGGCTGAGCATTCAACTCCAGCTCAGTGCTGCCCAGCGGGTTCGTTAATAACAAGCGGTAACGATCCTGACCGGTTTGCTGCCAAAAGAAACGAGCATACACTTTCTGCTGGTCGGAAATATAAGCGAACGCGCCGCGCGTCTGATATTGATTGAGGTTGCGCACGTCTTGCTGATGCTGTCGCCACTGGGGAGAATCCGGGCTTTTACCAGGACCTTTCGGGGAAGTAATGGTACAAGCTGTGAGGACGAGGCTTGCCAGCGGCAGCAGGCGAATCAGGCGAAAATCAGGCAGGGGCATAATGATGACAAATCCTTGAGATACGTTGCAGTTATAACCCTTAATGCTAGCGTCACCATTAGTCATCGTCTATGTTCAAGTTGTCTTAATTGCAGAAATCTAACGGGTTCGGGCAATTACTCCAAAAGGGGGCGCTCCCTTTTATTGATCTCGCGCATACGGTATGATGCGCCGAGACTAACCTTATCAACGTTGGTATTATTTCCCGCAGACATGACCCTTTTAGCGCTCGGTATTAACCATAAAACGGCACCTGTATCGCTGCGAGAACGTGTATCGTTTTCGCCGGACAAACTTGATCAGGCGCTGGACAGCCTGCTCGCGCAGCCGATGGTGCAGGGCGGTGTGGTGCTGTCGACGTGTAACCGCACTGAGCTTTATCTTAGCGTCGAAGAGCAGGACAACCTGCAAGAGGCGTTAATCCGCTGGCTTTGCGATTATCACAATCTTAATGAAGAAGATCTGCGTAAAAGCCTCTACTGGCATCAGGATAACGACGCTGTCAGCCATTTAATGCGTGTTGCCAGTGGTCTGGATTCACTGGTTCTCGGGGAGCCGCAGATCCTCGGTCAGGTTAAAAAAGCGTTTGCCGATTCGCAAAAAGGTCATATGAAGGCCAGCGAACTGGAACGCATGTTCCAGAAATCTTTCTCTGTAGCAAAACGCGTTCGCACTGAAACCGATATCGGTGCCAGTGCTGTGTCTGTCGCTTTTGCGGCTTGTACGCTGGCGCGGCAGATCTTTGAATCGCTCTCTACGGTGACGGTACTGCTGGTTGGCGCGGGCGAAACCATCGAGCTGGTGGCTCGTCATCTGCGCGAACACAAAGTACAGAAGATGATTATCGCCAACCGTACTCGCGAACGTGCGGAAGTTTTGGCAGATGAAGTTGGCGCGGAAGTGATTGCCCTGAGCGATATCGACGAACGTCTGCGTGAAGCCGATATTATCATTAGTTCCACCGCCAGCCCGTTACCGATCATCGGTAAAGGCATGGTGGAACGGGCATTAAAAAGCCGTCGCAATCAACCAATGCTGTTGGTAGATATAGCCGTTCCGCGCGATGTAGAGCCGGAAGTTGGCAAACTGGCGAATGCTTATCTTTATAGCGTTGACGATCTGCAAAGCATCATTTCGCATAACCTGGCCCAGCGTAAAGCTGCAGCTGTGGAAGCTGAAACGATTGTTGCTCAGGAAACCAGCGAATTTATGTCCTGGTTACGCGCACAAAGTGCCAGCGAAACCATTCGTGAATATCGCAGCCAGGCTGAGCATATCCGTGATGAATTGACCGCCAAAGCATTAGCCGCTCTTGAGCAGGGCGGCGACGCGCAAGCCATAATGCAGGATCTGGCATGGAAACTGACTAACCGCCTGATCCATGCGCCAACGAAATCACTTCAACAGGCCGCCCGTGACGGGGATAACGAACGCCTGAATATTCTGCGCAACAGCCTCGGGCTGGAGTAGCAGTTCATCATTTTCTTTTTTTTACAGGGTGCATTTACGCCTATGAAGCCTTCTATCGTTGCCAAACTGGAAGCCCTGCATGAACGCCATGAAGAAGTTCAGGCGCTGCTGGGTGATGCGCAAACCATCGCTGACCAGGAACGTTTTCGCGCATTATCTCGTGAATATGCGCAGTTAAGTGATGTTTCGCGCTGTTTTACCGACTGGCAACAGGTTCAGGAAGATATCGAAACCGCACAGATGATGCTCGACGATCCTGAAATGCGTGAGATGGCGCAGGATGAACTGCGCGAAGCTAAAGAAAAAAGCGAGCAACTGGAACAGCAATTACAGGTTCTGTTACTGCCAAAAGATCCTGATGACGAACGTAATGCCTTTCTTGAAGTCCGTGCCGGAACCGGCGGCGACGAAGCGGCGCTGTTCGCTGGCGATCTGTTCCGTATGTACAGCCGGTACGCCGAAGGCCGCCGCTGGCGAGTAGAAATCATGAGCGCCAGCGAAGGTGAACATGGCGGTTATAAAGAGATCATCGCCAAAATTAGCGGTGATGGTGTCTATGGCCGTTTGAAATTTGAATCCGGCGGCCATCGTGTGCAGCGTGTTCCGGCCACTGAATCACAAGGTCGTATTCATACTTCTGCTTGTACCGTTGCTGTAATGCCAGAGCTGCCTGACGCAGAACTGCCAGACATCAACCCGGCAGATTTGCGTATTGATACTTTCCGCTCTTCAGGGGCGGGTGGTCAGCACGTTAACACCACTGATTCGGCAATCCGTATTACCCACTTGCCGACCGGGATTGTTGTTGAATGTCAGGACGAACGTTCACAACATAAAAACAAAGCTAAAGCACTTTCAGTACTCGGTGCTCGCATCCACGCAGCAGAAATGGCAAAACGCCAGCAGGCCGAAGCATCTACTCGCCGTAACCTGCTGGGGAGTGGCGATCGCAGCGACCGTAACCGTACTTACAACTTCCCGCAGGGGCGCGTTACCGATCACCGCATCAACCTGACGCTCTACCGCCTGGATGAAGTGATGGAAGGTAAGCTGGATATGCTGATTGAACCGATTATCCAGGAACATCAGGCCGACCAACTGGCGGCGTTGTCCGAGCAGGAATAATGGAATATCAACACTGGCTGCGTGAAGCCATTAACCAATTACAGGGAAGCGAAAGCCCACGCCGTGACGCTGAAATCTTATTGGAGTATGTCACTGGCAGGGGGCGAACTTTTATTCTCGCCTTTGGCGAAACGCAACTGACTGATGAACAACTTCAGCAACTTGACGCGCTACTGGCGCGTCGTCGCGCTGGAGAACCTATCGCCCATTTGACGGGGCAGCGTGAATTCTGGTCACTGCCGTTATTTGTATCGCCAGCCACCTTGATTCCGCGCCCGGACACCGAATGTCTGGTGGAACAGGCACTGGAGCGCCTACCTGAACAACCTTGTCGCATTCTCGATCTCGGTACGGGCACCGGGGCGATTGCGCTTGCGCTTGCCAGCGAGCGCCCGGACTGCGAAATTACCGCTGTAGATCGTATGCCCGATGCTGTCGCTCTGGCACAACGTAATGCACAGCATCTGGCAATCAAAAATATCCACATCCTGCAAAGCGACTGGTTTAGCGCGCTAGCCGGGCAGCAGTTTGCGATGATTGTCAGTAACCCACCGTATATCGACGAGCAGGACCCACATCTTCAACAGGGTGACGTGCGCTTTGAGCCACTCACAGCGTTAGTTGCGGGTGATCACGGGATGGCGGATATTGTGCATATTATTGAGCACTCCCGTGCGGCTCTGGCGAAAGGGGGGTATTTATTGCTTGAGCACGGCTGGCAACAGGGAACGGCGGTGAGACAGGCATTTATCCAGGCAGGATACAGTAATGTAGAAACCTGCAGGGATTATGGTGGTAATGAACGAATTACCCTCGGACGTTTGCTTTAAGCGCACATAGTGTTATTTCCATAACCTCTGTATGGCTGACTGAGACGCAGTTTGGGGTTATCATTTAAAGAGTTTTGGGTTTACAAGCGCATGATTATCATCGTGCGCAAAGCCAGTGGAAATGCTTAATTGCCCCCACCGGTGCTGGTGGTGCTGTACATCATCATTAAACTCGCCACCGCAAAATTGCGTAACTGGGGTAAGAGATGAAATCGTTAGCTGATTTCGAATTTAATAAAGCGCCGCTGTGTGATGGGATGATCCTGGCGTCGGAGAATATCCGCAAGGACTTTCCTTCTTGCTATGTCTACGATGAGCTTAATCGTCTGGTCAGTCTGGCGCAGGAAGAAATTGGTGAATTTCTGTCGCAGGATGCGCAACTGGAAAAACTGTTGGCGCTTTTTTATGGCGAATGGGGATTCCGGCAAACGCAGGGTGTGTATCGTCTGTCAGATGCTTTGTGGCTTGATAGCGTCCTGAACAAACGTCAGGGTAGTGCAGTCTCTTTAGGCGCTATTTTGCTGTGGATAGCTAACCGTCTGGGGTTACCGCTGGTGCCGGTGATTTTCCCTACTCAGTTGATTCTGCGGATTGAATCGCAGGATGGCGAAATGTGGTTAATCAACCCTTTTAATGGCGAAACACTGGATGAACACATGCTTGATGTGTGGTTAAAGGGGAATATCAGCCCGGATTCAGAACTCTTTTTTGAGGATCTGGATGAAGCCGATAACAGCGAAGTCATTCGCAAACTGCTCGATACGCTGAAATCTTCATTAATTGAAGAAGATCAGATGGAGCTGGCACTGCGCACCAGTGAAGCGTTATTGCAGTTTAATCCGCAAGATCCGTATGAAATTCGTGACCGTGGGTTGATTTATGTTCATCTTGAGTGTGAGCATGTGGCGCTAAATGATTTAAATTATTTCATTGAACAATGTCCGGAAGACCCAATCAGTGAGATGATTCGTGCGCAAATCAATAATATCGCGCATAAACATATTGTATTGCACTAATTAATCGACATTTTACCTAAGTTTAAGGCGATTCTATGAAACAAAAAGTGGTTAGCATTGGCGATATTAACGTGGCGAATGACCTGCCATTTGTACTGTTTGGTGGTATGAATGTGCTGGAATCCCGTGATCTGGCAATGCGAATTTGTGAACACTATGTCACCGTGACTCAAAAACTCGGTATTCCTTATGTGTTCAAGGCCTCTTTTGATAAAGCCAACCGTTCTTCGATTCACTCTTATCGTGGACCCGGTCTGGAAGAAGGGATGAAAATCTTCCAGGAACTGAAACAAACTTTTGGCGTGAAAATTATCACCGACGTTCACGAACCAAGCCAGGCACAGCCAGTTGCTGATGTGGTTGACGTGATCCAGCTTCCGGCGTTTCTTGCCCGCCAGACCGATCTGGTGGAAGCAATGGCGAAAACCGGCGCTGTCATTAACGTTAAAAAACCGCAGTTCGTAAGTCCAGGCCAGATGGGTAACATTGTTGATAAATTCAAAGAAGGCGGTAACGACAAAGTTATTCTTTGTGATCGTGGTGCTAACTTTGGTTATGACAACCTGGTAGTGGACATGCTCGGTTTCAGCGTAATGAAGAAAGTCTCCGGTAATTCTCCGGTCATCTTCGACGTTACTCATGCTCTGCAATGCCGTGATCCGTTTGGTGCTGCTTCTGGCGGTCGTCGTGCGCAGGTCACTGAACTGGCGCGTGCAGGTATGGCGGTAGGACTGGCAGGTTTGTTTATTGAAGCTCACCCGGATCCGGAACATGCGAAATGCGATGGTCCATCCGCATTGCCGTTGGCAAAACTTGAGCCGTTCCTCAAGCAGATGAAAGCAATTGATGAACTGGTGAAAGGTTTCGAAGAACTGGATACCAGCAAGTAATTTTTGGCGTAAACAAAAAAGCCTTATCGATCAGCGGTAAGGCTTTTTCGTATTTGCAAGTTTTGCATGTGACGCTAAACCTGGCGCGTACAGGCAAAATACTGTTATTGGCGAGCCATTCTGACAGCAGTAAGTGCTTATACGGTGACTACTTTTGTAGCGCGTATTGATGAGTAAACGAAAAGGGAATTATGGTCTTTAATCTATTAAGGAAAGAAGGGGGGTTATGAGCTGGGATATTGTGTTAATGAAAACTCATACAAACAGTGAGCCTTTAGACGCTAATATCAATTTTGTTCCTTTTGAGCGAGATTCAACCATCAGGTAATTACACACATTGTTTCCCGAATTGAATGTCAGCAATCAACAGTGTTTATTGTTGGAGGATGAAATTGCTCTAGAAATATATATGGGTGATGAAGAGATGTGTGAAACAATTACGCTAATGTTTCATGGGAACACTCCTCCTGAACCGTTTATTGCGGCAATATGCAACCTTTTATCCTGTAGAGCTTTCGATATCAGTAGTGGCGAGTTCCTTGATTTGCCATGTGGCAGTAGGTTTTCTACATGGAATGACTGGAGAAATGAAATAGTTAAGGATTATCAGTAACCTCCCCGGATTTTCAACCGGGGAAGAATAATTATCAGGCGAAAATTGTCATTAAATAAGCAGCAAACAATGCCAAATGCGCCGCGCCATTAAGCACATTGGTACGCCCGGTAGAGAAAGAAATATGGCATAACACCAGTGATGCCACCATAACCACCATCTCCGGTGCGCCCAGACCAAACACCAACTCATTACCGGTTAAGAAGGCAATTAATGTCACAACCGGAACTGTCAGTGAGATTGTCGCCAGCACGGAGCCAAAGAACAGATTCATTGCTCGTTGTACCTGGTTATTCAAGACTGCTTTTAAAGCGCCCAACCCTTCAGGCGAAAGAATAAGCAATGCCACCAAAAAACCGGTAAATGCGACAGGAGCATTCATGCTGGTAAGCAATGTTTCCAGCGGACTGGCATTCATTTTCGTGACGGCAATAACAGCAATCAGATGTACGATCAGCCAAATAGCATGCCAGAGGCTGCTGTGTGCTGACGGTTTCCCATGATGCGGATCATCATCATCGCTGTCATCTTCATGCTCATAAACAAACAGGCTTTGATGCGTTTTCGTTTGAATCAGCAAAAATACGCCGTACATGGCCGCAGAAATTAAAGCAACCAACAGTGCCTGGCCCGTTGAGAAATTCGCGCCGGGTAAAGCCATTGGAAATACCAGCACAATGATTGCCAGCGGAAAAAGTGCAATCAGATACTGTTTAATGCCAAACAAATTCATATATTGCGTAGCGAATTTACGTCCGCCCAACAATAATGAAAATCCGACAAGACCGCCGGTTACAATCATGATGATTGAATAAAGTGTGTCGCGCATTAATGTCGGGGCAGCATCACCTGTTGCCATTAATGCTGAGATTAAACTGACTTCCAGAATGACAACCGAAAGACTCAGAATCAATGAGCCGTAGGGCTCGCCAAGACGGTGTGCTAATACGTCCGCATGACGGACAACACTAAATGCACTGCTTAAAATACCTATAAGGGCAAGCGCATTTATTCCGATAACCACTGGTAGTGACTGACTGTTTCCCCATAGCATCAGCACTGCCAGTGCCACTACCGGGAAAATGAGAGAGGTCTCCTTATGGCGGGTTTTCACCGCCTCATGGGCTTGTGTCATTATTGTTCTCCCTATGCAGATGAGTGTTAGAGTAAATGTGAGTTTCTGCGCAGGAAAATAACAGAATATGGCAAGATATCGGTAACATTTTACGAAATTTTACCCCACTGCTTGTTTTTTACCTTCAGATGGCTAAAAAACACAATTTCGTTTGCTGATGGTTTAATTTCATCGGATTTATTTTTTGAACACAATCACCGGTGAGGATAATAATTGGCAAGGCTGGATATTCTTGACCAGGCTTAAGGCTTAGCTTAATGAGGAAACAGATATGCCTTATAAAACGAAAAGTGACCTGCCTGAAAGTGTAAAACATGTATTACCCGCCCATGCACAAGACATCTATAAAGAGGCTTTTAATAGCGCATGGGACCAATACAAAGATAAAGATGACCGTCGTGATGATGCCAGTCGTGAAGAAACCGCGCATAAAGTCGCCTGGGCTGCAGTGAAAAATAGTTATGAAAAAGGTGAAGATGACAAATGGCATAAAAAATCGTAATTGCCTTGTCACCCGTCTGGACGATTTGTGCGCAGTTGCCTTGCAACGGGTCTGTTTATTGCATATTGTCCTGTTACTGGTTTCATGAAAAGCAGCAAAAATATCCAAAAAGTGTCAAAAAAGTCGTGCAGGGAAGCCGCAGTGGCGGAGGTGTAAGGTGTTAACGCGTGATTTCCTAATCAATGCTGATTGCAAAACGGCATTTGGTACTATTGAAGAATCACTATTGTGGTCCGCGGAACAACGTGCGGCCTCGCTGGCAGCAACTCTTGCCTGTCGCCCTGATGAGGGGGCTGTGTGGATCTTCGGTTATGGATCATTGATGTGGAATCCAGCTCTGGAATATGAAGAGTCGTGCACAGGCACACTACCTGGCTGGCATCGTGCCTTTTGTTTGCGGTTAACTGCCGGACGGGGAACTGCGCACCAACCTGGGCGGATGCTTGCGCTAAAAGAGGGCGGACGCACCACCGGTGTTGCCTATCGGTTAGCAGAGGATTCCCTGGAGCAAGAGCTGACACTGTTATGGAAACGCGAAATGATCACCGGGTGTTATTTGCCAACCTGGTGTCAACTTGACCTTGATGACGGCAGAACAGTAAATGCACTGGTATTTATCATGGACCCACGACATCCGCTGTATGAGTCGGACACTCGCGTCCAGGTCATTGCCCCATTGATTGCTGCGGCCTGTGGGCCACTTGGCACAAATGCGCAATATTTGTTTGCCCTCGAGCAGGAGTTGAACAAGCTGGGAATGAAGGACGACGGCCTCAATGATTTGCTGGTGTCGGTGAGAAAACTGGTGGCGGATAATTTCCCGGATGGCGTGCTACGGCCTGGTTTCGCCTGATGCAGCGTCACTTTTACGGGGCAGCTGCCAGGCAGCTCAGCCCCGTAAATATTTAAAAAGTTAATACTTTGTCAGCATTCAGTGTCCACTGTGCCAGTTCGACCAGCGTGCCAACTTCGACACCATCGATTAATGGCAGACTCGTAATTCCGCGACCATCGGTGCAAGTCTTGCACAATTTTACCGGAACGTTTTGTGCGGTGAGGATCTCCAGCATTTGCTGAATATTGTAGCCTTCAGCAGGTTTTTGCCCACGCAGACCCGCTGTAACGGCGTCTGACATTAAAAACAGACGCAAATCAAGATCACTTTCCTGTTCACGCATGGCTATTGCCAGACGCAGGCTGTTAAACAAAGATTCGCTACCATAAGCCGCACCATTGGCGATGATCACAATCTTTTGCATTTTCGCTCCCACTCGTGATTAGTCGTTTCGCTATATTACTCTTCGGCATAATCGTGACCAATATATGAATCACCTTCGTACTTCAAAATTAAGCATATTCTCGAATTTAGAGTAAAAGGCTGCAAAATTCTTAAGTCACTATTATGGTTTAAGGTTGTAACCCGTAATTTTTGTATAAAGGTGACAACGATTTGAGCCGTATTACATCGTGTTTCACCCCTCTTTATTTACTGCTGCTGACGTGCGGTATGGCAAACGCGCAATCAAACTTTATCCGGCAAGCACAAAATCCCTTTGATAATAATGCTGACGGTTTACCAGATTTAGGCATGGCGGTAGAAAGTCGTGATGGTGAAAAGCACTTTGCTGAAATTGTGAAAGATTTTGGCGAAACCAGCATGACTGATAACGGCCTGGATACCGGCGAACAGGCGAAAGCTTTTGCCCTGGGTAAGGTGCGGGATGCACTTAGTCAGCAGATTAACCAACATGTAGAAACCTGGCTTTCGCCGTGGGGAAACGCCAGTGTTGATGTCAAAGTGGATAACGAAGGGAATTTTAGTGGCAGCAGGGGGAGTTGGTTTGTGCCCATAAAGGATAATGATCATTATTTGACATGGAGTCAGTTAGGGCTTACCCAGCAAGATGATGGACTGGTGAGCAATCTTGGTCTGGGGCAACGCTGGGCGCGCGGCAACTGGCTGGTGGGATATAACACGTTTTATGACAACTTGCTGGATAAAAATCTCCAGCGAGCAGGTTTCGGTGCTGAAGCGTGGGGGGAATATTTGCGGTTGTCAGCAAACTATTACCAGCCGTTTGCCTCCTGGCATGAACAAAGCGCCACGCTGGAGCAACGAATGGCACGCGGTTACGACCTGACCGCCCGGATGCGAATGCCGTTTTATCAACATCTCAATACCAGCGTCAGTGTCGAACAATATTTTGGTGATAGCGTCGATCTGTTTAACTCTGGCACCGGCTATCATAATCCCGTCGCCTTGAGTCTGGGGTTGAATTACACACCTGTACCATTATTAACGGTGACAGCCCAGCATAAACAAGGCGAAAGTGGAGAAAGTCAAAATAACCTTGGATTAAATCTCAATTACCGCTTTGGAGTGCCACTAAAAAAACAAATTTCAGCAGGCGAAGTTGCTGAAAGCCAGTCGCTGCGGGGGAGTCGTTATGATAATCCACAGCGGAATAATCTGCCGACAGTTGAATATCGCCAGCGCCAAACGCTAAGTGTTTATCTGGCGACACCTCCGTGGGATCTAAAACCTGGCGAAACAGTGCCACTGAAATTACAAATCCGCAGTCGTTACGGTATTCGGCAACTGATTTGGCAGGGCGATACGCAGATATTAAGTTTAACGCCAGGCGCACAAGCCAACAGCGCGGAGGGCTGGACGCTGATCATGCCTGACTGGCAGAACGGGGAAGGGGCGAGCAATCACTGGCGATTGTCGGTGGTGGTGGAAGATAACCAGGGGCAGCGTGTCTCCTCCAATGAGATCACGCTAACGCTTGTCGAACCGTTCGACGCATTGTCAAACGACGAACTGCGCTGGGAACCGTAATTAGAAAATGCGCTCCTGATGCACCCATACCGCTGCTTCCACGCGAGACTTGAGCTTCATTTTCTTCAGCATGTGCTTGACGTGCACTTTTACTGTGCTTTCGGTGATGTCCAGGCGGCGGGCAATCATCTTGTTCGGCAAACCCTGGGCAATCAGCTTGAGAATATCGCGCTCGCGTGGGGTTAACTGGTTAACATCGCGTTCAGTAGTGGCACGGTTAGCGCGCAAGCTGGCGGCCAGAACAGGCGTTAATGCTTCGCTTAATACCATTTCGCCAGCAGCTGCCTGATGCAATGCTTTCAGCAGATCTTCCGGTTCCATATCTTTTAACAGATAGCCATCCGCGCCGCGTTTCAGTGCGGTGACCACATCTTCTTCATGATTAGAGACGCTGAATACCACAATGCGCCCTGAGAGGGACTTTTCGCGCAGTTTATCCAGCGTTTCCAGACCGTTCATGCCGGGCATATTGAGATCTAACAGGATCAGATCGGGATCAAGAGATTCCGCCAGTTCAATACCCTGTTCGCCATTACTCGCTTCGCCAACCACGGTAATATCTGGTGCCATACTGATAAGCTGTTTTACGCCAGTTCGCAGCATCGGGTGATCGTCGATCAGCAGGATAGTAGCCAGTTCCTGATTACTCATGGGTATCTCCTTGGACGTCTGTGAAAGTTTTTTCGGGAATAAAGGTGACCACTACTTCGGTGCCACCTGATTCACGACGGCGGACGCGGCAATCGCCTCGTAAACTTTGCGCGCGGTCGCGCATTATTATCATGCCGTAGTGATTGCTGCGGATGGCATTTTCAGGCACGCCGCAGCCGTTATCCTGGACGGTCAGTTTGACCTGATTATCGTTTTGCGCCACCGTCACCACGACCTCACTCGCTTGCGAATGTTTGAGGGCGTTACTTAATGCCTCACGGGCAATTTGCAACAAGTGGATTGCCTGATGTGAAGGCACCAGACGAGGCGGCAATTGATAATCCAGCTTCACCGGGAAGCCAAATTTGGCGCTGTACTCTTCGCAACTCGCTTCCAGTGCAGGACGTAATCCTGGCTCGGTGAGCTGCAAACGGAATGTGGTGAGCAATTCACGCAACTGCGCCCAGGACGCATTCAGTTCGTTACGGATCTGACTTAACAGTTCGCGGCTGCTTTCTGGCAGCGCATCGCCCTGCATCTGTAAACAACTCACCTGCATCTTCATGCAAGAGAGAGATTGGGCAATAGAATCATGCAGTTCGCGCGCAATGGTGGCACGCTCTTCCATCACAATCAACTGTTGCTGACGTTCCTGATGGCGATCCAACGCCAGCGTGGCGGTGAGTTGTTCAACCAGGGTATCCACCAGTTGCTGTTGATCATGGCTAAGATGACGCCCCTGCGGTAGGGTCGCCAGCAAAATACCGTACTGAGTATGAGTGTCAGCCAGTCGCCATTTCAGAGTAGTGCCGCGATCGCCAACGGGGAGTACACCGCGCGGGCAGAGCTGACAGCCTTTATCATCGCAAGTCATATCCGACTGGCAGGTAAATTCCTGGTGATTATCTTCATCGTCAGTGTCATACACCCGCAGTTCGATATCACGTAGCAGGGTTAAATTTTGTAAGCCATTGAGTACAGGTGACAGGCGTTCACACAGCGGGGCGCGGGAATGCAAACGGCGGTTGGCCTGCCATAAAAAAGAGAGGATCTGATTTTTATGCTCCAGCCCGGCGGTTTTCTCCTGAACCCGCTGCTCAAGTACGGCATAGCTTTGTGCCAGCTCCGCAGACATATCATTCAGAGCAGTACCTAACATTGCCATTTCATTGCGGCCACTAATATGCGCTCTCTTGCTAAAATCACGATGACTTACTGCACTCGCCATTGCCAGCAATTGCCGCCATGGCTGTAGTAGCCGTGCTCGCAACCAGATAATAGTGAATACCAGTAAAAGTGCCATAAATACCGCCATTACCCGATGAACCAGTACGACAGTCTCAATGCGCATTTCCGTGGTGCGATCAAAACCAGAGACCAGGTGATCAAGCCCGGCAACAAACTGGCTAACATCCGCCGCTACAGTTTTCCGGTCCTGCGCTCGTAGCAGACTTGGTGCCAGGGTATTACGCCAGTAATCCTGTAACCCTACAAGTTGCGCTTGTTGCCCATCTCGTTCGGCTGCGCGGCTTAATTCTGGGCTAAAAGTCGTCTGCTCCATCTCTTTGAGCAAAGGCTTGTCTTTCTCGCTTAATGGCACCGCAGCCAGCAGGCGATAGCTTTGCATGCGCAGTGATCCCGCTTTGTTGATCGCATGGGCACTGCCCTGAACGCCTTGCACCAGCCAGCCAGAAACCGCCATCCCCGCCAGTCCAATAGCAGTAGAAAGCAACACAATAAGCGCAACCTGATTAACCAGGGTGAGCGGAGAGAGACAACGTTTAAGCATGTAAACCTCTTCCTTCAGGCTTTAAATGAGCAATAACCTTAATGAATGTGACGATACATTCTGGAATGGCGGTATTCTCGGCTATTGGCTGAAGTATACCCATACCTGGAAAGAGTTACTCCTTATTTGCCGTGTGGTTAGTCGTTTTACATCAGTGAGGGTAGGGATTTTACAGCACCGTGAAAAATCTCATAATTTTTATAAAATCGCTGTACTCACTATGGGTAATGATAAATATCAATGATAGATAAAGTTATCTTATCGTTTGATTTGCATCAAATTACCTTTAGCTACAACCACTAAGGTGGCAGACATCGAAACGAGTATCAGAGGTGTCTATGAGTCACTCATCCGCCCCCGAAAGGGCTACTGGCGCTGTCATTACAGATTGGCGACCGGAAGATCCGGCGTTCTGGCAACAACGCGGTCAACGTATTGCCAGCCGCAACCTGTGGATTTCCGTTCCTTGTCTGCTGCTGGCGTTTTGCGTATGGATGTTATTCAGTGCTGTTGCGGTGAACTTACCGAAAGTCGGTTTTAATTTTACGACCGATCAGCTATTTATGTTGACGGCGCTGCCTTCGGTTTCTGGCGCGTTGTTACGTGTTCCATACTCCTTTATGGTTCCTATCTTCGGTGGTCGTCGCTGGACGGCGTTCAGCACCGGTATTCTGATTATTCCTTGCGTCTGGCTGGGTTTTGCCGTGCAGGATACCTCTACGCCTTATAGCGTCTTCATCATCATCTCTCTGCTGTGCGGCTTTGCTGGCGCGAACTTCGCCTCCAGTATGGCAAACATCAGTTTCTTCTTTCCGAAGCAGAAACAGGGTGGCGCGCTGGGCCTGAATGGTGGTCTGGGCAATATGGGCGTCAGTGTCATGCAGCTGGTTGCTCCGCTGGTGGTATCACTGTCGATTTTCGCTGTATTTGGTAGCCAGGGCGTCAAACAGCCGGATGGGACAGAGCTGTATCTGGCGAATGCGTCCTGGGTATGGGTGCCGTTCCTTGCCATCTTCACCATTGCGGCATGGTTTGGCATGAACGATCTTGCTACCTCAAAAGCCTCCATCAAGGAGCAGTTGCCGGTACTCAAACGGGGTCATCTGTGGATTATGAGCCTTCTGTATCTGGCAACCTTCGGTTCCTTCATCGGCTTTTCCGCGGGCTTTGCGATGCTGTCAAAAACGCAGTTCCCGGATGTACAGATTCTGCAATATGCATTCTTCGGGCCGTTTATTGGTGCGCTGGCGCGTTCTGCTGGTGGTGCATTATCTGACCGTCTGGGCGGAACTCGTGTCACACTGGTGAACTTTATCCTGATGGCGATTTTCAGTGGCCTGCTGTTCCTGACCTTACCGACTGATGGGCAGGGCGGAAGCTTTATGGCGTTCTTTGCTGTCTTCCTGGCACTGTTCCTGACAGCTGGGCTGGGTAGCGGGTCCACCTTCCAGATGATTTCCGTGATCTTCCGTAAACTGACGATGGATCGCGTGAAAGCAGAAGGAGGTTCTGACGAACGTGCCATGCGTGAAGCGGCAACCGATACTGCGGCGGCACTGGGCTTTATCTCAGCGATCGGTGCTATCGGTGGCTTCTTTATCCCGAAAGCGTTCGGTAGCTCACTGGCATTAACGGGTTCGCCGGTCGGTGCAATGAAAGTATTTTTGATTTTCTATATCGCCTGCGTGGTGATTACCTGGGCGGTATACGGTCGGCATTCTAAAAAATAAATCGTAATATTTGATTATCCTTTGCGCGACATAATGTCGCGCTTTTTTTACTTGCTGTTTAGTTACAACATTCTTATGAGGTGTGGCTTATTTCGCCGGATTGCATTAAGAGCCATTAATATGTTACCCATGGGGAATACTCCTTAATACCCATCTGCATAAAAATCTTAATGGTTTAAATAACTACAGGTATAAAACATCTTAATTTACATAATGTTATGCTAAGAGTGTTAATTATCCTAAAGGGGTATCTTAGGAATTTACTTTATTTTTCATCCCCATCACTCTTGATCGTTATCAATTCCCACGCTGTATCAGAGCGTTACCTTGCCTTTAAACATTAGCAATGTCGATTTATCAGAGAGCCGACAGGCTCCCACAGGAGAAAACCGATGAGTAAATTCCTGGACCGGTTTCGCTACTTCAAACAGAAGGGCGAAACCTTTGCCGATGGGCATGGCCAGCTTCTCAATACCAACCGTGACTGGGAGGATGGATATCGCCAGCGTTGGCAGCATGACAAAATCGTCCGCTCTACCCATGGGGTAAACTGCACCGGCTCCTGCAGCTGGAAAATCTACGTTAAAAACGGTCTGGTGACCTGGGAAACCCAACAGACTGACTATCCGCGTACTCGTCCGGACCTACCAAACCATGAACCTCGCGGCTGCCCGCGTGGTGCCAGCTACTCCTGGTATCTCTATAGCGCCAACCGTCTGAAATACCCGATGATGCGCAAACGCCTGATGAAAATGTGGCGTGAAGCGAAGGCGCTGCATAGCGATCCGGTTGAGGCATGGGCTTCTATCATTGAAGACGCCGATAAAGCGAAAAGCTTTAAGCAGGCGCGTGGACGCGGTGGTTTTGTTCGTTCTTCCTGGCAGGAAGTGAACGAACTGATCGCCGCATCTAACGTTTACACCATCAAAAACTACGGCCCGGACCGTGTCGCTGGCTTCTCGCCAATTCCGGCAATGTCGATGGTTTCTTACGCGTCGGGTGCGCGTTATCTCTCGCTGCTTGGCGGTACTTGCTTAAGCTTCTACGACTGGTACTGCGACCTGCCTCCTGCATCTCCACAAACATGGGGTGAGCAGACTGACGTACCAGAATCCGCTGACTGGTACAACTCCAGCTACATCATCGCCTGGGGCTCTAACGTGCCGCAGACCCGTACCCCGGATGCTCACTTCTTTACTGAAGTGCGCTACAAAGGCACCAAAACCGTTGCCGTCACGCCGGACTACGCTGAAATTGCCAAACTGTGCGATCTGTGGCTGGCACCGAAACAGGGCACCGACGCAGCAATGGCGCTGGCGATGGGCCACGTGATGCTGCGTGAATTCCACCTCGACAACCCAAGCCAGTATTTCACCGACTATGTGCGTCGTTATACCGACATGCCAATGCTGGTGATGCTGGAAGAGCGCGACGGTTACTACGCTGCGGGTCGTATGCTGCGCGCTGCCGATCTGGTGGATGCACTGGGCCAGGAAAACAATCCGGAATGGAAAACAGTCGCCTTCAATACCAATGGCGAAATGGTTGCACCGAACGGTTCTATTGGCTTCCGCTGGGGCGAGAAGGGCAAATGGAATCTTGAGCAGCGCGACGGCAAAACCGGCGAAGAAACTGAGCTACAACTGAGCCTGCTGGGTAGCCAGGATGAGATCGCTGAAGTGGGCTTCCCGTACTTTGGTGGCGACGGCACGGAACACTTCAATAAAGTGGAGCTGGAAAATGTGCTGCTGCACAAGCTGCCGGTAAAACGCCTGCAACTGGCTGATGGCAGCACTGCTCTGGTGACCACCGTTTATGATCTGACGCTGGCAAACTACGGTCTGGAACGTGGCCTGAACGACGTTAACTGCGCAACCAGCTATGACGACGTGAAAGCTTACACCCCGGCATGGGCCGAGCAGATCACTGGCGTTTCTCGCAGCCAGATTATCCGCATTGCCCGTGAATTTGCTGACAACGCTGATAAGACGCACGGTCGTTCAATGATCATCGTTGGTGCTGGTCTGAACCACTGGTATCACCTTGATATGAACTATCGCGGTCTGATCAACATGCTAATTTTCTGCGGTTGTGTCGGTCAGAGCGGTGGCGGCTGGGCGCACTATGTAGGTCAGGAAAAACTGCGTCCGCAAACCGGCTGGCAGCCGCTGGCGTTTGCCCTTGACTGGCAGCGTCCGGCGCGTCACATGAACAGCACCTCTTATTTCTATAACCACTCCAGCCAGTGGCGTTATGAAACTGTGACCGCAGAAGAGTTGCTGTCGCCGATGGCGGATAAATCTCGCTATACCGGACATCTGATCGACTTTAACGTCCGTGCAGAACGTATGGGCTGGCTGCCGTCTGCGCCGCAGTTAGGCACTAACCCGCTAACTATCGCTCGCGAAGCGGAAAAAGCGGGCATGAATCCGGTGGATTACACCGTGAAATCCCTGAAAGAGGGTTCTATCCGTTTTGCGGCAGAACAACCAGAAAACGGTAAAAACCACCCGCGTAACCTGTTCATCTGGCGTTCTAACCTTCTCGGTTCTTCCGGTAAAGGTCATGAGTTTATGCTCAAGTATCTGCTGGGGACGGAGCACGGTATCCAGGGTAAAGATCTGGGGCAGCAGGGCGGCGTGAAGCCGGAAGAAGTGGACTGGCAGGACAACGGTCTGGAAGGCAAGTTGGATCTGGTGGTGACGCTGGACTTCCGTCTGTCGAGCACCTGTCTCTATTCCGACATCATTTTGCCGACGGCGACCTGGTACGAAAAAGACGACATGAATACTTCGGATATGCATCCGTTTATTCACCCGCTGTCTGCTGCGGTCGATCCGGCCTGGGAAGCGAAAAGCGACTGGGAAATCTACAAAGCCATCGCGAAGAAATTCTCCGAAGTGTGCGTTGGTCATCTGGGCAAAGAAACCGACATCGTTACGCTGCCGATCCAGCACGACTCTGCCGCTGAACTGGCGCAGCCGCTGGATGTGAAAGACTGGAAAAAAGGCGAATGCGACCTGATCCCAGGTAAAACTGCACCGCACATTATGGTCGTAGAGCGCGATTATCCGGCAACTTACGAACGCTTTACCTCTATCGGTCCGCTGATGGAGAAAATCGGTAACGGCGGTAAAGGGATTGCCTGGAACACCCAGAGCGAGATGGATCTGCTGCGTAAGCTCAACTACACCAAAGCGGAAGGTCCGGCAAAAGGCCAGCCGATGCTGAACACCGCAATTGATGCGGCAGAGATGATCCTGACGCTGGCACCGGAAACCAATGGTCAGGTAGCCGTGAAAGCCTGGGCTGCCCTGAGCGAGTTTACCGGTCGTGACCATACGCATCTGGCGCTGAATAAAGAAGACGAGAAGATCCGCTTTCGTGACATTCAGGCGCAGCCGCGCAAAATCATCTCCAGCCCGACCTGGTCTGGCCTTGAAGATGAACATGTTTCTTACAACGCCGGTTACACCAACGTTCACGAGCTGATCCCGTGGCGCACACTCTCTGGCCGTCAGCAACTGTATCAGGATCATCAGTGGATGCGTGATTTCGGTGAAAGCCTGCTGGTTTATCGTCCGCCGATCGACACCCGTTCGGTGAAAGAAGTGATGGGCCAGAAATCTAACGGTAATCCGGAAAAAGCGCTCAACTTCCTGACACCGCACCAGAAGTGGGGTATCCACTCCACCTACAGCGACAACCTGCTGATGCTGACTTTAGGTCGCGGTGGTCCGGTGGTCTGGTTGAGTGAAGCCGATGCCAAAGAGCTGGGTATCGCCGACAACGACTGGATTGAAGTCTTCAACAGCAACGGTGCATTGACTGCCCGTGCGGTTGTCAGCCAGCGTGTTCCGGCAGGGATGACCATGATGTACCACGCGCAGGAACGTATCGTTAACCTGCCGGGTTCAGAAATCACCAGCCAGCGCGGTGGTATTCATAACTCGGTCACCCGTATCACGCCGAAACCGACGCATATGATCGGCGGCTATGCCCATCTGGCATACGGCTTTAACTACTACGGCACTGTAGGTTCTAACCGCGATGAGTTTGTTGTAGTGCGTAAGATGAAGAACATTGACTGGTTAGATGGCGAAGGCAATGACCAGGTACAGGAGAGCGTAAAATGAAAATTCGTTCACAAGTCGGCATGGTGCTGAATCTGGATAAGTGCATCGGTTGCCACACCTGTTCAGTGACCTGTAAAAACGTCTGGACCAGCCGTGAAGGCGTGGAATACGCGTGGTTCAACAACGTGGAAACCAAGCCAGGCCAGGGCTTCCCGACTGACTGGGAAAACCAGGAAAAATACAAAGGTGGCTGGATCCGTAAAATCAACGGCAAACTTCAGCCGCGTATGGGTAACCGCGCCATGCTGCTGGGTAAAATTTTCGCTAACCCGCATCTGCCGGGGATCGACGATTATTACGAGCCGTTCGATTTTGACTATCAGAACCTACATACCGCGCCGGAAGGCAGCAAATCGCAGCCGATTGCCCGTCCACGTTCGCTGATTACCGGCGAACGGATGGCGAAAATCGAAAAAGGACCGAACTGGGAAGATGACCTTGGCGGTGAGTTTGACAAACTGGCGAAAGACAAGAACTTCGACAACATCCAGAAGGCGATGTATAGCCAGTTCGAGAACACCTTCATGATGTATTTGCCACGCCTGTGCGAACACTGCCTGAACCCGGCATGTGTGGCGACCTGTCCAAGCGGGGCTATCTACAAACGTGAAGAAGATGGCATCGTCCTGATCGACCAGGACAAATGCCGTGGCTGGCGTATGTGCATCACCGGATGCCCGTACAAAAAAATCTACTTCAACTGGAAGAGCGGTAAGTCTGAGAAGTGCATCTTCTGCTATCCGCGTATTGAAGCGGGTCAGCCGACGGTGTGCTCTGAAACCTGTGTCGGTCGTATCCGTTATCTTGGCGTGCTGTTGTACGATGCCGACGCGATTGAACGTGCGGCCAGCACCGAGAACGAGAAAGATCTCTACCAGCGTCAGCTGGACGTGTTCCTCGATCCGAATGATCCGAAAGTCATCGAGCAGGCGATTAAAGACGGTATTCCGCTGAGCGTTATTGAAGCCGCACAGCAGTCGCCGGTTTATAAAATGGCGATGGAATGGAAACTGGCGCTGCCGCTGCATCCGGAATATCGCACACTGCCGATGGTCTGGTACGTGCCGCCTCTGTCGCCGATTCAGTCTGCGGCAGATGCGGGCGAGCTGGGCAGCAACGGTATTTTGCCAGACGTCGAAAGCCTGCGTATCCCGGTACAGTATCTGGCTAACCTGCTTACCGCAGGCGACACCCAACCGGTACTGCGCGCACTGAAACGTATGTTGGCGATGCGTCATTACAAACGTGCTGAAACCGTTGACGGTAAAGTTGATACCCGTGCGTTGGAAGAGGTCGGTCTGACCGAAGCTCAGGCACAGGAGATGTACCGTTATCTGGCGATTGCCAACTATGAAGATCGCTTTGTAGTGCCGAGCAGTCATCGTGAACTGGCGCGGGAAGCCTTCCCGGAGAAAAATGGCTGCGGCTTTACCTTTGGTGACGGCTGCCACGGTTCAGATACCAAATTTAATCTGTTCAACAGCCGCCGTATCGATGCCATCGACGTGACCAGTAAAACGGAGCCGCACCCATGATCGAACTCGTGATTGTATCGCGTCTCCTGGAATATCCGGATGCTGCCTTATGGCAGCATCAACAAGAGATGTTTGAGGCGATTGCTGCGTCGGAAAATCTGTCGAAAGAGGATGCCCATGCGCTGGGCATTTTCCTGCGCGATTTAACAGCGCTGGATCCGCTGGATGCTCAGGCCCAGTACAGCGAACTGTTCGACCGTGGTCGCGCCACGTCGTTGCTGCTGTTTGAGCATGTTCACGGTGAATCCCGCGATCGCGGCCAGGCAATGGTTGACTTGTTGGCACAGTATGAGCAGCACGGTTTGCAATTGAACAGTCGTGAATTACCGGATCATCTGCCGCTGTATCTGGAGTATCTGGCGCAGCTGCCGCAAAGCGAAGCCGTGGAAGGTTTGAAAGATATCGCGCCGATTCTGGCGTTGCTGAGCGCGCGTCTGCAACAACGTGAAAGCCGTTATGCCGTGCTGTTTGATCTGCTGCTGAAACTGGCGAATACCGCTATCGACAGCGACAAAGTGGCGGAAAAAATTGCTGATGAAGCGCGCGACGATACGCCACAGGCGCTGGATGCCGTCTGGGAAGAAGAGCAGGTTAAATTCTTTGCTGACAAAGGCTGCGGTGATTCAGCAATCACTGCTCATCAGCGTCGCTTTGCCGGTGCCGTCGCGCCGCAATATCTGAATATCACCACCGGAGGACAGCACTAATGCAATTCCTGAATATGTTCTTCTTTGATATCTACCCGTACATAGCCGGGGCCGTCTTCCTGATTGGTAGCTGGCTGCGCTATGACTACGGGCAGTACACCTGGCGCGCGGCATCCAGCCAGATGCTGGATCGCAAAGGGATGAACCTGGCGTCGAACCTGTTCCATATCGGTATTCTGGGGATTTTTGTCGGTCACTTCCTCGGTATGTTAACGCCGCACTGGGTTTACGAAGCGTGGCTGCCAATTGAAGTGAAACAGAAAATGGCGATGTTTGCTGGTGGTGCCAGCGGCGTGCTGTGCCTGATTGGCGGCGTGCTGTTGCTGAAGCGTCGTTTGACCAGCCCACGCGTACGAGCAACGACTACTGGGGCGGACATCCTGATCCTGTCGCTACTCGTTATCCAGTGCGCACTGGGCCTGCTAACCATTCCATTTTCTGCCCAACATATGGACGGTAGTGAGATGATGAAACTGGTTGGCTGGGCACAGTCGGTGGTGACCTTCCACGGTGGTGCGTCCCAACATCTTGATGGTGTGGCGTTTATCTTCCGTCTGCACCTGGTGCTGGGGATGACGTTATTCCTGCTGTTCCCGTTCTCGCGTCTGGTGCACATCTGGAGCGTACCGGTGGAGTATCTGACACGTAAGTATCAGCTGGTGCGCGCTCGTCACTAATTATCTAAACCAAACATCGGCGGTTATACACTGCCGATTTTTCGGATTGTAGGGAAACGTACCTCATCTATATGATGGGTCCACCTATGGAGCAGTGAAGGAGCACTGACCGTGGATCGACCTAATCAACCGACGATCTCCGCGGCGTTAAAAATAATCGCCACGGGGATCGCCTTACCCCCTGATAAAATCACTTCTCAACAACTGGATGTTCAGTTAAATAAACCTGCGGGATACGTTGAGCGACGTTCCGGTATTTGCTGGCGCTATTTTGCCAGCAATGACGCCAGTCAGGCCGAACTGGCGGCAGACGCTTTGCATAATGCGTTATCATCGGCGGTCTTAAAACCTTCTGATATTGATCTGCTAATTTGTGCCTCGGCCATTGCCGTACAGGCATTACCCTGTAGCGCAATTCATATTCTTAAAGCTGCTGCCATGCCCGCAGGCGTTGCCGGATTTGATATCAACAGTAGCTGTGTCAGCTTTATTTCCGCTCTGGAAGTTGCTGCCGGATTATTAAACAGTGGAGCATACCGGCGAATTGCCATCGTCTCGGCAGATATCGCTTCACGCGGTATCGACTGGAATCATGAAGAGTCGTCACTCATTTTTGGTGATGGTGCAGCGTGCGCGATTGTTGAGCGGGGCGATGGTCGCAGCGGGATTATCGCCAGCCTGATCGAAATGTATCCCGAAGGCAGCGAACTGTGTGAAATTCGCGCTGGCGGCACACGGTGTAATCCTCGCTCTGGCGTAAGTGACAGCGACTTTCTTTTTCATATGCAGGGAAAACCGCTGTTTCGTTTTGCTTCTTCGCTTATTGAAGATTATTTTTCGCGCTTACTGCAAAAAAGCGGTCTGCAACTGGCTGATATCGGTACGGTCGTTCCGCATCAGGCCAGTCATCTTTCCCTTGAACATATGCGTAAACGGCTGCGAGTGCCGGAGTCTGCGCTCATTGATGTCTACCGTTTCTACGGCAATCAGGTTGCGGCGTCTGTCCCCACAGCGCTGCATGAAGCGGTGATTAGCGGTCGTTTCACTAAGGATAAGCCTGCGATGTTGATTGGCACGGCGGCGGGATTAACGCTGGCAGGTATGGTGCTTTTACCGTGAAAATCCTCGTGACGGGAGCGACCGGCGGCCTCGGGCGAAATGCTGTGCAATCTTTGTTGCAATCGGGAGTGTCGGTTGTGGCAACAGGGCGCAATCGCGAGGTTGGTAAAAGTCTGACAAACGCAGGTGCGCAGTTTGTGGCTCTCGATTTAACCGAGGCAACAGAGGATGACTGCGCCCGTTTGATAGAGGGCTGCGATGCCGTCTGGCACTGTGCGGCAAAGTCCTCACCCTGGGGAGACAAAACGGCGTTCTGGCTTGCCAATGTCAAAGCAACCCATACTCTGGCACAGGCGGCAGGCAGGCTGAATATTCCCCGGTTTATCCATATCTCCACGCCTGCGGTTTACTTTGATTTTCAACACCACTACGACCTGCCAGAAACCTGGCTTGCACGCTCTTTCTCAAGCCATTACGCGAGCAGTAAATATGCCGCTGAGCAGGTAATTGCCGGGGCTGTAGCTCAATATCCTGCCACGAGGTTTATCCTTTTGCGCCCCCGTGGACTTTTTGGTCCCCATGACAATGTGATCGTTCCCCGTCTGATGCAGCAATTGCAACAGGACGGTGGTTGCTTACGTTTGCCGCGCGGGGGCGAAGCGTTACTGGATCTCACTTTCGTGCAAAACGTGGTGTATGCCATGCAACTGGCAACGCAGGTTGAAGGATTACGCTCGGGCAGTATTTACAACATCAGCAATCATCAGCCGCAGAAATTATCTGTAATGCTTGACGCCTTGCTGCGCCAGCAATTGGGATTGAGCTACCGAATTGCTACCGTTCCGTGGCCGTTGCTTTCTCTGGTCGCACGCGGCCTGGAGCTGTACGGGAAGTGCGTTAATCAGGAACCTGTTATCACACGTTACAGCGCCGGAACACTCTGTTTTGATATGACGCTGAGTGCGCAAAAGGCCATTACAGAGCTGGGCTATCACCCGCGCTTTTCGATGGAACAAGGTATTGCAATCACGGGGCAATGGTTGAGGGAACATGGCAAAAATAACCGCATTTGAAACGGGCTGGTGTACCCATATTGGCTGCATTGCGCTAAAAGGGGCAGGGCTGAAAGTGTGTAAGTTCCCCGCCCGCGCCTGGCTGCTGGAAGTGGGCGATAAACGCTGGCTGTGGGACACCGGTTATTCTTCGTGGTTTGAACATTACACGCAATCCGGTGTATTTCGTCTTTATCGCCAGGTCACGCCGGTTTATTACGAGCCGCAACAGGCGCTGATGCGGCAACTCTCCGCACACGGACTGGCGGCTAAAGATGTTGATGCGATTATTCTGTCGCATTTTCATGCCGATCATATTGCCGGTCTACGCGATTTCCCTGATGTCGCTTGCATCTGTTCTGGTGAAGGCTGGCGGCAGGTAAGAACGCTGCGTGGCATAGCCGCACTGCGTCAGGCCTTTGTGCCCGGATTGATCCCGGAAAATTTTGAGTCTTCACTGCGCTTTATTGAAAGTTTTTCATCGGTGAATTTACCCCCAGAACTGGCGCCGTTTGAGTGCGGCTATTTGCTGCCAGAAAGCAATGGCGAAATTATCCTCGTGCCGCTTCCTGGTCATGCTGCCGGACATATTGGTGCGTTTGTGTTAACCGACAATGGCTGGACTTTACTGGCTGCCGATGCCGCTTGGGCACCCGCAAACTACTGCGAACTGCATGGACCTTCTCCGCTGGCGCATCTGGTTATGTCCGACAGCCACGCCTACTACCGCACGCTTGGGCAACTCCATCAGCTTTGGCAAAACGGCGCAGTGGATATTCGATTGTGCCACGAGGGGGATTTATGATCCCGCTGGCGTTTCTCTGGCGCTACTTTCGTACCCGCAGGCTGCGTTTCACCGATCGCCAGGCGCTGGAAAACTGGCAGGCAAAAAGGCTGCATCAGTTCCGGCAAAATGTCTTATCTAAAAGCCCGTGGTTTCAGCGTTATCTGGCCTTGCCCTTTAACCAGTGGCCGTTGATGGACAAAGCGTTAATGATGACGCACTTTGATGAGATGAATACCGCTGGTTTAAAGCTCGATGAGCTTCTCGCCTGTGCGATGCGCAGTGAGCAGAGCCGTGATTTCAAACCCAGCGTTGGCAAGTTCAGCGTCGGGCTTTCATCTGGCACATCGGGGCGTCGTGGGCTTTTCGTGGTTAGCCCACACGAACAACAGATGTGGGCCGCGGGTGTGCTGGCAAAAGTGCTGCCCGACGGTTTATTTGCCAAAGAGCGGGTGGCGCTGTTTCTACGCGCGGACAACAACCTCTATCAAAACGTGAAAAATCGCTGGTTAAGTCTCGATTTTTACGATCTGCTAGCGCCATTTCAGGCGCAACTCAAACTTCTGCAACAGAGAGCGCCTACGATTATTGTCGCCCCTGCTCAGGTATTACGCGCACTCGCGCTGGCGGTCATTGCCGGAGAGTTAACGCTAAAGGTCAAAAAAGTGATTTCAGTGGCGGAAGTTCTGGAGCCGCAGGATCGGGAGTTACTGAGAAGCGTGTTTAGCAATGTGGGCGAAATTTATCAGGCGACAGAAGGCTTTCTCGCTTCCACCTGCCGCTGTGGCACCTTACATCTCAATGAAGAATTTGTTCACATTGAACCGCAATGGCTGGATGAACGCCGTTTCGTGCCGATCGTTACAGACTTTACCCGCACCACACAGCCAGTAGTGCGTTATCGACTGGATGACGTGCTGGTGGCAAGCGAACAGCCATGCCCCTGTGGCAGTGCGGCAATGGCTATTGCGCGTATCGAAGGGCGGCAGGATGACCAACTGCAACTGCCGACAAGAACTGGCGGTATTCAGACTGTTTTTGCCGATGCCTGTAGCCGTGTGCTGGCGATGACGCTGCCGCTAACCGCCGATTATCGCCTACTACAAACCGGGCCAGCACAATTGACATTAATAGTAGATTGCAAATGGGAGATGCTGGCGCTTTGCCGGGAAGCGTTGAATGCCTTATTTATGCGTCAGAATATCGCCGTCGGGCAATTAATATGGTCGCTGGAATCGCAAACAGTGCCAGTCGCTTTTACCGCCAAGCGGCGGCGCATTGTGCGTCAGTGGGGGCGGGAATGAGTAATCTACTGCTACGCCTGAAACAGATGCTGCTTGGCTGGGGAGCCGTTGGGGTGATCTACAACTTTAGCGACTACCTGCAAGGTGAAGGATATCAATTAACCCCGTCAGTAATTGATAACATGATTGCGTTTTCCCCCTCTGCCGTGTGGCTGTATCTCTCGTTTTTTTTCATTGTGCCGTTAGGTTATTTATCCACGCCACTTTGCCACCTGCGCTGGCTTACCTGCGCAATGCAACTTTCGGCTCTGGTAGCAGGCGTGTTTTATCTTCTCTGGCCCACAACAATGCATTATCCCTCGTTTGATCAGATGGGGATATCCGCGGGCGCACTCAACAGGCTGATAGCGATTGACTCAAGTCAGAACTGTTTTCCCTCCTTACACGCCGCGCTCACGCTGTTGGCGGTATGGGCAATTGCCAAAAAGGGGAACCGTTGGCTAACACTAATGAGCGTGGTCTGGGCGATAGCGATCGCCTTTTCGATTTTGCAATTACGTAGACATTTATTTATCGATTTAGTAGGCGGCGCGTTGCTGGCGTCGATTTGCGGTTGGATATGCGCAACATGCGAGAAAAGGAAGACGCAATATGAGTGATTTACTGTTTCCCATAATATCGATGGTGCTGTTGGTGTTAGCCGAAGCGGGTGTGTTGCAATTCACCGGGCGGCAAAAAGTGGACTGGCTGGACGTTATTTTTAATATCAACTCCGGTCATATGATGCTGTGGTTATTTCGCTGTCTGGAAGTGCTCTGCTATGGCCTGGTGGTCAATCACTTCAGCCTTGGACTGTTTGATAATGCGCCGGTGATCCTGCTGTGGCTGTTTACTATCCTGGCGTGGGATTTCGGCTTTTACTGGCTGCATCGCTGGCATCACGAAATGCGACCGCTGTGGGCGGTACATGTGGTGCATCATCAGGGAGAACACTACAACCTCTCATTAGGCGTGCGGAACTCGTGGTACTCCTCGTTAACCTCAATCCCGTTCTTTATGCTGCTGGCGATGCTTGGCGTGCCGTTGCAGGTCTTTTTGGCGGTTTCTATTATTCACTATAGTTGGCAATTTTTTAACCATAACGCGCTAGCGCCGAAACTGGGTTGGCTGGAAAAAGTGCTGATCACGCCTTCGCATCATCGCGTCCATCATCTGAATGAAAAGCAATATGCCGATACCAATTACGGTGGCACCTTTTTGTTGTGGGATAAACTTTTCGGTTCGTATAGTGCCGGGCCGGAACACGACGTAGGCTACGGCGTAAAAAATAGTCGCTTGTCCTGTAACCCGATGCGCGAGAGTAACCTGCCATTTTTACGCTTAATGGGCTTTCGCTCATTTGGCAAAGCGATTGAACGTCGCTACCAGAGTTCTGCGTGGGCGGTAGGGGCAGGGGTGATCCTGCTGTTTATGCTGGTGCTTGGCTACATCCAGCAATATGGTTATGGCATTGAGTTTATTACCAGTGAGCAAGCCGTATTATTTGTTCTGCTGGTGGCAGGCTCCGTTGCGCTGGGGGGCATGAGCGACGGGCAGCGTTGGGGTATGATTTTGTGGTGCTCTGTGACGTTGTCACTGCTCTATTTTATTCTTTTTTTGTGTTCATGGAGCACTCTGCTCTGGAAGGGATTAGCGGGCATTTTGCTGGCCCATTGTGTGTTATTCGTGACTGGTGTGGGCCGTAAGTCTTTCTTTAAGGAAACGCTATGAACCTGTTTAAGCCCGACAGGTTAATCACTTTTCCTGCTGATGATCCGCAACTGGTGAAACAACTGCAAAACAATACGAAAGTCTATCTGGCGAAAGCAGGCGATCATCGATATGCCGACGGCTGGGCATTTGCCAAAATGGCGGTGTTGATTATTGCCTGTTTATGTTGTTATGCAGTGGCGTTGTCTCAAAACCAGTGGGGATTGTATCTGTTGTGGTATCTGGCGATGATGTTTTGCGCCATGCTGTTAGCGGTCAATGTGGTGCATGACGCTTCGCACGATGCGTTTTTGCGCGGTAAAAAGGCCAATGCGTGGCTAAACCGGTGGGTTGCGTTCCCGATGGGCCTTGATCCGGACTGCTGGCGGGTGCGCCACGTTCGCTTTCATCACGGTTTTACCAATATTGAATTTTACGATCCTGACACCGCAGAAAATGGCATTCTTCGCCAGACTCCGTGGCAACGGTGGCGACCTTTTATGCGCCAGCAGCATCGCTACTGGCCACTGGTCGCCGCGCTCACCTTTCCCTGGTATATCTGGGGGGGGGACTGGCTCGATCGCGCAGGGTTTACGCCGGTAACGCGGCATCTGGCTGCGCGTGGCTTTTCTGGCTGGGGGTATTTTTTAGCCGGGAAACTGGCGCATTGTGCGCTTTGTTTAATACTTCCCTGGCTTCTGTCTGAATTTGGTTTTATGACCATCCTGCTGACTTATCTGCTCAGCCAGCTGCTGGCGTCATTGATTTTTGTGATGTTGATTATCGGAACGCACTGGGCGAAGGGACATACGCAGTTACCACCAGAAGAGGGCAAAATGGCCGTGGGCCGGCTGGCGCATACCTTCGCTACTACCTTTGACTGGACGCCGCAACCTGTATGGCTTGGCTACTGGCTGGGCGGGATTAATTTGCATCTTACCCATCATCTTTTTCCACACTGGCATCATCGCCATAATCCAGCGCTAAGCCGCATTATCGCGCAAATTGCCAGCCAGCAAGGTCTGGATTACCAGCTGTTGACGTTAGCGGATTTGTTGAGGCTACAGCAGCAGTTTTTACGGCGAATGGGGGAGAAGCCAATAGACTGAGAATGGAATCAAGTGATGGTGGTGGGGGAAGGATTACTCAGCGCTGCGCGCTTCGCCCTACGGGTCGTTGCCTGCGGCAATGCTCTCTCGCTGGCGCTCGAGTCGAACCTTAGTCGAAGCTTCTCATCCTTCCCCGCATGGGCAGAATATTCAGTTACGGATTCGTTGGAGAACACAGGGGTTTTTGAAAGTGATGGTGGTGGGGGAAGGATTACTCAGCGCTGCGCGCTTCGCCCTACGGGTCGTTGCCTGCGGCAACGCTCTCTCGCTGGCGCTCGAGTCGAACCTTAGTCGAAGCTTCTCATCCTTCCCCGCATGAGCAGAATATTCAGTTACGGATTCGTTGGAAAATACAGGGGTTTTTGAAAGTGATGGTGGTGGGGGAAGGATTCGAACCTTCGAAGTCGATGACGGCAGATTTACAGTCTGCTCCCTTTGGCCGCTCGGGAACCCCACCAGGGATAATTCAAATTTTGATGTAATGCTTGAGATGGTGGTGGGGGAAGGATTCGAACCTTCGAAGTCGATGACGGCAGATTTACAGTCTGCTCCCTTTGGCCGCTCGGGAACCCCACCACGGGGTAATGCTTTTTACTGGCCTGCTCCCTTGTGGGGAAGCGGGGCGCATCATATCAAATGACACGCCGCTGTAAAGGGTTACGTTGAGAAAAATGAACTGGTTGCGTAATTTTCATCCGTAACGGATTAAAGGCAACCAGTTCTATTTTGCCAGCGATTAAAGAATAATCGTCCGGTTACCGTAAACAAATACACGCTGCGCCAAAACCTGGTAAAGCGCGCGGCTTAATACGTTTTTCTCGACATCACGACCCGCACGCATCATATCTTCGGCAGTGTAAGTGTGATCTACATGAATAACGTCCTGCATAATGATTGGGCCTTCATCCAGATTGTCATTCACATAGTGAGCGGTTGCGCCAATAATCTTCACGCCACGTTCATAGGCCTGGTGATAAGGACGTGCGCCGATAAACGCTGGCAGGAATGAATGGTGAATATTGATGATCTTATTCGGGAAGCGTGCCACAAATTCTGGCGTTAATACCCGCATATACTTCGCCAGCACCACGTAGTCAGGCTGATAAGCATCAATGGCATCCGCCATCTTTTGATCGTGCTCGTTGCGACTTAATCCTTCATGACTTACCAGCTCAAACGGAATATCAAAACGCTCAACCAGAGAACGTAAAGTATCGTGGTTACCAATAACTGCCGCGATTTCGACATCCAGGCCACCGTAGTTGGCTTTCATTAGCAGATCGCCCAGGCAATGCGCTTCTTTAGTGACCAGAATCACTATCCGGCGACGACCGGCGGGATTCAGTTCACGCACGGAGCCTTCTGGCAATGCGCTATCGAGATCCGCCAGCAGGGTGGAATCATTAAAAATCCCTTCCAGTTCCGTGCGCATAAAAAAGCGCCCGGTACGGTGATCAACAAATTCATTGTTCTGCACGATATTTAACTCGTGCTTGTAGCAAATATTGGTAATACGCGCGATAAGGCCTTTTTGATCAGGGCAAATAGTACGCAGAACTTTTCGTTGTAGTGAATGCATTGCTGGTAAAACCTTGTAAGAGAGTGTTTGCATGGTTACATGCCGTCAGCTGTTATTGGCCGCAGCACTTTTTAAATTTTTTACCTGAACCACAAGGGCAGGGATCATTTCGACCAAACTGCGGACGTGTACCATCAATATAGTACCACTGGCCATTTTCTTTTATAAAACGCGAGCGTTCAATAATTGCGCCAGCTCTACCTCGCTCAGAATAACGAGCGACAAAACTAACATATCCTGTCTTTCCATCAGTGGTAAGGGCATGGTCAAACACAGTCAAACCCAACCACTCGGTATGAGCAAATCCGGCAATAATATCGTCGCGCAGCTGCGCAACTCCACACGATGAATGCCATGTCTTGATTAAATAATCTGCATCTTTCATAACAAACGCGCTGTAACGCGAACGCATGAGTTGTACCGGATCTGGTGCAAGTTGATTACCGGAAAGATAACGCTGACAACATAGGCTATACTCGACTGCGCTACCGCAGGGACAAAGTTGAGACACAAATCATCTCCCTGAAATAAAAAAGTGGCGTATGGACGCCCTGGGTAGCGCTATGTTAACTGAGCAGTGGCAATGTTGCTATGTCTGCAGACCAGGGGAAGTTCGTCGGTACAATGAGAAAGATAAAAATAGGCCTGGCACTGGGGTCCGGTGCTGCACGCGGTTGGTCACATATTGGTGTGATAAAAGCGCTAAAACAAATAGGTATTGAAATTGATATTGTTGCCGGATGCTCCATAGGTTCATTAGTGGGAGCTGCTTACGCCTGTAATAAATTATCTGACCTGGAAAACTGGGTGAGCTCGTTTAGTTACTGGGAAGTATTGCGACTGATGGATCTCTCCTGGCGACGAGGCGGTTTGTTACGGGGCGAACGCGTTTTTAATTACTATCGTAATATTATGCCTATCGCAGAAATAGAAAATTGCACACGGCGTTTTGGTGCAGTTGCGACTAATCTGAGTACCGGCAGGGAGTTATGGTTTACCGAAGGCGATCTTCATCTGGCAGTGCGTGCATCCTGCAGTATCCCTGGGTTGATGGCGCCAGTTGCGCACAACGGCTATTGGTTAGTCGATGGGGCAGTGGTTAATCCGGTGCCTGTTTCACTGACCAGAGCGATGGGCGCTGATATTGTTATAGCAGTTGATTTACAGCATGATGCACATCTGATGCAACAAGTTCTCCTTTCGTTAAATGTGAGTGAAGATATCAGTGATAGCGAAGATTCGCTTCCCTGGCATCAACGCCTGAAAGAGCGGCTAAGTAATATTACGACTCGTCGGGTTGTCACTGCGCCAACGGCAATGGAGATAATGACCACCTCCATTCAGGTTCTGGAGAACCGCCTCAAACGCAACCGTATGGCTGGCGATCCACCTGATATTCTGATCCAGCCTTTCTGTCCACAAATCTCAACGTTGGATTTCCATCGTGCCAGTTCTGCCATTGTGGCAGGGCAACTCGCGGTAGAAAAAAAACTCGATGAGCTTTCACCGCTTGTGCGAGCCAACGGTTGACGCACATTTTTATATACACTTAAGTTAATTCTGACAGGCGCATGTGGCGATACCGTGCCACTATTGTTTAAAGCCAGTCAGGGGGGAGAATATGACGCAGCCATTGGTCGGAAAACAGATTCTTATTGTGGAGGATGAGCCAGTGTTTCGCTCGCTTCTCGATTCGTGGTTTTCCTCATTGGGAGCGACAACGGCACTGGCAATGGATGGACTTGATGCACTTGATTTGTTGGTAAGCTATACCCCAGATCTCATCATCTGTGATATTGCAATGCCGCGAATGAATGGCCTGAAGTTCATTGAACAAATCCGTAATCGTGGTGATCAGACACCAATCCTGGTCATCTCTGCGACGGAAAATATGGCCGATATAGCCAAAGCGTTGCGGTTGGGCGTTGATGATGTATTGCTTAAGCCCGTGAAAGATCTCAATCGCTTGCGTGAAGCCGTATTAGCCAGCTTGTATCCAAATATGTTTAATTCCAGGGTAGAAGAGGAAGAGCGATTATTTCGTGACTGGGATGCGCTGGTGGAAAATCCACCGGCTGCCGCCAAACTTTTACAAGAACTGCAACCCCCCGTTCAGCAAGTGATCTCTCACTGTCGAATAAATTATCGGCAGTTGGTGGCCGTCGACCAACCGGGTTTAGTTCTGGATATTGCGCCGCTTTCGGATCAGGATCTGGCTTTTTATTGTCTGGATGTAACAAGAGCCGGGAATAATGGTGTCCTGGCGGCACTATTACTGCGTGCATTATTTAACAGTTTATTACAAGAACAGTTGCTGCATCAGAATCAGCGATTGCCAGAATTAGGTGCCTTATTGAAGCAAGTCAATCATTTGCTTCGCCAGGCGAATTTACCCGGACAATTTCCGTTGTTGGTGGGGTATTACCATAGCGGACTAAAAAATTTGATTCTGGTTTCTGCTGGTCTTAACGCAACGCTGAATACTGGAACGCATCAGGTTCAAATCAGTAGCGGTGTACCGTTGGGGACTTTAGGTAATGCGTACCTCAATCAATTAAGTCAGCACAGCGAAGCCTGGCAGTGCCAAATTTGGGGCGCGGGTGGAAGATTACGCCTTATGTTGTCTGCGGAATGAACAATTGAGCGGGGGAAGTAAAATTGCCATACCCCGCTTTTCACAGCCAGTGATACTATCGTCACCAGTTATATAAGTATTTGTCTTAATTATGCTGATGCGTATCCTTTTCAGACCAGGCGGTTACACGGGTACTGATATACTCGGATGCGATACATATTGATGAACACGTTCTATACACGAACAGTCCAGGAGAATTTAAATGGCTGCCATTAATTCGAAAGTCAAAAAAGCCGTTATCCCGGTAGCGGGATTAGGAACCAGGATGTTACCGGCAACGAAGGCTATCCCAAAAGAGATGCTTCCGCTGGTAGATAAGCCATTAATTCAGTACGTCGTGAATGAATGTATTGCAGCGGGTATCACGGAAATTGTCCTGGTAACCCACTCTTCAAAAAATTCCATCGAAAACCACTTTGATACCAGTTTTGAACTGGAAGCGATGCTGGAAAAACGTGTTAAACGCCAGCTGCTTGATGAAGTGCAATCTATTTGCCCGCCGCATGTCACTATTATGCAGGTACGTCAGGGGCTGGCAAAAGGCCTTGGCCACGCAGTGCTTTGTGCCCATCCGGTGGTAGGCGATGAACCGGTCGCAGTTATTCTGCCTGACGTTATTCTTGACGAATATGAGTCCGATTTATCCCAGGATAACCTGGCAGAAATGATTCGTCGTTTTGATGAAACAGGAAATAGCCAAATTATGGTTGAGCCTGTAGACGACGTTACTGCATATGGTGTAGTCGATTGCAAAGGTGTTGATTTAGCTCCGGGTGAAAGCGTACCAATGGTCGGTGTGGTAGAAAAACCAAAAGCCGACGTTGCACCTTCTAATCTTGCTATTGTAGGGCGTTACGTTCTGAGCGCAGATATCTGGCCTCTGCTGGCTAAAACTCCTCCGGGAGCAGGGGATGAAATTCAGCTTACCGATGCAATTGATATGCTGATCGAAAAAGAAACTGTTGAAGCCTACCATATGAAAGGCAAGAGCCACGACTGTGGTAATAAATTAGGCTATATGCAGGCATTTGTGGAATACGGTATCCGTCATAATACTCTTGGCGCAGAATTTAAATCCTGGCTGGAAGAAGAAGTTGGTATTAAGAAGTAACCAACCTTTGTAGTGGTCAAAAGTACGGCGTCGAAAAGGCGCCGTTTTTTATGGCTGAAGCTAAGGGATTTCCGAAAAGGAACAATAAAAAATCCCGCTCAGTGGCGGGATTTTAAGCATTCAATTTAAGAATTATTCCTTGATCAGGAAGTCTTCCAGTTGTTTGCCTTGCTCGTCCATTGCTTTTTTGATTACTGCTGGAGTACGGCCCTGGCCAGTCCAGGTTTTGGTTTCACCATTTTCATCAACGTAGCTATATTTAGCCGGACGCTGAGCGCGTTTAGCTTTGGTGCCGGATTTAACAGCAGCCATGCTATTCAGTAATTCATTCGGGTCAATACCGTCAGCAATCAGCATTTCACGATATTGCTGCAGTTTACGAGTACGTTCTTCAACTTCAGCAGCTGCCGCGCTTTCTTCTTCGCGACGTTCGTTTACAACTACTTCTAATTTTTCCAGCATTTCTTCCAGCGTTTCAAGGGAACATTCTCTTGCCTGCGCACGAAGAGTACGGATGTTGTTCAGAATTTTAAGTGCTTCGCTCATTGTAGTAATCTCAAACTTATATTGGGGTGGTTTGTTGAGCTAATAATAGAGCGTTAAATTCAGTTGTGCAATAGCCATGAATGTAAGGAATTCAAAATTTGTTCTTTATTTTGCTCTTCCATTAAATAACTGATCCTGAATTTATCGGCTTTTAAGAGGTAAAAATGAGCTTATTGTCAGGGGGGTACTGATGAAAACAGGGTTAAACTTCCTGATACAGGTCACATTTTATCAGAGTGAAATAGTTTCGTTTTGCAGTGATTTCAACCTTCTGTATTAGATCCACTAACAAGACCTGACAAATACTACATTAGAGGTAACAGAGTCTGTAACAATAACTCGGGAATTTCATATAGTGTGGCGTTGATAATCCCGGTGGATGAATTAACCACACATCATTTGTGAAAGAATGTGTATATAGTCTGAATAATTCAAGGCGCAGGATGGCGGCAAACGGGAGGCGCTCCGGGCGTTTACTCAAGTAAGTAACAGCGGGGAACACATGCAACTTGATGTATGGCGAGTATAGATAAACATATAGCTGTGCGTACCGTTATAACGGCACTATAGCAGCCTATTGTTCACCCAGACTAAATACACCGACATACACGCTCTGCGAGCGGGAAAACAGGCAAAATATGGTACACTTCTGGCAAATTGTATATCACCTGGGTGAGGGTTTTGTCGCCAATGGCACAACTATATTTTTACTATTCAGCAATGAATGCGGGTAAGTCTACGGCGTTGCTGCAATCGTCTTACAATTATCAGGAACGCGGAATGCGTACTGTTGTTTATACGGCAGAAATTGACGACCGTTTCGGTGCCGGGAAAGTAAGCTCCCGCATAGGGCTTTCATCACCAGCCAGATTGTTTAACCAAAACTCATCATTATTCGAAGAAATTCGTGCAGAAAATGCGAAACAACCTGTCGATTGTGTTTTGGTTGATGAGTGCCAATTTTTAACCCGCCAACAGGTTTATGATTTATCCGAAGTTGTCGATCAACTTGATATTCCAGTACTGTGTTACGGCTTACGTACAGATTTTCGTGGTGAACTCTTCGGAGGTAGCCAATACCTGCTGGCCTGGTCAGACAAACTTGTCGAATTAAAAACTATCTGTTTCTGTGGCCGTAAAGCAAGCATGGTGTTGCGGCTCGACCAGGAGGGGAGACCCTATAATGAAGGCGAACAGGTGGTGATAGGCGGTAATGAACGCTATGTCTCCGTATGTCGTAAGCACTATAAAGAAGCGCTTGCTACAGACTCTCTGGTTGCGATTCAGAAGCGTCACCGACAAGCAGAATAATTTATTTTGACCGTGATAAAGCTGGTGTAACGCAGGAACAGCATTGTTTCAGCGGACATCAGCTTTTTTATCGAATATAGAATTTTCGCTGGCACCATTCAGCTTCATTGAAAGCATAAAAAAACGGCCCCAAGAGGAGTAATGCCGATCAGTTAAGGATCAGTTGACCGATCCAGTGGCTGTGTAAGAATCCGGAAACGTTCACTCGTTTCCGGATTTTTTTATGCTCATTGGACAGGCCCTTGATTTGGTATCCCGTTACGATTCTCTGCGTAACCCACTGACTTCTCTGGGGGATTACCTCGACCCCGAACTCATCTCTCGTTACCTTGCCGAATCAGGTACTGTAACGCTACGCAAGCGCCGTCTTCCCCTCGAAATGATGGTCTGGTGTATTGTTGGCATGGCGCTTGAGCGTAAAGAACCTCTTCACCAGATTGTGAATCGTCTGGACATCATGCTGCCGGGCAATCGCCCCTTCGTTGCCCCCAGTGCCGTTATTCAGGCCGCCAGCGCCTGGGAAGTGAGGCTGTCCGCCGCGTGTTCACGAAAACAGCGCAGCTCTGGCATAATGCCACGCCGCATCCGCACTGGTGCGGCCTGACCCTGCTGGCCATCGATGGTGCGTTCTGGCGCACACCGGATACACCAGAAAACGATGCAGCCTTCCCCCGCCAGACACATGCCGGCAACCCGGCGCTCTACCCGCAGGTCAAAATGGTCTGCCAGATGGAACTGACCAGCCATCTGCTGACGGCTGCAGCCTTCGGCACGATGAAGAACAGCGAAAATGAGCTTGCTGAGCAACTTATAGAACAAACCGGCGATAACACTCTGACGTTAATGGATAAAGGTTATTACTCACTGGGACTGTTAAATGCCTGGAGCCTGGCGGGAGAACACCGCCACTGGATGATCCCTCTCAGAAAGGGAGCGCAATATGAAGAGATCAGAAAACTGGGTAAAGGCGATCATCTGGTGAAGCTGAAAACCAGCCCGCAGGCACGAAAAAAGTGGCCGGGACTGGGAAATGAGGTGACAGCCCGCCTGCTGACCGTGACGCGCAAAGGAAAAGTCTGCCATCTGCTGACGTCGATGACGGACGCCATGCGCTTCCCCGGAGGAGACATGGCGGATCTGTACAGTCATCGCTGGGAAATCGAACTGGGATACAGGGAGATAAAACAGACGATGCAACTGAGCATGCTGACGCTGAGAAGTAAAAAGCCGGAGCTTGTGGAGCAAGAGCTGTGGGGTGTCTTACTGGCTTATAATCTGGTGAGATATCAGATGATTAAAATGGCGGAACATCTGAAAGGTTACTGGCCGAATCAACTGAGTTTCTCAGAATCATGCGGAATGGTGATGAGAATGCTGATGACATTGCAGGGCGCTTCACCGGGACGTATACCGGAGCTGATGCGCGATCTTGCAAGTATGGGACAACTTGTGAAATTACCAACAAGAAGGGAAAGGGCCTTCCCGAGAGTGGTAAAGGAGAGGCCTGGAAATACCCCACAGCCCCGAAAAAGAGCCAGTCAGTTGCTTAACTGACTGGCATTACCCCAAGAGGAGCCGTTAACTTTTGATTACTCAGATGAAGAAATTAAGCGGATTTTTTCGCTTTTTTCTCTGCTTTTGGCGCCGGGGCAGCTTCTTGATTGACTGCAGCACCTTCAACAAAATCACGACCGTAGTAAGTATCCAGCAGAATCTGCTTCAGTTCAGAGATCAGAGGGTAACGCGGGTTAGCGCCGGTGCACTGATCATCGAATGCATCTTCAGACAGTTTATCTACGTTCGCCAGGAAGTCTGCTTCCTGAACGCCAGCTTCACGGATAGATTTTGGAATACCCAGTTCAGCTTTCAGACTTTCCAGCCATGCTAACAGTTTCTCAATCTTCGCTGCAGTACGGTCACCCGGTGCGCTCAGACCCAGATGATCTGCTATTTCAGCGTAACGACGGCGTGCCTGCGGACGGTCATACTGGCTAAATGCAGTCTGCTTGGTCGGGTTGTCGTTCGCGTTGTAACGGATAACGTTACAGATCAGCAGGGCGTTCGCCAGACCATGCGGAATGTGGAACTGAGAACCCAGTTTATGCGCCATAGAGTGACATACACCCAGGAAGGCGTTCGCAAACGCGATACCGGCAATCGTTGCAGCACTGTGAACGCGTTCACGAGCAACCGGGTTTTTAGAACCTTCGTTGTAAGACGCTGGCAGGTTTTCTTTCAGCAGTTTCAGTGCCTGCAGAGCCTGACCGTCAGAGAACTCAGAAGCCAGTACAGAAACGTAAGCTTCCAGAGCGTGGGTTACTGCATCCAGACCACCAAAGGCACACAGAGACTTCGGCATGTCCATAACCAGGTTAGCATCAACAATCGCCATATCCGGAGTCAGTGCGTAGTCTGCCAGCGGATATTTCTGACCAGTTGCATCATCGGTTACAACCGCAAACGGAGTTACTTCAGAACCAGTACCGGAAGTAGTAGTAACAGCGATCATTTTCGCTTTCACGCCCATTTTCGGGAACTTGTAGATACGTTTACGGATGTCCATAAAGCGCAGCGCCAGTTCTTCGAAGTGAGTTTCCGGATGTTCGTACATTACCCACATGATTTTCGCGGCATCCATCGGGGAACCACCACCCAGCGCGATAATAACGTCTGGTTTGAAGGAGTTTGCCAGCTCAGCACCTTTACGTACCACGCTCAGGGTAGGATCAGCTTCTACTTCAAAGAACACTTCAGTTTCAACACCAGCGGCTTTCAGCACAGAGGTGATCTGATCTGCATAACCATTGTTGAACAGGAAGCGGTCGGTAACGATCAGAGCACGTTTGTGACCATCAGTAATCACTTCATCCAGTGCGATTGGCAGAGAGCCACGACGGAAGTAGATCGATTTCGGAAGTTTATGCCACAACATGTTTTCAGCTCGCTTAGCAACGGTTTTCTTGTTGATCAGGTGTTTCGGACCAACGTTTTCAGAGATGGAGTTACCACCCCAGGAACCACAACCCAGAGTCAGGGAAGGCGCGAGTTTAAAGTTGTACAGGTCACCGATACCACCCTGAGAAGCCGGGGTGTTGATCAGGATACGGGCAGTTTTCATTTTCTGACCGAAGTAGGTCACGCGTGCCGGTTGGTTGTCCTGATCGGTGTACAGGCAGGAGGTATGACCGATACCGCCCATCGCTACCAGTTTCTCTGCTTTTTCTACTGCATCTTCGAAATCTTTCGCACGATACATAGCCAGAGTAGGGGACAGCTTCTCGTGTGCAAACGGTTCGCTTTCGTCAACAGCAGTTACTTCACCGATCAGAATCTTCGTGTTTTGCGGAACGGTGAAACCTGCCAGCTCAGCAATTTTATATGCCGGCTGACCAACGATTGCTGCGTTCAGAGCACCGTTTTTCAGGATGACATCCTGAACAGCTTTCAGTTCTTTGCCCTGTAAGATATAACCGCCATGAGTTGCGAAACGTTCACGAACGGCATCATAGACAGAATCAACAACAACAACTGACTGTTCGGAAGCACAAATTACGCCGTTATCGAAGGTTTTAGACATCAGTACAGAAGCAACAGCTCGTTTGATATCTGCAGTTTCGTCAATAACAACAGGGGTGTTACCTGCACCTACACCGATTGCAGGTTTACCGGAGCTATACGCCGCCTTAACCATGCCTGGGCCACCAGTTGCAAGGATCAGGTTGATATCCGGGTGGTGCATCAGCGCATTGGAGAGTTCAACAGAAGGTTGATCGATCCAGCCAATCAGGTCTTTCGGCGCACCAGCAGCGATAGCAGCCTGCAGAACGATATCTGCAGCTTTGTTGGTTGCATCTTTTGCGCGCGGATGTGGAGAGAAGATAATGGCGTTACGAGTCTTCAGGCTGATCAGCGATTTGAAGATAGCCGTGGAGGTTGGGTTAGTGGTCGGAACAATACCACAGATAATGCCGATTGGTTCTGCGATAGTGATAGTACCAAAGGTGTCATCTTCAGAAAGAACACCACAGGTCTTTTCATCTTTATACGCGTTATAGATGTATTCAGAAGCGAAGTGGTTTTTAATCACTTTATCTTCAACGATACCCATGCCGGATTCGGCAACGGCCATTTTAGCGAGAGGGATTCGAGCATCTGCGGCAGCCAGGGCGGCGGCACGGAAGATTTTGTCTACTTGCTCTTGAGTGAAACTGGCATATTCACGCTGGGCCTTTTTTACACGCTCTACGAGTGCGTTAAGTTCAGCGACATTAGTAACAGCCATAATGCTCTCCTGATAATGTTAAACTTTTTTAGTAAATCATCTGCTCGATACGAGAGTATAGTCAGAACGCCGAAAGTTTGTGGAACTATATTTAAATCAATGTGTTACTTAACGTCGGCTTTTGCTGTGATTTACTAAAAGAGCTTATACGTTAGCGCCACTTAACTCTAACGCGTTATTTCAGGTGGCGTACGCAAGATTACTCACTTCTGGGTAGCGATTTCGTGATCTGAATCAAAAAATCTCAAAGCTGACACCTTTCAGCAAGCTCTAATAGTACAAAACGTTAAGTGTTAATCAATTGTTGATGTGAATGCGTTATAAGTTAGCATAATTTATACATATGTATAACGCTGAAAAATGGGAGTTTATTTACGTACTACCCAGGTGAAAAATGCTATAAAAAAGCGTATTGTCAGCGCGTTTATTTATTAGTACGACTTTTGACAACATGCGGCTGAGGCTTCGGAGCTAACCGTGATTCAAACTTTTTTCGACTTTCCCGTTTATTTTAAGTTTTTCATTGGGTTATTTGCACTTGTAAACCCGGTTGGGATTATTCCCGTCTTTATCAGCATGACCAGCTATCAGACAGCTGCTGCACGTAACAAAACAAACCTAACCGCCAATCTTTCCGTCGCGATCATTTTGTGGACTGCATTGTTTCTCGGTGATGGCATTTTGCAACTGTTTGGCATTTCCATTGATTCGTTCAGAATTGCCGGTGGAATCCTGGTGGTGACTATTGCCATGTCGATGATTAGCGGCAAATTGGGCGAAGACAAACAGAACAAACAGGAAAAATCAGAAACAGCTATTCGCGAAAGTGTGGGGGTAGTGCCGCTGGCATTACCACTGATGGCTGGCCCCGGTGCGATAAGTTCAACTATCGTTTGGGGCACACGTTATCATAGCATCATGTATTTTGTTGGTTTCTCGTTGGCGATCGCGATATTCGCCCTTTGCTGTTGGGGGCTATTCAGGATGGCACCCTGGTTAGTACGTGTTTTAGGGCAGACGGGAATCAACGTGATCACACGTATCATGGGGCTGTTGCTGATGGCTCTGGGTATTGAGTTTATTGTTACCGGGCTAAAGGCTATTTTCCCAGGGCTTCTTACTTAATACTTCAACCTAAAAAAACGGAGCGCTTTTAGCTCCGTTTCAGATCGTTTATAAAGTGGCATTGTTCATGCCGGATGCGGCATGAATGCATTTACCAGCCTGGTAAGCGTCTTGCCCCGGGCATCTTACGTTTGTCATCAGTTTACTGACTCTTTTATGCTGATAAGTAACTCATGACATTTTTACATCATCATAAAAATTGATGTCTTCTTTAATTTTTCTTTCTCTCTGATTTATCAGAGAAATCCACGGATGCTTTCTTCCCGATATCTTAAATCTGATGTTATTTTTCCCACATTATTATCATGTGCTTGATGAAGCATAATTGAAATGATATTAGTAATTTTGCGGTTTATGTAGACGAACGTGCTAAAAAATAATCAGTTGTTAAATATATGTACATTGCCCATCCATAAGCTAAAGAAAACGACAAAGGCACTGTAATGTAGCCTAACCTGATGGTTTTAATTGATTTGTTGTGGGTTTTGCTTGTTTTTTGTTCGTGAGTGTATTTAGAAAAAAGAGAATCGCATAACAAATCTGTAAAATGTATTAGCGATTAAGAGGCGCATTTGTTACTTTCCGCAAGTTATCAAACCATCATTTTTAAGTTGATGAGAATTATTTTCACTACGTTTTGAAGAATTAAAAAATGTGTTGCGGACAGGGTGACACATTTTGTATTGCAAAAGGGGGAGAACGCAGAACTCTCCCTGAAATATAAGCAGATGTAATCTGTAAGAGCATGTAACTAAGCAAGAAATACCGGGCGGTACTCATCTCCTGAGCCGAGCTGGTTTATTACTGAATTAAACATGCTGGTACAAAACCAGTAATTATAACGAAGGAGCACATACACAATGATCAACATTACAAAGAAAAGCCTAGTGGCAGCCGCCGTCTTGACAGCGCTCATTGCGGGTAATACTGCCCTGGCTGCCGAGGTTCCGGCAGGTGTACAACTGGCAGAAAAGCAAACGCTGGTGCGAAATAACGGTTCTGAAGTGCAATCCCTTGATCCGCATAAAATTGAAGGTGTTCCTGAATCCAACATAAGCCGCGACCTGTTTGAAGGGCTGTTGGTCAGTGACCTTGAAGGGCACCCAGTCGCTGGGGTTGCAGAAAAATGGGACAATAAAGACTTTAAAGTTTGGACATTCCATCTACGCAAAAATGCTAAATGGTCTGATGGAACTCCGGTAACTGCACAGGATTTTGTTTATAGCTGGCAGCGTCTTGCTGATCCGAAAACAGCGTCACCTTATGCCAGTTATTTGCAATATGGTCATATCGCGAATGTTGATGACATTATCGCTGGTAAAAAACCAACATCTGAACTGGGTGTCAAAGCCATTGACGATAATACCTTTGAAGTTACGTTGAGCGAGCCAGTTCCTTATTTCTATAAACTGCTGGTTCACCCGTCTGTTTCTCCAGTACCTAAATCGGCAATTGAAAAATTTGGCGAAAAATGGACTCAGCCTGCCAATATCGTAACTAACGGTGCCTACAAACTGAAAGACTGGGTTGTCAACGAGCGTATGGTACTTGAGCGTAGCCCAACTTATTGGGATAACGATAAGACCATTATCAATCAAATCACTTACTTGCCGATTGCCTCTGAAGTTACAGATGTCAACCGTTACCGCAGTGGCGAAATCGACATGACTTATAACAACATGCCGATTGAACTGTTCCAGAAACTGAAAAAAGAGATCCCAAATGAAGTGCATGTCGATCCATATCTTTGCACTTACTACTATGAAATTAATAACCAGAAAGCTCCATTTAACGATGTTCGTGTACGTACCGCACTGAAACTGGCACTTGATCGCGATATTATCGTTAATAAAGTGAAAAACCAGGGCGACCTGCCAGCTTACAGCTACACTCCGCCTTATACCGATGGCGCAAAATTGGTTGAGCCAGAGTGGTTTGGTTGGTCTCAGGAAAAACGTAATGAAGAAGCCAAAAAACTGTTGGCAGAAGCCGGTTATACGTCAGAAAAACCGTTAACCTTCGATCTGTTGTATAACACCTCTGATTTACATAAAAAACTGGCTATCGCCGTAGCGTCTATCTGGAAGAAAAATCTGGGCGCTAACGTTAAGCTGGAAAATCAGGAGTGGAAAACTTTCCTTGATACCCGCCATCAGGGTACTTTTGATGTTGCACGCGCAGGCTGGTGTGCTGATTACAACGAACCCACATCTTTCCTGAATACTATGCTTTCCGATAGTTCAAATAACACCGCGCATTATAAGAGCCCGGCGTTTGACAAACTGATGGGAGAAACACTTAAAGCCACGAATGAGGCTCAGCGTACAGAGTTGTACGCTAAAGCAGAGCAGCAACTGGATAAAGATTCTGCCATTGTTCCGGTTTATTACTACGTCAACGCACGCCTGGTTAAACCATGGGTCGGCGGCTATACCGGTAAAGATCCGTTAGATAATACCTATACCAAAAATATGTACATTGTGAAGCACTAATGGCAATACGTGGAGCAGGTCATATCTGCTCCACGGTGTCTGTTTTTTTCGCATTTTTGAAGGCACAGGCCAAAAGGTACGGCAATGTTAAAATTTATTCTACGTCGCTTTCTGGAAGCGATACCGACGCTATTTATACTCATTACCATTTCGTTTTTTATGATGCGCCTTGCACCAGGGAGTCCTTTCACTGGCGAGCGTACACTGCCGCCTGAAGTTATGGCGAATATTGAAGCGAAATATCACTTAAACGATCCGATCTCCACCCAGTACTTCAGCTACCTGAAACAGCTGGCACATGGCGATTTTGGACCATCCTTTAAATATAAAGATTACTCGGTCAACGATCTGCTGGCGACCAGTTTCCCGGTTTCGGCGAAATTAGGCGCAGCGGCATTTTTACTCGCCGTTATTCTTGGCGTTAGCGCGGGCGTTATTGCTGCGTTAAAACAAAACACCCGATGGGATTATATGGTTATGGGAGTGGCGATGACCGGGGTCGTTATCCCCAGTTTTGTTGTTGCCCCCTTATTGGTGATGATATTTGCGATTACGCTCCAGTGGTTGCCTGGCGGTGGCTGGAATGGTGGGGCTTTGAAATTTATGATTTTGCCAATGGTGGCATTATCGCTTGCCTATATCGCCAGCATCGCTCGTATTACGCGTGGCTCAATGATTGAAGTATTGCACTCTAACTTTATTCGTACTGCCAGGGCGAAGGGGTTACCAATGCGTCGGATTATTTTCCGCCATGCATTAAAACCCGCTCTATTACCGGTGCTCTCCTATATGGGGCCTGCTTTTGTCGGCATCATCACTGGTTCTATGGTTATCGAAACCATTTACGGATTGCCAGGTATTGGTCAGCTTTTCGTCAATGGCGCACTTAACCGCGACTACTCGTTGGTGCTCAGTCTGACCATTTTGGTGGGAACGCTGACAATTGTATTTAACGCCATTGTCGATGTGCTGTATGCAGTTATCGACCCAAAAATTCGTTACTGATACTGGAGCCTGCGATGATGTTAAGTAAGAAAAACAGCGAGGCGCTGGAGAATTTCAGTGACAAGCTGGAAGTTGAAGGGCGTAGTCTATGGCAGGATGCGCGCCGTCGTTTTATGCACAACCGTGCTGCCGTCACCAGTCTTATTGTGTTGGTGATCATTGCGTTGTTTGTCACCCTGGCACCAATGCTGTCTCAATTTACCTACTTTGATACCGACTGGGGAATGATGTCCAGTGCACCGGATATGGAATCTGGTCACTATTTTGGCACCGATTCCTCCGGACGTGATCTGCTGGTGCGCGTGGCAATTGGTGGGCGAATATCTCTGATGGTGGGGATAGCTGCAGCCCTGGTTGCAGTGCTCGTGGGTACATTATACGGTTCACTTTCAGGCTATCTCGGTGGCAAGGTGGATTCTGTCATGATGCGCCTGCTGGAAATCCTCAACTCCTTCCCATTTATGTTCTTTGTAATTTTATTGGTAACGTTCTTTGGGCAGAATATTCTGCTGATTTTTGTCGCGATCGGCATGGTTTCATGGCTGGATATGGCACGTATCGTCCGTGGACAGACTCTGAGCCTGAAACGAAAAGAGTTTATTGAAGCGGCGCAAGTCGGGGGCGTTTCTACCGCCAGTATTGTAATTCGCCACATCGTGCCAAATGTGTTGGGGGTAGTTGTTGTTTACGCTTCGCTGCTGGTGCCAAGCATGATCCTCTTTGAATCCTTCCTGAGTTTCCTTGGCCTCGGTACGCAAGAGCCGCTCAGTAGTTGGGGGGCGCTGCTCAGCGATGGTGCGAACTCCATGGAAGTGTCGCCGTGGTTGCTGCTGTTCCCGGCTGGCTTCCTGGTAGTGACGCTATTTTGTTTCAACTTTATCGGCGATGGCTTACGTGATGCCCTCGATCCGAAAGACCGTTAAGGAGTGCAGCCATGAGCGTAATTGAAACCGCAACTGCGCCACTCGCGCAACAACAGGCTGATGCACTGCTGAACGTGAAAGATTTACGTGTCACCTTTAGTACGCCGGACGGTGATGTGACAGCAGTAAATGATCTCAACTTTTCCCTGCGCGCCGGTGAGACATTGGGGATTGTGGGGGAGTCTGGTTCCGGCAAATCACAAACAGCGTTCGCGCTAATGGGGTTACTGGCAGCGAACGGTCGTATCGGCGGAAGTGCAACCTTTAATGGGCGCCAGATCCTGAACTTACCAGAAAACGAGCTGAATAAGCTGCGTGCTGAACAGATATCAATGATTTTCCAGGACCCGATGACCTCGTTAAATCCTTATATGCGAGTCGGCGAGCAACTGATGGAAGTATTGATGCTGCATAAAGGGTTACGCAAAGCCGAAGCCTTTGAAGAATCGGTACGTATGCTTGATGCGGTAAAAATGCCAGAAGCACGTAAGCGGATGAAAATGTATCCCCATGAATTTTCTGGCGGAATGCGTCAGCGTGTGATGATAGCGATGGCACTGCTATGCAGACCAAAACTGTTGATTGCCGACGAACCAACCACCGCACTGGACGTGACCGTACAGGCACAAATCATGACCTTGTTAAATGAACTGAAAAGGGAATTTAACACAGCCATTATTATGATTACGCATGATCTCGGTGTGGTTGCCGGGATTTGTGACAAGGTACTGGTGATGTATGCCGGGCGCACGATGGAATATGGCAACGCTCGCGATGTCTTTTATCAACCCGTTCATCCTTATTCTATTGGTCTGCTTAATGCTGTACCGCGTCTGGATGCCGAAGGTGAGACGATGCTGACCATCCCCGGTAATCCGCCAAACCTGCTGCGTTTACCTAAAGGGTGCCCATTTCAGCCGCGTTGTCCACATGCGATGGAGATTTGTAGTAGCGCTCCGCCGTTAGAAGAATTCAGTCCTGGTCGCTTGCGTGCTTGTTATAAACCGGTGGAGGAACTTTTATGAATGCTGTAGCGGAAGGAAGAAAAGTTCTCCTCGAAATAGCTGATCTCAAAGTTCATTTTGATATCAAAGATGGCAAACAATGGTTCTGGCAACCGGCAAAAACACTAAAAGCCGTTGATGGGGTAACACTCAGACTGTATGAAGGGGAAACGCTGGGCGTCGTGGGTGAGTCTGGATGTGGAAAATCCACTTTTGCTCGCGCCATCATTGGCCTGGTTAAAGCGACAGATGGGCGTGTTGCCTGGTTAGGCAAAGAGTTACTGGGGATGAAACCTGATGAGTGGCGTGCGGTGCGCAGCGATATTCAGATGATCTTCCAGGACCCACTGGCCTCACTGAATCCGCGTATGACTATTGGCGAAATTATTGCCGAACCACTACGAACTTATCATCCGAAAATGCCACGTCAGGACGTGCGCGAGCGGGTGAAAGGGATGATGCTGAAAGTGGGGTTGTTGCCTAATCTGATTAACCGCTATCCCCATGAGTTTTCAGGCGGTCAATGTCAGAGGATTGGTATTGCCCGGGCACTGATTCTCGAACCGAAGCTAATTATCTGTGACGAACCAGTGTCGGCGCTGGATGTGTCTATTCAGGCGCAAGTGGTTAATTTGCTGCAACAGTTGCAGCGGGAAATGGGGCTTTCTTTAATCTTCATTGCGCACGATTTGGCGGTGGTAAAACACATTTCTGATCGTGTGTTAGTGATGTATCTCGGACATGCTGTCGAACTGGGCACTTACGATGAGGTATATCACAACCCATTACATCCCTATACCAAAGCATTGATGTCGGCAGTGCCGATTCCTGATCCTGATCTGGAAAAGAATAAAACAATTCAGTTGTTGGAAGGGGAGCTGCCTTCACCAATTAATCCACCTTCTGGCTGTGTCTTCCGTACCCGTTGTCCGATTGCCGGACCGGAGTGCGCAAAAACGCGTCCAGTACTGGAGGGGAGTTTCCGACACGCTGTCTCTTGTCTGAAAGTAGACCCGTTATAAAGCGTCAAAGGGCTGGCAAATTGCTGGCCCTTTTTACAAGGGAGGTGCAGATGGCAGGCAGCATTTCAGGATATCGCCAACGGGTTTACCACTTTCTTTTTGATCAGCACCACAAATCTGGCAGACGTTGCGAAGCCTTGCTCGGTTTTCTGGCATTACTGAGCGTTATCGTTATTTTTATCGAATCCGGCGTTGGTACTGAATACCAGCTAACTTATGAACAATGGCATCTCTTTGTCTGGGCAGAGTTTTTTTTCACATTTATCTTTACTACTGAATATTTTCTGCGGGTATTAAGTTGGTCCAGTCCTGTTCGTTATGTATTCAGTTTTTGGGGGTTTATTGATTTGGCGACAATCCTCCCGCTGTACGTTATGTGGTTATGGCCGGAGATTGGCTTTAATTATCTGTTTGCCTGGCGAGCGATGCGTGCAATAAGGGCGTTGAGGATATTACGTCTTTTACGATTTATGCCTGCATTAACCAGTTTGTGGCAGGCAATTATTAATGCCCGCCATCAGTTGGTTCTGTTCTATACCTTTATCGGCATTGTCATGATTGTTGCTGGTGCACTGATGTACGCCATTGAAGGGACAACCAACGGTTTTAATTCACTGGGTACGTCGGTGTATTGGGCAATCGTAACAGTAACTACGGTAGGGTATGGTGATATTACACCGCACACAGAAGCGGGAAGGTGGGTATCGTCGATTTTGATTTTGATTGGCTACTCAGTTATTGCCATCCCAACGGGGATCATCACTGCGCAACTTACCACTGAATTACAACAGAAAAGAAAACGGCGTCAATGTTCGCATTGCCATACGGCAGATCACGCTCTTGATGCAAAATATTGTCGCCTCTGTGGCGGTGAATTATTACCAGAGAAAGGCGAATAATAGGGGCTGATGACAAAGGCATAATTACCTGATGCGCTACGCCTTATCAGCCTACGTGAGCTCTGCAATATACTGAATTTACATGTTTCTGTAGCCTGGATAAGGCTTTCAAGCCGGGTCCGGCATGAACAAAGCGCATTTTGTCAACACTCTGAATGAGCAGCATATGCTGCTCATTGTCATTATTCACGCCAGAGGATATGGCAAAGTTTGTGATCTTTTTCGCGGCATAACAAAATGCGAGCAAAAATATCGTTGATTTCGCCATCTTCGCTATCGGCCAAACCAATCACGACTTCCGCAAAAAAGTCAGGGTTCAGGTCAAAATCGACATGTTCCTGCCAGTCTTCCGACGGATCAAATAATTCCGCGCCACCACGCTCCTCAAACTGTAAATTAAATAATAGAACATCTGCCGGGTCGAGATTATCGGCAGCAAGCTCGAGAAAAATATCATAAGCCTGCTCAAGCGTTTCATCTTCAGTCAGGCGATTGTTCAGATCCATATCCATAATGACTACCTGGTTAACTTCGTTTGGCACGTTTTACAGCAACGGGCTGAAGAAGTAAAACAATCGCTCTGCGACTCGCTGCCAGAGTGGTCGTTTTAACCACAACCGTTCATCAAGAAGCCGGGAACGGGAGATATAGTCATCCTGTACTGCGGCGAGATCAGCGCCGAATCCTTTGTCGTCAATGGCGAGTGTGATTTCAAAATTAAGCCACAAACTGCGCATATCCAGATTAACTGTACCGACAAGACTAAGCTCACCATCAACCAGTACGCTCTTGGTATGTAATAAACCACCTTCAAACTGGTAAATTTTAACTCCGGCTGCCAGCAATTCGGTGAAGAAAGCACGACTGGCCCAACCAACCAGCATAGAGTCATTTTTACGTGGCAGGATAATGCTGACGTCCACGCCACGCTGTGCAGCAGTACAAATTGCATGTAGCAAGTCATCACTGGGCACGAAGTAGGGTGTCGTCATAATTAAATATTCACGAGCTGAATATGTTGCAGTCAGCAAGGCCTGGTGAATCAAATCCTCCGGGAAGCCAGGGCCAGAAGCAATGGTGTGAATGGTATGACCGCTGGCTTGCTCAAATGGCATGATATTGACGTCAGGCGGCGGTGGCAGAATGCGTTTACCGGTTTCAATTTCCCAGTCGCAGGAATAAATCACGCCCATAGCTGTCGCGATGGGGCCTTCCATGCGCGCCATGACATCTACCCACTGGCCTACACCGGCATCTTGTTTAAAGAAGCGCGGATCGACCATATTCATGCTGCCAGTGTAAGCGATATAATTGTCGATCATGATCATTTTGCGGTGCTGGCGAAGGTCCATGCGTCGCAAAAAGACACGCATCAGGTTAACTTTCAGCGCCTCGACTACTTCAATACCTGCATTTCGCATCATGGCTGCCCATGGGCTACGGAAAAAAGCCACACTGCCAGCAGAATCAAGCATCAGTCGACAATGAATACCACGACGAGCTGCAGCCATTAATGACTCAGCGACTTTATCGGCCATGCCACCAGGCTGCCAGATATAAAACACCATCTCAATATTATGGCGGGCAAGCTGAATATCGCGGATTAGAGCTTGCATCACATCATCAGAATCGGTGAGCAGTTGTAATTGGTTACCTTTTACTCCTGCGATCCCCTGGCGACGTTCACACAACTTAAATAAAGAAGAAGCAACACTACTGTTCTCTTCTGCAAATATGTGCTTGCAGGATTTCAGGTCGTTAAGCCATTTTGCGGTTGAAGGCCACATCGCCCTGGCTCGTTCAGCACGGCGTTTACCTAAATGAAGTTCACCAAAAGAGAGATAAGCAATAATGCCCACCAGCGGCAGGATGTAGATAATCAGCAACCAGGCCATTGCGGAGGGAACTGCACGACGTTTCATTAGAATACGTAATGTTACGCCAGCGATGAGTAACCAGTATCCCAGAATGACCAGCCAACTCACCACCGTGTAGAAGGTTGTCATAGATTAAAAATCCTTTTGAAAGCGTATTGTTATGAGTTTACGCATAAGGATTCATCTGGCAAATAAAAACAGGGGAAATTAACTGGTTTGCTCATGATGTGGGGGTATAATAAGCACTCTGGTATTGTAAGAGTGATTAACATGAAGCGTAGTCGAACGGAAGTGGGACGCTGGCGGATGCAACGACAAGCGAGTCGTCGTAAAGCGCGTTGGCTTGAAGGGCAATCACGTCGCAATATGCGAATCCACTCCATCAGGAAGTGTCTACTCAATCATCAACGTAATTCGCTGTTGTTCGCGATATACGACATTTGATGACAAAGGGCACCGTTAACAGGTGCCCCTTCGAATTTATCAAAAGACTTTTTTATAAGGTTTCACCGACACCTGTGCGTAGACGCCTGCCGCAACGTACGGATCTGCATCTGCCCATGCCTGGGCTGCTTCCAGTGATTCAAATTCAGCAATAACTGTAGAGCCAGTAAAACCGGCTACACCAGGATCGTTGCTGTCTACAGCAGGCATTGGGCCTGCGGTTAGCAGACGGCCTTCATCATGTAAAACCTGTAAACGCGCCAAATGAGCAGGGCGCACAGACAGGCGCTTTTCCAGTGAATTGGCTTTATCTTGAGCGTAGATGACATATAGCACGGGTAGAGCTCCTTGGTCGGTAAAGTTGTGAAGTACGTTATTTGAAACATCTCACAACTGCAACGCAAAGATAGTGGATTTGTTACAACCATACCTTTAGAAAGGTTATTTTCGGATAAAAATGCCATTTCATCGTGCTCAGCTCTGTTGCCTTATTGAATATGATTGCTATTTGCATTTAAAATCAGGGCCTGGTTTTTTAACTGAAACGATTATGACTTCAATGACGCTTGATTTACCTCGTCGCTTTCCCTGGCCAGCGTTACTTTCGGTCTGCATTCACGGTGCACTTGTGGCGGGAATTCTTTATACCTCGGTACATCAGGTTATTGAGCTACCTGCACCTGCGCAGCCTATTTCCGTAACAATGGTTGCACCAGCCGATCTGGAGCCGCCGCAGGCTGTACAACCGCCACCGCAACCCGTGGTTGAGCCGGAACCTGAACCGGAGCCAGAACCCATTCCTGAACCGCCAAAAGAAGCACCAGTGGTGATTGAGAAACCTAAACCGAAGCCTAAGCCAAAACCAAAGCCAGTGAAAAAGGTGCAGGAACAACCAAAGCGAGATGTACCACCAGCAGAACCTCGTGCGGCATCACCTTTTGATAATAACGCCGCTGCACGTCCGACTAGCAGTACTGCTACGGCAGCAAATGCCAGACCAGTGGCGAGTGTTGCGTCTGGACCTCGTGCGCTAAGTCGTAACTCGCCGCAGTATCCGAGACGAGCTCAGGCATTACGACTTGAAGGGCAGGTTAAAGTAAAGTTTGACGTAACGCCTGATGGTAGAGTAGATAATGTACAGATCCTCTCGGCCAAACCGGCAAATATGTTTGAAAAAGATGTAAAAACTGCAATGCGCAAATGGCGTTACGAACCCGGCAAACCGGGAAGTGGAATTGTGGTTAATATTTTGTTCCGGATGAATGGAGCAACCCAAATCCAATAATCAGCCATAAAAAACAAAAGCCTCCGGACAGGAGGCTTTTGCTATTACGGTACGGGCAGTGGTCGAGGTTTTCCATCGGGATCCACTGCAACATATTTAAACAACGCCTCAGTGGCTTTATAGCGCTGTCCAATCGGTTCGGAAGCGACTTTCTTCACCCAAACTTCAATATTAATGCTGACCGAAGTAGTGCCTTTATTAACACAGCGTGCGTAGCAGCACACCACATCACCGACCGCAACTGGACGTAAAAAAGTCATTCCTTCGACGCGAACAGTCACCACACGACCGTGCGCAATTTCTTTTGCCAGAATGGCGCCACCAATATCCATTTGTGACATTAACCAACCACCAAAAATATCACCGTTGGCATTGGTATCAGCTGGCATTGCCAGAGTGCGTAAAACCAGATCGCCCTGAGGGACGTTATTTGTTGTTGTCATGCTAGAACCGACTTAAAAGAAAGATTACAGGCGCGATGCTACTATGATTTGCGAAACGAGAACAGAGGTGAAAAGAAAGCGCCAGCCCTGCAGGACTGGCGCTTTGCTCAGGATTTATCGTCCTGAGGAAGATGGCGGTAGATATAAACACCGCTCAGCAGCGTAAAGATTAATGTTAATGCTGTCAGCCCAAAAACTTTGAAATTCACCCAAATGTTTTGTGGTAGCCAGAATGCAATGTAGATATTCGCCAGCCCACAGAGGATGAAAAATACGGCCCAGGCCAGATTTAGTTTCGACCAGACCGGTTGAGGTAGCGATAGTTCTTTACCCAACATACGTTGGATCAGTGGTTTTTTCATAACCCACTGGCTGACCAGCAAAGCACCAGCAAACAGAGCGTAAATCACTGTCACCTTCCATTTAATAAATTCATCATTATGGAAGAACAGTGTTAGTCCTCCGAAGACGACCACTAACACAAAGGTTATAAGGGCCATTTTTTCGACTTTGCGAAAACGCACCCAACTGTAGATCAACACTATAGCTGTGGCGACGATAAGCGCCGCAGTGGCCGCATAGATGTCATAAATCTTATAAAACGCGAAAAAAACAACCAGCGGTAGAAAATCAAGAAACTGCTTCATTTTACGATTCCGTAATCAAATACTTCAGGATTATTGGCGGATCAACATATACAGACGGAACAGATAAATGAGCAAAACGGCAGAAAAAAGATTGCTCAACGTGTTTGCCAGTATGGCGCCAACTTCCGGGGTTAATGCAGCAAATCGGGAGGCGAGCAATAACAATGCTGTTTTTGCCAGCAACCAACTGAGAACGGCCGGGGCGATAAGCCGCATATTTGCCCATGTTAGTCGAATACTGGAGCGCATTGAGGCGAAAACGCCCATTTTGTCCTGCACCAGCATGACAGGTGCAAGTGCCAGCACAATGGCCATCAAAATACCCGGTACAACCACAAACATAATGCCAATTTGTACCATAAGTGTGGTCAGGAAGATCAGAATAAACAACTTAGGCAGGATCGGGGCACTGGCACCAATAGCACGTAAAGCGCTAACGCGATGTCCCGCAGAAACCAACTGAATTAACAGTAACATGCCGCCTGCCAGAATAGCGTTACCGATTAATCCTGAAAAAGTAGAAGCTGCTGATGCCTGAACAAGGACTTGCTTCTGTTCCAGCGACATATTTTGCACAATCTCAAACAGCCCGGCGTTATCTGACAATGTCTCGACCTTATCTAACGATGCGAGCTGCGCTTCACTGGGTGAGAATACATGCCCAATTACCACGGTGATAAACGCACAAAGCAATGATACCAACAAGATGGTCATAAATTGATTGCGGAAAAAGTTTCCGGTGTCACGGTATACGGACTGCGCCGTGATAGACATGCACTCTCCTTGAGTTTTTGCAGGTGTTAATTAGCCGGCAATTGTACCCTGGTTAATGCCTCAGTGGCAGCATCTGCACTTGTATGGAAAGGCATATCTTTGTAAAGCAGTGGTAATCCGTACCATGCTCGGGCACGATTACAGGCCTCGTTGATTTCCCCTGCTTCGCCAGAAATGCTGAATTCCCGACAGGTTGAGGGTCTGTCTGGATAAATTTTGCAGCTCACCGATTCCCCAGGCGTTCCGTCAAGGGCAATGCAGCGGCAGGGTTTTTGCTTTGTTCCTGCCATACAACGCAAAAAAGGACTGACGGGCTCAGTCAATTCCACCGGAACGCAACCTCCAGCATCACTACCTTCAGCCCAGTAAAAAGAGACACGGAAAAAAGCACAACACGCTCCACACGACATACATGGATTAAGATCGCTCATGATTTCACCTGCAACAATGAAACGATTCATTAATAACGTGGGAAAATAAATTAGTCATCTCTTTCGGTAAGCGCAAGAGGGAAGCAAAAGAATATTTCCGTAAGGGGAATATATCGAATTTGATTTAAATCATTTTAACCAGGATTTGCAATGCAAGTTATAAATTAATCTGGATCAAAAAATGGTGAATTAACAAATGTAATGTGATCTATGTAGGATCATTTGTTACTCCAATGTGGGTATATTCGTCACGTTTTTATAACCATAACGACGGAGCGGATATGAAAAAGTTAACAGTGGCGGCTTTGGCAGTAACAACTCTTCTCTCTGGCAGTGCCTTTGCGCATGAAGCAGGCGAATTTTTTATGCGTGCTGGTTCGGCGACTGTGCGCCCGACAGAAGGTGCGGGCGGGACACTGGGAAGTCTGGGGGGATTTAGTGTAACTAATAACACTCAGTTGGGGCTGACCTTCACTTATATGGCGACCGATAACATTGGTGTGGAATTGCTGGCGGCATCGCCGTTTCGTCATAAGGTTGGCACAGCCACAACTGGAGATATTGCAACAGTCCACCATTTACCGCCAACGCTGATGGCACAATGGTATTTTGGCGATTCCGGCAGTAAATTCCGTCCTTACATTGGTGCGGGTATTAATTACACCACCTTTTTTAATAATGACTTCAATGACACAGGTGAAGGTCTTGGTTTATCCGACCTTAGTCTGAAAGATTCATGGGGTGTGGCAGGACAAGTCGGTGTGGATTACCTCATCAACCGTGACTGGCTGCTGAATATGTCGGTTTGGTACATGGATATCGATACCGATGTGAAATATAAATCCAACGGCGCAGTGCTGCCTGCAGGACGCTATTCTGACAACGTACGCCTCGACCCGTGGGTATTTATGTTCTCTGCAGGTTACCGCTTCTAATTTTTTACCATCAATAAACCGCCAGATGTTTTCTGGCGGTTTGCCTCGTACTAACTGCGCGTCGCTGCTTTCATCGGTTGTACAAAAGCTTTCAGTGCCGCCAGCATTTTCTCTGGCTCATTAATATGTTGCTCGATGATTTTAATAATTGCCGAACCAGAAATCGCGCCCGCAGCTCCTGCATCAATCGCTGCTTTTACCTGATCCGGGGCGGAAATACCAAATCCTTGCAATGGAGGCGCAGCGTTGTACTCTTTCAGCTTCGCAACCAGATGATTGAGAGGTAACGCGGCGCGGTTTTCAGCTCCGGTCACGCCCGCACGCGACAATAAATAGGTGTAACCACGGCCATAAGACGCAATCTGGCGCAGTAAATCCTCGTCGGCATTCGGCGGGCAAATAAAGATAGGTGCGACATTATGGCGCAACGCGGCCTGGCGGAAGGGCGCAGACTCTTCCACGGGCACATCGGCAACCAGCACCGAATCGACGCCGACCTTCTCGCACTGGGCGTAAAACTCATCAATGCCTTTGTTAAACACCAGATTGGCATACATCAAAAGGCCGATCGGAATGGTCGGGTGCTTCTGGCGAATGAGTGCCAGCATCTCAAAGCACTGCGCCGGGGTTACTCCCGCCGCAAAAGCACGCAGTGTGGCGTTTTGAATCGTCGGGCCATCTGCCAGCGGGTCGGAGAAGGGGATGCCTAACTCCAGCGCGTCAGCACCGGCTTCAATTAGCGCATCGATAATTTTCAGCGACTGCTCAATGCCCGGATCACCGAGCGTGACGAAAGGAACGAATGCGCCTTCTTTGCGCTCCTTCAACTGGGCAAACAGAGATTCGTAGCGTTCCATCAGATTTCCCCTCGTGCTTTCAAAATATCGTGAACGGTGAAGATGTCTTTATCGCCGCGACCGGAAAGGTTAACTACCAGCAACTGCTCTTTTTCCGGGTTTTCGCGCATCATTTTCAGTGCGTGAGCCAGCGCATGTGAGGATTCCAGCGCCGGGATAATCCCTTCATGCAGGCAGAGCGTTTTGAAGGCTTCAAGGGCTTCATCATCGGTAATTGACACGTAATCAGCGCGTCCAGTGCTGTTAAGATACGCGTGTTGTGGGCCGACAGACGGGAAATCCAGCCCCGCGGAGATGGAGTAAGATTCTTCAATCTGCCCGTCTTCGGTTTGCATCATCGGCGCTTTCATACCGAAATAGATGCCCACGCGACCATGTTTTAACGGTGCGCCGTGCTCGCCAGTTTCGATACCGTGACCACCAGGCTCCACGCCGATCAGCCCGACGTCGGTTTCGTTGATGAAATCTGCAAACATGCCGATGGCATTCGAACCGCCGCCAACACAGGCAATAACGGCATCCGGCAGACGACCTTCTCTTTCCAGAATCTGCGCTTTCGTTTCTTCGCCAATCATCCGCTGAAACTCACGCACAATGGTCGGGTAAGGATGCGGGCCAGCTGCAGTGCCCAGCATATAGTGCGCGGTTTCATAACTGCCGGACCAGTCGCGTAGCGCCTCATTACAGGCATCTTTCAGCGTCGCGGAACCGCTATGCACCGGGATCACTTCCGCACCCATCAAACGCATACGAAAAACGTTAGGCGACTGGCGTTCAACGTCTTTGGCACCCATATAAATACGGCATTTCAGGCCGAGCAGGGCGCTGGCAAGCGCAGAAGCCACGCCATGCTGACCTGCACCGGTTTCGGCAATAATTTCAGTTTTACCCATCCGCTTCGCCAGTAAAGCCTGGCCCAGCACCTGGTTAGTTTTATGCGCGCCGCCGTGCAGCAAATCTTCACGCTTCAGATACAGCGTGGTGTTCGTCCCGGCTGTAATGTTCTGACATTTGGTCAGCGCGGTTGGGCGCCCGGCATAGTTTTTCAGCAGGTCGTTGAACTGGGCCTGAAATTCAGGATCTTTTTGCGCGCTGACAAAAGCTTCTTCCAGCTGGCGCAGAGCAGGCATCAGGATTTGTGGCACGTACATGCCGCCAAACTCACCAAAATACGGGTTAAGTAATGTTGTCATTGTTCCTTTCCTTAATATGCGCGCAGCGTCTGGAATACCGAGGCCAAAAGACGTGCGTCTTTGATGCCCGGTTGCGACTCTACAGCAGAATTAAAATCAAGCCCGGCGCAGCCGGTTTGTGCCGCTTCCACGCAGTTATCTGCGCCTAAGCCGCCCGCCAGCAGAACGTTGCCAAGCGATTGACCGTTTAACAGTGACCAGTCGAAACGTTGTCCGCTCCCGCCCTGACCATTGTCGAATACATATTTATCGATGTGCTGAAAATCGCGCGCGGGAAGAGTTTCACCGACACTTAAAGCCTTCCAGATGGCGACGTTTGCTGGCAGAGCCTCACGCAGCGTATCGATATACAGCTGATCTTCATTACCATGCAGTTGCACTGCCGTCAGCGATAACACCTTAGCTTTGTCCACCAGATCGGCAATATCGTGATTGCGGAACACGCCAACATACTGCAACGGTGCTGCAGCCATCACTTCCTGCGCCTCTTCAATGCTGACGCAACGCGGTGACGTTGTAACAAATATCAATCCACCGTAAATCGCACCCGCGTCATAAGCTGCTTTAGCATCTTCCCCACGCGTCAGACCACATACTTTATTCTCACCCAGCAACACCTGGCGCACGGCGGCGTTCAAATCGTCATGGGCCATCAACGCCGAACCAATTAAAAAGCCGTTAGCGAAGTGGCTTAACTCACGCACCTGGCCGTAAGTATTAATGCCGGATTCGCTGATCACCGTCACGTTGTGCCCCAATTTCGGCGCAAGCTCGCGGGTACGGTTAAGATCAATCGACAAATCACGCAGATCGCGGTTGTTAATGCCAACGACTTTTGCTCCCAATGCAATGGCGCGCTCCAGCTCCTCTTCATTACTGACTTCGGTCAGCACGCCCATCTCCAGACTGTGGGCTACAGCAGCGAGCTGGCGATACTGATCGTCGTCCAGCACCGACAGCATTAATAAACAGGCATCGGCCTGGTAATAGCGCGCCAGATAGATCTGGTAAGGGTCGATAATAAAGTCTTTACATAAAATCGGTTGCGGGGCGATTTGGCTGACAATGGGGAGGAAATCAAAGCTCCCCTGGAAATATTTCTCATCAGTCAGTACAGAAATTGCCGAAGCGTAATGCTTATAAATGGCGGCAATGCGTGCCGGATCGAAATCATCACGGATCACGCCTTTTGACGGCGACGCTTTCTTGCACTCCAGAATAAACGCCGTGCGTGCACCCTGTAGCGCATCATAAAAATGTCGCGTGCTCGGCTGAACCTTATTCTGAAAACTGGCCAGCGGTTGCTGCTGTTTGCGGGCTTCTACCCAAATCGCCTTGTCTGCGACGATTTTCGCTAAAACGGTTTGCATCATTTACCCTCGTGCCGCCAGTGCGGTGACTCTGTCGTAAGCGGAACCACTGCGCAGTACCTCAAGAACGGTTTGCGCATTGGCTTGCAGATCTTCATGGCCATGCAGGCGCATTAACATGGCGACATTCGCCGCGACGGCTGCTTCATGGGCGGCGTCGCCTTTACCTTGTAACAAGCGTGTTAAAATGTCACGGTTTTCTTCCGGTGTTCCGCCTGCCAGTTGCTCCTGATGGTAGGGTGTCAGGCCAAAATCTTCAGCGGTCAACTGATAGCTCTTAATTTCGCCGTCATGCAGTTCGGCAACGATTGTCGGCGCGTGTAATGAAACTTCATCCATCCCCCCGCTGTGCACCACCGCTGCGCGTTGATACCCCAGCACGCGCAAGGTTTCGGCAATTGGCAGCACCAGTTCCGGGCTGTAGACACCAATTAGCGCCAGCGGCGGATGCGCCGGGTTAATCAGTGGCCCCAGCACGTTGAACAGGGTGCGGGTTTTCAGTTGCTGGCGAACCGGCATCGCATGGCGAAATCCGGTGTGATATTTCGGCGCAAAGAGGAAACAGACGCCTAACTCATCCAGCGCCTGGCGCGATTTATCAGCGTTCATATCAAGATTAATACCGAATGCCGCCAGCAGATCCGACGAGCCGGATTTACTGGAGACGCTGCGGTTACCGTGTTTCGCCACTTTCAGCCCACAGGCCGCGGCGACAAACGCACTGGCGGTAGAAATATTGATACTGTTGCTGCCGTCACCGCCGGTGCCGACGATATCGGCAAACAGATAATCAGGGCGTGGGAACGGCGCGGCGTTTTCCAGTAGCGCCGTTGCTGCTCCGGCGATTTCGTTTGGGTGCTCGCCGCGAATTTTCATGCTGACCAATGCAGCCGCCAGTTGTTCCGGCTTCAGCTCGCCACGTACCACCGCTGAAAACAGCTGGTGGCTTTCTTGTTGGCTAAGCGTCTGTGCCTGATACAGTTTTTCCAGAATCGGTTGCAGCGTGTTGGTTGGCTCTAGTTTCTGCTGCGCCCAGGCCAGCGTTTGTTCCAGCAGGCGAGCGCCCTGGGTGGTGAGAATGGATTCCGGATGGAACTGGAATCCACAAACGCGATCCGCATCATGACGCACCGCCATCACCATGCCGTTAAAATGGGCATTGATGGTTAAACCTGCCGGAATGTTACTGCCAACCAACGAGTGATAACGCGCTACCGGCAATGGATTTGTTAATCCGGCAAACATCGCCTGACCGTCGTGTTCAATGCTGGATGCTTTACCGTGCAGAATTTCGCCCGCCTGACCGACATACCCCCCGTAAGCTTCGACAATCGCCTGATGACCGAGGCAAATGCCGATAATTGGCAGCTTGCCGCGCAGTCGGGTGAGGAGTTCCGGCATACAACCGGCCTCACTCGGCACACCGGGGCCAGGAGAAAGCATCAGCACCGGATTGCTCATGGTCGCCAGACGTTCAATTAATGTTTGCGCTGGGATATGGTTGCGGTAAATCACCACGTTATGCCCATTGCTGCGCAACTGATCTGCCAGGTTATAAGTAAAAGAGTCGATATTATCGAGCAGCAGAATGTCAGCCATCAGAAAGTCTCCTGTGCATGATGCGCGGTGGCGATAGCGCGCAGTACAGCGCGGGCTTTATTACGGGTTTCGTCGGCTTCCGACTGCGGAACAGAATCAAGGACTACGCCAGCACCGGCTTGCACGGTGGCGATACCGTTTTCCACCAGCGCCGAACGGATGACAATGCAGGTGTCGAGATCGCCGTGCGCGGTGAAATAACCTACTGCGCCGCCGTAGCTGCCGCGTCGACGACCTTCCGCTTCGGCAATTAACTGCATGGCGCGCACTTTCGGGGCACCGCTTAACGTGCCCATATTCATACAGGCGCGGTAAGCGTGCAGGGCGTCAAGATCGTGGCGCAGCTCACCGACCACGCGGGAGACGAGATGCATCACGTAAGAGTAACGGTCAACTTTGGTGAGATCGGCTACGTAGCGGCTGCCAGGAGTGCAAATGCGTGCCAGATCATTACGGGCGAGATCCACCAGCATCAGATGTTCAGAAAGCTCTTTATGGTCGGTACGCATCTCCAGTTCAATGCGGCTGTCGAGGTCTCTGTCCAGTGAACCATCGGCACGACGACCGCGTGGACGTGTTCCGGCAATCGGGTAGATCTCAATCTGGCGGCTGGAGGCGTCATACTTGAGCGAACTTTCCGGCGACGCGCCGAACAGGGTGAAATCATTATCCTGCATAAAAAACATGTACGGGCTGGGATTACTCTTTTTCAGCACGTAATAGGCCGCCAGCGATGACGGGCAGGGCAGTGAGAAACGGCGAGATGGCACGACCTGGAAAATTTCTCCGGCGCGAATCGCTTTTTGCAACGAACGTACTACGCCACCGAACTCTTCATCGCTCTGATTACATTCACAATGCATATGCGGCACGGAAACTACCGGCAGCGGCGGCGCGGTTTCGGTCAGTTGCTGGCGAAGTTCGTTCAGGCGAGCAGTGAGACGTTGTTTTTCTTCTTCATTTTGACCAAACAGGCTGGCCTGAATACGGGTACTTTTTTTCTGATGATCGATAACCATCAGCGTTTCAGCGAGATAAAAACAGAAATCAGGGCAGTTATTTTCCGCTGCCAGTTGCGGTAAATCTTCAAACCCCGCCACAAGGTCATAAGAGAACAGGCCGCCAAAGAACATCGCTTCCCGTTCTTCCTTCGGTACATTCAACAGATTCTGCAATAAGCGGAAAGCGTCAAAAACTGAAAGAGAGCATAAGCGGGCGTCTTCATCCAGCAATGGACTGACCGGAGGGAAGCGCAGCACGCGGCAGTTTGGTGATTGTTCATTTTCCACACCCGCAGGCAGGGCGTTATCCAGTAATGCCAGAAGAGCTTCGCCATTGCCGGAAAGCGCCTGAATAGTGACAGTGTCACCTGATGCTGTAATGCGCAGCGCACTGTCCACTAGCAATAGACTTTTTAAATCATCTTTGCTGTCGATATCTGCGGATTCCAGCAGCAGCGTTGCCGGACGATCCCCACACAACTGATGAAAAAGTGCGGTCGGATTATCGCGATAAGCACCTTCGCAGGTTAACAGTTCGAGAGTCAGTTTTTGTGTTTGCATTGTTATTCTCTAATTTTGTTCAAAAAAAAGCCCGCTCATTAGGCGGGCTGGGTATCTGGTTGCTTTACGCATGGTGAATACACTGCCCGTTTCAGGAAGTGCGCCACCAACCTTTCAGTACGAAAATCGCTTTCATTGTCGATACCCTTTTTACGTGAACTTGCGTACTAGTTAACTGGTTCGATGATTAATTGTCAACAGCTCATTTCAGAATATTTGCCAGAACCGTTATGATGTCGGCGCAAAAACATTATCCAAAACGGGAGTGCGCCTTGAGCGACACGAATTACGCAGTGATTTATGACCTGCACAGCCATACCACAGCTTCCGATGGCTGCCTGACGCCAGAAGCATTGGTGCACCGTGCAGTCGAGATGCGCGTCGGCACCCTGGCGATCACCGACCATGACACCACAGCGGCAATCGCGCCAGCAAGAGAAGAAATTTCACGTTCAGGACTGGCACTGAATCTTATTCCTGGCGTGGAAATATCCACCGTCTGGGAAAATCATGAAATTCATATTGTCGGGCTGAATATTGATATTACTCATCCGCTAATGTGTGAGTTCCTCGCGCAGCAGACAGAACGGCGCAATCAGCGGGCGAAGTTAATTGCCGAAAGACTTGAAAAAGCGCAAATACCTGGGGCGCTGGAAGGCGCGCAACGACTGGCGCAGGGCGGTGCGGTGACGCGCGGTCATTTTGCTCGTTTCTTGGTTGAATGTGGCAAAGCCAGTTCAATAGCGGATGTCTTTAAAAAATATCTGGCACGCGGGAAAACCGGATACGTTCCGCCACAGTGGTGTACAATAGAACAAGCTATTGATGTCATTCATCATTCTGGCGGTAAGGCGGTGCTAGCTCATCCTGGGCGGTACAATCTTAGTGCTAAATGGCTGAAAAGATTGGTTGCGCATTTTGCCGAACACCACGGCGACGCGATGGAAGTCGCGCAGTGCCAGCAATCGCCCAATGAACGCACCCAGCTGGCGACACTTGCGCGTCAGCATCATTTATGGGCATCACAAGGATCTGATTTTCATCAGCCATGCCCGTGGATCGAACTGGGTCGTAAACTCTGGCTGCCCGCAGGCGTTGAAGGCGTCTGGCAGCTATGGGAACAGCCGCAGAACACCACAGAGAGGGAATTATGAGCCAGTTTTTTTATATTCATCCTGATAACCCGCAGCAACGTCTGATCAACCAGGCGGTGGAGATCGTGCGTAAAGGCGGGGTGATTGTTTATCCAACTGATTCCGGCTATGCGCTGGGCTGTAAAATTGAAGATAAAAACGCCATGGAGCGTATTTGTCGTATTCGCCAGCTGCCGGACGGTCACAACTTTACCCTGATGTGTCGCGATCTTTCTGAACTCTCGACCTATTCATTTGTCGATAACGTTGCGTTTCGTTTGATGAAAAACAATACGCCGGGTAACTACACTTTCATCCTGAAGGGGACGAAGGAAGTGCCACGCCGTCTGTTGCAGGAAAAACGCAAAACCATCGGTATGCGTGTGCCTTCTAACCCGATTGCGCAGGCGTTGCTTGAAGCATTGGGCGAACCGATGCTTTCCACATCACTGATGCTACCTGGCAGCGAATTTACCGAGTCTGATCCGGAAGAAATTAAAGACCGTCTGGAAAAACAGGTGGATTTGATTATTCACGGCGGCTATCTCGGGCAGAAACCGACAACGGTTATTGATCTCACCGATGATACGCCGGTCGTGGTGCGTGAAGGCGTAGGTGATGTAAAGCCTTTCTTATAACAAATTGCGTTCCACGGATGGAAGACTATGGCAGGGAAGTTTCGCTGCATTTTGCTGTTGATAGTTGGGCTTTTTTTCTCTTCGTTGAGTTATCCGAAAAACACGGAGATCCCTTTTTATGAAGAAGGGATCTCGCTCTTTGATGTTGAAGCCACCCTGCAACTGGATGGGGTGCTCGACATCAAAGAGAACATTCATTTTCAGGCGCGAAATCAGCAGATTAAGCACGGATTTTATCGTGATTTACCACGACTCTGGATGCAGCCTGATGGGGACGCGGCACTGCTGAACTATCGTATTGTTGGCGTCACCCGTGACGGCGTTCCTGAACCCTGGCATCTTGACTGGCATATCGGTTTAATGAGTATTGTCGTGGGCGATAAACAACGTTTCTTGCCTCAAGGCGACTATCATTATCAAATTCATTATCAGGTTAAAAATGCTTTCCTGCGTGAGGGGGATTCTGATCTGCTAATCTGGAACGTGACCGGTAACAACTGGCCGTTTGAAATTTATAAGACCCGATTTTCTCTCCAGTTCTCTAATATTGCGGGTAATCCATTTAGCGAAATCGATCTCTTTACCGGAGAAGAGGGCGACACATATCGAAATGGCCGCATCCTTGAGGACGGAAGAATTGAATCCCGCGATCCGTTTTATCGTGAAGATTTCACGGTCCTCTACCGCTGGCCTCACGCTTTACTTGGTAATGCCCCGGCACCACAAACGACGAATATTTTCAGCCATCTTCTTTTACCCTCTACGTCATCGTTGTTAATTTGGTTTCCGTGTCTGTTCCTGGCGTGTGGATGGTTATATCTCTGGAAGCGCAGGCCGCAATTTACGCCGGTAGATGTGATTGAAACCGATGTCATTCCGCCAGATTACACGCCCGGAATGTTACGTCTCGATGCGAAGCTGGTTTACGACGATAAAGGTTTTTGTGCCGATATTGTAAATCTGATTGTGAAAGGAAAAATTCATCTGGAAGATCAGTATGACAAAAATCAGCAAACCCTGATCTGTGTTAATGAAGGTGCGACCAGAAATAATGCGGTATTACTGCCCGCAGAGCAGTTATTACTGGAAACGTTATTTCGTAAAGGTGACAAGGTCGTTCTTACGGGGGGGCGTAACAGAGTCTTACGCAGTGCATTTTTACGGATGCAGAAATTTTATCTGCCGCGTAAAAAGTCTTCGTTTTACCGACCTGATGCGTTTTTGCAATGGGGCGGAATGGCAATATTGGCGGTCATTCTCTACGGTAACCTGAGTCCCGTAGGCTGGGCAGGAATGAGTCTGGTAGGCGATATGTTTATTATGATCTGCTGGCTTCTTCCTTTCTTATTTTGTTCCCTTGATTTTTTGTTTGCACGCGATGATGACAAGCCTTGCGTTAATCGTGTAATCATCACTTTGTTTTTACCACTGATTTGTTCAGGTGTGGCTTTTTACTCTCTCTACATCAATGTCGGAGATGTATTCTTTTACTGGTATATGCCAGCGGGTTATTTTAGCGCTGTTTTCCTGACCGGTTATCTCACTGGCATGGGGTATATTTTTCTGCCAAAGTTTACCCAAACTGGGCAGCAACGTTATGCCCACGGTGAAGCTATCGTTAACTATCTTGCGCGTAAAGAGGCAGCAACACACAGTGGGCGGCGGAGGAAAGGGGAAACACGGAAACTGGATTACGCTTTGTTAGGTTGGGCGGTCTCGGCAAACCTTGGTAGAGAATGGGCAGCACGTATCACCCCATCACTCACAGCGGCTGTTCGCGCCCCGGAAATTGCCCGTAGTGGCGTTTTGTTCTCATTACAGATGCACCTGAGTCTGGGGGCCAATACCAGTTTGTTGGGGCGAAGTTATTCCGGTGGTGGTGCTGGCGGCGGTGCGGGTGGCGGAGGCGGTGGTGGCTGGTAATAAAGCTTATGTTAATCGAAACAAGCTTTAACCATAAAGATAGTGTAGTATGTTGCGCCTCAAAGCCAGGCCAGTTAAAACGTCGAGTCGTTTACTTAAGGCCTGAAGAGTTCAAACAGACTTTACTATCAGTGAGTCAGATGTAAGTTCTGACTCATTGTTGCACAAAAGCATATCAGACGCCTGGGAAGGCGACACCAAAAGGAAGCTCTATGAGCGAAAAGCTACAGAAAGTGCTGGCGCGTGCCGGCCACGGTTCTCGCCGTGAAATCGAATCTATTATTGAAGCCGGTCGTGTGAGTGTTGATGGCAAAATTGCTAAACTCGGCGATCGCGTTGAAATTACCCCTGGACTGAAAATCCGTATCGATGGTCACCTGATTTCGGTGCGTGAGTCCGCAGAACAAATTTGTCGCGTTCTGGCCTATTACAAACCTGAAGGTGAGTTGTGTACCCGTAACGATCCGGAAGGGCGTCCAACGGTATTTGACCGTCTGCCAAAGCTGCGTGGCGCACGCTGGATTGCCGTAGGTCGTCTGGACGTTAACACCTGTGGTCTGCTGCTGTTCACCACCGACGGTGAACTGGCAAACCGTTTAATGCATCCAAGCCGTGAAGTTGAACGTGAATATGCCGTGCGTGTATTTGGTCAGGTTGACGACGCGAAACTGCGTGATTTGAGTCGTGGCGTGCAGCTGGAAGATGGTCCGGCAGCCTTTAAAACCATTAAGTTCAGCGGCGGCGAAGGGATCAACCAGTGGTACAACGTTACTCTGACCGAAGGCCGTAACCGTGAAGTTCGTCGTCTTTGGGAAGCTGTTGGTGTGCAGGTGAGCCGTCTGATCCGCGTGCGTTACGGTGATATCCCACTGCCGAAAGGTCTGCCACGCGGTGGCTGGACTGAGCTGGATCTTGCCCAGACTAACTATCTGCGTGAGCTGGTGGAACTACCGCCAGAAACCAGCTCTAAAGTCGCTGTAGAAAAAGACCGTCGTCGTATGAAGGCGAATCAAATTCGTCGTGCGGTGAAACGTCACAGTCAGGTGAGCGGCGGTCGTCGTTCTGGTGGACGTAATAACGGTTAATCAAAGTATGCCGGACGTCATATCCGGCATTTTTACAGATTAATAATCGATCCCTATCTGCGCTTTTACACCGGCATCAAACGCATGTTTCACGGGGCGTAATTCACTTACCGTATCCGCCAGTTCAAGAATATCCCGATGACAACCACGACCCGTGATAATCACCGTCTGTTGATGTGGACGTTCATTTAACGCCTGCACCACTTCATCCAGTGGTAAATAGTCATACGCCACCATATACGTCAGCTCATCGAGCAAAACCATATCCAGTGAAGCATCTGCCAGCATTCGTTTGGCATGTTGCCAGACTTCACGGCAGGCCGCGGTATCAGATTCGCGGTTTTGCGTATCCCAGGTAAAGCCCGTTGCCATCACTTGAAACTCAACGCCGTGTGGTTCCAGCAGATTTCGTTCGCCATTAGGCCAGGTGCCTTTAATAAACTGCACGACGCCCACTTTTTTTCCGTGACCAACTGCGCGTGTTGCCGTACCAAATGCTGCGGTGGTTTTGCCTTTTCCATTGCCGGTAAAGACGATGATAATACCGCGTTCATCCTGGGCCTGGGCCACACGGGCATCCACTTTATCTTTTACACGCTGCTGACGCTGTTGGTAGCGTTCATCACTCATTGGGATATTCCTGGTTTACGGCCCGGTTGGGCGTCAAAGGTCATGCCGGTTTTACGGCGGCTGTCATCGCCCATCAGCCAGAGGTAGAGCGGCATGATATCAGCGGGTGTTTTAAGTTTCTGTGGATCTTCGGTCGGGAAGGCGCTTGCGCGCATTGCGGTGCGCGTACCACCTGGGTTAATGCAGTTGACGCGCAGGCGCTGCTGATATTCATCGGCCAGTACCTGCATCATCCCTTCGGTGGCAAATTTCGACGCTGCATAAGCGCCCCAGTTTGCACGCCCCTGACGTCCAACGCTTGATGAAGTAAAGACCAGTGAACCGGCGTCCGATTTGAGTAACAAAGGAAGCAGTGCCTGGGTGAGCATAAAGGTGGCATTAACGTTGACCTGCATGACGTCCTGCCAGACCTGCGGGTTTTGCTCGCTCATTGGGCAAACATCGCCGAGCAATCCGGCATTATGCAGCACGCCGTCCAGTCGTGGATAATTTGCAGAAATTTGGGTGGCCAGATGATAACAATCCTCAGATGAACAGGTAAGTAAGTCGAGGATATACCATTGGGTCTTGCGATCTGTTTCTTCGGTTATGGCTTTTGCCACCTGGCGTAATTTATCTTCGTTTCTTCCCAGTAAAATAACCGTTGCACCATAGCGCGCGTATGTTAGCGCTGCTTCACGACCAATACCGTCACTTGCTCCGGTGACCAGAATAATACGATCGTGCAATAAATCTTGTTTGGGTTGGTAATGCATAACGACTCCCTAACGGTCCAGCGGATCGTTTTGCCAGTTGGCTTTTTGTTACGACTTTGTGGTGTTATGCCTGAAACCCTCTATTTTTTCAATCAGCGGACGGAGATAAGGCGAAATATGAATATTTTGGCATTATTTGATTTGAGAAGATTCCCTGCGAGACGATGAAAAAGACCTGTTGTAAACTGAGCGAAAATTGCGTTGATAAACCAAGGTGGGACTTGTGGAATTGTTGTCTGAATATGGGCTTTTTTTAGCGAAAATCGTGACAGTTGTGCTGGCTATCGCCGCGATAGCCGCCATTATTGTCAATGTTGCGCAAAAGAATAAACGTCAGCGTGGAGAGCTGCGTATTACCCGGTTGAGCGAACAATATGAGGAGATGAAGGAAGAGCTGGCTACGGCGTTGATGGATGCACATCAACAGAAAATCTGGCACAAAGCGCAGAAGAAAAAACATAAACAAGAGGCCAAACTGGCAAAAGCGAAAGCCAAACAAGGTGAGACGCTTAGTTCAGATAAACCACGAGTATGGGTTCTGGACTTTAAAGGCAGTATGGATGCCCATGAAGTCACCGCTTTACGGGAAGAAATTACGGCTGTACTGGCAGTATATAAACCGCAGGATCAAGTGGTGGTTCGCCTGGAAAGCCCTGGCGGCGTGGTACACGGTTATGGTTTGGCAGCGTCACAGTTACAGCGGTTGCGAGATCACAATATTCCTTTGACTGTCACTGTTGATAAAGTAGCCGCCAGCGGTGGTTATATGATGGCCTGCGTGGCAGATAAAATTGTCTCTGCACCGTTTGCTATTGTTGGCTCCATTGGCGTGGTGGCGCAATTGCCTAACTTTAATCGCTTCCTGAAAAGCAAAGATATTGATATTGAGCTTCACACTGCGGGGCAATATAAACGCACATTGACGCTGCTGGGTGAAAATACCGAAGAAGGGCGCGAGAAATTCCGCGAAGAGCTGAACGAAACGCATCTGCTCTTTAAAGATTTTGTGAAGCGTATGCGTCCGTCTCTGGATATTGATCAGGTGGCAACAGGTGAACACTGGTATGGTCAACAGGCGCTGGAAAAAGGTCTGGTGGATGAAATTAATACCAGTGATGACGTAATTCTTGGCCTGATGAATGGTCGTGAAGTGGTCAATGTTCGTTATATGCAGCGCAAAAAGCTGCTGGACAGATTCACCGGAAGCGCAGCTGAAAGTGCGGACCGTCTGTTGCTACGCTGGTGGCAGCGTGGGCAAAAACCATTGATGTAAAAACAAACGCGAGGTTCAGGCCTCGCGTTTTGCTTTAATCAACAAGGTGATATTTTTCAGACAGTACGTGCGCGAGATGTTTAAACATATTAAATACGGCGGTACTTTTAGCAGTAGGTAATCCTTGCTCGTCTAAAAAGTAATCGCCACTGAAAACCAAAACACCATTGCGTTCAGTTACATCAGTAGCTTCAATTCCGGCCAGTGTATCCTCATGCTCACGGATGATTTTATTGGCTTCCTTGAGCAGTGTTTCACGATCGATGGGTTGAGTATCTTTGCGCATTATTTACTCCTTAAACAAGGACATTAGTCTACGCTCGGGAGATGAGATGGGCAAATATTCCGGTATTAACCCCAGGGCCTAAACACTGGCAAGATTTGCTTTTGAATGCTAATACAGTTGCGTAACGGATTTTATCAGGTACAGTGTGACGCTTTCGGCAAACTGGTAACAGATTTGCTTGACATTCGACCGAATTTCCGTCGTGCTATAGCGCTTGAAAACCCGACCTGTTAACTCAGTCACCTGACTCTATAGAGCACAAAGTCAGTATAAGGGGTTGATATCCGCCAGTTGCGAAACCATATCGACGTTTCGTCGCCAGCGGAAGGTGAATCAACGTGCGACGCATTCCTGGAAGAATCAAATTAGGTAAAGGTGAATATGGGTAAAGCTCTCGTCATCGTTGAGTCCCCGGCAAAAGCCAAAACGATCAACAAGTATCTGGGTAATGACTATGTGGTGAAATCCAGTGTTGGTCATATCCGTGATTTGCCGACCAGTGGCTCAACCGCTAAAAAGAGCGCCGACTCTACCTCCGCCAAAACGGCTAAAAAGCCTAAAAAGGATGAACGTGGCGCTCTGGTCAACCGTATGGGGGTTGATCCATGGCACAACTGGGAGGCGCACTATGAAGTGCTGCCTGGTAAAGAGAAAGTTGTCTCTGAACTCAAACAATTGGCTGAAAAAGCCGATCACATCTATCTCGCAACCGACCTTGACCGCGAAGGGGAAGCCATTGCCTGGCACCTGCGGGAAGTAATTGGTGGTGATGATGCGCGCTATAGTCGCGTTGTCTTTAATGAAATCACGAAAAACGCGATTCGTCAGGCCTTTGAAAAGCCTGGAGAGTTAAATATTGATCGTGTAAATGCCCAGCAGGCGCGTCGCTTTATGGACCGCGTGGTGGGATATATGGTCTCTCCACTGCTGTGGAAAAAGATCGCCCGCGGTCTCTCTGCGGGAAGGGTACAGTCCGTTGCTGTTCGTCTGGTGGTGGAGCGTGAGCGTGAAATTAAAGCCTTCGTCCCGGAAGAATTCTGGGAAGTAGACGCTAATACCACGACGCCTTCTGGCGATGCACTGGCATTACAGGTTACTCATCAGAACGACAAACCGTTCCGCCCGGTCAACAAAGAACAAACTCAGGCTGCGGTAAGTCTGCTGGAAAAAGCGCGCTACAGCGTGCTGGAACGTGAAGACAAACCGACAACCAGTAAACCTGGCGCTCCTTTTATTACCTCTACGCTGCAACAAGCTGCCAGCACCCGTCTTGGTTTTGGCGTGAAAAAAACCATGATGATGGCGCAGCGTTTGTATGAAGCAGGCTATATCACTTACATGCGTACCGACTCCACCAACCTGAGTCAGGACGCAGTAAATATGGTTCGCGGTTATATCAGCGATAATTTTGGTAAGAAATATCTGCCGGAAAGTCCGAATCAGTACTCCAGCAAAGAAAACTCACAGGAAGCGCACGAAGCGATTCGTCCTTCTGACGTCAATGTGATGGCGGAATCGCTGAAGGATATGGAAGCAGATGCGCAGAAACTGTACCAGTTAATCTGGCGTCAGTTCGTTGCCTGCCAGATGACCCCAGCGAAATATGACTCCACGACGCTGACCGTTGGTGCGGGCGATTTCCGCCTGAAAGCACGCGGTCGTATTTTGCGCTTTGATGGCTGGACGAAAGTGATGCCTGCGCTGCGTAAAGGCGATGAAGATCGTATCTTACCGGCAGTCGATAAAGGCGATGCTCTGACGCTCGTTGAACTGACACCAGCCCAGCACTTTACCAAGCCGCCAGCCCGTTTCAGTGAAGCATCGCTGGTTAAAGAGCTGGAAAAACGCGGTATCGGTCGTCCGTCTACCTATGCGTCGATCATTTCGACCATTCAGGATCGTGGCTATGTGCGTGTAGAAAACCGTCGTTTCTATGCGGAAAAAATGGGCGAAATCGTCACCGATCGCCTGGAAGAGAATTTTCGCGAATTGATGAATTACGACTTTACTGCGCAGATGGAAAACAGCCTCGACCAGGTGGCAAATCACGAAGCAGAGTGGAAAGCTGTACTGGATCACTTCTTCTCGGATTTCACTCAGCAGCTTGATAAAGCTGAAAAAGATCCGGAAGAGGGTGGTATGCGCCCAAATCAGATGGTTCTGACCAGCATCGACTGCCCGACCTGTGGTCGCAAAATGGGGATTCGTACCGCCAGCACGGGGGTATTCCTGGGCTGTTCCGGCTATGCGCTGCCACCGAAAGAGCGTTGCAAAACAACCATTAACCTGGTACCGGAAAACGAAGTTCTTAACGTGCTGGAAGGCGAAGACGCAGAAACCAACGCTTTGCGCGCCAAACGTCGTTGCCCGAAATGTGGCACGGCGATGGACAGCTATCTCATCGATCCGAAACGTAAATTGCATGTCTGTGGTAATAACCCAACCTGCGACGGTTACGAAATCGAAGAGGGCGAATTCCGCATTAAAGGTTATGACGGCCCGATCGTTGAGTGTGAAAAATGTGGTTCTGAAATGCACCTGAAAATGGGGCGTTTCGGTAAGTACATGGCCTGCACTAACGAAGAGTGTAAAAACACGCGTAAGATTTTACGTAATGGTGAAGTTGCGCCGCCGAAAGAAGATCCAGTTCCACTGCCAGAGCTGCCGTGTGAAAAATCGGATGCTTATTTCGTGCTGCGTGACGGTGCTGCTGGCGTCTTCCTTGCGGCTAACACCTTCCCGAAATCGCGTGAAACACGTGCGCCGCTGGTGGAAGAACTTTATCGCTTCCGCGACCGTCTGCCAGAAAAACTGCGCTATCTGGCGGATGCACCGCAGCAGGACCCAGCTGGTAATAAATCGATGGTCCGCTTTAGCCGCAAAACGAAGCAGCAATATGTCTCTTCGGAAAAAGAGGGTAAAGCTACTGGATGGTCCGCATTCTACATTGATGGTAAGTGGGTCGAAGGTAAGAAATAATTACCCACGGTAGTCAACTCCTCCAAAAGGGTCGCGGATGCGACCCTTTTTCGTGTAATTTCACTATTTTTTAATACTATCTATACAGCAAAGATATAAATGATATAGTGGTTATAGTTATCACTTTTCTTATTATTAAATCGTATTAGTGTCTCCTGCGAGACGGCTAAAAAACGATGAAGCGCCGGCACTAATTGGATGGTTTAACATGAAATTACAGCAACTTCGCTACATAGTTGAGGTGGTTAATCACAACCTTAATGTCTCCTCAACCGCTGAAGGGCTTTACACGTCGCAACCAGGTATCAGTAAACAAGTAAGAATGCTGGAAGATGAGTTGGGTATTCAGATTTTTGCCCGCAGCGGTAAACATCTTACCCAGGTCACTCCTGCAGGGCAGGAAATTATCCGCATTGCTCGTGAAGTTCTGTCGAAAGTTGATGCCATTAAATCTGTGGCAGGTGAACACACCTGGCCTGATAAAGGTTCGCTATATATAGCCACCACTCACACACAGGCACGATATGCATTGCCTGGTGTGATTAAGGGCTTTATCGAGCGCTATCCGCGCGTTTCTTTGCATATGCACCAGGGCTCGCCCACGCAGATTGCTGAAGCGGTTTCAAAAGGGAATGCAGATTTTGCTATTGCTACGGAAGCTCTTCACTTGTATGAAGATTTGGTTATGCTGCCTTGTTATCACTGGAATCGCTCGATTGTGGTGACACCAGAACACCCGTTAGCCACAAAAGGCTCCGTAACCATTGAAGAACTGGCGCAATACCCGCTGGTAACCTATACCTTTGGCTTCACCGGTCGTTCGGAGCTGGATACCGCTTTCAATCGTGCCGGGTTAACGCCGCGCATTGTTTTTACCGCCACTGATGCAGATGTTATTAAAACTTATGTTCGTTTAGGACTGGGTGTCGGGGTGATCGCCAGTATGGCAGTGGATGATGTTGCCGATCCAGACCTGGTGCGTGTTGATGCTCACGATATATTCAGTCACAGCACTACCAAAATCGGTTTCCGTCGTAGTACTTTTTTACGTAGCTATATGTATGATTTTATTCAGCGTTTTGCGCCACATTTAACACGTGATGTTGTTGATGCTGCCGTAGCATTGCGTTCTAATGAAGAAATTGAAGCAATGTTTAAAGACATCAAATTACCGGAAAAATAATCATTACCATTTTTATTCGGTATCTTTTTTTTAAAGATACCGAATATTTTCCTTTTTCATGACTCTTATCGCAAAAAAATAAAACCATGAATTTAACAAGGTAATTTTGGACTCAAAATAGTGGTTAAATACTCCTCTCGCAAATTTTGGCACTCATTTATTTAATTCCGCTCAAAAGATTGATTTATTCACTGGAAACGATTCGTAAATTGACTGGATTTTTGACTAAAGTTTATTTAGGATTTGTCTCATTGGATGATTAATTGTACCGATTAATTGGTGCGGAAATGATAAGTAATGTCGATTTGGAGAGGTCAGTAATGCCATCCGGAAACCAGCAACCACGCAGGGATCCTGAACTTAAACGCAAAGCATGGCTTGCCGTATTCCTCGGTTCTGCGCTGTTCTGGGTTGTTGTTGCTCTGTTGGTCTGGAAAGTGTGGGGATAATTGATGGTTACTCAGGAACAACAGCAGATAACTCCATTAGTTAAAACATGTGACTCCTCAGAGTACATACCGAACGGCATGGTTACCTGTATTCCCGAAAGCTGGGAGTTAACACCACAACAGCGTGCATTTATTGAAATGTGCGACGAAGATGAATTGCCAAAACAATAATAAAGTCGTTCTGATATACCCTAAATAATTCGGGTGGCAAGCGAGTGAGTTCGCAGGAGCTTGATTTCCGTAAATGAATCAGGGGTCGCATGAGTGAATTCGAACGTTGTTTGCAGTGGCTCTGTAAGAGAGGAAGCCCATGGATGGACTGAATAACTCACAGCCACAACACATACAACTTGAAGCATGGCGGGTATATATCATCAGTTTTCTGATTTTACTCATACACCACAGCAATACACGTTGAGAATATCTCAATACTGGTCCTAAAAAATGTCATGGTGTCGCCGATGAATACGACAAATATGAAGTACTGGTCATGGATCGGAGCGTTTTCGCTGTCATTCCTTTTCTGGGCTGAATTAATCTGGTACGTCTCTCGCTAATTCTTCCAAAATACTGCCGCCCGATGGTGTATCAACCATCGGGCTTACTCCTGACAGTTTCTCCCTCTTTTAACCTTTTGAGTTGTTATCAAAACGTTACATTTAGTTTGTGTTATCTTTAATACTACCCTGAGGAGAATCAGGGCATCGCAACCCTGTTATTAAGGAGGAGCTATGTCGTCAACCCTACGAGAAGCCTGTAAGGATACATTGCAGACGAATGATAAAACTTACCACTACTACAGTCTGCCCCTGGCCGCAAAATCAGTGGGTGATATTTCCCGTCTACCCAAGTCTCTCAAAGTACTGCTGGAAAACCTGCTACGTTGGCAGGATGGCGATTCTGTCACAGAAGAAGATATCCAGGCATTGGCCGGATGGTTGAAAAATGCCCATGCTGACCGTGAGATTGCGTATCGTCCGGCACGAGTTCTGATGCAAGATTTTACAGGTGTTCCGGCGGTGGTAGACCTGGCCGCCATGCGCGAAGCTGTAAAACGCTTAGGTGGTGATACTGCAAAAGTAAATCCACTGTCACCTGTTGATCTGGTTATTGACCACTCTGTAACTGTTGACCACTTTGGTGATGATGAAGCATTTGAAGAAAACGTGCGCCTGGAAATGGAGCGCAACCATGAGCGTTACGTTTTTCTGAAGTGGGGACAACAGGCCTTTAGTCGCTTTAGCGTTGTGCCGCCGGGAACAGGTATTTGCCATCAGGTGAATCTGGAATACCTGGGTAAAGCGGTATGGAGTGAATTACAGGATAAAGAATGGGTGGCCTATCCTGACACGCTGGTAGGCACCGACTCCCATACCACCATGATTAATGGACTTGGTGTACTGGGATGGGGCGTGGGAGGAATCGAAGCAGAAGCAGCGATGTTAGGGCAACCTGTTTCAATGCTCATCCCCGATGTGGTGGGATTTAAACTCAGCGGAAAATTACGTGAAGGAATAACTGCAACCGACCTTGTATTGACGGTCACTCAAATGCTGCGTAAGCATGGTGTTGTGGGTAAATTTGTTGAATTTTATGGTGATGGACTGGATTCGTTACCGCTGGCAGATCGCGCAACTATTGCCAACATGTCACCAGAATATGGTGCAACATGTGGTTTTTTCCCTATTGATGGCGTCACGCTGGAATATATGCGCTTAAGTGGTCGCAGTGAAGATCAAGTTCAACTGGTCGAAGCATATGCCAAAGCACAGGGAATGTGGCGTAATACCGGGGATGAGCCGGTATTTACCAGTACATTAGAACTGGATATGAATGATGTCGAAGCTAGTCTTGCCGGACCCAAACGTCCTCAGGATCGAGTTGCGTTGGCCGATGTACCAAAAGCCTTTGCAGCCAGTAGCGAACTTGAGTTGAATACAGCACAAAAAGATCGTCAGCCAGTCGATTATGTGATGAATGGTCACCATTATCAGTTACCTGATGGCGCCGTGGTGATCTCGGCGATAACTTCCTGTACTAATACCTCCAACCCCAGCGTTCTGATGGCTGCAGGATTACTGGCGAAAAAGGCCGTCACTCTTGGTTTGAAGCGACAGCCATGGGTTAAAGCCTCCCTGGCACCGGGCTCAAAAGTTGTCTCTGATTATCTGGCAAAAGCTAAGCTGACGCCGTATCTGGACGAATTAGGCTTTAATCTGGTGGGCTACGGTTGTACTACTTGTATTGGTAACTCTGGCCCATTGCCTGAACCTATCGAAAGTGCCATCAAAAAAGGCGATCTTACTGTGGGGGCGGTGCTTTCCGGTAACCGTAACTTTGAAGGCCGTATTCACCCCCTGGTTAAAACCAACTGGTTGGCTTCACCACCTCTGGTGGTCGCTTATGCGCTGGCGGGAAATATGAACATTAACCTGGCGAAAGATCCGCTGGGGCATGACCGCAAAGGCGATCCGGTTTATCTGAAAGATATCTGGCCTTCAGCACAAGAGATTGCCAGGGCTGTCGCGCTGGTTTCTTCTGAGATGTTCCGTAAAGAGTACGCTGAAGTGTTTGAAGGCACGCCGGACTGGAAAGCTATCCAGGTTGAACGTTCAGCAACTTATGAATGGCAACCTGACTCCACTTACATTCGTCTGTCACCGTTCTTCGACGAAATGGAGGCAACTCCCGCGCCAGTGCAGGATATTCACGGTGCACGGATTCTGGCAATGCTGGGAGATTCTGTAACAACTGACCATATTTCTCCGGCGGGAAGTATCAAACCTGATAGTCCAGCAGGACGTTATTTGCAAAGCCGTGGTGTAGAGCGTAAAGATTTCAACTCCTATGGTTCACGACGTGGTAATCACGAAGTGATGATGCGCGGAACGTTTGCCAATATTCGTATTCGCAATGAAATGGTGCCGGGCGTGGAGGGGGGAATGACGCGTCATATACCAGGAACTAATGTGATGCCTATTTACGATGCGGCAATGCTCTACCAGCAGGAAAAAACGCCACTGGCGGTGATAGCGGGTAAAGAGTATGGCTCCGGCTCCAGTCGTGACTGGGCGGCGAAAGGGCCTCGTTTACTGGGGATACGTGTGGTGATTGCGGAGTCTTTTGAGCGCATTCATCGCTCTAACTTGATCGGTATGGGGATATTGCCACTGGAGTTTCCACAAGGTGTGACACGCAAAACCCTGGGGTTGACCGGTGAAGAGATGATAGACATTGCCGACCTGCAAAATTTACAGCCAGGTGCGACAATTGAGGTGAAATTGACACGAGCTGATGGCAAACAAGACGTAATCCCTTGCCGCTGCCGAATCGACACAGGCACGGAACTTACCTATTACCAGAACGATGGCATATTGCACTATGTGATACGTAATATATTGAGTTAATTAATAAAAATGCCCGCAGGTACATAACCAGCGGGCATTAATAGCTCTACATTCAGGGCGTTATTCTGTTTTACCTAACAGATGTCCCATTTTTGCGGCTTTGGTATCAAGATAATGTGCGTTTTTGGGATTCCGTCCGACAATTAACGGAACGCGCTCAACGATATTAATCCCTGCTTCGGTGAGAATTTCGACTTTCTTGGGATTATTGGTGAGGAGACGAACAGCATCGACCCCAAGGAGCTTAAACATATCAGCACAGAGGGTAAAATCGCGCTCGTCTGCTGCGAAACCTAACTGATGATTAGCTTCGACAGTATCGTACCCCTGATCTTGCAACGCATAGGCACGAATCTTATTCAATAAACCAATATTTCGACCTTCCTGACGGTGATAAAGCAATATACCGCGTCCTTCTTCAGCAATATGCGTTAGCGCAGCTTCCAGTTGAAAACCGCAATCACAGCGCAAGCTGAATAATGCATCACCGGTCAGACATTCAGAGTGAACGCGAGCCAGTACAGGCGTCTGGCCTGAAATATCGCCAAAAACCAAAGCGACGTGGTCATGTCCGGTTGCCAGTTCTTCAAATCCCACCATCAGGAAATCGCCCCATGGGGTAGGCAGTTTGGCCTCTGCCACTCGTTTAAGCTGCATGTAAATCTCCAGATAAAGCTGGTGTCTTCGCCTGTTGGCTATTCAATTTTGTTATTTTGCCATAATGTTAAGGACTTCTCCTAATTGCCGCCAACAAAACAATTCTAGAATGGCACAAATCTGTCAATTTTCCCGGCCAGCAGAAATTTCAGTTATGATTGGGCAACTTACCGACAAAAGGAGTTTTCATGCTTTCTATTGCAAAGCGTACAACAGTTGGGGCTGCGCTATTATTAGTTATGCCGCTGGCCGCGTGGATTTCTGGCTGGCATTGGCAACCGGAAGAAGAGAGTCGCTGGCTGAAAGTCCTTTTTTGGGTGACAGAAACGGTGACGCAACCCTGGGGGATTATCACCCATACTCTACTTTGTGGCTGGTTTCTCTGGTGTCTTCGTTTTCGTTTAAAAGCGGCGGTGATGCTGTTTGTGATTCTGGCGGGGGCTATTTTGATCGGGCAAGGGGTAAAATCCTTGATCAAAGATAGTGTGCAAGAGCCACGTCCCTTTGTACTCTGGTTGGAAAAAACGCATCATATCCCGGTCGATGAGTTCTACACTTTAAAGCGGAAGGAAAGAGGAGAGTTGGTCAAAAAACAACTCACTGATCAACTTCATATACCTGTTTTTTTACGTCAACACTGGCAAAAAGAAACTGGCTTTGCGTTTCCATCCGGGCATACCATGTTTGCGGCCAGCTGGGCACTGTTAGCAATTGGGTTGTTATGGCCACGCAGAAGGACACTAACAATCGCAATTTTGCTGGTTTGGGCAACGGCTGTCATGGGGAGCCGTCTACTGTTAGGTATGCATTGGCCGCGTGATCTGGTCGTCGCGACATTGATTTCCTGGCTACTGGTGACGTTGGCAACATGGCTTGCGCAGCGACTTTGTGGACCATTAACACCACCGCCGGAAGAGAAGTATGAGATTGCTCAGCGGGAAGAAGAAAGCTAACAGTGGTTGATTTTCCGCATTAAGCCTATAAATCAGTAACCAGACTGATTGTTTTCCATTTCGCAGACGCCCTGAAAATGGTAATTTAGAAGGCTAATTGCGTTAAATTGAACATAATTTATTCGCTCTAACCACATAACGGGAAGTAATGTGAAATATTTACTCATTTTCTTACTGGTGTTAGCGATTTTTGTGATTTCGGTAACATTGGGTGCGCAAAACGACCAAATAGTGACGTTTAATTATTTGTTGGCACAGGGTGAGTTTCGCATCTCAACCTTACTGGCTGTATTGTTTGCCGCTGGTTTTGCTATTGGTTGGTTGATTTGTGGCCTTTTCTGGCTGCGTGTTCGCGTTTCTCTTGCTCGTGCTGAACGTAAAATTAAACGCCTGGAAAATCAGCTTTCGCCTGCGACCGACGTTGCGGTAACGAATACTACGCCGGTTGTGAAGGAATAATTATCTATGCTGGAGTTGTTGTTTCTGTTGCTACCTGTTGCCGCTGCCTATGGCTGGTATATGGGGCGCAGAAGTGCGCAACAAACAAAACAGGAGGAAGCTAACCGCCTGTCGCGTGATTATGTCGCCGGGGTTAACTTCCTTCTGAGTAACCAACAAGATAAAGCGGTGGACCTGTTCCTCGACATGCTGAAAGAGGATACCGGTACCGTTGAAGCCCATCTCACCCTCGGAAACCTGTTTCGCTCTCGCGGTGAAGTAGACCGTGCCATTCGTATTCATCAGACATTAATGGAAAGCGCCTCGTTAACCTACGAACAGCGATTGCTGGCGGTGCAACAACTTGGCCGTGATTACATGGCTGCCGGGTTATATGACCGGGCGGAAGATATGTTTAATCAGTTGACGGATGAAACAGATTTTCGTGTTGGCGCATTGCAGCAATTACTGCAAATTTACCAGGCAACCAGCGACTGGCAAAAAGCGATTGATGTTGCTGAACGACTGGTAAAACTGGGAAAAGAAAAACACCGTATCGAAATTGCGCATTTTTATTGCGAGTTGGCACTGCAACTGATGGCGAGTGATGATCTTGACCGGGCCATGGCTTTACTGAAGAAAGGAGCTGCAGCAGATAAAAATAGTGCTCGCGTATCCATCATGATGGGACGGATCTTTATGGCGAAAGGCGAGTTTGCTAAAGCCGTTGAAAGCCTGCAACGCGTCATTGCTCAAGATAAAGAGTTGGTTAGCGAAACGCTGGAAATGCTGCAGACCTGCTATCAGCAACTGGGTAAAAATGATGAGTGGGAAGAGTTCCTGCGTCGGGCTGTAGAGGAGAATACGGGAGCTGCTGCAGAACTTATGCTTGCCGATATTCTTGAGACGCGTGAAGGGCGTGATACCGCACAGGTTTATATAACCCGCCAGTTACAGCGTCATCCCACAATGCGTGTTTTTCACAAATTAATGGACTATCACCTTAATGAAGCAGAAGAAGGGCGTGCGAAAGAGAGTTTGATGGTCCTGCGTGATATGGTGGGTGAGCAGGTACGTAGCAAACCGCGTTATCGCTGTCAGAAATGTGGCTTTACAGCTTATACGCTGTACTGGCATTGCCCATCCTGCCGTGCATGGTCAACAATCAAACCAATTCGTGGTCTTGATGGTCTGTAATTAATAAAAAAATCATTATATTAGTTACAACATCCTTTCAGGTGATAATGTAGACAAACTTTGGCATCATCACCTGTAAACAGTCCTTACAGGTAAACGTGCCTGTTAATTTTTTGATACTACAGGTAGAATGCACGCCGTTTACCCATTTTGCGCCGCAGATGGTGCCCATCATTAAGAAGGTCTGGTCATGACGTCTACAGCTTCATCTTCTTCTCGTATTGTCACTGATTCCCCCATTGTTGTTGCTCTTGATTATCATAATCGCGAGAACGCACTGGCATTTGTCGACAAAATTGATCCGCGCGACTGTCGTCTGAAAGTGGGTAAAGAGATGTTTACCCTCTTCGGGCCACAGTTCGTGCGTGAATTACAGCAACGTGGTTTCGACATCTTTCTCGATTTGAAATTTCATGATATCCCAAATACTGCTGCACATGCGGTAGCTGCTGCTGCAGACCTGGGGGTATGGATGGTGAACGTTCATGCATCGGGTGGGGCGCGCATGATGACCGCAGCCCGCGAAGCGTTACTCCCGTTTGGTAAAGACGCACCGCTTTTGATTGCCGTGACTGTCCTGACCAGTATGGAAGCCAGTGATTTAGCAGATCTTGGCGTGACAGTGTCACCTGCACAATATGCGGAACGTCTGGCTGGGTTAACCCAAAAATGTGGTCTCGATGGCGTAGTTTGTTCAGCTCAGGAGGCAGTGCGTTTTAAACAGGCATTTGGTGAGGATTTTAAACTTGTTACGCCGGGAATTCGTCCACAAGGTAGTGCTGCTGGAGATCAGCGCCGTATTATGACGCCAGAACAGGCACTGACAGCAGGCGTAGATTATATGGTTATTGGACGCCCGGTAACGCAGTCTGAAGATCCTGCCCAGACACTGAAAACCATCAATGCATCTTTAAAAGGACATGGATGATGAATGATTCAAATAGCCGCCTTGTTTACTCAACTGAGACAGGGCGTATTGATGAGCCCAAAGTTGTAGCTGAACGCCCGAAAGGAGATGGGATTATACGTATTCAACGTCAAACCAGTGGTCGAAAAGGTAAAGGCGTTTGTTTGATTACTGGTGTTGATCTCCCTGATGCAGAACTGGCTAAGTTGGCAGCAGAGTTGAAGAAAAAATGTGGCTGTGGTGGATCTCTTAAAGACGGTATAATTGAAATACAAGGCGATAAGCGAGATTTAATTAAAACGTTGCTGGAAGCCAAAGGTATGAAAGTTAAACTGGCTGGTGGTTAAAAATTAAAGCCACGGTTTAAACATCGTGGCTTTAAATTTCATAATGCAATTATTTCGTTTCACAAAAATAATGACTGTAAAACGTTCATTACCAATTTAAATAATCGCTAATTATTTACGATTATTTACCTACCTGATGACCGATAATACCACCAACTGCGGCACCACCTAATGTACCCAGTGTGCTACCATCAGTTAATACCGCGCCGCCAAGGGCACCCGCACCCGCACCAATAGCCGTATTACGGTCGCGTTTGGACCAGTTAGAACAGGCGCTCAGGGACATCGCTAAAGTAATAGCCAGAACAGCGGCAGTCATTTTTTTGCTCGTTACAAACATAATACTTTCTCCTGAATTAAAGATTCACGGAAATAAGCTCCCTTTAACTATAGTAAATATGACAGCAGATAAAGAGAATTCCGGGAAGCCGAGTTGCGCAGGGGGTACTTTAATCACGCAGGTGATAGTAACTTCCTGTTATATCGCTAATATTAATTTTACAACGATGGTATGTTAAAGACAGGTAAAAAGTCTTAATTAAGGGATAAGATAAATCTCAGAGAGTAGATGATTTGCCAGAAGGCAAATCATCAAGATATATCGGGGAAACACGTTTATTTTATGTCAACGATATCAACCGCCAACCCTGAATCCCCCATATACTTTTGGGCATCGGGAGATATTTTGGCATCGGTGATGACGCGGTTAAATTTGTGGACTGGACCGAGAGGATAAGGGTGTAACGCACCAAACTTGGAACTATCGGTCAGTACAATGGCCTCAGCACCTTTCTCCAGAACCGCATTGACCACGTCAGAACGCATCATATCGCGGCCAGTAAAACCAGTTTCTGCTTGCCAACCGTCTATGCCAATGAATGCCTTACTAAAATGAACCTGCTGTAAGAACTGGCGGGTGAGTGGCCCAACCATACTTTCGCTTTTTTTCTGGTAGATGCCGCCGAGAAGAATAATTTCACAAGGTGTTTCTTTCAGAAGATGGGCGATATAGCTACTGACAGTGATGATGGTGACATCTTTCTGCTCTGCCAGCGCCCTGGCAAGCAGAGCATTGCAACTGCCGTTTTCGATAAACACGGACTCGCCAGGGTTCACCAACGTAGCAGCGTACTGTGCCAGCTTATGCTTGAGCGTGTAATTGCTCATCATCCGCGTTTCGACATCATCGCTGTCCAGCGATACGGCGTAACCGTGGGCACGGCGTAAAAAGCTCATTTTTTCAAGGGCATTAAGATCTTGTCGGATGGTTACCTCAGAAACACCCGTCACTTTGGCGAGTTTTGCTACGCTAACCTGACCCTTATCAATGACCATCTGTAATATTGTTTGCTGTCGAGAATTCATGGTTTTAGTTTTAATATCGGAGTAATTCAGGAGTGAACCGCATGGGTACGCATTAAATTTCCCATGGAGATTTAGGCGTGCCACTCTGAGCGTTATCTTTAACTTTGCTTAATAATTCCGCCTTAAGAATCTCAAGATTATGAATGGCGGAATGGCTATCTCCAGCCACAAGGATATCTAGTACTGTGTCAATTCTTTCGGCGAGGCGTTGCGCATCAAGTTCAAACATAACGTCATCCCTATGACTTAAAAGTTACAAGATTTAATGATGCAAAAAATGCGACTAAAAGAGAAGTGGAAAATTGCCCGGATAATAGTTAATTGGCAAAATTATGTATTGCGTCATCATTTTCTTTGCATGTAGTTAATCATCACCAGCGAGTTCAACGCATTGTTTTATTTAAATAACGCTTATACCAACGCTCAAAGGCTACAGCAGGCATGGGTTTGGCAAACAAAAAACCTTGTCGTTCGTTAACGCCATTTTTCGTCAGGAAAGCATCCTCTTTCACGCTTTCAACACCTTCGGCAATGACTTGCAGGTTAAGTGCCTGAGCAACCGCCACAATCGCCCTCACTAACGACTGAGAAACAGATTGCTTGTGTATATTGCGAACAAAGGCCTGATCGAGTTTTATGGCATCTATAGGAAAACGTGCCAGTTGTGACAGTGATGAATATCCCGTACCAAAATCATCCAGGTGCACCTGCGCCCCGAGGCGGCTAAATTGCTGAATGACAGACAACGCCAGTGCTTCATTTTCGAGCAGACAGCGTTCGGTTAATTCTACGTCGATAGGACAGTATTCAAAATCAAGCTCATGCAAAACTTGTTTCAGATAGGTAAAAATAGTTTGGTCTGCCAGTTGGCGAGCAGAAATGTTGACCGCTACACGTAAATTAATTCCTTTGCTTCGCCATTTTGCCACCTGGCGCACTACATCAAGAATGACCCAGCGACCAAGCGGAACAATTAATCCTGATTCTTCTGCATAAGAGATAAATTCACCCGGAGTAATGAGTCCACGCTCAGGCGACTGCCATCGTACCAGCGCTTCGAGACTGCGCACTTCTCCGCGCCAGGTGACCTTTGGTTGATAGTGAATCAGCAGTTGATCATTCTCCAGAGCTTTACGTAAGTTAGTGTCCAGCCACAAATACTCAAAAACACGCTGATTCATTTCGGGAGAAAAGACACAGAATTGACCACGACCGCCTTCTTTAGCGGTGTACATGGCCGTATCGGCGCTCCGGATAAGACTGTCGCTGTCATGACCATGCAAAGGTGAAAGTGCAATGCCAACCGAGCAGCCGGTCTGTACTTCAATCAAACCAATACGAAAAGGTAAGCGCAGGCGCGTAAGAATACGAGATGCCATGGCTTCAAGCGCACCTTGTGAAGTGTCTGGTGCCAGGACGATAAACTCATCACCACCATGACGTGCCAGCGTCTGATCGTTATCGAGACAACTGAGTATGGCCAATGCAACGGCTTGCAGCAGTTGGTCACCAAACATATGGCCGTAAGCATCGTTCACTTTTTTGAAATTATCGAGATCGAGATAAACAATGCCGACCTGAGCGTTTGTAGTCTGAACGATAGCATTATCGATCAACTCATGAATAGCGTTACGATTAGGAAGCCCGGTAATCGTATCTGTATTGGCGAGTACCCGCAGACGTTCCTGGGCCACACGCTCCTCAGTGATATCAGTCCCCGAACAGATTAAATAAATTTCATTTTTACCACTGCCGCTATGAATGAATTTATTGCGAAAAAGGAACAGGCGTTGTCCTTTACGGGTTTTGATCCAGCGTTCAACTTCCCATGCGTTTCCACTACGGAAAAAAACGTCAATGTTACGTCGGGAGGCTGCAGCTTCCCGACGACTCATAAAGAGTTTGAATACGCTTTGACCAATGACTTCATGTTCTTTTAAACCGGTATATTCTTCGCATAAGCGATTAAATCGTTGAATGTTGCCCCGGCTGTCGAGGATCAAAATGGCTGAGTTCGCTTCGGAGACAACCTGTTCAGCAAAAGAAAGCCCGTGCATTAAGTCACGAGCAACAGAAGGGGTATCATGCCATGCGGATGCGCTGCCTGCCCATTCACGCTTATTGATTTTGCGTCCAACCAGATGAACTGAAACATCACTTTCTTCCAGCGGTAGCGTCATCATCATACTGGAAGTAATAACCGTCATTTCACGAATACGGTTAGCTTGTTCAGGAGATAACTCAATGGTGCGTTCAGATTCTGCTGCTTCAATCGTCGAAAGATGCAGAACATTACAGTTATGTGACAAACGCCAGAAAGGAGTGTGAGTACCCAAATAGTTATACAACGTGGCAGGCTCCATAACGATTTTCATGATCTACACCATCTTGTTGCAAGCACATACCGCAGCTATCAGCGATGATTAAGATTAGGTGATGTAAAGAGAACGTATTGTTTTATTTATACAATTAGTTGTAATTCAGATTGGGGAAAAAGCATAGTTACGGGGAAAAATAGTTTTGTGTAACTTATGGAATGAGGAGTGAACGAGGAATTAAACGGCCTTCTCACTGGAAGAAGACCGTTCAGTAATGATATCAGGCGACCGGACGGGCAATAATGCTGCGGGTTTCCATACGTACTTCGGCGATGGTGACATCAATGACATCTGTCACTTTGTACACTGTCTCGCCTTTAATTTGCACGGTGCCGTTCTCTTGACTGCATACCAGTTCATCACGAACAGCGTGCAGGAAAGGGGCAGGGATAAATGCAACTGCACCATTGTCAACCAACCGTACACGCATACCACCACGGCTAATATCAATGATTTCTGCGGCGAAGCGAGTGTCTGTGCCCGCTTTATCTTTCAGGAATCGCGCATACAGCCAGTCACCGACATCACGCTCAGCCATGCGGTTAAGGCGACGGCGTTCGGTCATTTGGACAGTCGTTTCATCCTGAGGACGGCTGGCAGTTTCGCCTTTAATTGCCGCTTTCAGTAAACGATGGTTGATCATGTCGCCATATTTACGAATAGGTGACGTCCAGGTGGCGTAAGCCTCAAGCCCCAGGCCAAAATGTGGTCCTGGTTGAGTACTAATTTCAGCAAATGACTGGAAACGGCGAATACGGCTGTCAAGAAAACCTGACGGTTGGGCATCCAGTTCGCGGCGCAGTTTACAAAAACCTTCCAGAGTCAGCACTTCTTGCGCATCGACGTGCAGACCGTGAGTTTTCAGCAGCGCAGCCAGAGCATCAGCATTAGCGGGATCAAAGCCCATATGAACGTTGTAGATCCCAAAACCGATTTTGTCGCGAAGTACTCGAGCAGCACAAATATTGGCTGCGATCATGGCTTCTTCAACGATACGGTTGGCGATACGACGCGGTTCTGCAACGATATCCAGCACTTCGCCTTTTTCACCCAGGATAAAGCGATAATCAGGACGATCTTTAAATACGAGTGCATGGTTATGACGCCACTCACCGCGACGCTGGCAGATTTGCGCCAGCAGACGGATTTGTTCTGCAATGGCATCATTTTCCGGTTGCCAATTCCCACTGTTTTCCAGCCAGTCAGAAACGTCGTCATAGACCAGTTTCGCTTTAGACTCGATAGTTGCAGCAAAGAATTCAATATCGTCTTCGATGGTGCCATCTGCGGCGATAGTCATCCGGCATGCCAGCGCCGGGCGAACTTCAAATGCACGCAGTGAGCAAAGATCGTCAGACAATTCGCGCGGCAACATGGGAATATTGAAGCCCGGCAAGTAGTTGGTAAACGCGCGAATTTTTGCCACGTTATCCAGCTTGCTGCCTTCAGCAATCCAGGCAGTAGGATCTGCAATTGCGACTGTTAATTGCAGTTTGCCATCAGGTAGTGCTTCAGCATACAGCGCATCATCCATGTCTTCAGTGCTGGCGCTATCGATAGTGACAAAGTTAAGGGCGGTCAAATCCTGACGCACCAGACCTTCATCAAGCATTTCGGTTGCCACGCCGTTTGGTGCTTCACGTTCAAGATTATGGCGGGCGAGGGTGACCCACCACGGTACAAAGTGGTCATCACCAAAAGTAATAAATTGGGTTAATTCGGCGTAGAAAGAGCGATCGCCTTTCAGCGGATGGCGGCGCATTTCCGCAACTGCCCAGTCGCCTTCTTTGAATTGATGATCAACACCACGTGCCGCACGGCAAGGAATGGCATCTTTCAATAACGGATGGTCAGGCACAATAGACAAACGATCATTTTTGCCCTGAACTTTGCCCACAAAGCGAGTCAGGAACGGTTCGACCAGTTCTTCCGGCTCCGCAGATTCGCGATCTTTTTCGCTATGGATCACTGCAATTATCCGATCGCCGTGCATAACTTTTTTCATTTGCGGCGGTGGGATGAAATAACTTTTTTGTGCATCGACTTCCAGGAAGCCAAAGCCTTTTTCGGTGGCTTTTACCACCCCTTCAGCACGTGGCGTCTGGGAATGAAGTTGCTGTTTTAGCTGCGCTAGCAGCGGGTTGTCCTGAAACATATTCGTCTATTTTCGTGGCCAAAAGAGCGGCTGACAGTTTTACGCGATTCTGTCTGTTGCGGCAAGGCTAATATGTTTCACCCAAGCCGATTTTTAATCGATTAATCCATCCGTATAGCCCACAGCAAGCTAACACATGAATAGCGTTTGCCGAGGACAACTCCTGATGACATAAGAGCTCGAATTGATCAGTGCTAAAGCGGTCAGGAGCTATGGTCAATAGCTGAATCGCCTGAAGGCCATTTCGCAATTCAAGGCGCCCATTGATCCATTGTTTTATTTCTTTTTCGTCTGCGCGTAATACCGATCTAAATTCAGACAGTTCAGATAAAGTTATCCTGCTATTAAAGCAATCAACACTGCCATTAATCCGCGAAACCAGCAGTGCGGTGAAATCTGCCAAAGGTGAAGCAGGGAATAATAGCGCCAGTGCATTCACGATTTGACGAGACAGCGTAAGCAGTTCTGGTTCCCTTGCCAGTACCGGTGCAAGGTGGCGTAAGCCTGGGATGTCCGCGCAGGATGCAAGAGAATCCAACTGCTGTTGACTGGCATTAGATTCGTCCACAAGAGGGAATGCTGAGCGCCACCGGGTGTGCTGTTGTTGAAAGAGCGAAGTATCGGCAAACTGTTGTGTATCCTGTCCAGGGAGCCACCGTGCAGGTTGTGACAGATACGCCTGAAAAGCAGCAATCACACGTGCCTGAAAGCCCACGAAGCCGATAATCAAATTGATGATCAACATATCTTTTTCCGACAGACCCACATCGTTTAATTGTTGGCGTGACCGTGTATTAATTACCGCAGGTGATGAGGCCAGTTGTCGGGCGTATTGGGTGATTTGCGCCAGGCGATGATTACTTTCTCTGGATGAATCCGGGCCAGGAAGAGGGGCCAGCCGCGCAGCATAATGATTACACAGCCGTTGCACACCACATACCTGAGCGACAGTCAGAGCGGTACTCATTCGCTCGTAAAGGCTGAAGCTATGCAATTTGCTCAGTGTTATTGCCTGTGGGAATAATTGGTTTGCCAGTTGCCGGGATGGGGAAAGCCACGCCTGAAAGGGCATTTGTTCATTCTCGCTTAGCGCCAAATCCAGCAAAAATTTATCCGTACAGTTAGCGGCCTCGGGCACCAGTGGCAGCGGATCGTGAGGTGATGTGCTGGATTGGGTTTCATGATACCAGTGGCTTTTGCCTGTAATACGGCGTTGTTCCATGGGCTTTCCTTGGTCTTAAAGCGGGATGAATATCCTGACGCAAGGTGAGAAAGTGATAAAAGATTGATAAGAGATATGAAATATCAGAATGGTATATACAAAATGTGGGCGACGGAATCGTCGCCCGGCATATAAGTTGCGTGTGCTACGCCAGCGGGTTTTCGCCCCTTCAGAGCCACTGGCGTTTTGTCCTGCAACCCGAATTATTTAGGGTATAAAACTTATTTCAGTTCCAGCTCGTTCATTGCAGCGATGCTGAAACCGCCGTCAACGTGAACAACTTCACCGGAGATACCCGCGGAGAGATCAGAGCACAGGAATGCAGCAGAGTTACCTACATCTTCGATGGTAACAGTACGGCGAATCGGCGTAACGGCTTCACAATGTGCCAGCATTTTACGGAAATCTTTGATACCAGAAGCTGCCAGTGTACGAATCGGACCTGCAGAAATAGCGTTCACACGTACGCCTTCCGGCCCCATCGCATTTGCCATATAACGCACGTTCGCTTCCAGAGACGCTTTCGCCAGACCCATAACGTTATAGTTAGGGATAGCACGCTCAGCACCCAGATAAGAGAGTGTCAGTAGGGCGGAACCTGGATTCAGCATAGAACGGCACGCTTTAGCCATTGCTACAAAGCTGTAGGAGCTGATGTCGTGAGCGATTTTAAAGCCTTCACGGGTAACGGCGTTCACATAGTCGCCATCCAGTTGGTCGCCAGGGGCAAAACCGATGGAATGAACAAAACCGTCAAATTTCGGCCAAACTTTACCCAGTTCAGCGAACATAGTGTCGATGCTGGCATCTTCTGCAACATCACACTGCAGAACGATGTTTGAACCCAATTGAGCTGCAAATTCTTCTACGCGGCCTTTCAGTTTATCGTTCTGGTAGGTGAATGCCAGTTCAGCTCCTTCGCGGTGCATCGCCTGAGCGATACCGTAGGCGATGGACAGTTTGCTGGCAACACCGGTTACCAGAATGCGCTTACCGGAAAGAAAACCCATAGCTTTAATCCTTATGTAATTGTTGTGGCGGTCAGACAGATTTCCTGACCGACCGTCGTTAAAACGCGGCGATTCTATCACGAGACTACAGGAGAGTTAATCCGACCACTGCATCAAGATACTAGCGATCTTTTCGCCATGCGTCTGCAGTTAGTGCTTCGCCGAAATGACCGGCGATAAGTCGTTTGGTTAATTCATGTAATGGCGAAGCGAGCACATCGGCAGTGCTCCCACGCTCAACTACTTCTCCCTGATGCATGACCAGTACCTGATCACTGATATGCTTCATCATCCCAATGTGCTGGGTGACATAGATATAAGAGATACCTTGTTTTTCCTGTAACTCCAGCATCAGATTGATTAACTGCGAACGCATCGACATATCCAGAGACGCCAGTGCTTCGTCGGCAATAATCACCTTTGGGCGTAAAATTAACGCCCGGGCAAGTCCCAGACGCTGCTTTTGCCCTGGTGCCAGCATATGCGGATAGTAACTTACGTGGTCGGGCAACAAACCGACCATCCGCATAGTTTCTATAATCTGCTTTTGCCTTTGTTCTGGTTCCAGAGCGGTATTCAAACGGAGCGGGAAATCCAGAATCTGCGAAATACGTTGCCGTGGATTCAACGATGTTGAGGGATCCTGAAAAATCATGCGAATACGCTGGCTACGGAATGAATAATCCCCAAAATGTAGCGGATGATCGTCGATCAACAATTCACCGCTGGTAGGCTCTATCATTCCGGCCAGCATTTTTGCCAGCGTCGATTTGCCAGAACCGTTCTCGCCAATAATCGCCAACGTCTGGCGTTCACGTAGCGTAAAACTTAGCGGTTTGACTGCTTCTACGGTTTGACGACGAAACCAGCCGGTCCGGTAGCGGAACGTTTTACTCAGATTACGTACTTCGAGTAGGGTTTCGACCATCTCACTCTCTCTCCATATTCAGTGGAAAATGACAGGCATAGAGATGATTTTTCGCACCAGTCAGACGTGGTGTCACGATACACTCTCGTTGAGCATAGGGGCAACGTGGGCCAAGACGACAACCTATAGGTAATTGCTCCAGCAAGGGAATCGCGCCAGGCATCGTATTCAGACGGCTTTTATGCGGCATTGCGCTACCAAAGTCAGGAATTGCGCGGATCAACGCCTGAGTATAAGGGTGATGTGGCATCGTCACTAACTCCTTACTCGGGGCAGATTCCACCGTTTGCCCGCAGTAAAGAACGTTGATTTTATCCGCCCACTGGCTAAGCATTTGCAGGTCATGGCTAATCAACAAAATGGTGGTATTGCTATTTTGATTCAGACGCGTCAACAGACGGAATATCTGCGCCTGAGTTGTCGGTTCCATCGAGTTTGTCGGTTCATCCGCAATCAGCAAACGCGGTTGATTTGCCAGGGCGATGGCAATCATCACCTTCTGGCATTCACCTTCAGTGAGTTCGTAAGGAAAACTGCGCATTGCATCTTTGTGATCTTTAATCCCTACACGGTGTAACAACTCAATAGCACGACGTTTCCGCCAGCCTGGACGTTGCCACCAACGGCCTTTGTAAGTCCATGCCGGGATATTTTGCATCAGTTGCCGACCCACTCGTTCAGAAGGATCAAGACAAGATTGTGGCTCCTGGAAAATCATCGACACGTTATGCCCAACCAGTTTTCGGCGTTCGCGTGCGGAAAGACGAAGCAGATCAATGTCATCAAAGCGCATACGATCAGCCGTCACGCGCCAGTTGTCTTTGGCAACGCCACAGATCGCTTTAGCAATCAGACTTTTACCTGAACCAGATTCTCCTACCAGGCCGCGTATTTCACCTTCATTTAAGGTCATGCTGACACGGTCAACGGCTTTAACCCATTCATCGCCAGTTTTGAATTCGATGGTCAAATTGCGGATATCGAGTAACGGCATTATTCCACCCCCGCAATAATGGCCCGGCGTATTCCGTCACCGAGTAAGTTAACTAACAAAACGCTGATCATAATTGCTGCACCTGGCAGCATAACGGTCCATGGCGCAACATAAATAAGTTCCAGCGCATCGCCAAGCATGGCCCCCCATTCAGGTGAGGGGAGTTGCGCGCCGAGATCAAGAAAACCCAGCGCGGCAATATCCAAAATCGCCATCGAAAGGGCGCGGGTAATTTCAGTGACCAGACCTGCGGTAATGTTGGGCAGAACAGCAAACCAGAGAATATTCAATGTGGTTGCGCCATCGAGACGAGCGGCGATGACATACTCTTTTTCCAGTTCATCATGCACCAGGCTATAAACCGAGCGTACGATACGCGGCAAAAGTGCCAGCCAGACAGCAAACATCGCATGACCGAGTGATGGCCCGGCAAAAGCCACCACAATAATAGCCAGCAACAATGAAGGGATCGCCAGCAAGGTATCGAGAATATGGTTGAGTACCGCTGAACGTAAGCCATGAGTTGCCCCAGCGACCACACCTAATACCAGGCCACAAAGAGTTGCAGCCAGAGTGACGACAAATGCGCCTCCGACAGTGGGAGCTGCACCACTGAGTAAACGACTTAAAACATCGCGACCGAGATCATCAGTACCCAGAAAGAAAGAGACTTCGCCATACCGCGACCATGACGGTGGTAGCAACTGATAGCCAAGAAATTGCTGATCGATGCCGTATGGCGCAAACCAGCCACCAAAAATACACAGTATCGCGAGGCCTGCACAACCGTACAGACCGACCATTGCGGAAGTATCAGCATAAAATTTGCGCCAGGCTGTACGCAGCGTACCAGGCGGGCGCTTTTCGCTGTATACGCTATCGTAAGGCATAAAATTCCTTATGTTTAAGCGGGTTAGCCATTGCACCCAAAATATCAGATATCACGTTAACAATAATTACCAGCGAACCACACACCATTACACCGGCAGAAATCGCCGCGTAATCTTGCTGACGAATAGCGTTGATTAGCCAGCGACCTAAACCAGGCCAGCTAAAAACCATTTCAGTGATCATCGCCAGTGTCAGCATGGTGGAAAATTGCAAACCTAAACGTGGGATTACTGGCGGCAGGGCGTTATGTAAAACATGGCGGCGCAAAATAGTAAATCGCGAAAGCCCGCGTGTTGCTGCCGCTTTGATGTAGTTTTGATCGAATACTTCGATGGTGCTAATGCGCATCAGACGTATCACTTCTGTTGTTGGCGCGACTGCCAGCGTAATCACTGGCAACACCATATGACGCATGGCGCTTACCATCATTTCATCACGCCATGGCGAATCGGAAAGCCAGGCATCGATCAGGGCGAATCCAGTGACGGTTTTCACTTCATAAAGTAAATCAAACCGCCCGGAAACGGGCAGCCAGCCCAGCGTGAGCGAACAGAATAGCGTCAGCAACAGCGCCAGCCAGAAAACAGGGATGGAAAAACCTAACAGCGCCAGAGCGTTGATAAGTTGATCCTGCCATTTTCCACGCATGATTCCAGCAACCATACCGATGGGAATACCAACAATCAGGGCGAAACCAAAAGCGAGGATGCACAGCTCCATCGTCGCCGGGAACACTTCTTTCAGTTGTTCCGAGATAAGTTGCCCGTTAATACTGGAAACGCCAAAATCCCAGTGCAATAAACCATCAAACCAGAAAACCCAGGCGTTCCACAGCGATGCACCTTGTAACGGTGCGTGGGGTGTAAAGTAATTAAGGCTAAAGCCCACAAAGGTCAGAAAGAAAAGAGTGACCAGCAAGAGTAGAATGCGTCGCAGGGTGAAAATAATCATGGTTTTTTCACCTCTTTCGCTTTTTCACGATAAACCCCGGCAAATGAAGCATTACCAAACGGGCTTAACACTAGTCCTTTAATATCGTAGCGGTAAGCCTGTAAACGCAATGAGGATGCCAATGGCAGAATCGGCAATTCCTTAGCCAAAATTGCCTGAGCTTCATCATAGGCTTCGATACGCGCAGACAATTGTTGCGAAGAGAGCGCTTTACGCAACACTTCATCAAATTGCGGATCGCACCAGTGTGCAAAGTTAGTCTGCGACTTAATGGCGGCGCAACTGAGCAATGGCCGGAAGAAACTGTCAGGGTCATTACTGTCTGTCGCCCAACCAGACAACGTCAGATCATGGTTCATATCCATTAACCGTGCCTCCTGAAAGCGACCTTCAACCGGAACAATTGTCACTTTGACACCCACTTGTGCCATATCAGCCTGAATCAACTCCGCCATTTTAAGCGGACTTGGGTTCCAGGCCTGGGAACGTGTTGGTACCCACAGCTTCAGCGATAACTTTTCCAGCCCCAGCGCTTTTAATTGCTCACGCGACTTCGCCGGATTGTATTCTGTAATTTTAGCCTCGTTGTCATAGGCCCAGGAGGCACGCGGTAAAATAGATGCAGCCGTTTCTGCCGTTCCATAATAAATAGACTGCATAAGACGCTGGTTATTGATCGCCAGTGCAAGAGCGTGACGAACAGCAGGATTATTGAGCGGTGGCTTGGCGGTATTAAACGCCAGATAAGCGATATTCATTCCTGGACGCAGCGTCAAGCGCAAACGTGGATCGTCACGCAAAATAGTTAACTGACTGGCAGCAGGCCAGGCGAGAACATCACATTCACCAGTGAGCAGTTTAGACAAACGTCCCGTACCGCCGGAGCCCAGATCCACAACGACTTGTGGCGTCAACGGTTTACCGCGCCAGAATGCATCATGACGTTGCAGACGAATATACTGCCCGGCACGATATTCAGAAAGTTTGTATGGCCCGGTACCCACAGGTTGGCGGTCAAGTAACTCTTCACGATCTTCTTTTGCCAGTTCGGTGGCGTATTCTGCTGACATCACCGAAGCATAGTGTGTCGCAAGGTGCCATAAGAAAGAGGCGTCTGGTTGCGCAAGACGAAACTCAACAGTGTGGTTGTCAATTTTGCGCACACTTTTAACGTTATCGGCAAATTGCAGGCTATCAAAGTAGGGATAGTTATTGCCGTTAACGTTATGCCACGGATTATTACGGTCAAAAATACGTTGAAAGGTAAACACTACGTCATCGGCATTCAGATTACGTGTTGGAGTAAACCAGTTAGTTTTCTGAAACGGGACATCACGGCGCAGATGAAAGCGGTAAGTTGCACCGTTATCCAGTACATCCCAACTTTCGGCCAGCTCAGGCATCAGTCGATAAGTATAGGGATCTACATCCAGCAGACGGTCATAAAATTGAGCTGCGAGGGTATCAACAATCAACCCGCTACTCGCTTTTGATGGGTTAAACGTGTTGACCTGCCCGCTAACGCAATAGACAAAACCGCTGTCACGAATATCGGCAGGGGGAGTCTGTTCAGGCGCAGCTGCGGCGTTTCCGCTCAGGAGTCCAGCGATTACGATCAGGGACGATATAACCAGGCGCATAATTTTTTTGAGGTTTTTAGTTTCGATCTGCAAAGTGTATCGCACTATGGCCTGCCAGGTAAAAATGTCTACCGATAACTGGCGCAAATGTCAGCAAACTGCGTATATGACAGGCTAAATCTGATGTTTTTTTAGCAATGCCCGGAGTTGGTGGTAGGTGAGTCCAAGTAATTCAGCAGCCCGTTTTTGATTAAATTTTGCCTGAGCAAGGCTGGTTTGCAGTAACTCTTTTTCCTGCTGATGCTGAAACTCACGTAAATCCAGAGGTAATTGAGGCAAAGAAGAGGGGGTCTGTGGAACAGCCTGTAAAGCGGGTGAACGTTTAAAGGGATCAATAATAATTTCATCCAGCGGATACTCGCTGGTGCCGTGGCGATACACTGAACGTTCCACCACGTTTTTCAATTCACGAATATTTCCTGGCCAGCGATAGCTGAGTAGCGTTTCTTTAGCGTGTTCGGTAAAACCGGGGAACAGAGGAAGATTGATTTCCCGGCACATTTGGATGGCGAAGTGCTCTGCCATCAACATAATATCAGCCTGGCGTTCGCGCTGTGGGGGAAGTTGCACAACATCAAAGGCTAACCTGTCCAGCAGGTCAGGGCGAAATGTGCCTTCGTTAACCATAGCCGGGAGATCCGCGTTTGTTGCGCAAACCAGTCGGACGTTGACTTGCAACGGTTGGCTACCACCGACACGTTCCAGTTCACCGTATTCAATCACACGCAGTAATTTTTCCTGTACCAGCATCGGGGCTGTTGCGAGCTCATCAAGGAACAATGTGCCGCCGTCTGCGCGCTCAAAGCGTCCGGGGTGGCGTTTTTGTGCGCCAGTAAATGCACCAGCCTCATGACCAAAAAGTTCTGAATCAAGTAAATTCTCATTAAGTGCCGCGCAATTCAGGGAGATAAAGGGTCCTTGCCAGCGAGTAGAAAGATAATGCAAACGGTTAGCAATTAGCTCTTTGCCTGTGCCGCGTTCACCAATGATTAATACCGGTTTATCAAGCGGGGCCAGATGGGAAACCTGCTCTAAAACTTCAAGAAAGCTATTTGCTTCCCCTAAAAGATTATCTTTGTATTCTGCCATGATGAAAATCACCACATGTTGGTCTATTTCGCTAACTCACCTTACTCTGGCCGTGATGAATTATCAATCACCTTATGCAAAATCAAGAAGATATAAAACTGGCACGCAATTTGCATTAGCTCATCAGCAGACAATGCTTAAGACAGAAATTATGAGGATAACATTATGGGTATTTTTTCTCGTTTTGCCGACATCGTGAATGCCAACATCAACTCACTGCTGGAAAAAGCCGAAGATCCACAAAAACTGGTTCGCCTGATGATTCAGGAAATGGAAGACACCCTGGTTGAGGTGCGTTCCAACTCAGCTCGTGCTCTGGCTGAAAAGAAACAGTTAACGCGTCGTATTGAGCAAGCAACGGCACAGCAGGCGGAATGGCAGGAGAAAGCAGAACTGGCATTACGTAAAGAAAGAGAAGATCTGGCCCGCGCAGCATTAATTGAAAAACAGAAACTGACGGACCTGATCGCTACGCTTGAGCATGAGGTGACCCTGGTTGATGACACGCTGACGCGCATGAAAAAAGAGATTGGCGAGCTGGAGAATAAACTCAGTGAAACACGTGCTCGCCAGCAGGCTTTGATGTTGCGTCACCAGGCGGCCAGTTCATCCCGTGATGTTCGTCGCCAGCTGGACAGCGGCAAACTGGATGAAGCAATGGCGCGATTTGAATCGTTTGAACGTCGTATCGACCAGATGGAAGCTGAAGCAGAAAGCCACAGTTTTGGGAAGAAAAAGTCGCTTGATCAGCAGTTCGCCGATCTGAAAGCTGACGATGAAATCAGCGAGCAACTGGCGCAGTTAAAAGCCAAAATGAAACAAGATAATCAATAATAACTTAAGGCGGCGTCTGAAAGCGCCGCCGCTCATCACCTGTAAGGAGCACTTATGAGCGCGCTATTTCTGGCTATTCCGTTAACCATTTTTGTGCTGTTTGTGTTACCGGTCTGGTTATGGCTGCATTACAGCAACCGCGCTAACCGTGGTGAATTGTCGCAAAGTGAACAACAGCGATTAGCGCAACTGAGCGATGAAGCAAAACGGATGCGCGAACGTATTCAGGCCCTGGAAGATATTCTTGATGCTGAACATCCGAACTGGAGGGATCGCTAATGGCGAGTATCAACCTCAATAAAAAACTTTGGCGTATTCCGCAGCAGGGGATGCTACAAGGTGTCTGCGCCGGGATAGCCAACTATTTAGACGTCCCTGTGAAGTGGGTACGTATTCTGGTCGTGGTGTTATCAATATTCTTTGGTATGGCCCTGTTTACTTTGGTCGGTTATATCGTCTTATCGTTTGTCCTTGACCCGATGCCGGACAATATGGCTTCCGGTGAAGTGCAACCCACCAGTAGTGAATTGTTGGATGCAGTAGATCGTCAACTGGCTGAAGGCGAACAACGACTGCGAGATATGGAACGCTACGTGACATCAGATACATTCACACTACGCAGCCGTTTTCGTCAATTGTGAGGTAACGAATGAATAATCGCTGGCAACATGTCGGGCAAAAGATGAAGCCTGGTTTCAAATTAGCAGGCAAGCTGGTACTTCTTACTGCACTGCGCTACGGCCCGGCGGGTGTGGCTGGCTGGGCGATAAAATCAGTTGCTCGCCGCCCGCTGAAAATGTTGCTGGCTGTAGCGCTGGAACCGCTATTAAGTCGGGCTGCCAATAAGCTGGCGCAGCGTTATAAAAGGTGAGGAGAGTTTCGCAAAAATTGTTAAATCTCAGGCGTATAATGGAGGGTAATTTTCATCCATAGAAGGCCTCTCACATGTTCAAAAAAGGGTTACTTGCACTGACGCTAATGTTTTCACTGCCTGTTTTTGCTGCTGAACACTGGATCGATGTTCGTGTTCCAGAGCAGTATCAGCAAGAGCACGTTCAGGGAGCCATTAATATTCCCCTGAAAGAAGTGAAAGAGCGCATTGCTACCGCAGTTCCGGATAAAAACGACACCGTGAAAGTGTATTGCAACGCCGGACGCCAGTCCGGGCAGGCAAAAGAGATCCTCAACGAGATGGGGTATACCCACGTTGAGAATGCCGGTGGCCTGAAAGACATCGAAATGCCGAAGGTCAAAGGTTAACAGAATTCTCATTGAGCGGCGCTTACGCGCCGTTTTCTTTTCTCTTCACACCTTATTTACATCCCCATAGATTATTTGCGTCAGCTCACAAATACGCTTTTTGCCTGGTAAAAATTGATTTCCCGCGTGACTAAAAGCCCTGGACTCAATTGACAGTTTATTTTCTGCGGAGTAGTCTCTTGTTTCATGGGACCGCTACCACGGAAAGGCAACATGAAACAGAAAATTACGGAATACCTGGACGAAATCTACAATGGAACATTTACCCCGACTCATCTACAGAAACTTGTAACACGTCTTGAGAGTGCACAAAAAATTATTACCCAGCACTGTAAAAAGCACTGGGATGAAAGTGATGTCGTGTTAATTACGTATGCTGATCAATTTCACAGTAATGATTTAAAACCGCTTCCAACCTTCAATCACTTTTATCGTAAATGGCTGAGGGATATTTTCTCTCATGTCCATTTGTTGCCATTTTACCCATGGTCATCTGATGATGGGTTTTCGGTAATTGATTATCATCAGGTCGCCAGTGAAGCAGGGGAGTGGCAGGATATTCAGCAGCTCGGTGAATGCAGCCATTTGATGTTTGATTTTGTCTGCAACCACATGTCGGCTAAAAGTGAATGGTTTAAAAACTATTTACAACAAAGGCCAGGTTTTGAAGATTTTTTTATTGCCGTTGACCCGCAAACCGATCTCAGCGCCGTCACTCGCCCGCGTGCGTTACCGTTATTAACGCCATTCCAGATGCGCGATCATTCAACGCGCCATTTATGGACCACCTTTAGCGACGATCAAATTGACCTGAATTACCGTAGCCCTGAAGTGTTACTGGCGATGGTGGATATTTTACTGTGTTACCTTGAGAAAGGTGCTGAGTATGTCCGCCTGGATGCCGTTGGCTTTATGTGGAAAGAGCCGGGAACAAGCTGCATCCATCTGGAAAAAACACATCTGATTATCAAGCTGTTACGGTCGATTATTGATGACGTAGCACCAGGTACAGTGATCATTACCGAGACCAATGTTCCGCACAAAGACAACATTGCTTACTTTGGAAACGGTGATGACGAAGCGCATATGGTGTACCAGTTCTCGCTGCCGCCGCTGGTGCTGCATGCGGTGCAAAAACAGAACGTTGAGGCGCTTTGTGCGTGGGCGCAAAACCTGACACTACCTTCCAGCAACACCACCTGGTTTAACTTCCTCGCCTCTCACGATGGCATCGGGCTTAACCCACTGCGTGGCTTGCTACCCGAAAGCGAAATATTAGCGCTGGTCGAGGCATTACAGCAGGAAGGGGCATTAGTTAACTGGAAAAATAATCCCGACGGGACGCGCAGTCCGTATGAAATGAATGTCACTTATATGGATGCATTGAGCCATCGCGATTGCAGTGATGAAGAACGCTGTGCCCGGTTTATTCTTGCTCATGCCATATTGTTAACCTTTCCCGGTGTGCCAGCTGTCTATATTCAAAGTATTCTGGGTTCGCGTAATGATTACGCTGGTGTCGAAAAACTGGGATATAACCGTGCGATTAACCGTAAGAAATATCGTAGTGAAGAGATAGCCAGTGAACTGAACGATGAAACAACACTCAGGCACGCAGTATATCATCAGTTGTCGCATTTAATTACGCTTCGTTGCCGTCATAAAGAATTTCATCCGGAAAATAGTTTTACCATCGACACGGTTAATTCATCCGTAATGCGTATTCGAAGAAGCACTGCAACCGGTGATTATCTGACGGGGTTGTTTAATGTCAGTGAAAATATTCAGCATATAAATATTACTGACCTGCACGGTCGGGATCTGATTAGTGAAGTTGATATAGTGGGTAATGAAATAACGCTGCGCCCCTGGCAGGTTATGTGGATTAAATAAAAAGGAACATCTCATGATTAAATCAAAAATCGTGCTGTTATCAGCACTGGTTTCCTGCGCCCTGATTTCAGGTTGTAAAGAAGAAAATAAAACGAATGTTTCCATCGAGTTTATGCATTCTTCGGTGGAACAGGAACGCCAGGCGGTAATTAGTCAGTTAATTGCGCGTTTTGAAAAAGAAAACCCAGGCATCACTGTTAAACAAGTGCCGGTGGAAGAAGATGCTTATAACACCAAAGTCATCACCCTTTCCCGTAGCGGCTCGCTGCCGGAAGTGATCGAAACCAGCCATGACTACGCGAAAGTGATGGACAAAGAACAGCTTATCGATCGCAAAGCGGTTGCTACGGTCATCAGTAATGTCGGTGAAGGCGCGTTTTATGACGGCGTTCTGCGGATTGTGCGCACTGAAGATGGTAGCGCCTGGACCGGTGTTCCTGTCAGCGCATGGATTGGCGGTATCTGGTATCGCAAAGATGTGCTGGCAAAAGCCGGGCTGGATGAGCCGAAAAACTGGCAACAGTTGCTGGATGTCGCACAGAAAATGAACGATCCGGCGAATAAAAAATACGGTATTGCACTGCCGACGGCAGAAAGCGTACTGACGGAACAATCGTTCTCTCAGTTTGCGTTATCCAATCAGGCCAACGTTTTTAACGCCGAAGGCAAAATCACCCTTGATACGCCGGAGATGATGCAGGCGCTGACCTATTACCGCGACCTTGCTGCCAACACCATGCCGGGTTCTAACGACATTATGGAAGTGAAAGACGCCTTTATGAACGGCACCGCGCCGATGGCGATTTACTCCACCTATATCCTTCCGGCTGTAATTAAAGAAGGCGACCCGAAGAATGTCGGTTTCGTGGTGCCAACCGAGAAAAACTCGGCGGTCTACGGCATGTTGACCTCGCTGACCATTACCGCCGGGCAAAAAAGCGAAGAGACGGAAGCGGCGGAAAAATTTGTCACCTTTATGGAGCAGGCAGACAACATTGCCGACTGGGTGATGATGTCACCAGGCGCGGCGCTGCCGGTGAACAAAGCGGTTGTGACGACTGCCACCTGGAAAGATAACGACGTGATTAAGGCGCTGGGAGACTTGCCGAATCAGTTGATTAGCGAACTGCCAAATATTCAGGTCTTTGGCGCGGTAGGGGACAAAAACTTTACCCGCATGGGCGATGTCACGGGCTCTGGTGTGGTGAGTTCAATGGTGCATAACGTCACCGTGGGGAAAGCCGATCTCTCAACCACGCTGCAAGCGAGCCAGAAAAAGCTGGATGAACTGATCGAACAGCACTAATCCCAGGACAGGAATCCGCAATGAACAGGCTTTTTTCAGGTCGTTCCGATATGCCCTTTGCGCTGCTGCTTCTCGCGCCCAGCTTATTACTGCTGGGCGGTCTGGTGGCGTGGCCAATGGTGTCGAATATCGAAATCAGTTTTTTACGTCTGCCGCTCAATCCCAACATCGAGTCAACGTTTGTTGGGGTGAGCAACTATGTGCGTATTCTCTCCGATCCCGGCTTCTGGCACTCGTTGTGGATGACGGTCTGGTATACCGCGCTGGTGGTGGCGGGCAGCACCGTGCTCGGGCTGGCAGTGGCGATGTTTTTCAACCGCGAGTTTCGCCTGCGCAAGACCGCGCGTTCGTTGGTGATCCTCTCCTACGTAACGCCGTCCATTTCGCTGGTGTTCGCCTGGAAATACATGTTCAACAACGGCTACGGCATTGTGAACTACCTCGGCGTCGATCTTCTGCATCTCTATGAGCAGGCGCCGCTGTGGTTCGATAACCCGGGCAGTAGTTTTGTGCTGGTGGTGCTGTTCGCCATCTGGCGCTACTTCCCGTATGCCTTTATCTCGTTTCTGGCGATTTTGCAGACCATTGATAAATCGCTGTACGAAGCTGCAGAGATGGACGGCGCGAATGCCTGGCAACGGTTTCGCATCGTCACGCTGCCCGCGATTATGCCGGTCCTGGCGACGGTGGTGACTCTGCGTACCATCTGGATGTTCTACATGTTCGCTGACGTTTATTTGCTGACGACCAAGGTCGATATTCTCGGCGTCTATCTCTACAAAACCGCCTTTGCCTTTAATGACTTAGGGAAAGCGGCGGCGATCTCGGTGGTGCTCTTCATCATTATTTTCACTGTCATTCTGCTGACCAGAAAACGGGTGAACCTCAATGGCAACAAATAAACGCACACTCAGTCGCATCGGTTTTTACTGCGGGCTGGCGCTGTTTCTCATCATCACGCTGTTTCCCTTTTTTGTGATGCTGATGACCTCGTTCAAAAGCGCGAAAGAGGCGATCTCGCTGCATCCTACGCTGCTGCCACAGCAGTGGACGCTGGAGCATTACGTCGACATTTTTAACCCGGTGATTTTCCCGTTTGTCGATTATTTCCGTAACAGCCTGGTGGTGTCGGTAGTTTCATCCGTGATAGCAGTATTTCTCGGCATTCTCGGGGCTTACGCGCTTTCCCGCCTCCGCTTTAAAGGGCGAATGACCATCAACGCCAGCTTTTACACGGTGTACATGTTCTCCGGCATTTTGCTGGTGGTGCCGCTGTTCAAAATCATCACTGCGCTTGGCATTTACGACACCGAGATGGCGCTGATCATCACCATGGTGACGCAAACCCTGCCTACTGCCGTGTTTATGCTGAAAAGCTACTTCGACACCATCCCCGATGAAATCGAAGAAGCGGCGATGATGGATGGCCTCAACCGGCTGCAAATCATCTTCCGCATCACGGTACCGCTGGCGATGTCCGGGCTGATATCCGTGTTCGTCTACTGCTTTATGGTGGCGTGGAACGACTATCTGTTTGCCTCGATTTTCCTCTCCAGCGCCAGCAATTTCACTTTACCGGTAGGCCTGAACGCGCTGTTCAGTACCCCTGATTACATCTGGGGCCGAATGATGGCGGCCTCGCTGGTGACCGCATTGCCGGTGGTGATTATGTATGCACTTTCGGAACGTTTTATTAAGAGTGGTTTGACCGCCGGTGGCGTGAAGGGCTAAAGCGGCCAGTTTCTTGACAAGGAGTTTTACATGAAAAAGTTAGTAGCCACAGCACCGCGCGTTGCCGCGTTGGTGGAGTATGAAGACAGGGCGATTTCAGCCAATGAAGTGAAGATCCGCGTGCGGTTCGGCGCGCCGAAACACGGGACGGAAGTGGTCGATTTCCGCGCCGCCAGCCCGTTTATCAATGAAGACTTTAATGGCGAATGGCAGATGTTCACCCCCCGTCCGGCAGATGCGCCGCGCGGCATTGAGTTTGGCAAGTTCCAGCTTGGCAACATGGTGGTTGGCGACATTATCGAGTGCGGCAGCGACGTTACCGACTACGCGGTGGGTGACAGCGTATGCGGCTACGGCCCGCTTTCCGAAACGGTCATCATTAACGCGGTGAATAACTACAAACTGCGCAAGATGCCGCAAGGTAGCTCGTGGAAAAACGCCGTCTGTTACGACCCGGCGCAGTTTGCCATGAGCGGCGTGCGCGATGCCAACGTGCGCGTGGGCGATTTTGTGGTGGTGGTAGGGCTTGGCGCGATTGGTCAAATTGCCATTCAACTGGCAAAACGCGCTGGTGCGTCGGTGGTGATTGGTGTCGATCCTATCGCTCATCGCTGTGATATTGCCCGTCGCCACGGGGCGGATTTCTGCCTTAACCCCATTGGCACGGATGTAGGCAAAGAGATTAAAACGCTGACCGGCAAGCAGGGTGCCGATGTGATTATCGAAACCAGCGGCTACGCCGACGCACTGCAATCGGCACTGCGCGGCCTGGCTTATGGCGGCACCATCTCCTATGTTGCGTTTGCCAAACCATTTGCCGAAGGTTTCAACCTCGGACGTGAAGCGCATTTCAACAACGCCAAAATTGTCTTCTCTCGTGCGTGCAGTGAACCGAACCCGGATTATCCGCGCTGGAGCCGCAAGCGTATTGAAGAAACCTGCTGGGAACTGCTGATGAACGGTTATCTCAATTGTGAAGATTTAATCGACCCGGTGGTGACCTTTGCTAACAGCCCGGAAAGCTACATGCAGTATGTCGACCAGCATCCGGAACAGAGCATCAAAATGGGCGTAACTTTTTAATTCTAAGGACGGAAAAATGAAAATCGGTACACAGAATCAGGCCTTCTTTCCAGAAAATATTCTGGAGAAATTTCGTTATATCAAAGAGATGGGTTTTGATGGTTTTGAGATTGACGGCAAACTGCTGGTTAACAATATCGAAGAAGTCAAAGCAGCGATCAAAGAAACCGGTTTACCGGTGACCACCGCCTGCGGCGGCTATGACGGCTGGATTGGCGACTTTATTGAAGAGCGTCGTCTTAATGGTTTAAAGCAGATCGAGCGCATTCTTGAGGCGCTGGCAGAAGTGGGCGGTAAAGGGATTGTCGTTCCGGCTGCGTGGGGCATGTTTACCTTTCGCTTACCGCCGATGACCTCGCCGCGCAGCCTGGACGGCGATCGTCAAATGGTGAGCGATTCCCTGCGTTTCCTGGAAAAGGTAGCCGCGCGTACCGGAACGGTGGTGTATCTCGAACAGCTAAACCGCTATCAGGACCACATGATCAACACGCTCGCCGATTCTCGTCGTTACATCGTCGAAAACAACCTTAAACATGTGCAGATTATCGGCGATTTCTATCACATGAACATCGAAGAGGATAACCTGGCTCAGGCGCTGCATGACAACCGTGACCTGCTTGGTCATGTGCATATTGCCGATAATCATCGCTATCAGCCGGGCAGCGGCACCCTCGATTTCCACGCGCTGTTTGAACAGATTCGCGCCGATAACTATCAGGGCTATGTGGTATATGAAGGGCGTATCCGGGCAGAAGATCCTGCTCAGGCGTACCGTGATTCTTTGGCCTGGTTGCGCACCTGTTAAGAGGTCTTTGTGAAAAGTGCAATGACAAGCTCTCCGCTGCGGGTCGCGATAATAGGCGCGGGCCAGGTGGCGGATAAGGTTCATGCTTCGTACTACTGCACCCGCAACGATCTGGAACTGGTGGCTGTCTGTGACAGCCGCCTTTCCCAGGCGCAGGCGTTGGCAGAGAAATACGGGAACGCATCCGTGTGGGACGATCCGCAGGCCATGCTGCTGGCGGTAAAACCTGACGTGGTAAGCGTCTGTTCACCTAACCGTTTTCATTACGAGCATACCCTGATGGCGCTGGAGGCAGGCTGCCATGTGATGTGCGAGAAACCGCCCGCCATGACGCCAGAACAGGCGCGGGAAATGTGCGATACCGCGCGCAAACAGGGCAAGGTGCTGGCCTACGACTTTCACCATCGTTTTGCCCTTGATACGCAACAACTGCGTGAACAGGTGACCAACGGCGTTTTGGGTGAGATTTACGTGACGACCGCTCGCGCCCTGCGTCGCTGCGGCGTTCCCGGTTGGGGTGTCTTTACCAATAAAGAACTGCAGGGCGGTGGCCCGCTGATCGACATCAGCATTCATATGCTGGATGCCGCGATGTATGTGCTGGGCTTTCCGGCGGTGAAAAGCGTGAATGCGCATAGCTTTCAAAAGATCGGCCCGCAAAAGAGCTTTGGTCAATTTGGCGAGTGGGACCCGGCAACCTACAGCGTCGAAGATTCGCTGTTTGGCACCATTGAATTTCATAACGGCGGCATTCTGTTGCTGGAGACATCATTTGCACTCAACATCCGCGAACAGTCGATGATGAACGTCAGCTTTTGCGGTGATAAAGCCGGAGCCACACTGTTTCCGGCGCATATCTATACCGATAACAACGGTGAATTAATGACGCTGATGCAACGGGAACTGGCCGACGACAACCGTCATTTGCGCAGCATGGAAGCCTTTATCAATCACGTACAGGGCAAGCCAGTGATGATTGCCGACGCCGAGCAAGGGTACATCATCCAGCAACTGGTGGCGGCGCTGTATCAATCCGCAGAAACAGGGACGCGTGTGGAATTATGACCAGGCCAGTAACATTAACGGAACCCCATTTCAGCCAGCATACCCTGAATAAATATGCCTCATTAATGGCGCAGGGAAACGGCTATCTTGGGCTTCGTGCCACCCATGAAGAAGATTACACGCGGCAGACGCGCGGCATGTATCTGGCAGGGCTTTATCATCGAGCCGGGAAAGGAGAAATCAACGAACTGGTGAATCTACCAGACGTGGTGGGAATGGAAATTACCCTAAACGGCGAGATTTTTTCGCTATCCCGCGAAGCGTGGCAGCGTGAGCTTGACTTTGCCAGTGGAGAATTACGCCGCAGTGTTACCTGGCGCACGAGCGACGGCGCAGGGTTCACCATTGAAAGCCGTCGTTTTGTTTCAACAGAACAACTGCCGCTGATCGCGCTGGAAATCAGTATTACCCCGCTGGACGCCGAGGCATCAGTGCTGATCTCAACAGGCATTGATGCCACGCAAACCAACCACGGTCGCCAGCATCTGGATGAAACCCAGGTGCGGGTGTTTGGTCAGCATTTGATGCAGGGGATCTACACCACCCAGGATGGGCGCAGTGATGTGGCAATCAGTTGTCACTGTCAGGCGGATGGTGACGTTCAGCAGTGCTATACCGCAAAAGAGCGCCGTTTGCTGCAACATACCAGCACGCAACTTCGCACAGGTGAAACACTGACCCTGCAAAAGCGGGTGTGGATTGACTGGCGGGACGACCGACAAGCCGCTTTAGACGAGTGGGGCAGTGCGTCGCTTCGCCAGCTCGAAATGTCTACACAACAGAGTTATGACCAACTTCTTGCAGCATCGACAGAAAACTGGCAGCAATGGTGGCAGAAACGTCGTATCACGGTAAAGAGTTGCGATGCGCACGATCAGCGGGCGTTAGACTATGCGCTTTATCATTTGCGTATTATGACGCCCGCCCATGACGAGCGTAGCAGCATTGCGGCGAAAGGCTTAACCGGCGAAGGCTACAAAGGCCATGTTTTCTGGGATACGGAAGTGTTCCTGCTGCCGTTCCATCTGTTTAGCGAACCGACGATTGCCCGGAGTTTGCTGCGCTATCGCTGGCACAACTTGCCTGGCGCGCAGGAGAAAGCGCGACGCAATGGCTGGCAGGGCGCGCTGTTTCCGTGGGAGAGCGCACGTAGCGGGGAAGAAGAAACGCCGGAATTTGCCGCCATTAACATTCGTACCGGGCTGCGGCAAAAAGTGGCCTCAGCGCAGGCGGAACATCATCTGGTTGCCGATATCGCCTGGGCGGTTATTCAATACTGGCAGGTAACGGGAGATGAAAGCTTCATCGCTCACGAAGGCATGGCGCTACTGCTGGAGACCGCAAAGTTCTGGATTAGCCGTGCGGTAAGGGTTAACGACCGTCTGGAAATTCATGATGTTATTGGGCCAGACGAATATACCGAACACGTTAATAATAACGCATACACCAGTTATATGGCCTGCTACAACGTCCAACAGGCGCTGAATATTGCTCGCCAGTTTGGCTGTAGCGACGACGCGTTTATTCATCGTGCCGACATGTTCCTCAAAGAGCTGTGGATGCCAGGAATTCAGCCCGACGGTGTTTTGCCGCAGGATGATTCGTTTATGGCGAAACCGGCGATAGATCTGGCGAAATACAAAGCGGCGGCCGGGAAGCAAACCATTCTGCTGGATTATTCACGCGCAGAAGTGAACGAGATGCAGATCCTCAAGCAGGCCGATGTGGTGATGCTCAATTACATGCTACCGGAACAATTTTCAGCGGCCTCTTGTCTCGCCAATCTGCAATTTTATGAACCGCGCACCATTCACGACTCGTCATTGAGTAAAGCGATCCACGGCATTGTTGCCGCGCGTTGTGGCTTGCTTGCGCAGAGTTACCCGTTCTGGCGCGAGGGGAGTGAAATCGATCTCGGTGCTGATCCGCATAGCTGCGATGACGGTATCCACGCTGCCGCAACTGGCGCTATCTGGCTGGGCGCGATTCAGGGTTTTGCCGGACTCAGCGTGCGCGACGGCGAATTACATCTCAATCCGGCGTTACCTGAGCAGTGGCAACAGTTGTCTTTCCCTCTGTTCTGGCAGGGCTGCGAATTACAGGTCACTCTCGACGCGCAGCGTATTGCGATTCGTACTTCTGCGCCCGTTTCGCTGCGGTTGAACGGCCAGCTTATTTCCGTGACTGAAGAATCTGTTTTCTGTTTGGGTGATTTTATTTTGCCCTTCAATGGGACTGCTACCACACATCAGGAGGATGAATGAAACTACAAGGGGTAATTTTCGATCTGGATGGCGTGATCACCGACACCGCACATCTGCACTTCCAGGCGTGGCAGCAGATTGCCGCCGAAATCGGCATCGGCATCGATGTGCAATTTAACGAGACGTTAAAAGGGATCAGCCGCGATGAGTCCCTGCGACGCATTTTGCAACACGGGGGCAAAGAGGGCGACTTTAACGTGCAAGAGCGGGCGCAACTGGCGTATCGCAAAAATCTGCTCTACGTCCACTCACTGCGCGAACTGACGGTTAACGCTGTTCTGCCGGGAATTCGGCCTTTGCTGGCAGATCTTCGGGCGCAAGGCATCCCGGTAGGGCTGGCCTCCGTCTCTCTGAATGCCCCAACAATTTTAGCGGCGCTGGAGCTGCGCGAGTTTTTCACCTTCTGCGCGGACGCTTCCCAACTTAAACACTCGAAACCGGATCCGGAAATCTTTCTCGCCGCCTGTGCCGGGCTGGGCGTGCCGCCGCAGGCATGTATCGGCATTGAAGATGCGCAGGCGGGCATTGACGCCATTAACGCCAGCGGTATGCGCTCGGTGGGGATCGGCGCGGGCTTAACTGGGGCGCAATTATTGTTGCCCTCAACGGAGTCTCTGACCTGGCCGCGGTTATCGGCCTTCTGGCAAAACGTATAGCAAAGGAATCAACATGGCACAGCTTTCGTTACAACATATTCAAAAAATCTACGATAACCAGGTGCATGTGGTGAAGGACTTCAACCTGGAAATTGCCGATAAAGAGTTCATTGTATTTGTCGGCCCGTCGGGCTGTGGTAAATCGACGACGCTGCGTATGATTGCCGGGCTTGAGGAGATTAGCGGCGGCGATCTGTTGATCGACGGCAAACGAATGAACGACGTTCCGGCCAAAGCGCGCAATATTGCGATGGTTTTCCAGAACTACGCGCTGTATCCGCATATGACGGTCTACGACAACATGGCGTTTGGCCTGAAGATGCAAAAAATCGCCAAAGAGGTGATAGATGAGCGGGTTAATTGGGCGGCGCAAATCCTTGGCCTGCGTGAGTACCTGAAACGCAAGCCGGGCGCGCTTTCCGGCGGGCAACGCCAGCGTGTGGCGCTCGGACGGGCGATTGTGCGCGAAGCGGGCGTGTTTTTGATGGATGAACCGCTCTCTAACCTGGATGCCAAGCTGCGCGTACAAATGCGCGCGGAAATCAGCAAGCTGCACCAGAAACTGAACACCACCATGATCTACGTGACCCACGATCAGACCGAAGCGATGACCATGGCGACGCGGATTGTCATTATGAAGGATGGGATTGTTCAGCAGGTCGGTGCGCCGAAAACGGTCTATAACCAACCGGCGAATATGTTTGTTGCCGGATTTATTGGGTCACCTGCAATGAATTTTATTCGCGGCACGATCGATGGCGATAAATTCGTTACGGAAACGCTTAAATTAACCATTCCCGAAGAGAAATTAGCGGTTCTGAAAACGCAGGAAAGTTTGCATAAACCCATTGTGATGGGAATACGCCCGGAGGATATTCATCCGGATGCGCAAGAGGAAAATAACATTTCCGCCAAAATTAGCGTAGCGGAATTAACCGGTGCGGAATTTATGCTCTACACCACGGTTGGGGGGCACGAGCTGGTGGTCCGTGCCGGTGCGTTAAATGATTATCATGCAGGAGAAAACGTCACTATTCATTTCGATATGACCAAATGTCATTTCTTTGATGCAGAAACGGAAATAGCAATTCGCTAAATACAGGGGGAAGGCATTCCCCCAGAATAATACAAGGAACAATAATGAAAAAGTTATTACCCTGTACCGCACTGGTGATGTGTGCGGGAATGGCCTGCGCACAGGCTGAGGAAAAAAACGACTGGCACTTTAATATCGGCGCGATGTACGAAATAGAAAACGTCGAGGGTTATGGCGAAGATATGGACGGGCTGGCGGAGCCTTCCGTCTATTTTAATGCTGCCAACGGGCCGTGGAGAATATCGCTGGCTTATTATCAGGAAGGGCCTGTAGATTATAGCGCGGGTAAACGTGGAACCTGGTTTGATCGCCCGGAACTGGAAGTGCATTATCAGTTTCTCGAAAGCGATGATTTCAGTTTCGGCCTGACCGGTGGTTTCCGTAACTATGGTTATCACTACGTTGATGAACCGGGTAAAGACACGGCAAATATGCAGCGCTGGAAAATCGCGCCAGACTGGGATGTGAAACTGACTGACGATTTACGTTTCAACGGTTGGCTGTCGATGTATAAATTTGCCAACGATCTCAATACAACCGGTTATGCTGATACCCGTGTCGAAACGGAAACGGGTCTGCAATATACCTTCAACGAAACGGTTGCCTTGCGAGTGAACTATTATCTCGAACGCGGCTTTAATATGGACAACAGCCGCAATAACGGTGAATTCTCCACGCAAGAAATTCGCGCCTATTTACCGCTGACGCTCGGCAATCACTCGGTAACACCATATACGCGCATTGGGTTGGATCGCTGGAGTAACTGGGACTGGCAGGATGATATCGAACGTGAAGGCCATGATTTTAACCGTCTTGGTTTGTTTTACGGTTATGATTTCCAGAATGGTCTTTCCGTTTCGCTGGAATACGCGTTTGAGTGGCAGGATCACGATGAAGGCGACAGCGATAAATTCCATTATGCAGGTGTCGGTGTGAATTACGCGTTCTGATAATGTACGTAATTGCCGGATGCAGCGCGCGCCTTATCCGGCCTACATTCGATACTTATTTCAACGTCATATGTGTGGCAACGGTAACATTTTGCGGTGACGGTTTTCCGGCGATTAGGCGGAATAATAACTCACAACTTTGTTGACCTAACTCCTGCGTCGGGATATCGATACCGCCCGGTGCAGGCGTTAAAATAAACGACAGCGTTTCATTGCTATAACCCACTACCGCTAACTGCTGCGGAATGGCAAGATTTTTCTCTGCCGCCGCACGATAAATGCTCATTAATTTCAGGCTGTCAGTGGCAAATACCGCCTCAGGCAACGGAGACTGACTTAATAGTTGCCGTGCGGCTTTTAATGCTGTTTCGTGGGTATAACCACCATCAACAATCCATTCATCATGCACTGCAATATTATGCGCAGACAGACTTTGCTTATAGCCATTGACGCGATCAACCGAAACATGAACATCAAGCGGAGCATGCAGGCAGGCAATATTTTTATGTCCACTTTCAATTAGCGCATCGGTCAGCGCAATACTGTCGCCAAAATTATCGGTATCGACAGAATAAACATGGCCGTATTGACCTTCAACTTTGCCAATTACTACCACCGGAATATCGTATTTATCGAGTTGGGCAAAAAAAGACTCATCTGCTGGCGAACTTAGCATAATAATGCCTTTAATCATTTTCTGCTTAATTTTGCTTTCACATTTTTGTAAGTCTTCAGCCGGGTTGTGCGACGTCTGCAATATCACGTCGAAACCCTCATCTTCCGCTTTGGCGGTAATGGCATGCAAAACTTCGGAGAAAAACGGGTTACCCGCCGTAGTTTTGGTCGAGCGGGTAGAAATCACCATAATGGCATCAAAGCCCGAAGAGGTCAGCGCGCGGGCCAGTTTATTTGGCTGATACTGTAATTCTTCAATGGCCCGTAACACTTTTTCGCGCGCTTCCGGGGAGATATTGGTTTGCTTATTCAGCACGCGTGATACGGTGGATTTTGATACGCCGGCAACCCTGGCAATATCATAAATAGTAGGGGACATAGGTCAGGAACTCCGTCCGAACGTGAATGCTGCACATCTTATGGAGTTCGCCTCAAGATGACAACACGGGCAGTTGATAATCAAGGGCATGGCCCCCACATTCATATCCTTACGAATGATTTTTTTCTGGTCCACAGGACAGCAATGAAGCGACTTAAAAATGAACTTAATGCGCTGGTGAATCGGGGTGTCGACAGACATCTGCGCCTCGCTGTAACCGGACTTAGCCGCAGCGGCAAAACCGCGTTTATCACTGCGATGGTCAATCAGTTGCTCAATATTCATGCCGGAGCACGCTTGCCGCTATTAAGTGCGGTGCGTGAAGAGCGCCTGCTGGGCGTAAAACGCATTCCCCAGCGTGACTTTGGCATTCCGCGCTTCACCTACGATGAAGGGCTGGCGCAGTTATATGGCGATCCTCCCGCCTGGCCGACCCCAACACGCGGCGTCAGTGAGATTCGCCTGGCGCTACGCTATAAATCGAACGATTCGCTGTTGCGTCACTTCAAAGACACTTCCACGTTATATCTGGAGATAGTGGATTATCCCGGCGAATGGCTGCTCGACTTGCCGATGTTGGCGCAGGACTATTTAAGCTGGTCGCGCCAGATGACGGGCTTACTCAATGGTCAGCGCGGCGAATGGTCGGCAAAATGGCGAATGATGTGCGAAGGGCTGGACCCACTAGCACCTGCCGACGAAAACCGTCTTGCAGACATTGCTGCCGCATGGACCGATTATCTCCACCACTGCAAACAGCAGGGGCTGCACTTTATTCAGCCTGGGCGTTTTGTCTTGCCGGGCGATATGGCAGGTGCGCCCGCGTTGCAATTCTTCCCGTGGCCGGATGTCGATGTCTGGGGCGAGTCCAAACTGGCGCAGGCCGATAAGCATACCAATGCCGGAATGCTGCGCGAGCGGTTTAATTATTACTGCGAGAAAGTGGTGAAGGGGTTCTATAAAAATCACTTCCTGCGTTTTGATCGGCAGATTGTGCTGGTGGACTGCCTGCAACCGCTCAACAGTGGGCCACAAGCATTTAATGATATGCGTCTGGCGCTGACGCAGCTGATGCAAAGCTTCCACTATGGGCAGCGTACCTTGTTCCGGCGCTTGTTTTCGCCGGTTATCGATAAGCTATTGTTTGCTGCCACTAAAGCGGATCATGTGACCATCGATCAACACGCCAATATGGTTTCATTACTGCAACAACTGATTCAGGATGCCTGGCAAAATGCGGCGTTCGAAGGGATCAGTATGGACTGCCTGGGGCTGGCGTCAGTTCAGGCGACCACTAGCGGCATTATTGATGTTAACGGTGAGAAAATCCCGGCGCTGCGCGGTAATCGGCTCAGTGATGGTGCACCGCTCACTGTGTATCCTGGCGAAGTTCCCGCACGTTTGCCTGGCCAGGCGTTCTGGGATAAGCAAGGCTTCCAGTTTGAGGCGTTTCGCCCGCAGGTGATGGATGTCGACAAACCGTTGCCGCATATTCGCCTTGATGCTGCGCTGGAATTTTTAATAGGAGATAAATTGCGATGACCGAACCGTTAAAACCACGTATTGATTTCGACGGTCCACTGGAGGTCGATCAGAGCCCTAAATTTAAGGCGCAGCAGACCTTTGACGAAAATCAGGCGCAAAATTTTGCCCCAGCCACACTCGACGAAGCGCCGGAAGAAGAAGGGCAAGTTGAAGCAGTGATGGATGCGGCGCTACGTCCGAAACGCAGTCTGTGGCGCAAAATGGTGATGGGCGGACTGGCGCTGTTTGGTGCAAGCGTTGTTGGTCAGGGTGTGCAGTGGACGATGAACGCCTGGCAAACTCAGGACTGGGTGGCCCTGGGCGGCTGTGCCGCAGGAGCATTGATTATTGGTGCAGGCGTAGGGTCTGTGGTGACAGAGTGGCGACGCTTATGGCGCTTGCGCCAGCGTGCTCATGAACGCGATGAAGCGCGCGATTTGTTGCACAGTCACGGCGCCGGGAAAGGGCGCGCGTTTTGCGAAAAACTGGCGCAGCAGGCGGGAATCGATCAGTCACATCCGGCGCTGCAACGCTGGTATGCCTCGATTCACGAAACACAAAATGACCGTGAGGTCGTGACTTTGTACGCACATTTGGTGCAGCCCGTGCTGGATGCTCAGGCGCGGCGGGAGATCAGCCGTAGTGCAGCAGAGTCTACATTGATGATTGCAGTAAGTCCGCTGGCATTAGTGGATATGGCCTTCATTGCCTGGCGCAATTTACGTCTTATCAACCGTATCGCAACGCTGTATGGCATTGAGTTGGGGTATTACAGTCGTTTGCGCTTATTTCGCCTGGTCTTGTTGAACATCGCTTTTGCCGGAGCCAGTGAGCTGGTGCGGGAAGTAGGGATGGACTGGATGTCGCAAGATCTTGCTGCACGACTGTCAACGCGCGCAGCACAAGGTATTGGTGCAGGTTTATTAACTGCGCGTCTGGGCATTAAGGCCATGGAGTTGTGTCGTCCATTGCCGTGGCTTGATGATGATAAACCGCGATTGGGGGATTTCCGCCGTCAATTGATTGGTCAACTCAAGGAGACGTTACAGAAAGCACCAACCAGACGCGAAAATTAATTAAGAATGGGCGTTAAACGTATAACTTTACGCCACAACGCCCATTTTTCCGTCATTCTGTCAATATTTGTTGACAGAGTTCTTCCTGCTTCCCTCAGAGTGGCTTATCATCTTATCTAATGATTCATTATTCAGGTGAAGGTTCCCATGCGTCTGGAAGTCTTTTGTGAAGACCGGCTCGGTCTGACCCGCGAACTGCTCGATATTCTTGTGCTACGTGGCATTGATTTACGCGGTATTGAGATCGATCCCATCGGGCGAATTTACCTTAACTTCGCTGAACTGGAGTTCAATACATTCAGTAGCCTGATGGCTGAAATTCGCCGTATCTCCGGCGTTACAGATGTTCGCACTGTTCCCTGGATGCCTTCTGAGCGTGAGCATCTGGCGCTCAGCGCATTACTTGAAGCTCTTCCGGAACCTGTTTTATCGCTGGATATGAAAAGCAAGGTTGAGATTGCTAACCCGGCAAGTTGTCAACTTTTTGGTCAACATCTCGATCGCCTGCGTAACCATACCGCCGCGCAATTGATTAATGGTTTTAATTTTCTGCGCTGGCTGGAAGGTAATCCGCAAACATCACATAACGAACATGTGGTGATTAACGGGCAAAACTTCCTGATGGAAATCACGCCTGTGTATTTGCAGGATGAAAACGATCAGCACGTGCTGACAGGCGCGGTGGTGATGTTGCGTTCTACCATTCGGATGGGGCGTCAGCTGCAAAACATCACCTCTCAAGATGTTAGCGCTTTCAGTCAGATTGTCGCCGTTAGCCCGAAAATGAAACATGTAGTTGAGCAGGCGCGCAAACTGGCGATGCTGAGTGCGCCACTGTTGATTACCGGTGATACCGGCACGGGTAAAGATCTCTTTGCTCACGCGTGCCACCAGGCCAGTCCACGAGCGGGGAAACCTTATCTGGCGCTTAATTGTGCTTCTATCCCGGAAGACGCCGTTGAAAGTGAACTGTTTGGTCACGCACCGGAAGGCAAAAAAGGCTTCTTCGAGCAGGCGAATGGTGGCTCTGTTCTGCTGGATGAAATTGGCGAGATGTCACCACGTATGCAGACCAAACTACTGCGTTTTCTTAACGACGGTACTTTCCGCCGTGTTGGTGAGGACCACGAAGTTCATGTGGATGTACGGGTGATTTGCGCGACGCAGAAAAACCTGGTTGAGTTGGTACAAAAAGGCCTGTTCCGGGAAGATCTCTATTATCGCCTTAACGTTTTGACACTAAATCTGCCGCCACTGCGCGATTGCCCGCAAGATATTATGCCTTTGACGGAGTTGTTCGTGGCCCGTTTTGCTGATGAGCAAGGCGTGCCGAGACCAAAACTGGCCGCCGATCTCAATACCGTACTGACCCGTTATGCCTGGCCTGGAAACGTGCGTCAGTTAAAAAATGCGATCTATCGAGCATTAACGCAACTGGATGGTTATGAGCTACGCTCGCAGGATATTCTGTTACCAGACTATGATGTCGCCACGGTGGCTGTCGGTGAAGATGCGATGGAAGGTTCGCTGGATGAGATCACCAGCCGCTTTGAACGTTCGGTGCTGACGCAACTGTATCGTAATTATCCCAGCACACGTAAGCTGGCAAAACGGCTGGGGGTTTCGCACACCGCCATCGCCAATAAATTGCGTGAATATGGTCTGAATCAGAAAAAAAGCGAAGAGTAATGTTAAAGCCTGATAGCAGGATAGCAGAGTTGCTTATCAGGCTTTTCGCTTCTTACGCTTTCAGCACAGTGAGTGCGGCGTCGTAATCCGGTTCGGTGGTGATTTCATTTACCAACTGGCTGAAAACAACATTGTCATTTTCGTCAATAACGACAACTGCACGTGCTGCCAGACCTTTCAGCGGGCCGTCGGTGATTTCTACACCATAATTTTTGAGGAACTCAGCATTGCGGAAAGTAGAGAGGGTGATGACGTTATTTAAACCTTCTGCACCGCAAAAACGAGACTGAGCGAACGGCAGGTCAGCAGAAACGCACAGCACAACCGTGTTGTCGATTTCTGTTACCAGTTGATTAAACTTACGTACCGATGCAGCGCATACGCCGGTATCGATACTTGGGAAAATATTTAACACTTTGCGTTTGCCAGCAAACTGACTCAGTGTGACGTCAGACAGATCTTTTGCCACGAGAGTAAAAGGCTGCGCTTTGCTACCCGCCTGAGGAATGGAGTTTGCGACTGCAACCGGGTTGCCCTGGAAATGAACGGTTTGTGACATGGTTATCTTCCTATTTACATATAGTTAACGTCACCACTAGTTTATGCCAACAGTCTATAACACATCAAACGCTATTTACGCCTGATCTTTTGGTATCGCATGAAGGAGAAGAGATGAGATCTGTAAAGGTTTATGAAGAAGCCTGGCCATTACATACCCCGTTTGTGATTGCCCGTGGCAGTCGCAGCGAAGCGCATGTTGTGGTGGTCGAACTGGAGGAGGATGGCGTAAAAGGCGTAGGAGAATGTACGCCATATCTGCGTTATGGCGAAAGCGATGCTTCGGTACTGGCGCAAATCATGGAGATCGTTCCGCAACTGGAAAAGGGATTAACCCGTGAAGCGCTACAGCAGTTGTTACCGGCAGGCGCCGCACGCAACGCTGTCGATTGTGCGTTATGGGATCTTCAGGCCCGGCAGCAACAGCAAACACTGGAAGAGTTACTGGGCATTGAACTAAATTCAACCATTACTACGGCACAGACTGTCGTGATTGGTACTCCCGAGCAGATGGCCACCAGTGCTGCCGCTTTGTGGAATAAGGGCGCGACGTTACTGAAGGTGAAACTTGATAGTCATTTGATCAGTGAGCGAATGGTGGCAATACGTGCAGCAGCACCTGAAGCCACGATCATTGTCGATGCCAATGAGTCCTGGCGCGCTGAGGGACTGGCGGCACGTTGCCAGTTGCTGGCAGATCTGGGCGTGGCAATGCTTGAACAACCGCTTCCTGCCCAGGACGACGCCGCACTGGAGAACTTCATTCATCCTCTGCCAATTTGTGCTGATGAGAGTTGCCATACCCGTAGCAACCTTAAAGCGCTGAAAGGGCGTTATGAAATGGTCAACATCAAGTTGGATAAAACTGGCGGTTTGACTGAGGCACTGGCACTGGCCACCGAAGCTAAGGCGCAGGGATTCAGTCTGATGCTAGGTTGTATGCTCTGCACTTCACGTGCGATTAGCGCCGCTTTGCCGCTTGTTCCTCAGGTCAGTTTTGCTGATCTTGATGGCCCCACCTGGCTGGCAATGGATGTGGAGCCACATCTGCATTTTACGACCGGACAAGTGCATCTTTAGGATGCCAGCGTAGTAGGTTGGACATCGCGAACAGGTACTTCTCGCTGGCTTCATCTGATGAGATGGCCGGAAACTCGGCGGTGATACAGGGTAAATTGAGATCTGCACACCAACTGCCAAACGATCCTGGTGTTTCGTAACCGACACTGGTCACTAATGGCAGCTCAAATGCCTGGGCCAGCCACTCGCCTAATTCGCTTTGTCGTGGATCTTCAATGCATGCCAGCGGGTCGTGAAAAGAAACAACCCACGCAGGCTGAATACGATGAATAAGTTGGCAAAGTGCCTGAGTTTCAGGTTCTGAACCTGGTGCATCCCCCGTGAGCAGTACCACGTCTCGTTCTGGCGCAGCACTATTCCAGCGATATACAGTTTCACCCGCTTTCCAGTTAGCTGCCGGGAAATTGCGGTTGAGATCAACTCCATTGGCATTCGCCCGCAGCCCTAACTGGCTGCCGTCAGGGTTAACATTGAGCACCACGTGATGGCGGCGCAATGAAGGCGTTAAAGTGCGTAATGCGCAGGAAAGGGTAACCACGGAAGAGTTTTCGTCGCCGTGAGTGCCAGCCAGAATCAATCCGCTTTCACTGTTGGCGGCGGGAGCCGGAAACCAGATGAGTGGTGCACCTAATAAAGAACGACCATAGTGTTCAGTTCCGGGAGGAAATGCGCCACGTTCGGCGCGCGGGCGAGTAACAGTCATCATCGTCTCAACCATTGCAATTATTTACTCGCAGTGTTGTGCAAAATTTGTCAGGAAGCAAATTGATTTCACGTAGCGCGAATGTTACGTGTCATATCAATTTTTTATTACAAGGTATTTGCAATTCTTTAAGGCGAAACAAATAATTACGCATCTAAATAAAAGCCGGATTGAGGGAACCCAGATGAGGCACTCTGTTTCAGTAACGTGTTGTGCGCTGTTGGTTAGCAGCATTTCTTTGTCCTGGGCGGCAGATGTTCCCGATGGAACAGTGCTCGCAAAGAAGCAAGAGATTGTGCGCCATATCAAGGATGAGCCAGCGACATTAGACCCGGCGAAAGCGGTAGGATTACCCGAGATTCAGGTTATCCGGGACCTGTTTGAAGGGCTGGTTAATCAGAATGAGAAGGGGGAAATTGTTCCCGGTGTTGCTACTCAGTGGAAAAGCAACGACAACCGTATCTGGACTTTTACCCTGCGTGATGACGCAAAATGGGCTGATGGCACGCCAGTGACTGCGGAAGATTTTGTTTATAGTTGGCAGCGACTGGTTGATCCGAAGACATTATCTCCCTTTGCCTGGTTTGCTGCACTTGCCGGAATTAACAATGCTCAGGCGATAATCGACGGTAAAACCACACCAGATAAACTGGGGGTAACAGCCGTTGATGCCCGTACACTTAAAGTGCATCTCGATAAGCCATTACCGTGGTTTGCTAATTTAACCGCCAGTTTTGCTTTTTATCCGGTAAAAAAAGCGAATGTAGAAAGTGGCAAAGAGTGGACAAAGCCTGGCAATTTAGTTGGTAATGGCGCGTTTGTGTTAAAAGAGCGGGTGGTCAACGAAAAACTGGTTGTTGTTCCTAATAGCCACTACTGGGATAACGGTAAAACGGTGCTGCAAAAAGTCACTTTCCTGCCAATCAATCAGGAGTCTGCCGCAACAAAACGTTATCTGGCCGGTGATATTGATATCACCGAGTCGTTCCCGAAAAATCTCTACCAAAAATTGCTGAAGGATATTCCGGGGCAGGTTTATACACCGCCGCAGTTAGGTACTTACTATTATGCGTTTAATACTCAGAAGGGGCCAACTGCGGATCAACGTGTCCGTATGGCGCTGAGTATGACTATCGACAGACGTCTGATTGCAGAAAAAGTACTGGGTACAGGTGAAAAACCGGCATGGCATTTTACCCCTGATGTTACCGCAGGATTTACACCTGAACCTTCGCCATTTGAGCAGATGAGCCAGGAAGAACTCAATGCACAGGCAAAAACATTGCTGAGTGCGGCAGGTTATGGCCCTCAAAAACCGCTCAAACTGACACTGCTGTATAACACTTCTGAGAATCACCAGAAGATCGCGATTGCGGTCGCGTCAATGTGGAAAAAGAATCTCGGCGTTGATGTTAAACTGCAAAATCAGGAATGGAAAACCTATATTGATAGCCGTAATACCGGCAATTTTGATGTCATCCGCGCTTCTTGGGTGGGCGATTATAATGAACCGTCAACTTTCCTGTCATTGTTAACCTCAATGCACTCAGGTAATATTTCACGGTTTAATAATCCGGCTTATGACAAGGTAATTAATCAGGCTTCGCTGGAGAATACAGAAAAGGCAAGGAATGCTGATTATAATTCTGCGGAAAAAATATTGATGGAGCAGGCACCTATTGCACCAATCTATCAGTACACTAATGGTCGATTAATTAAACCGTGGCTGAAAGGTTATCCGATCAACAATGCAGAAGATGTTGCCTACAGCCGCACAATGTATGTTGTTGAGCACTGATATACTCGTTGCAGGTGCTGCGACTCGAATTATTTAGTGTAGACATCTTTCAAAGTAAAACTGGCGCATTTGGGCGCCAGTTTTTTTAGACAAAATTAACGTTATTTCTCGTTAATTTGCTGGGGTGTCGAGTTATCCAGATACAGCGTCTGACTTGGGAACGCAAAATCTGCGCCATGCGCCTGGACAATATCGATAATCTTCAGGAAAACATCCTGTTGCGCTGCCAGCCATTCGGCCCAGACGGTGGTTTTAGTAAAACAATAAACCATAATGTTTAATGACGAATCACCAAAATCATTGAAATACACCAGTAACGTCTGATGTTGATCAATGCTTTCATGTGTCTGCAACATCTGGCGCACCGCTTCTACAATTGTTCCCACCTTTGCGGCATCTTCATAACGTAAACCAATGGTTGTGGTTATCCGTCGGTTGGTCATTCTGCCGGGGTTTTCCACACTAATAGAAGAAAACAAGGAGTTGGGCACGTAGAGTGGGCGGTTATTAAATGTCGTAATTTTGGTAATCCGCCAGCCAATTTCGGTGACCGTACCTTCAATATTTCTGTCAGGAGAACGGATCCAGTCGCCGATACTGAAAGGGCGGTCAAAATAAAGCATAATCCCGGAAAAGAAATTACTTAGAATATCTTTCCCTGCCATACCAACAGCAAGACCACCGATACCACCAAAGGTCAACAGACCAGAAAGGCTCATGCCAAAATGCTCACCATAGAGCAATACAATCACCATAATTATCGTGATCTTAATTATGCGCGAAAGAATCCGCGCACTGGTCACATCTCGACCTTTTTTGATCTGTTTGCGTTCAAATTGATTGATCAACAAAAACAGTTTAACGGTTAAAATAAGCGCAATTAATGATGTACAAATAAAATCGATTGCATCGGAAGAGATAAAATTAATTTTATACGTTGCAATCACATAATTAACAATGTTACCAATTGCGCCGATAATGACCGCATAGATAAAGAATTGAGCGGCATGAAATACAAAGCCTTTTCTTCTTTTCTGCCCATGGCGAAACCAAAAGCTCATCAACACCAATGCTGCACAGCTTCCGAAAACAATCGCCAGATTCAGGGCGTTAACGATAAATATTTGAGTAATCATTATTATCTCTGTTCCTCCATGCTCGGCTAATTAGCCGAAATACTCTGGGCGAGAATATTTTACCGTGTGCAAACATTCAGGTCATCTATGGAAAGGTCGGGAAATAGCGCGATTAGCTCAAAGTACGGACAACCTTTAAAGTGTAAATTAAATGTCAATTTTTAATGGCAGACAGAGAGTGAATGCCATGATATTGTTATCGTTATGTAGCATATGTTTTATCGGAAAGGGTAGGGTAATGATCTGGACAACGCTGAAAACCGCAAAAGGGAAAAAATTTCTATTGTGTCTGCTGGGGGTATTTGTCATTGCGGCGTCGATAGTGACACGCGCAACCATTGGTGGCGTGATTGAGCAGTACAATATCCCGCTCTCCGAGTGGACGACTTCAATGTATTTTATCCAGTCTTCTATGATTTTTGTCTATAGCCTGGTATTCACTGTTCTGCTGGCCATTCCCCTGGGGATTTATCTGCTTGGCGGGGAAGATAAAGCATAATCGTGATAAACCGGATGGCTGATGAAACTCGCCATCCGGTAAGTTCAGTGTTTAATCGTCTTCGTCGTCATCAAGTTCGATAGGCGTTTGATACTGGTCGGGTTTAATCACCAACAGGTCACAGCGCAAATGGTCAATAACCTGCTCGGCGGTATTACCCAGAAACGCCGCAGAAATACCGGTGCGTCCAACAGTACCGAGAACTACAATCCCAGCTTGTAAATGTTCAGCCAAATCCGGGATAACCTCTTCAGGTAGTCCTTTTTCGACATGCGTGACTTTTTCATCAATACCGAATTTTTGTCGCAACGCCTTCATTGCCAACAAATGCTGCCCACGAATCGCGTCGTTGTACACGCCTGGATCAAATTCGGGGAGTTCAATAGCGATATTGATTGGTGTTACCGGATAAGCGCCCACCAGATGGACTTCGGTGTGATTAACCTTTTCAGCCAAAAGTATGGTTTCTTTCACCAGTTTTTCATTAAGCGCATTATGATATGGCTCTTCACTGGCAAGATTCACCGCCACCAGCGCTTTACCACCTTCTGGCCACGGTTGGTCTTTCACCATCCACACTGGGCATGGGCATTTACGTAACAAGTGCCAGTCGGTCGGGGTAAAAATTACGGCTTCCAGACGGTCGTGTTGGTGCGCCATTTTCAGAACCAGATCGTGACCGCCGCTGATAACTTCCTGAATCACGGCTTCAAAAGGCCGGTTGTGCCAGACCACTTTGATTTCAATAGGAACGCCTGCATCAATGTAGTACTTTGCTTGCTCACGAATCCACGCAGTTCGCTGACTGATAACACCCTGACGCATCGCTGTTCGCTCATCAGGCGAGAGAAGGGTAGTCATCTCGTAGGAAAAGTCATAGATCGGTAAGAATGCCTTAATTTTGCCACCAATCCGTTGATGCAAATAAACAGCTCGCCGCAATGCTGGCTGATCGTCCTGATTGGGATCGATAACAACAAGCATATTTTGATAGTTAGCCATACAGGGTCTCCTTACAACTGTCATCGCAGTTTGTAATTAAAAGAGTAACCTATATATGGTGAATGAAACAGGGGGGAATCTTCTGTCAGATCAATAAATACAAATAATTTATCGATCTGACAGAAACATAACGGAAGGTTTGTGGATTAATCAGGCAACGTTGCGTGTATGACCGGCAAGTTGTGCCAGCGCATCGTTATTTTCAATGGTGATGTATTTGCCTTTTACTGCCAGCATACCACTTTTCTGGAAACGCCCCAGCAAACGGCTGATAGTTTCAACGGTCAGCCCCAGATAGTTACCGATATCACCACGCGTCATCGTCAAACGGAATTCGCGAGGAGAGAAACCACGCTGGGCGAAACGACGGGAAAGATTGTATATAAACGCCGCCAGACGTTCTTCGGCATTTTTCTTCGACAACAACAGGATCATATCCTGGTCGCCTTTGATCTCACCGCTCATCAGGCGCATCATCTGCTGACGCAGATTCGGCATTTTCCCGGACAGATCGTCCAGTGTTTCAAACGGGATTTCGCATACCATCGAGGTTTCCAGCGCCTGGGCGAAACTCGGATGGTGTCCAGTGCCGATGGCATCAAAACCGACCAGATCGCCTGCTAAATGGAAACCGGTGATCTGTTCATCGCCTTGTTCGGTAATGGTATAGCTTTTAATCGTGCCGGATCGGATGGCGTAGAGCGATTTCAGTTCATCGCCAGCTTTAAACAGTGTCTGGCCTTTCTGAATGGGCTTTTTACGCTCGATGATGTTATCAAGCTGATCAAGCTCATGCTCGTTAAGTGTGAACGGGATGCAAAGCTGGCTGATGCTGCAATCCTGGCAATGGATAGCACAACCGCCAGACTGAATGCGCCGTATAATTCGCTTTTCCGGGATCATAGGTCTGCTCAAGCCGTAATTGATATTTGTCAATTTTAACATCTTTTTGGTGAGCACGTAAGGGCGCAAATCCTTCAATAGCGGATTATTCTTATATTTGCTTCAGAAATAACGATATCTTGTTGAATAACCGTACATTGTTAACGGTAACTTTACGTTAACAAGGATGTAAGAAGGCACAAATAGCCTGGTCATTACAGCAGGAGATAACCTTCGTGGCGCAATAACCACTCTTTTCGCTGCACTCCGCCGGCATAACCGGTCATTGTGCCGTTTCGTCCAATAACCCGATGGCAAGGTACAACAATACTGATGGGGTTGGAGCCGTTGGCGGCGCCTACTGCGCGGGCAGCACCAGGACGCCCTAACTTCTCGGCCAGTTGTCCATAGTGCATCACTTGTCCGCAGGGAATGGTTCGCAATACCTGCCATACTTCGCGTTGAAACGGTGTTCCAGCCGTGGCGGTAGGCAGGTTGTCAATTACCGACAGATTGCCCTCAAAGTAATCTGTCAGATGCTGGCAGAGCCCGCCGGGATTGTTAGCTTCACGCAGTTCATACCCTTCAATCCGGTAATGAATATCCAGCAATTGCATCATGCGGTGACGATACTCTTCCCATTCAACTGCACGCAGGCGAAATTGTTCATCACAAATTACCGCAAGCATTCCCAGCGGCGTGGCAATTTTATCTTCGAGTAATGTCAGCATTTTTCAACCCTGTATGCAGAATGGGGGCTACAAAATATCACGCGGCGGGCATTCGTCACCATACTTACGAAGTGGAATAACAAAATCGAGTCTGTCGACATCCGCAGACTCTACAATACACACAGCAGTGCGTTCTTGTTGGTGGACAGTGACGTGGTTATGATAATGCGCTTTTAATTGCGGGAGGATGTAGTATGAACCTTGACGACAAATCGCTGTTTCTTGACGCCATGGAAGATGTCCAGCCGCTGAAACGCTCAACGGATGTTCTCTGGCATCCCACACGTAATCAACGTGCACCGCAACGTATTGATACTCTGCAACTTGATAATTTCCTCACTACCGGGTTTCTGGACATTATTCCCCTCAGCCAACCATTGGAGTTCCGTCGCGAAGGGTTACAACACGGCGTGATAGATAAATTACGCAGTGGTAAATATCCGCAGCAAGCCAGTTTAAACCTGCTTCGCCAGCCGGTAGAAGAGTGCCGGAAAATGGTGTTTAGTTTTATTCATCAGGCATTGGCAGACGGCTTACGTAATGTGCTGATTATCCATGGCAAAGGGCGTGAGGATAAATCTCATGCCAATATCGTGCGCAGCTATGTTGCCCGTTGGTTGACGGAATTTGACGACGTTCAGGCGTATTGCACCGTACTGCCACATCACGGTGGCAGCGGGGCATGTTATGTTGCATTGCGTAAAACTGCTCAGGCAAAACAGGAAAACTGGGAGCGCCACGCCAAACGCAGTCGGTAACTAATCCAGCAGGAGCGAGAGTTCCTGCGCCGCTTTTTGTAGCTCCGGCAGTACCCGGCTTAATAATTCATCAGCAGAGACTTGTCCGGCATGTACGCCAACGTTCAATGCTGCCAGCACTTGCCCTCGGGTATTGCTTAATGGCACCGCAATAGATCGCAAGCCCATCTCCAGTTCCTGATCGTTCAGGGCGTAACCTTGGTGTTGTACTTTTTTCAGCTCTTCACGTAGCGCTGAAACGGAATCCACCGTCTGTGAGGTGTAGCGAATCATCGTCACTCTGCCCAGTAAGTCATTGAGATTTTCTTCGGGCAAATGGCTTAGTAATACGCGGCCCATCGAGGTCGCCCATGCGGGTAAACGACTGCCAATATCAAGGTCGATGGTCATTATGCGTGAACTGGACGCTCTGGCAATATACAAAATATCGTCACCATCCAGTGTGGCAATAGAGCAGGATTCATTAAGCATTTCGCTTAAGTGTTTAAGGACCGGTTGTGCTGCTCTTGCCAGTGGTGTTGAAGCAAGATAAGCATGACCGAGTGCCAGAATTCGCGGACGTAGTTCGAAATTTTTACCATCCTGCGCATAAACAAATCCCAATTTCCCCAGTGTATAAAGGCAGCGCCTGACAGCTGCTCTTGGGATGCCTGTTTTCTGGCTAATTTGTGAAATAGACATCATCCGTCGCTGCGGGGTAAATGCCTGAATAACGTCCAGTCCACGCGCCAGCGAGGCCATAAAATTTGGATCGCCTTTAAAAGGATCGGCATCACTGTTCAGCCGATCATCAGGATGTTTTTCCACTGTTTTTTCCTCACTGTTCGCCTTAGATCACATTCTGCTAACAAATATATCTGATGTTCGATAATCGCACCATATTTCGATTATCGCCCTTGATTGCATTCGTTATGTGGGTCACATTTTGTGCGAACAACGTATAAATGTGCGAAATCCGCACGACAAGGAGCAACCTGATGATTGATAAACGTGTGTCATCGCTCGAAGAGGCCATCGCCGGGATTGCGGATGGCGACACCATAATGATTGGTGGATTTGGCACCGCCGGACAACCCACGTATCTGATCGATGCCCTGATCGATCAAGGGGCACGCGATCTCACCATTATTAACAACAATGCCGGCAACGGTGAAGTAGGACTGGCGGCGCTACTTAAAGCAAAACGAGTAAGGAAAATGATTTGCTCGTTTCCCCGTCAGGTGGACTCGCAAATTTTTGACGCCTTATACCGCAATAAAGAAATAGAGCTTGAACTTGTGCCACAGGGTAACCTGGCGGCACGTATCCAGGCTGCGGGGGCAGGGCTGGGCGCGATTTTTACCCCAACAGGTTACGGTACTACGCTTGCAGAAGGTAAAGAAACACGCCACATCGACGGACGTGACTATGTACTGGAATACCCTATCAAAGCTGACTTTGCCCTGATCAAAGCGCATCAGGCTGACCGTTGGGGAAATCTGGTATATCGCAAAGCTGCACGTAATTTTGGTCCGATTATGGCCACTGCGGCGAAAACCACCGTTGTGGAAGTCAGCCAGTTTGTTGAGCTGGGAGAACTGGATCCAGAACATATCATTACGCCAGGCATCTTCGTCCAACGCGTTTTTTCCCTTGAAAATCTGCAAGATAACGCACTGAGCGCCTAAGGAGTCAATAATGAAAAAGCTTTCGCGTGATGAAATGGCGAAACGCGTTGCCCAGGATATCCCGGAAGGCGCATACGTCAATCTTGGGATTGGTCTGCCGACCCGTATCGCCAATTATCTGCCTGCCGATAAAGAAATTTTTCTGCATAGCGAAAATGGTTTGTTGGGAATGGGACCGAAGCCGCAAGAAGGCAAGGAAGATCCTGAACTGATTAACGCAGGTAAAGAGTACGTGACATTGTTACAGGGCGGTTGTTATTTCCACCATGGGGATTCCTTCGCCATGATGCGCGGTGGGCATCTGGATATTTGCGTATTGGGGGCTTATCAGGTTTCCGCAACAGGTGATTTAGCTAACTGGAGTACCGGGGCACCGGACGCCATTCCCGCTGTTGGCGGTGCGATGGATTTAGCCATTGGTGCTCGTCAGGTTTTTGTGATGATGGATCATTTGACCCGTAACGGGCAGAGCAAGTTGGTTGAGCGTTGCAGTTATCCACTGACGGGCATCGGCTGCGTTAGCCGTATTTATACTGACCTGGCAGTCATTGATATCACGAATAACGGTCCCGTGGTGCGAGAAATCTTTAACGGCATGTCGTTTGAAGAACTGCAACGTCTGACGCCTGTCACGCTCAGCTTTGAACAACTGGCGGAAAGCGCATAAGGAACTAATATGAATCAGGCATTTATCTGCGATGCAGTGCGAACTCCTTTTGGTCGATTTGGTGGCACGTTGGCAACGGTTCGGGCTGATGATCTGGCTGCAATTCCGCTTAAAGCGCTGTTATCACGCAATCCAGGACTCGATCCGGCATTTATTGACGATGTGATTTACGGTTGTGCCAACCAGGCAGGGGAAGATAACCGTAATGTGGCACGAATGGCATTACTGTTAGCCGGGCTGCCGGAAAGCGTGCCGGGAAGCACTATAAATCGACTTTGTGGTTCAAGTCTTGATGCAATTGGTGTTGCTGCCCGAGCGATTAAAAGCGGTGAAACACATTTGATGATCGCCGGTGGCGTGGAAAGCATGTCGCGAGCGCCGTTTGTCATGGGGAAAGCGGAATCCGCATGGAATCGCAACATGAAGATGGAAGATACCACCATTGGATGGCGCTTTATTAACGCTCAGATGAAAGCGCGGTATGGCGTTGATTCAATGCCAGAAACAGCCGAAAACGTCGCCGGGCAATTTAACATCAGTCGTGCGGATCAAGACGCTTTTGCCCTGCGTAGTCAGCAACGTACTGCTCAGGCACAGCAAGATGGTCTGTTTGAAGAAGAATTGACGGAAGTTAGCGTGCCGCAGCGTAAAGGCCCGGCGCAACTCTTTATCCGCGATGAGCATCCCCGTGCAACCTCACTGGAGGCGCTGGCAGGTTTGAAGGCGGTGGTACGTGAAGGTGGCTCCGTCACTGCGGGGAATGCCTCCGGTGTCAACGATGGCGCATGTGCATTATTGCTCGCCAGTGAACAAGCAATGCGGCAGCATGATTTGCAACCGTTAGTTCGGGTGGTGGGTATTGCAACCGCAGGCGTTGCACCGCGTATTATGGGGTTTGGACCCGCGCCTGCGGTGCGCAAAGTTCTGGCGCAGACAGGGTTAACGCTGGATCAAATGGATGTTATAGAACTCAATGAAGCCTTTGCCGCTCAGGCGCTGGCGGTAATGCGTGATTTAGGGTTACCGGATGACGCGACACATGTGAATCCGAATGGCGGGGCGATTGCGCTGGGGCATCCGTTGGGTGCATCTGGTGGGCGGCTGGCGATGACAGCGGCCCGACAACTGCAACGTACAGGGGGGCGTTATGCGCTATGCACTATGTGTATCGGTGTCGGGCAGGGGATCGCCCTGATTATTGAACGAGTGTAAGGAGAAGTGATGGCAGTGTTGACTCCGCTGATGCGTGGCAGTGCGCTAACGGACTGTTTTACCGATGAGTGCTTATTGCAGGGGATGTTGGATTTCGAGGCAGCCCTGGCACTGGCTCAGGCACGTTGTGGGGTGATCCCGCCATCTGCGGTCGCGGCAATTGCGGCTGCATGCAGAGCTGAAAATATTGACGTTCAGGCGCTGGGGGGGAATGCGGCGCTGGCGGGGAATCTGGCTATCCCACTGGTGAAGCAATTAACCGCGCAGGTGAAGAAAAATAATGCCGCAGCGGCACGTTACGTTCACTGGGGAGCAACCAGCCAGGATGTCATTGATACCGGGTTAATACTGCAATTACGCCAGGCACTTCAACTTACCCAACAGAGTGTAAACCAGTTGCTTGCTACGTTCGCGGGACAGGTTTTTCGTTATCAGAAGACGGTAATGCCAGGTCGTACATGGATGCAGCAAGCGCTCCCGGTGACCCTGGGCTTAAAACTTGCCGGAACGCTGGATGCATTACTTCGCTGGCAGGTGCGTTTAGAGGAGTTACTGCCGCGTGTGTTGGTGCTGCAATTTGGTGGTGCGGCAGGAACTCTGGCTTCGCTTAAGCAGGATGCACTACCGGTGGCTGCCGAACTGGCGAAAGTCCTGGGATTGACGCTGCCGGATTTGCCATGGCATACGCAACGGGATCGCTTACTGGAAATTGCCGCCTGGTATGCGGGCACAGGGGCGACACTGGCAAAATTTGCGCAGGATTTTGCACTGTTAATGCAGACGGAAGTTGCAGAAGTGAGTGAACCTGCCGTTGCCGGACGAGGCGGTTCATCCGCAATGCCCCATAAGCGTAACCCTGTCATTTGTGCCTCTATTCTTACCGCTGCACAGCGTACCCCGGGTTTAATGGCTACCCTGTATGCCAGCCAGTTACAACAGCATGAACGCGCACTTGGTGGCTGGCAAGCTGAGTGGGAAACCTTGCCAGAGCTGATTATGTTGACAGGGAATATTATCGAGCAAAGCCAGGAACTGGTGCAGGGAATGCAAGTGTACCCACAAAAGATGCGTGAAAATCTCGATATCACCCACGGGTTATTGATGGCGGAGTCAGTGACTTTGGCGCTGGCGGAGTTTATTGGTAAACAGGATGCCCATCATCTGGTGGAAGTGCTTTGTCGGCAAGCCATCGAACAGCAACACGCCTTGTACGACGTACTGGTAAACGATACGCGTATTACCTCATGGCTTAACGCCACCCAAATTAAAAATTTGCTGGAACCTACCGCAGCGACCGGCAGTGCACAGGTCTTTATCGACCGGGTGCTGGCTCGCTATAAGGAACAACAAAATGAAAATTAATTACCAGATTGAAGGGCCGGAGAATGCGCCGGTTATTGTGCTGTCGAATTCACTGGGCACCACGCTTTCGATGTGGCAACCACAAATATCCGCACTGACTTCGCATTTTCGTGTATTGCGCTACGACACGCATGGCCATGGAAAAACAGAAAAAAACGAGACGGTTACCCTGGCGCAATTAGGTGAAGATGTCGTTGCATTGCTTGATCATCTTGCGATTGAAAAAGCTCACTTTTGCGGGATTTCTATGGGCGGGCTGACTGGACTCTGGCTGGCACGCTATAAACCGCAACGATTTCATAGCGTAACGGTGCTCAATAGCGCGGCTAAGATTGGAGAAGCAACAGGCTGGCTTAGCCGTGCACAAGCAGTGCGAGAAAAGGGGATGCAGGCGATCGCCGCAACAGCACCAGAACGTTGGTTCAGTGAGAGTTATCGCCTGACTGCCGCTACACATGTGGCATTTCTGTGTCAGCAATTAGCAGAATCTTCTCCTGATGGCTATGCCAGCTGTTGCGAAGCATTAGCAAATGCAGACTTACGCGCTGAACTTAGTGCTATCGATCTTCCGGTATTGTTGATCGCCGGTGAGCTTGATCCGGTGACAACCGTAGCCGACGCACAGTTCATGCAGCAGAAAATAGACGGCTCTCGCCTGGAAATTGTGACAGCGTCACATTTGTCCTCCATCGAAGCGCCGGAAGTGGTAAATGCTTTATTAATTGAGTTTTGTGGGGGCAACAATGCGCGATGAAGAACGTTATCAGCAAGGGATGTTAGTCCGCCGTGGTGTGCTGGGTGATGAGCATGTTGATCGTACATTGCAAAATCTCACTTCGCTGAACGAAGAGTTTCAGGATTTTATTACCCGCTTTGCATGGGGTGATATCTGGAGTCGTCCGGGTCTGGAGCGCCATACCCGCAGTATGATTACTATTGCTATGTTGATTGCGCTCAACCGCGAAGCCGAACTCAAAATGCATCTCAATGCAGCGTTCAATAATGGCGTGACAAAAGAAGAGTTGAAAGAACTGATTATGCACTCAGCTCTTTATTGCGGACTGCCAGCGGCAAACGCCACAATGCATCTCGCTCAGCAAGTTTTCGCTGAGCGTGAGGCTGCCGAATAAGCATGACTTTATCGCGCCAGGGTGCCAGTAATCAGCACCTGGCGCAAACTTCAGGCTGCTAACACCCGATTACGACCATCATTTTTTGCCCGATACAACGCATCATCAACCCGCTTAAACAAGGCATCGATTGTTTCATCGATTTCGTGACGCGCTACACCAATACTTACCGTGAATCGTGGCAAACCCGTGAGGGTAATTTTCGCCACCTGAGCGCGGATTGTTTCGGCCAGCGCCAGAGCGTCATCGAGGGTAGTGCGTGGCAGTAATAAAACAAACTCTTCACCTCCCCAGCGAAAAACCAGATCGCCCTTACGGGCACAACTTTCCAGCGTACGTGCTAACACGCACAGCACATCATCTCCTTTCTGGTGGCCGTAGAGATCATTCACACTTTTAAAACGATCTGTGTCGATCAACAACAAGCTGTAATCCTGACTCATTAATCCCGGCTGCGAAGAATTATGCTCAGTGAGCAGAAAAAATTGCCGACGATTAAGCAGCCCGGTTAAGGCATCACGCATGGCAGCTTGTTCCAACTCCTGCTCCAGCCGCTTTTGTTCAGTGATGTCATGAATAATGCAGAGCATAAGTTTGTCGCCATAGATCTCAATCGGTCCTGCGTATGTTTGCACATGACGAGTGGAACCATCTGCAAGCTTATGCACAAAATTAAGCGGCTTATGTCCGCCAGGTAGACGGGCTATCTCTTGCATCACTGGTAATACGTCACGGCCTAACATATTGATTTCCCATGTATGTCGCTGGCACATATTCTCATGGTCATAACCATAAAAATTGAGGGCAGCCAGATTTGCATCGACGATTAGTCCATCACGAGCGGGATCAATCAGTAACATTGGCGCTGAGTTGGTTTGAAAAAAGCGAGCATAGAAACCCTGTTTTTTACGTTGGTAATTCGCTGAGCGACTGGCTTTCAGACCCTGGGTCGCAGGCAACTCCATACCTTCGAAAACAATAACTTCGCCAATATCAGCCAGGTGATTTAATGACAAACGACAGGAAAGGGGGATTTTTTCCCCATCACGCCATACCGTCAGTAGTTCCACAATGTCATGGCGATGATAGAGATCAGTAAGATATTGCGTCAGTGTTTGTTGTGCGCCGACGGAATAAATGTTGTTTCGCATCTGGTTGAAAGATTGATTCTGGGAAAGCTTCCGTGCTACGGCGTTTGCAAACAATAATTCTTCCGTAGCGGGCGAGACAATCCAGACTGGAATGGATAATAAATCCAGGGGAGTGAAGTTGTGTGTAATCATTGGCAACTCGTTATTTTTATGAACAATTATTGTTTTGAAAAAGGGAAATAGTAGTAATGTATGAAATGGCTATCCCGATAATAGTAGACGTTAATTCTTTGTCAGGCATAAAAGTCTGAATGCCTGCCAGTTGAGATATAATTTTCTGAATTAATTCATGGTGATGGCAGAAAACAATATTGCGTAACCGTGACAGGGAACTAGACTAGCAAGAGAATCAGATGAATATGGAGGCTCTGTGGAAGCAATTAAGGGAGCAGACGTAAACGTACCTGATGCGGTTTTCGCCTGGATACTGGACAGAAATGGCGGCGTAAAACCGCTTACTGACAATGATGTTATCGACAGTGAACATCCGTGCTGGTTACATCTTAATTACACGCATCCTGAAAGCGCTCAGTGGCTGGCAACGACGCCTTTATTGCCGAACAACGTGCGTGATGCGCTGGCTGGAGAAAGTACCCGCCCACGAGTGAACCGTATGGGGGAGGGAACGCTCATTACACTTCGTTGTATCAATGGCAGCACTGACGAACGACCAGATCAGTTAGTGGCCATGCGGGTGTATATGGATGAGCGCCTGATTGTTTCAACTCGCCAGCGCAAAGTGCTGGCGCTGGATGACGTTGTCAGCGATCTGGAAGAGGGCACTGGCCCTGAAGATTGTGGTGGATGGCTGGTGGATGTTTGTGATGCGCTGACCGATCATGCCAGCGAGTTTATCGAGCAACTACACGATAAAATTATCGACCTTGAAGATAATCTGCTCGATCAGCAAATTCCTCCGCGTGGATTTCTGGCACTGCTGCGCAAACAATTGATTGTGATGCGTCGATATATGGCACCACAGCGTGACGTTTACGCCCGACTTTCCAGTGAACGATTACCATGGATGAATGATGATCAGCGGCGGAGAATGCAGGATATTGCCGATCGCCTGGGCCGGGGCTTAGATGAAATAGATGCCTGTATTGCTCGTACAGGGGTGATGGCTGATGAGATTGCGCAGGTGATGCAAGAAAACCTGGCGCGTCGGACTTATACCATGTCACTGATGGCAATGGTGTTTTTGCCCAGCACTTTTCTGACAGGGTTATTCGGCGTGAACCTTGGTGGTATTCCAGGTGGAGGTTGGCGATTTGGTTTCTCGCTGTTTTGTATACTGTTAGTCGTTCTTATTGGTGGTGTTGCTTTATGGTTGCATCGTAGTAAATGGTTGTAACAAAAGCGATTTCTGTGATGCTCTGTACAGGAAAACGCCAGAAAAATTGAGCGAAGTCAATAAACTCTCTACCTATTCAGGGCAATATCTCTCTCGCAGGTGAATGCAACGTCAAGCGATGGGCGTTGCGCTCCATATTGTCTTACTTCCTTTTTTGAATTACTGCATAGCACAATTGATTCGTACGACGCCGACTTAGATAAGTCGGCTTTTTTTTACCTGATATTTTTTCAGCGACTACCCTTTAAGAGTCAACCATTGACCGGAGGGTAACGATGACAACACTCATCCATTTGCAAATTCCAACGCCTGAACCTATTCCTGGTGATCCCATTCCGGTGCCTGATCCGATTCCACGTCCACAGCCAATGCCGGACCCACCACCAGATGAAGAACCGATTAAATTGTCGCATCGTGAGCGCAGATCTGCGAGGATACGCGCCTGCTAACTTTGCGCCGATGACCAAGAGAATAATTGTGACCGCTTTTTCCTCACTTAACGTTTTGCCTGCCGCCCAACTTACAAATCTTAATGAGTTGGGCTATTTAACCATGACACCCGTGCAAGCTGCGGCGCTACCTGCAATTCTTGCCGGGAAAGATATTCGCGTACAAGCGAAAACCGGTAGTGGCAAAACGGCGGCCTTTGGTCTCGGATTATTACAGCATATCGATGCCACTTTATTTCAGACACAGGCATTAGTGTTGTGTCCGACGCGTGAACTGGCAGATCAGGTTGCGGGGGAGCTGCGTCGCCTGGCACGTTTTCTGCCCAATACTAAAATCCTGACCTTATGTGGAGGTCAACCGTTCGGCATTCAGCGTGATTCATTACAACACGCTCCGCATATTATTGTAGCTACGCCGGGGCGTTTGTTAGATCACCTGCAAAAAGGCACCGTCTCGCTTGAAGCACTGCATACGCTGGTTATGGACGAAGCTGACAGAATGCTTGATATGGGATTTAGTGATGCCATCGATGAAGTCATTCGCTTTGCCCCGGCGTCACGACAGACGCTGTTATTCTCGGCTACCTGGCCAGAAGCTATTGCCGCCATCAGTGGGCGTGTACAGCGTGATCCACTCACCATTGAAATTGATAGCACCGATGCATTACCGCCGGTTGAACAGCACTTTTACGAGACGTCATCATCAGGAAAGATTTCACTATTGCAACGTCTGCTGAGCGTATATCAACCGTCATCTTGTGTGGTGTTCTGTAATACCAAAAAAGATTGTCAGTTGGTTTGTGATGCGCTAAACGACGTGGGGCAAAGCGCAATAGCGTTACATGGTGATTTAGAACAACGCGATCGTGATCAAACCCTGGTGCGTTTCGCTAACGGGAGTGTACGGATATTAGTGGCCACAGATGTCGCCGCGCGTGGTCTGGATATTAAATCACTCGAGCTGGTCGTTAATTTTGAGCTGGCCTGGGATCCAGAAGTACATGTTCATCGCATCGGGCGTACTGCCCGAGCCGGGAAAAGTGGTCTGGCAATCAGCTTTTGCGCGCCGGAAGAGGCTCAGCGTGCCAATATCATCTCCGATATGTTGCAATTGAAACTGAACTGGCAAATGCCACCTGCGGTTACTACCATCGTGCCACTGGCTGCTGAAATGGCTACCTTATGTATCGATGGTGGGAAAAAGGCCAAAATGCGTCCTGGCGATGTCCTTGGGGCATTAACCGGGGATATCGGGTTGGATGGTGCCGATATTGGTAAAATTACCGTGCATCCGGCGCATGTTTATGTCGCAGTACGACAAGAAGTGGCTCATAAAGCGTGGAAGCAATTACAGGACGGGAAAATTAAAGGCAAGACTTGCCGGGTACGATTGCTGAAGTAACCTGAATGCCGGAAGCAATACAGAAGCATTTTCTCCGGCATACACATAACTGGATTAATACTGGTATTCATGCCCGATAATCTTGCGCATCGGGCAATGAATGACAGGTCAGTTATTTGACTTCCACCACGTTCAATCGCAACTCATCAAGTTGATTTTCATCATCTTCTGGTTGCCATCCCGCAGGTTGCAGTGGGAGCTCTTCGCGGTCAAATGCCAAATCGCCGCCATTAATCACTTCAGAACCGTGTTTAATGCCTTTGAAATCAAACAAATTGGTATCACACAAATGTGAAGGCACCACGTTTTGCATTGCGCTGAACATGGTCTCGATACGCCCCGGATAGCGTTTGTCCCAGTCGCGCAGCATATCTGCGATAACCTGGCGTTGCAGGTTTGGCTGCGATCCACACAGGTTGCATGGAATAATGGGGAATGCTTTGGCATCCGCAAAACGCTGGATATCTTTCTCACGACAATAGGCCAGCGGGCGAATCACAATATGTTTACCATCATCGCTCATTAGTTTTGGCGGCATACCTTTCATCTTACCGCCATAGAACATGTTCAAAAACAGCGTTTGCAGGATATCGTCGCGATGGTGGCCCAGCGCGATTTTGGTTGCACCGAGTTCGGTAGCGGTACGGTACAAAATACCACGGCGCAGACGTGAACACAGAGAACATGTCGTTTTACCTTCCGGGATCTTCTCTTTAACGATACCGTAGGTATTTTCTTCGACAATCTTGTATTCAACACCAAGCTTTTCCAGATATTCCGGCAGAATATGTTCAGGGAATCCTGGTTGTTTTTGATCAAGATTCACCGCCACCAGCGAAAAACTGATCGGCGCGCTTTGTTGTAAATTGCGCAGGATCTCCAGCATGGTGTAACTGTCTTTGCCACCGGAAAGGCAAACCATAATGCGATCACCATCCTCAATCATATTGAAGTCAGCAATCGCTTCGCCCACGTTACGGCGCAGACGTTTCTGCAATTTGTTCAGGTTGTAGATTTCTTTCTTACTAAATTCTTGATTTTGCGACATTTAATAGTGGCTCAATTCATTATGTGGCATCAGAAGAGTATGCATCACGCCGGAAAATCCGGCAAAAGAAGTCTGATATAAAACTGTGGCGTGTATGGTACGGATTAGTGCAGTAAATGTCAGCACATTTAGAACCTGTCCCATCAGGCTCTTTTATTTGTCATTCTGCCCCAATGAAGCTTACGTATGCGCTGGACGCGCCCAAAATGTTGGCGGGGCAGGCAATAATTGTCGGAGAGTAAGCCCGCACGTAATGGCGGGCTGAATAATTAACGCACTACCAGCACCGAACATTCGGCGTGGCGCACAACGGCAGCTGCGTTGGAACCAAGCAGGTAGGTGGTAATATCCGGACGATGAGAAGCAATAATGATCAAATCGGCAGGTAAGGTTTTCGCCAGCTCAAGAATCTTGTCTTTTGGTGCACCTTCTGCAACATGGATATGTATTCTGTCGGTGGGAATATTAAACTTCTGAATAATATCTTCCAGTTGCGATTTGCCTTCCGCTTTCAGATCATCCATTGCGGGTAATTCAGCGGAATAGGCCAGCCCCAGAGAAGCGTAATAGGGCAAAGATGGAATAACAGTCAGAAAGTGAACCTGTGCATCATCTATTTTTGCTTCGTTCTCAACATGGCTTATCACCCGTTGAGTTAATTCTGAATCAGAGATATCAATTGGGACAAGAATCGTTCTACTCATAAAACCTCCTGTTTACAAATCCGTATAAAGTGTAACGCCTTATCCGACATTATGTACAATGACCACGGTCACATTTTCACATTAATTCAACAGGAAGAGGCAACAGGAAAAAACCCGCCGTTGCCGGCGGGCTATAGGTTTAGAACTGGTAAACCAGTCCCAACGCTACGATATCATCGGTATTGATACCATTAGCAGCGTAGAAACTATCATCTTCATCTAACAGGTTGATTTTATAATCAACATAGGTAGACATATTTTTGTTGAAGAAGTAAGTCGCGCCAATATCAGCATATTTCACCAGATCTTTATCATCGACACCTGCCGGGTTATCCGCACCACCAACAGCATTCAGATCACGGCCTTTGGACATCAGGAATGAAACAGCCGGACGCAGACCAAAATCGAACTGGTATTGTGCGGTTACTTCAAAGTTCTGAGTTTTATTTGCCACGGCATAATCGCTGTCGCCAAACGGAGTCATATTGCGTGTTTCAGAATACATAGTTGCGAGATAGATATTGTTGGCATCGTATTTCAAACCTGCGGTCCACGCATCAGCTTTATCGCCACCAGCAGCAGTATGATTCACCTGGTCATTGGTACGGTCAGATGAGGTATAAGCGGCACCAGCACTAAAGCCCATGCCTAAATCGTAAGTGGTGGAAAGACCCCAGCCATCACCGTTTTCATGACGAATATCGCGTCCGTTATTTGTGCCTTCCTGACCATTAGTCGCGCCTTCGTTATTACCCTGATACTGCACGGCAAAATTCAGGCCGTTAACCAGTCCAAAGAAATCGGTATTGCGATAAGTTGCCACGCCGTTGGCACGACCCGTCATAAAGTTGTCGGCATTAGTATAAGAGTCACCACCAAATTCCGGCAGCATATCTGTCCAGCCTTCAACGTCGTACATAACACCATAGTTACGGCCATAATCGAAAGAACCGTAGTCGGCAAATTTCAATCCAGCGAATGCCAGTCGAGTCCATGATTGGTTTTCTGAAGACTCAGTATTATTGGCCTGAATATTGTATTCCCACTGACCAAAACCCGTAAGCTGATCATTAATTTGTGTTTCACCTTTAAAGCCAAGACGTGCATAACTTTGATCGCCATCTTTCGCTGAACTATCAGAGAAATAATGTAAACCATCCACCTTGCCATAAAGATCTAACTTATTACCGTCTTTATTATAAATTTCTGCCGCATGAACTGCCCCTGCAGCAAGCAGTGCAGGGATGACGAGAGCCAGTACTTTTCTTTTCATTGATATATTCCTTTTATTTTATTATCTACCTGTTACTACCCCGTATAAGGGGGTGAAAACATGCTAAAGGAGAAGTTCCATAAAAGGATAAATATCAATTGTTGCGTCTTAAGTTAAATCTTAATCAAATAATACCACTGAAATCATCATAATTTAGGTGAATGTATTAAGCGTAAGTATATAAAATAAAAATTATACAAATGACAGCCGGTGCGATATTCTCCAGCCGTTATATGCCTTTCTTGTCACTATTGCTTTTTATGCTGGGCTACCGCAGATTTACTCATTTACCAGCAATATAATCGACAAGCCCGAACAAATGTCCGGGCTTTTTTTATTTTTTACTCTGAACTGCTTTTTTCCGCTTTTCCGGCCATTTGTGCCAGGAAGTCATAGCGTTTTTGCAAATCAGCTGCAGCATCTTTCCATAACTGTTCTGCCACTTCTGGCTGCTGCGAATTCAGACGACGGAAACGCTGCTCGTGAAGTAACGTTTCTTCCAGTGCCTCTGACGGCGGGCGTGAATCCAGCGCCAGCGGCAATTTACCTTCATCGGCACGACGCGGATCAAAGCGATATAACGGCCAGAAGCCGGTGGCAGTCAGTTGGCGCATCTGGTCGTGACTGAGTGCCAGATCGTAACCATGCTCTTCACACGGGCTATAAGCGATGATCAGCGATGGCCCCGGATACGCTTCCGCTTCCTGAATCGCTTTCACCGTCTGGTTCAGCTGTGCGCCGAGAGAAATCTGCGCCACATAAACATGACCGTACATCATCATACTGACGCCAAGATCTTTACGCGCTTTACGTTTGCCGTGCTCGCCAAACTTAGTTACTGCACCCAGCGGTGTCGCTTTCGACGCCTGACCACCGGTGTTGGAATAGCATTGCGTATCCAGCACCAGAATATTGACGTTTTCCGTCAGGCTCAATACATGATCCAGACCGCCAAAGCCAATATCGTAAGCCCAGCCATCGCCACCAATCAGCCAGATTGATTTTTCCACCAGTGCATCTGCGTCACGCAGTAGTTCATGTGCTTCAGCAACATCGTTGAGTTGCTGGCGTAAAGCTGCGACCTGTTCACGACGAACCTCTGGCGTGGCGTCTGATTTCAACGCAGTCAGTAATTCCGCCGGGATTTTATCGGCAAATTGATCCAGCAGACGCAGCACGCGGACACGGTGTTGATCGACCGTCAGGCGGAAACCAAGGCCAAATTCGGCGTTATCTTCAAACAGCGAGTTCGCCCATGCCGGTCCACGACCGTTGGCATCAGTGGTATATGGTGTGGAGGGCAGGTTACCACCATAAATTGAAGAACAACCCGTAGCGTTAGCGATCAACATCCGATCGCCATAGAGCTGAGTCAGCAATTTAATATACGGCGTCTCGCCACAACCAGAGCAAGCACCTGAATATTCAAACAGCGGTGTAATCAGTTGCGATGTACGAATATCAATACGTTCCAGTTTGCTGCGATCGATTTCTGGTAAATTCAGGAAGAAGTCGTAATTGATTTTCTCTTCCTCGACATGTTCCAGGCGCGACATCATATTGATGGCTTTAATCTCTGGATCCTGACGGTCTTTCGCCGGGCAAACTTCGACGCACAGGTTACAGCCGGTGCAATCTTCCGGAGCTACCTGCAAGACATATTTCTGCCCGCGCATATCACGCGATTTTACATCCAGCGAATGCAGGCTGGCAGGGGCATTTTCCATTGCTTCAGGCGGCACCACTTTGGCGCGAATAGCTGAGTGTGGGCAAGCGGCGACGCAGTGGTTACATTGAGTACAGAGTTCCTCTTTCCAGATGGGGATCTCTTCGGCAATATTGCGTTTTTCCCAGCGTGTGGTGCCCATCGGCCAGGTGCCATCTGGTGGCAGCGCCGAAACGGGGAGAGCATCGCCAAGCCCAGCGAGCATTGCAGCGGTAACGGTTTTCACGAAATCAGGAGCAGCATCGGAAACCACTGGCGGTCGATTGGCACTGTGCGGATTAACCGGTTGCAACGGAACTTCTTCTACCGATTCACGCGCCAGTGCCAGAGCCTGCCAGTTGCGTTCCACCAGATCCCGGCCTTTGCTGCTGTAGCTTTTGGCAATCGCGCCCTGCAATTCGGCCAGGGCGCTATCGCCAGGCAGAATTTGTGTCAAATGGAAAAATGCCATCTGCATGACAGTATTAATACGGGCCGCCAGGCCACATTCGCGGGCAATTTTCGCCGCGTTAATCACATAGAAACGCGCTTTTTTCTGGTTTAGCACGGCCTGAACTTCCTGCGGTAAGCGCGACCACACTTCCTCTGCGCTGTACGGCGTGTTGAGCAGGAAAATGCCGCCAGGTTGCAAACGTTCAGCCATCTGATATTTGTCGATAAACTGCAACTGGTGGCAGCCAACAAAATCAGCCTGGGAAATCAGATAAGCGGAACGAATCGGCTGCTCGCTCACGCGAAGGTGAGAAACCGTCAGGCCGCCCGCCTTTTTGGAGTCGTAAACAAAATAGCCCTGTGCGTACCACGGCGTGGAATTACCGATAATCTTGATATTGTTTTTGGTCGCGGAAACGCTGCCATCACTACCAAGACCATAAAACAAGGCTTCCAGTTTCGCCGAGTTTGGCAGGGTGTTTTCCGGCAACGGCAGTGACAGATTGGTCACATCATCGTAAATACCAACCGTAAAGCGCGCTTTCGGTTTAGCTGCGTTGAGCTCGGCAAATACCGCCAGTACACAGTCCGGGCCAAATTCTTTGGATGAAAGACCATAGCGCCCACCAATGACACGGGGCAGGGTTTCACGCTCGCCATTATTAAAGGCTTCTGCCAGTGCGGTCATCACATCCAGGTACAGGGGTTCCGCTTGCGCACCTGGCTCTTTGGTGCGATCCAGCACCGCCACTATCCGAACAGAGTCCGGCAATGCTTGCAGTAAGTGTTTGGCGGAGAAGGGGCGGTACAGGCGAACTTTCAGCACGCCGACTTTTTCGCCACGGGTCAGCAATTCATCAACCACTTCTTCACATGTGCCAATGGCAGAGCCCATCAGGATAATCACCCGTTCCGCTTGTGGATGCCCGTAATACTCAAACGGCTGATACTGGCGACCTGTCGCGGCAGCGAAATCATTCATCGCCTGTTCAACATGGTCATAGACTGCGTTGTACCATGGGTTGGTGGCTTCGCGAGACTGGAAATAAGTGTCAGGATTGGCGGACGTACCGCGGATCACCGGATGTTCCGGGTTGAGTGCACGGGCGCGATGAGCATCAATTTCTGCCTGCGGCATCAGTTCAAGAATAGTGTCATCGGCCAGCGGGACAATTTTATTGATCTCGTGGGAGGTGCGGAAACCATCAAAGAAATGAATAAATGGCACGCGACTTTTCAGCGTCGCAATGTGCGAAATGAGAGCAAAGTCTTGCGCCTCCTGGACGTTTGCTGCACACAACATCGCGCAACCCGTCTGGCGCACCGCCATGACGTCGGAATGATCGCCAAAAATAGAGAGTGCATGTGTGGCAACGGTACGTGCCGCAACATGCAGGACAAACGGCGTCAGTTCGCCTGCCAGTTTGTACAGCGTTGGGATCATCAGCAGCAAACCCTGCGATGACGTAAACGATGTTGAGAGGGCGCCAGTTTGCAAAGCACCATGCACGGTAGCGATAGCACCCGCTTCCGACTGCATTTCAACCACGCGTGGTGTGTCTCCCCAAACGTTTTTCAAGCCGTTTCCGGCCCATGCATCAGCCTGTTCTGCCATCGTGGAACTGGGGGTAATAGGGTAGATGGCGATAACTTCACTGGTGCGAAACGCCACCGAAGCTACCGCGCCATTACCGTCAATTGTGATCATAATTTGCTCTCATTGCTAAACGAAAAAGTTAACTCGTTGAAGGGGCGGGAGTCTTTTGCCAGAGGATTTGCCTCGGTATGCTCAACCACCTGTATCTGTCTGTTAAGTCTAGTCAATACAACCTTGCTTTGAGGTTGTTGTAAGGCATAAGTATTAGATGAATGAATAGTTGATACCTGGAGCGAGGATAGCGCAATCTTTGTTAATGGATTTATCCGGGAGTAGCAATACCAGAAGAGAAGGGATAAAAAACATACAGATATATACTTGATCTGATAGTACCTACGAAGATTCAGGGGAAATACTGCGAAAAACACCTTGTCGTTGTTCGCAGTAATATAAGGAAGGTTACTGACTGGTTATATTATTTCGATAATTATCCCAACAATCACTTTGACTGCCATTTAAGAGTAACTCTGCAATGTTTGACTGTGCAACACCATCAACATAAATCCATTTGCTGTGTTCAGCATAGCTATCATTTTCCTCTATCATGGTATCCACTTGTTTTTGACTAAATTGAGCTGAATAAAAAGTATAAGGATTACCCTGGATTTTTATTTTTTTAATGCTTGTTTGTTGTTTTTCATCAGATGAATTTTCTTTAGCATCCAGATGAACATTAGCACTCTCTATCCCTGGCTCAGTAAGATGGGCGTACCAAAAAGTTGAATTGATTATTTTTGCCTTCTCAAGATTGGCTAAATAAAAATGTGCCTGATTCATGTTACAGTCAATTATTGTCGAGTTATGCAAGCTGGAATGAAGAAATTTGGTTTGTTCACAGGTGAGTTGCGACAATAAACGATGTGATAAATCAAGAAAACTCAGATCCTTACCGGAAAAATTCGTACCAGAAGGTATCTCGCACAATGGTTTGAAAAGTTTATTGGTTGTACGCTTTCGCCCACACTCAAAGTGTTTCAGGATAAAACGAAGGGCGCAATCAGTACTGACTTTAAAATCACCGGGTAATTTAATAACCTGATAACTAAGTCGACTGCTATAAGGGATAACATGCATCTCTATACAGTCTTTTTTATGTTCAAGAGTTATCGCAAATTTATCAAATCCAAAACGTAATGGCAGATTGCTTTCATGGCTATTAAATTTTTTTATTAAACTATTATCCGGGCCATGACGATAATCTAAGTAAATAGCCTGATTAAAACTTTCCCGCAACTTTCGATAATTACATTTGCCAAATGTCACAAAACGAAGCAACGAGTCCAGAATATTGTCGCGTTTAGTAAAAGGTTCAATAACTTCGTTACCAAAAAAAACGGCAGCATTTCCCTGATTGAAATAAGATGTATTGATAGATGCTGACATATTATCCTCCTGATGCAAGCCAACTTCATATACCGACTGGATACCTCGCGGGTATGCCTGCGATATTCCCGGTAGCGAGTATCGCTTATCTTTTCGATCATTAATTACAGAAAACGACTTTTTGCGGCGGGCGGAGTGAATAAAAACTGCGCAGCAGCACAAGACGATCAAAAATGAGTAAGAAACTGTGTAAATAGCTGACTCATCTCTCGACGTCTACGGTTGCGCTGCCTATTATTTAGGGCGGTGTCGATTAGCTTACATATCAGAGGAAGAGAAGATGCGAGCAGCGTTATGGGTGGGGTGTGCCGCTTTATTGTTGTCGGCATGTAGTAGTGAACCTGTTCAGCAGGCAACTGCTGCGCATGTGGCGCCGGGACTAAAGGCGTCGATGTCCAGTAGTGGTGAAGCAAATTGCGCGATGATTGGTGGTTCCCTATCGGTTGCCCGTCAATTAGACGGTACGGCTATCGGAATGTGCGCATTGCCCAACGGCAAACGTTGTAGTGAGCAGTCGCTTGCCGCCGGTAGTTGTGGCAGCTATTAATTCACGAGATCTGCCAGCTTAAACATCAGAGTATGCTCTGCGGTTGCCAGTGTCAGTTGATTAGCCGTTAAATCAACTTGCGCACCATTGGAAAGCATCTGGCTGATAGTTTTGTCGAGTTCATTGAGCTGTGGGTTGGCGCACATTTTGCGCGTCATTGCCAGATCCTTAACCCGCAGTTCACCATCAGAAAGTTTACCTTTCCCTGTAAAGTGGTTGCACATACTGCCGCTTACCGTCATGTTTTCCCCAAAGCTCAATTCCGGTTGGGTGGTTTCTCCAGTAACGGGTTTGCCATTAACGCTTTCCAGTACAAAACGGTGATGCTGTAATTGATCACGGTTGACGAACATTTTCCCGTTACTTACACAACCTGCTGTAAGCAGACTCAGCGCAATCAGCGCGACGAACTTTCTCATGTTTATTCTCTGGAACAGTAAAAGCGATATCGTAATGATGTGGTAAAAATTGTCTTCAGGGGTTATCTGAAAATGCTCCCCACAGGTGGGGAGCGATAAGATTACACTAGTTCATTAGGGCAGGTTTCGCCCTTCACCAGTTGGCTGAGATTGCTCAGTGTGGTTTCAGAAATACTGGTTAATGCTTCTGCGGTCAGAAATGCCTGGTGCCCGGTAAACAGCACGTTATGACAGGCAGACAAACGACGGAAGACGTCATCCTGAATAACATCATTAGATTTGTCTTCAAAGAACAGATCCCTTTCGTTTTCATAGACATCCATACCCAGCGAACCAATTTTCTGATTTTTCAGTGCATCAATCGCAGCCTGCGAGTCGATTAATGCCCCACGACTGGTATTAATAATCATCACACCGTCTTTCATCTGCTCAAACGCTGCATGGTTAAGCAGGTGATAGTTTTCTGGTGTTAACGGGCAGTGCAGGGAGATAACGTCCGATTCAGCGAACAGCGTCGGCAGATCGACATATTCCACACCCAGCTCCAAAGCAGCAGCACTTGGATAAGGATCAAATGCCAGCAAGCGCATACCGAAACCTTTCAGAATACGCAGCATTGCCACACCGATTTTCCCGGTGCCGATAACACCTGCTGTTTTACCGTACATGGTAAAACCAGTCAGTCCTTCAAGAGAAAAGTTGGCGTCACGAGTACGTTGATACGCACGATGAATACGACGGTTCAGCGTCATCATCATACCAATGGCGTGTTCAGCAACAGCTTCCGGGTCATAAGCCGGAACGCGCACTACTTTTAGCCCCAGCTCTTTTGCTGCGTCGAGATCAACGTTATTAAAGCCAGCACAACGCAGAGCTATATATTTCACGCCGTGCTTTTTTAGTTCTTCCAGTACCGGACGACTGCCATCGTCATTTACGAAAATACACACGGCTTCACAGCCGTTGGCAGTTTTTGCCGTTTTTTCAGTCAGCAGAAAATCAAAAAATTCGAGTTCAAAGCCAAAGTGCTCATTAACCTGTTGCAGATACTTTTTATCGTACTGTTTCGTGCTATATACAGCGAGTTTCATAAGGCTTTCTCCAGTGATGTTTAAATCACAAACATTGTCTTAAAATTATTTTACAAAATCTAAAAAATAATTGAAAGCTATGGCGTTATTAACCTTTGCAGTGTCATCTATGCTAATTGTAGGCGTAACCTTCAACTGAACGGGCAAACATGCCACAATACGCGCCTTTACTGGCTAAATTTTCGCTAAATCAGGATATTAACTACCCATGAAGGGTAAATATAAAGCCCTGGTGGCGCTTGTTTTACTGATCATTCTACTGCCGCTGACGCTGCTGATGACGCTCGGCTTGTGGGTTCCCACACTGGCGGGTATCTGGCTGCCAGTGGGTACACGTATCGCCCTGGACGAAAGCCCACGCATCACCCGGAAAGGGTTATCGATTCCCGATCTACGTTATCTGGTTAATGATTGCCAGCTGGCGCAGCTGAAACACGCAGAGCTTTCACATCCGGATCGCTGGCAATTAGTGATCGGCGCTCTGGAAATTGATTCAGCCTGTCTGGCTAAACTACCGGAATCAGCACCTTCGCCCGCAGCACCAACAACGCTTGCTCAGTGGCAAGCAATGTTACCTAATACCTCGATCACTATCGACAAACTGGTGCTTTCGCCATGGCAAACCTGGCAGGGAAAACTCTCTCTTTCCCTGACTCCCGCCATTCAACAACTGCGTTATCAGGGAGACAAGGTCAATATTCAGGGGCGATTACAAGGGCAAACCCTGACAATCAGTGAATTTGCTATCGATGCCTTCGAGAACCTGCCGCCAGTCAAACTGGTGGGGGAATTCACCATGCCTCTTGTACCGGACGGGCTTCCAGTGAAAGGACGAGCTGTCGCCACACTGAACTTGCCACAAGAACCCTCACTGGTAGATGCAGAACTGGAGTGGCGTGAGAATACCGGGCAACTCATTGTTATGGCGCGTGATAATGCCGATCCGCTGCTTGATCTTCCCTGGCTGATTACCCACGAACAATTCACTATCAGTGATGGTCGCTGGAACTGGCCGTATCAGGGCTTCCCACTGAGTGGTCGCATGGGCATTAAAATTGATAACTGGCAGCAGGGACTGGAAAACGCGCTGATCAGTGGACGAATAAATGTTCTTACACAAGGTGAAGCGGGTAAGGGAAACGCAGTGCTGAACTTCGGCCCAGGTAAATTGAGTATGGATAATAGTGTAATGCCCATGCAACTGACCGGGGAAGCGAAGCAAGGCAATCTTATTTTCTATGCCCGTTTACCTGCGAAACTTACTGGTAGTCTCAGTGATCCGGCACTGGCCTTTGAACCTGGTGCATTGCTGCGTTCGCGTGGTCGTTTGATTGATTCTCTGGATATCGACGAAATTCGCTGGCCCCTGGCAGGTGTGAAAGTTACGCAACGCGGGGTGGATGGACGATTGCAAGCCATATTGCAGGCCCATGAGAATGAATTGGGCGATTTCGTGTTACACATGGATGGCCTGGCCAACGATTTCCTTCCAGATGCCGGGCGCTGGCAGTGGCGTTACTGGGGCAATGGTCGTTTTACGCCAATGAATGCGCGTTGGGATGTCGCTGGTAAAGGGGAATGGCATGACAACACTATCACTTTGAATGATCTTTCTACCGGCTTCGATCAACTGCAATACGGCACCATGAAGGTTGAAAGCCCACGACTGATTCTCGACAAACCCGTCGTTTGGGTACGTGATGTGCAGAATCCTTCGTTTAGTGGCGCACTCTCACTGGATGCCGGACAGACGCTTTTCACGGGTGGCAGTGTATTGCCGCCATCAACCTTAAAATTCAGTGTTGAAGGACGCGAGCCAACTTATTTTCTCTTTAAAGGTGATTTACATGCCGGCGCTATTGGCCCGGTACGGGTAAATGGTCGCTGGGATGGTATTCGCCTTCGCGGTAACGCATGGTGGCCAAAGCAATCGCTAACTGTGTTCCAGCCATTAGTGCCGCCAGACTGGAAGATGAAACTGCGCGATGGGGAGTTGTATGCCCAGGTGGCGTTTTCTGCTGCCCCTGATCAAGGATTTCGTGCGGGTGGTCATGGTGTGTTGAAAGACGGTAGCGCCTGGATGCCAGATAACAAAGTCAACGGTGTTGATTTTGTTTTGCCGTTCCGCTTTGGCGATGGTGCCTGGCATATGGGGACTCGCGGCCCCGTTACGTTGCGAATTGCCGAAGTGATTAATCTGGTGACAGCGAAAAATATTACGGCTGATTTGCAAGGGCGCTATCCGTGGACTGAAGAAGAACCATTGCTGTTGACCGATGTTAGCGTCGATGTGTTAGGCGGTAACGTGCTGATGAAACAATTACGGATGCCGCAGCATGATCCGGCGTTGCTGCGGTTGAATAACCTCTCATCCAGCGAGTTGGTTAGCGCCGTCAATCCGAAACAATTCGCTATGTCCGGGGCATTTAGTGGTGCATTGCCGTTATGGCTGAACAATGAAAAATGGATTGTGAAAGATGGCTGGCTGGCGAATAGCGGGCCGATGACATTGCGACTGGATAAAGACACCGCAGATGCGGTGGTAAAAGACAATATGACGGCAGGTTCAGCGATCAACTGGCTACGTTATATGGAAATTAGCCGGTCATCGACAAAAATTAACTTAGATAATTTGGGTGTGTTAACGATGCAGGCAACCATTACTGGTAACAGTCGGGTCGATGGCAAAACAGGCACGGTAAATCTCAATTACAACCATGAAGAGAATATTTTTACGCTGTGGCGTAGTTTACGCTTCGGCGATAATCTCCAGACATGGCTGGAGCAGAACGCGCATCTACCTGTAAATGACTGTCCACAAGGAAAAGAGTGTGAGGAAAAACAATGAAAATATTACTTGCTGCGTTGACGTCGTCTTTTCTGCTGGTTGCCTGCACTCCGCGTATTGAAGTCGCTGCGCCCAAGGAACCGATCACTATCAATATGAACGTTAAAATTGAGCATGAGATCATCATCAAGGCAGACAAAGATGTTGAAGACTTGCTTAAAACCCGTAGCGATCTTTTCTGAGGCGATGATGAAGAAAACATTACTTCTTTGTGCGTTTCTTATTGGACTGGTAAGCAGCAATGTAATGGCATTGACTCTGGATGAAGCCAGAACTCAGGGGCGGGCAGGTGAAACATTTTATGGTTATCTGGTTGCGCTGAAAAAGGATGCTGAAACAGAGAAATTAGTAACAGAGATTAATGCTGCGCGTAAAGCGAGCTACCAACAACTGGCAAAGCAAAATAATGTGTCGGTAGATGATATCGCGAAACTCGCCGGGCAAAAGCTCGTAGCTCGGGCCAAACCGGGGGAATATGTACAAGGGATAAACGGTAAGTGGGTGCGAAAATGATGGTTATCAACAGTTGATTACAATTGCTACAAGAAAATAAAGCCAACCTAAAATAATTGTTGCGGTGCATAATGAACAAAAACAAAGCGTTAAATATTGTTAATGAAAAGCTATTGGGCGAACAGTCTATTCCCGTTCGCGTAAGAGCGAAAATCCCATTCTCAGAAAGTGAGGTTACGCTATTATACGAAGCGCTGGATTATCTCGGGGATGTTTATCGTCACCAGGATACCGTACCGAAGTCTTTGGCTCTGGCGTTAGTTGATGTTTATGGCCTGTTTTCCTTCAGGGAGGGGATGTACAGTCATGAACAATTAGTAGCGTTAGAAGATATCGGGATAACGCTACAGGAGAAGGCGATTAATCTATTTTCCTGAAACAAGGTGAATATTCAAAAACTCTGGTCAAACTGCCTTTTGCCCTGAAAAATGTGTAGTCAAATATCTGTTTTAACTAATTCGCGTTGCTGTACATGCAACGCGAATTAGTTAGCGGAATTTACGCCGATACTCGCCTGGCGTCATCCCAAAGCGTTGCTTAAATACCGTTGAAAAATAACTCTGGTCGGAAAATCCCCAATGAAAGCCAATGCCTGCCAATTTTTCATCATCTGCGGCATGACGAATCGCATCAGCACAAAAATCGAGACGACGGTTACGAATATATTGCGCGACCACCAAACCTTTATCGGCAAACATTCGGTACAAACTACGTACTGACATACCTGTCTCTCCGGCTATCCACTCCGGGCGTAATATCTCTTCGCGAATATTATCGTCTATCAACGTAACCACTTTTTGAAACTGACGTTCACGGCGAGGTTGAACAGATTCCCGCTGATGAAGTACCGGGCGCAGCAGACACACCATCGCCTGTAGCGCAGCTTCACTTTCTGTTTCAGAAAGTGCCGGGTTATTCATGCTCTCCTGTAACAGGCGATGACTGAGTTGCACCATGGGTAAGTCAGCGTCCAGTCTTTCTGCACAGACAGGTTTTTGATGGGGAAAATATTGTTCCAGCAGAGTGCGTGGCAAAAGTAATGAAATCTGTTTAGAAGATTCCTGCCAGTAAAGCGAACAGGGGCGTGAGGCATCGAGTAACGTAATATCGCCTGCGCCAATCTGTACCTGACGCTCATCCTGCTCCATTATTGCCTGACCACTAAGCTGAAAAACGGTGTAAAACCAGGCATCGTCGCTGCCTTTTACTTCCTGCCAGGTGCGGGATAAATTCACCCCGTTGGTTGTCACGGTACTCAGCTTTAGTCCTTTGGCAAAATGCGTATCCAGTACACCCGTGTAACGCTCAGTCAGCAGGCGTCCGGTAAAATTTCCGCATACCTGATTGATTTGGGAAAGCCATTGCTGAAACTCATTATCCACTGCGGGGTTCATGGCACGTTTTCGCTCTGTGAAATGTATTTTTATTGTTGCATTTGTGTTGCAATAAACGAAGCTAATGAGCCTGACTATAGGAAATAAGTCTTGTCAGGCATAGAGGCATAAGCGGTTATTGTCACGATTTGCGGAGCTTGTCACAGCTGACAAAGCGAATGTCACAGCGAAAAAAGTGACTTTTCTTGTCGCTGCGTACACTGAAATCACACTGGGTAAATAATAAGGAAAAGTGATGACAGAGCCGCACGTAGCAGTATTAAGCCAGGTCCAACAGTTTCTCGATCGTCAACACGGTCTTTATATTGATGGTCGTCCTGGCCCCGCACAAAGTGAAAAACGGTTAGCGATCTTTGATCCGGCAACCGGGCAAGAAATTGCGTCAACTGCTGATGCCAACGAAGCGGATGTAGATAACGCGGTCATGTCTGCCTGGCGGGCCTTTGTCTCGCGTCGCTGGGCCGGGCGATTACCCGCAGAGCGTGAACGTATCCTGCTACGTTTTGCCGATCTGGTGGAGCAGCACAGTGAGGAGCTGGCACAGCTGGAAACCCTGGAGCAAGGCAAGTCAATTGCCATTTCCCGTGCTTTTGAAGTGGGCTGTACGCTGAACTGGATGCGCTATACCGCCGGGTTAACGACCAAAATCGCGGGTAAGACGCTGGACTTGTCGATTCCCTTACCCCAGGGGGCGCGCTATCAGGCCTGGACACGTAAAGAGCCGGTTGGCGTGGTCGCGGGAATTGTGCCATGGAACTTCCCATTGATGATTGGCATGTGGAAGGTGATGCCAGCACTGGCAGCAGGCTGTTCAATCGTGATTAAGCCATCGGAAACCACGCCACTGACTATGTTGCGCGTGGCGGAACTGGCCAGCGAGGCAGGTATTCCTGATGGCGTTTTTAATGTGGTCACCGGGTCAGGTGCTGTATGCGGCGCGGCCCTGACGTCACATCCTCATGTCGCGAAAATCAGTTTTACCGGTTCAACCGCGACGGGCAAAGGTATTGCCAGAACTGCTGCTGATCGCTTAACGCGTGTAACGCTGGAACTGGGCGGTAAAAACCCGGCAATTGTATTAAAAGATGCTGATCCGCAATGGGTTATTGAAGGCTTGATGACCGGAAGCTTCCTGAATCAGGGGCAAGTATGCGCCGCCAGTTCGCGAATTTATATTGAAGCACCGTTGTTTGACACTCTGGTTAGTGGATTTGAGCAGGCGGTAAAATCGTTGCAAGTGGGACCGGGGATGTCACCTGTTGCACAGATTAACCCTTTGGTTTCTCGTGCGCACTGCGACAAAGTGCGTTCATTTCTTGACGATGCGCAGGCACAAAAAGCAGAACTGATTCGCGGTGCCAGTGGCCCAGCCGGCGAGGGGTATTATGTTGCGCCAACGCTGGTGGTAAATCCCGATGCTAAATTGCGCTTAACTCGCGAAGAAGTGTTTGGTCCTGTGGTTAACCTGGTGCGCGTAGCGGATGGAGAAGAGGCGTTACAACTGGCAAACGACACGGAATATGGCTTAACTGCCAGCGTCTGGACGCAAAATCTCACCCAGGCTCTGGAATATAGCGATCGTTTACAGGCTGGTACGGTGTGGGTAAACAGCCATACCTTAATTGACGCTAACTTACCGTTTGGTGGGATGAAGCAGTCAGGAACAGGCCGTGATTTTGGCCCGGACTGGCTGGACGGTTGGTGTGAAACCAAGTCGGTATGTGTACGGTATTAATCTTGTTCGCTCATAAGTAAAAAACGGCACCAGGTGCCGTTTTTTTAGTCTGAAACAATCAATTATCTTTCTTTATCGCCCCAAGCGTTGGCGTCTCGTCAAAGAAGTTCCAGGGTTTAAGCAGAGTATGTACCCATTCGGTCGGCATAATCGGCCACTCTTCGGCACGGGCCACATGTGTGGTGCCGGTGGTCATCCAGACAACGGCGTCGGTGTTGTCCAGCGACTCGTTATCCTTACTGTATTGTCCAAGACCGGTGTCATGAGTGGAACGGTTCGGGTATTTGCCTTCCGGAAAACGCTCGCCAGGATGGTAACGCGTTACCCAAAGCTGCTTGTCCATAAAGCTTAAACGATGATAGATCCACTCGTCCGGGGCGAACTGGGCACCTTTTGCTACCGGATGAGTACCCCCTGCATAAGGAATAATTTGATAGGAAACCGGATTGCCCATGCGGTTCTCTTTGTTCGGGTTACTCAACAGACGAATCGTGCCCGGATCAAACTTCTGCGCGGCATCCTGTTCATTGCCGATGTTGTACTGATTAACTTGCATGGTACTGGTGCGTGGGCCACCGGCAGTATTCGGTTTTACCACCGGGTCCATCGCCACCAGGCTGTTATTTTCGCCATCTACATCCAGATCGAGGCGGAAATTATAAATATGTTGGTGTGTAGTACCCACGATATTGTGGTCGATAAGCGTGCCGTAGCGCGTGTCATCTTTCGCCGTCTCATCGTGCATGGTTTTCGCTTTAACACCTTTCACCGCTTCGATGCCCGTAGCACCGGCATCAATGCCAATAGTGCCGTTTTCATGGAAGATCCAATCAAAAATGTAGTCATAGTTACCCACTGTACTGATCCAGCGCACCACCAACTCCCGGCGTTCGGTACTGACGTTGGGCTGGCCCATTTCCTGATGCTTATACTCAGGCCCGGCATAACGTTCAAATACCGCGATAGCGCGAGGGATCTCCATCGGCACGCCAGTGTAGTCGGCGATGGTTTCATTGAGGAGTACAGCGTTAGAGGGTGCATCTTTGCCACGTGCAATTGGCGAGGTTAGCGTGCCCATACCGTAGTCACCAGAATCCAGATACGCTTTAAAGTACCAGCCAATATCAGGATCACCGTAAGGCACAATCATGCCGCCGAGAGAACCTTCGTACATGACTTTGCGTTTGGTGCCATTGTCGTTATAAGTCACGGTGGAGATCATCGGTCCGACGCGAGAGTTCATGCTGAGGTGAAAATCCCAGTTACGCCAGTGAATCATATCGCCAGTAATGGTGTAATTTTTACCTTCAGGCTCGATGATTTGCATAGGCTTAACTGCCGGAGCAACGCGGTCACGGCCATCAAATGGGCGTGCGGTCATTGGCACCGGAACTACCGGACCTTCTTCAATCTTAACGATTTTTTTCTGTTCTAAATCAACGACCGCCACCAGGTTTTCGATGGGATGTGCCCAGTAGTTGCCATCACCGACATCAAGATAGCTGATGACTTTGAGCAACCGGGCATCTTGTTTCAGGCCATCTTTACCATCGAAATAACCTACGGTCAGCGGCGTGGTAATCACTTTCTTCGCATCAGTAATACCGCGCTTCTTCACGGCAGCGGCAAATTCTTCACTGTTGTTAATAATGTTCTGCACACTGGCGAAATCATCCAGCAACACCATACCGTGGGCATCTTTAATTGGTTGCCAGGAGAGCAGTTTGTTGTTTTGCAGATCCACCACCGCTTCAATGATATGTTTGCCGTCGAGCATAATGACGTCGGCTTTGCGTGGCTGGTCAACCGGTTTGTTTTCCAGCGCAAAAGCCCAGACAGCTTCTTTATCTGGCGGTAGCAGGGAGATCTCAGTAAAACGGGTATTGGGTTTGAAGTCCGCGGAAGCTTTAACAATTTCAACGGCCTGTTTAATTTCGTTCGCAGTTAGCGCATTAAGTGGGTGAGGGCGCTTTTCTACCTGAAAGGTTTGATCCAGCCCGGACTGGAAAACATCGTTAATAAAGGTGTCAGAAACCCAGGCTTTATTGTCTTTCATCACTACCGGCACTTGCAGTGCCAGAGACTGACCGTTAACAATTGCTGTTTGCGCACCAGGCTTCACTTTCACGTACGCGCCATCTTTTATCAGCGTAAAGATCTGTGCGTAGTCGTCCCACTGCACATCGGCACCAAATTCTTTAAGCGTTTCATCCATTGGCACCATATGCGCTTCACCACCGTGGGCAAATACCGGTGCTTGCCAGGCGAAACTTAAGGCGACTGCCAACGCCAGGGCTGTTTTACGGGCAGAATACAGAGAGGGACTTCCCATTATTAACCTCGTCAGATGTTGTGTTCTTGTTAGCAACCGCGCTCTGTGGGCGGTTTAGTCAGGTTCACATTATCAGTACTGATGTAAAGGGGATTGCCTGCACCTGCCAGGTTGTTTGGCAGATGTGCCAGCTTTTCATACAGTGGGTGCCCTGAAAAAAGATGTACACACCAGACATAATGTGACAACGTCACAAGATTGAGTGAAATAAAAGGGCAACTATTCGCCGTTGCCCTTCATTCACTGATTAATCGACAAAATCACCGTGCTGCCTGGCCACCAGCGTCAGAATTGAATACAGCGCCACCGGGGTTTGATGCTGATTGAATACCTCTACCGCCCATTCCACAACACCTGTTGGTTTTTCTTCTGCATTACGCTGTTTTTTCAGTGTTTTGCGCTTACAGGTGAGACGCACCTGGATGGTATCGCCTGGTTTTACGGGCTCGATAAAGCGCAAGTTTTCCAGCCCGTAGTTAGCAATGACCGGACCGACACCGGCATCGACAAACAGACCCGCAGCCGCAGAAAGCACAAAATACCCATGCACCACACGCTCACCGAAAATAGATTCGGCAGCAGCAATCTTATCCATATGTGCATAGAAATGATCGCCGCTGAGGCAAGCAAAGTTAACAATATCGGCCTCTGTCATTGTGCGGCGGGGAGTCAGCAGGCTGTCGCCTGGTTGTAGCTCCTCAAAATATTTGCGGAACGGATGAATACGATCTTCTTCGACTTTCGCACCACGCACCCACTGTTTACTGATAGCGGCAAGCATCGTTGGACTACCCTGAACAGCGGTTCGCTGCATGTAATGTTTTACCGCTCGTAAACCACCTAATTCTTCACCGCCTCCTGCGCGACCAGGCCCACCATGTACCAGTTGTGGCAGTGGGGAGCCATGCCCGGTGGATTCTTTTGCCGATTCTTCATTGAGGATCTGAATTCGCCCATGCGCACGTGCCGCTTCGGCAATAAACTGGCGCGCAATTTGCGGATCAGCCGTCACCAGCGTTCCTGCAAGGCTACCGCCGCCTGCACAAGCCAGTTGCAGAGCATGCTGCTGGTTTTGTGCTGGCATCAGCGTTGCGACAGGGCCAAAGGCTTCTGTTGCATGTACCGCCGGTGTTTCGTCCGGCTGCGGACAGTACAATAAGGTTGGCGGGAAGAATGCACCCGCAGCAGATAAATCCGCATGACCACCGAGGCGAATCTCGCATCCTGCAGCCAGCAATGTGTTCACTTTTTCCTGCACATCGGCACGTTGCTCAGCATTTACCAGTGCGCCCATTTTCACGCCTTCCTGCGCAGGATCACCGACCACGACTTTCTGTAATCGCGCAACCAGAGCATCACTGACAGCATTAACCAATGCCTGCGGCACAATAATCCGCCGGATTGCCGTACATTTTTGCCCGGCTTTTGTGGTCATCTCACGCACAACTTCACGAATAAACAGTGCAAACTCCGGTTGATCCGGGGTGATATCTTCGCCCAGTACACAGCAGTTCAGGGAATCAGCTTCCATAGTGAAGGGGATAGATTTGGCAACGATATTTGGCTGAACTCGCAGCATCTGTCCGGTCGTCGCAGACCCCGTGAAAGTCACCACATCCTGGCTGTCCAGATGATCCAACAGATCACCCGCACTACCGCAGATCAGACTAATTGCGCCTTCGGGAACAAGACCGCTATCGACAATTGATTTCACCATCGCCTGAGTCAGTTGGGCCGTCGCGGTGGCTGGTTTGATGATGGCAGGCATCCCACCCAGCCACGTTGGAGCCAGCTTTTCCAGCATTCCCCAGCAGGGGAAGTTAAAGGCGTTAATATGCACTGCCACGCCTGACTTCGAGGTCAGTACATGGCGTGCAGCAAATCCACCTTCTTTCGATAATGGGATCAATTCATCTTCCGGCCACAGCGTATCGTCAGGCAGCTCCCGGCTACCGAGGCTGGCGTAAGTAAATAACGTCCCAATGCCACCTTCAATATCAACCCAACTGTCTGCCCGCGTTGCGCCTGTCTGTGCAGAAAGAGCATAGAAGCGCTCTTTTTCACTCAGCAGATGTTTAGCGACCGCTTTAAGCATCGCCGCACGTTCGATAAAGGTCATAGCGCGGAGGGCGGGGGCACCTTTTTCAATGGCAAACTGGCGGGCAGCCGCCATATCAAGACCTTCACTGGTCACTTCCCATAACGCCTCGCCGCTGATGGCGTGGTGAATCAAACGGCTACGGCCCCGGCCAGACTGCCAGGTACCGGATAAGAAACTGGCTAACTGCTGCATCGCTACTCTCCAGATGTTTCACATTTCTGTTGCTAATAGTTAAATCACGAATCATAAAAAGCAAGGTGTCTTTTAACGAAATGTTAACTATGCGATCTGTATAGCAACAGTGAAAAACATTAATGCACTGATAAATAACGAGTTGTAAAAATAGGCTGCGAAATCTGTCACAGTTCAAACATACATAATTTGTGATTTCGGTTAACCATTGTGTAACTTTCATAAAACAATCTGATTCGTGTTTTTAATTAAATCACGAAAACTGGAATCGTAAAGGTGATGACGTGACCCAAGAAGAACGCTTTGAGCAACGGATAGCCCAGGAAACGGCTATCGAGCCGCAGGACTGGATGCCCGATGCTTACCGAAAAACACTGATCCGCCAGATTGGGCAGCATGCGCACTCCGAAATTGTTGGTATGTTGCCTGAGGGTAACTGGATCACTCGCGCACCAACCTTGCGGCGTAAAGCTATTCTGTTGGCCAAAGTGCAGGATGAAGCCGGTCATGGTCTTTATCTCTATAGCGCCGCCGAAACACTGGGCTGCGCCAGAGAAGACATCTACCAAAAAATGCTCGACGGACGGATGAAATATTCCTCCATCTTTAATTATCCGACATTGAGTTGGGCTGATATCGGCGTTATCGGCTGGCTGGTAGATGGCGCAGCGATCGTCAATCAGGTGGCGTTATGCCGCACATCTTATGGCCCGTATGCCAGAGCAATGGTGAAAATCTGCAAAGAAGAGAGTTTTCACCAGCGTCAGGGATTTGAAGCCTGCATGGCACTGGCGCAGGGCAGCGAAGCTCAAAAGCAGATGTTGCAAGACGCCATTAACCGTTTCTGGTGGCCAGCCTTAATGATGTTCGGGCCAAACGATGATAACTCGCCAAACAGCGCCAGAAGTCTCGCCTGGAAAATCAAACGTTTCACCAATGACGAACTCCGCCAGCGTTTCGTGGATAACACCGTTCCACAGGTTGAAATGCTCGGTATGACCGTTCCTGACCCGGATCTGCATTTTGATGCTGAAAGCGGTCACTACCGCTTTGGTGAGATCGACTGGCAGGAGTTTAACGAAGTCATTAACGGTCGCGGAATTTGTAATCAGGAGCGGCTCGACGCCAAACGTAAAGCCTGGGAAGAAGGTACCTGGGTACGGGAAGCAGCGCTGGCCCATGCACAAAAACAACATGCCTGTAAGGTCGCATAAGGAGATTCAAAATGAGTAATGTTTACTGGCCGTTATACGAAGTTTTCGTGCGTGGCAAACAGGGCTTATCACACCGCCATGTTGGCAGTTTACATGCTGCCGATGAGCGGATGGCACTGGAAAATGCCCGTGATGCTTACACCCGTCGTAGCGAAGGATGTTCAATTTGGGTGGTGAAGGCGAGTGAAATTATTGCTTCGCAACCGGAAGAACGTGGTGAATTTTTTGATCCGGCTGAAAGCAAGGTCTATCGCCATCCAACGTTTTACACCATCCCTGATGGCATTGAGCACATGTGAGGTCGGAAATGAATCAGTTAACGGCTTACACCTTGCGCCTGGGCGATAACTGCCTGGTGCTCTCCCAGCGGTTGGGGGAATGGTGCGGTCACGCACCGGAACTGGAAATCGATCTCGCGCTGGCAAACATTGGCCTCGATTTATTAGGTCAGGCACGCAACTTCTTATCGTATGCTGCTGAATTAGCGGGAGAAGGTGATGAAGATACCCTGGCATTCACCCGAGACGAGCGCCAGTTCAGCAACTTATTGTTGGTTGAACAACCAAATGGCAATTTTGCCGACACCATTGCACGCCAGTATTTCATCGATGCATGGCATGTGGCGCTCTTTACCCGTCTGATGGAAAGCCGTGATCCGCAACTGGCGGCGATTTCTGCCAAAGCAATTAAAGAAGCGCGTTATCACCTGCGTTTTAGTCGTGGCTGGCTGGAGCGACTAGGCAATGGTACTGACGTATCAGGGCAAAAGATGCAGCAGGCCATCGACAAGTTGTGGCGTTTTACCGCCGAACTGTTCGATGCCGACGAGATTGATATTGCACTGAGTGAAGAGGGTGTTGCAGTTGATCCACGCACTTTACGTGCTGCGTGGGAAGCCGAAGTTTTTGCCGGGATCAACGAAGCCACATTAAACGTGCCGCACGAGCTGGCGTATCGCACTGGCGGTAAAAAAGGGCTGCATACCGAACATCTTGGGCCAATGCTGGCAGAAATGCAGTATCTCCAGCGTGTCTTGCCCGGTCAGCAATGGTAACAGAGGAGATGGGTATGCAACGTCTGGCCACCATTGCACCGCCGCAGGTGCATGAGATATGGGCGCTACTCAGCCAGATCCCGGACCCGGAGATTCCGGTGCTGACCATTACCGATTTGGGCATGGTACGTAATGTGACACAGATGGGAGAAGGATGGGTGATCGGCTTTACGCCGACATATTCCGGTTGTCCGGCAACGGAACATCTGATTGGGGCGATACGTGAGGCAATGACAACCAACGGGTTTACCCCCGTTCAGGTTGTGCTGCAACTCGACCCGGCGTGGACCACCGACTGGATGACCCCCGATGCCCGTGAGCGTCTGCGACAGTATGGCATTAGCCCGCCCGCCGGACACAGTTGCCATGCCCATTTGCCGCCAGAGGTGCGTTGCCCGCGCTGCGCCAGCGTCCATACCACACTTATCAGTGAATTTGGTTCCACGGCCTGCAAAGCATTGTATCGCTGCGATAGCTGTCGCGAACCTTTCGATTATTTCAAATGTATTTGAGGATGCCATGACAACGTTTCATTCCTTAACGGTGGCAAAAGTGGAGCCGGAAACCCGTGATGCGGTGACCATTACCTTTGCGGTGCCCCAGCCTTTGCAGGAGGCGTATCGCTTTCGCCCTGGTCAACATTTGACCTTAAAAGCCAGCCTTAATGGTGAAGAATTACGCCGTTGTTACTCCATTTGCCGTAGCTACCTGCCTGGCGAAATTAGTGTGGCGGTGAAAGCTATTGAAGGCGGACGTTTCTCCCGCTATGCCCGCGATCACATCCGTCAGGGGATGACGCTGGAAGTCATGGTGCCGCAGGGACATTTCGGCTATCAGCCGCAGGCCGAACGCCACGGGCGCTATCTGGCTATTGCCGCAGGATCAGGTATTACGCCAATGCTGGCGATTATCGCCACCACTTTACAAACCGAGCCTGAAAGTCAGTTCACCCTGATTTACGGTAACCGTACCAGTCAGAGCATGATGTTCCGCCAGGCACTGGCAGACCTGAAAGACAAATATCCTCAGCGTTTACAGTTGTTGTGCATTTTTAGTCAGGAAACCCTCGACAGTGATCTACTTCACGGGCGTATTGACGGTGAAAAATTACAGTCACTTGGGGCCTCGCTCATTAATTTTCGTCTTTATGATGAGGCCTTTATTTGTGGTCCGGCTGCAATGATGGATGACGCGGAAGCCGCCTTAAAAGCGTTGGGAATGCCAGAAAAAGTCATTCATCTGGAGCGGTTTAATACGCCAGGCACGCGCGTCAAACGTAACGTTAACGTGCAAAGTGACGGACAAAAAGTGACTGTGCGTCAGGATGGGCGGGATCGGGAAATCGTGCTTAATGCCGACGATGAAAGCATTCTCGACGCGGCATTGCGCCAGGGGGCTGATCTGCCCTATGCCTGCAAAGGCGGCGTCTGTGCGACCTGCAAATGCAAAGTGCTGCGTGGCAAAGTGGCGATGGAAACCAATTACAGTCTGGAACCGGATGAACTGGCCGCAGGCTATGTGTTGAGTTGCCAGGCACTGCCGCTGACCAGCGATGTGGTGGTTGACTTTGACGCGAAGGGGATGGCATGAGCGAACTGATCGTCAGCCGTCAGCAACGAGTATTGTTGGTGACCCTTAACCGTCCTGCCGCACGTAATGCGCTGAATAATGCCCTGCTGACGCAACTGGTAAATGAACTGGACGCTGCGGCTACCGATACCAGCATTTCGGTCTGTGTGATTACTGGTAATGCACGCTTTTTTGCCGCCGGGGCCGATCTCAACGAAATGGCAGAAAAAGATCTCGCGGCCACCTTAAACGATACACGCCCGCAGCTATGGGCGAGATTGCAGGCCTTTAACAAACCACTCATCGCAGCTGTCAACGGTTACGCGCTTGGTGCGGGCTGCGAACTGGCATTGTTGTGCGATGTGGTGGTTGCCGGAGAGAACGCGCGTTTTGGGTTGCCGGAAATCACTCTCGGCATCATGCCTGGTGCAGGCGGAACGCAACGTTTAATTCGTAGTGTCGGTAAATCGTTAGCCAGCAAAATGGTGCTGGGCGGAGAAAGCATCACCGCTCAGCAAGCACAGCAGGCCGGGCTGGTTAGCGACGTCTTTCCCAGCGATTTAACTCTCGAATATGCCTTACAGCTGGCATCGAAAATGGCACGTCACTCGCCGCTGGCCTTACAAGCGGCAAAGCAAGCGCTGCGCCAGTCGCAGGAAGTGGCTCTGCAAGCCGGACTTGCCCAGGAGCGACAGTTATTCACCTTGCTGGCGGCAACAGAAGATCGTCATGAAGGCATCTCCGCTTTCTTACAAAAACGCACGCCCGACTTTAAAGGACGCTAATGATGGAATTCATCCTCAGTCATATAGAAAAGGGCGTGATGACACTAACGCTCAACCGCCCGGAACGCCTGAACAGTTTTAATGATGAGATGCACGCACAACTGGCAGAGTGCCTGAAACAGGCGGAGCGCGACGACACTATCCGTTGCCTGTTAATTACAGGTGCCGGACGTGGATTTTGTGCTGGTCAGGATCTCAACGATCGTAACGTTGATCCCACTGGCCCCGCACCGGATTTAGGTATGTCAGTAGAGCGATTCTATAACCCGCTGGTACGTCGCATGGCAAAACTGCCAAAACCAGTGATCTGTGCAGTCAATGGCGTGGCGGCAGGGGCAGGCGCAACACTGGCACTGGGGTGCGATATCGTTATTGCTGCCCGTTCAGCAAAATTCGTCATGGCCTTTAGTAAATTAGGTTTAGTACCCGATTGCGGTGGTACCTGGTTACTGCCACGCGTTGCCGGGCGAGCGCGCGCCATGGGGCTGGCACTGCTGGGGAATCAACTGAGTGCCGAACAGGCGCACGAATGGGGGATGATCTGGCAGGTTGTTGATGATGAAACGCTGGCAGATACCGCGCAACAGCAGGCACTGCATCTGGCGACACAACCGACATTTGGTCTTGGACTTATCAAGCAAGCGATAAATAGCGCTGAAACTAACACGCTCGATACGCAGCTGGATCTGGAACGCGACTATCAGCGACTTGCCGGACGGAGCGCAGATTATCGTGAAGGTGTCAGTGCGTTCCTGGATAAACGCTCACCGCAGTTCACGGGGAAATAGCATGATGATAAATGTGCAAACTGTGGCAGTGATTGGGAGCGGCACCATGGGGGCTGGCATTGCAGAAGTTGCCGCCAGTCATGGACATCAGGTTTTACTGTATGACATTTCTGCTGAAGCGCTGACCCGCGCAATAGACGGAATACACGCGCGGCTGAATTCACGCGTGAAGCGGGGAAAACTGACCGCTGAAACCTGTGAACGCACATTGAAACGTCTGATCCCGGTGACCGATATTCACGCGCTGGCAGCAGCGGATCTGGTCATTGAAGCGGCGTCTGAACGTCTGGAAGTCAAAAAAGCGCTCTTTGCACAGCTGGCGGAAGTTTGCCCGCCACAAACGCTATTGACCACTAACACATCTTCAATCTCTATAACCGCGATTGCTGCGGAGGTGAAAAATCCTGAACGTGTTGCGGGGCTGCATTTTTTTAACCCGGCACCGGTGATGAAGTTGGTGGAGGTGGTCAGTGGGCTGGCAACGGCGGCGGAAGTTGTCGAGCAGTTGTGTGAACTGACGTTAAGTTGGGGTAAGCAGCCTGTGCGCTGTCATTCGACCCCTGGATTTATCGTTAACCGTGTTGCGCGTCCTTATTATTCCGAGGCCTGGCGGGCACTGGAAGAGCAGGTTGCTGCACCAGAAGTGATTGACGCTGCGCTTCGCGATGGCGCTGGTTTCCCGATGGGGCCGCTGGAATTAACCGATCTGATTGGTCAGGACGTCAATTTTGCTGTCACCTGCTCGGTGTTTAACGCTTTCTGGCAGGAACGTCGTTTTCTCCCTTCGCTGGTGCAACAGGAACTGGTGATTGGTGGACGATTAGGCAAGAAAAGTGGGCTGGGCGTGTATGACTGGCGTGCGGAGCGTGAGGAAGTTGTTGGCCTGGAAGCGGTAAGCGACAGTTTTAGTCCAATGAAAGTAGAAAATAAAAGTGACGGTGTCACGGAAATTGACGATGTTTTATTGATTGAGACACAAGGCGAGACGGCACAGGCGCTGGCAACACGACTGGCACGCCCGGTGGTCGTGGTAGACAAAATGACGGGCAAGGTGGTGACCATTGCTGCGGCAGCGGTGAACCCGGACTCAGCGACTCGCAAGGCCATTTATTACCTGCAACAGCAGGGCAAAACAGTGCTGCAAATTGCTGATTACCCAGGAATGCTGATTTGGCGAACGGTAGCAATGATCATCAATGAAGCCCTTGATGCGCTGCAAAAAGGTGTGGCCTCTGAACAGGATATCGATACCGCCATGCGTCTTGGGGTGAATTATCCATATGGCCCGCTTGCCTGGGGAGCGCAACTTGGCTGGCAGCGAATATTAAGGCTCCTGGAAAACCTACAACATCACTATGGCGAAGAACGTTATCGTCCATGTTCATTGCTGCGCCAGCGGGCGCTTCTGGAGAGCGGTTATGAGTCATAAGGCCTGGCAAAATGCCCATGCAATGTATGAGAACGATGCCTGCGCCAAAGCACTTGGCATCGACATTATCTCAATGGATGAAGGCTTTGCTGTAGTGACCATGACCGTTACTGCACAAATGCTTAATGGTCACCAAAGTTGCCATGGAGGGCAGCTATTTTCACTGGCTGATACTGCCTTTGCCTACGCCTGCAATAGTCAGGGGCTGGCAGCCGTCGCTTCTGCCTGCACGATTGATTTTTTACGTCCAGGCTTTGCCGGAGACACCTTAACTGCCACTGCGCAGGTACGTCATCAGGGCAAGCAAACCGGTGTTTACGACATCGAAATTGTTAACCAACAACAAAAAACGGTTGCGCTGTTTCGCGGTAAATCTCACCGCATCGGCGGCACCATTACAGGAGAAGCCTGATGCGTGAAGCCTTTATCTGTGACGGAATTCGAACGCCAATTGGTCGCTACGGCGGGGCATTATCTGGTGTTCGGGCTGACGATCTGGCAGCTATCCCTTTGCGGGAGTTGCTGGTGCGAAACCCGCGTCTCGATGCGGAGTGTATCGATGATGTGATCCTCGGCTGTGCTAATCAGGCGGGAGAAGATAACCGTAACGTAGCACGGATGGCGACTTTACTGGCGGGGCTGCCGCAGAGTGTTTCCGGCACTACCATTAATCGCTTGTGTGGTTCCGGGCTGGACGCGCTGGGGTTCGCCGCACGGGCGATTAAAGCGGGCGATGGCGATTTACTGATCGCCGGTGGCGTGGAGTCAATGTCACGGGCACCGTTTGTTATGGGCAAGGCAGCCAGTGCATTTTCTCGTCAGGCTGAGATGTTTGATACCACTATTGGCTGGCGATTTGTGAACCCGCTCATGGCTCAGCAATTTGGAACTGACAGCATGCCGGAAACGGCAGAGAATGTAGCTGAACTGTTAAAAATCTCGCGAGAAGATCAAGATAGCTTTGCGCTACGCAGTCAGCAACGTACGGCAAAAGCGCAATCCTCAGGCATTTTAGCTGAGGAGATTGTTCCGGTTGTGTTGAAAAACAAAAAAGGTGTTGTAACAGAAATACAACATGATGAGCATCTGCGCCCGGAAACGACGCTGGAACAGTTAGGTGGGCTAAAAGCACCGTTTCGTGCCAATGGAGTGATCACCGCAGGCAATGCCTCCGGGGTGAATGACGGAGCCGCTGCGTTGATTATTGCCAGTGAACAGATGGCTGCAGCGCAAGGACTGACACCGAGAGCGCGTATCGTCGCCATGGCAACCGCCGGGGTGGAGCCGCGTCTTATGGGGCTTGGTCCGGTGCCTGCAACTCGCCGGGTGCTGGAACGCGCGGGGCTGAGTATTCACGATATGGACGTGATTGAACTGAATGAAGCGTTCGCGGCCCAGGCGTTGGGTGTACTACGCGAATTGGGGCTGCCTGATGATGCCCCACATGTTAACCCCAACGGAGGCGCCATCGCCTTAGGCCATCCATTGGGAATGAGTGGTGCCCGCCTGGCACTGGCTGCCAGTCATGAGCTGCATCGGCGTAACGGTCGTTACGCATTATGCACCATGTGCATCGGTGTCGGTCAGGGCATCGCCATGATTCTGGAGCGTGTTTGAGCATATCAACCTGCGAGTATCCTACAATGATAACCAATACAAAGCTTGACCCGATTGAAACCGCGTCTGTTGATGAGTTACAGGCGTTGCAAACACAGCGTCTGAAATGGACGCTCAAACACGCGTATGAAAATGTGCCGATGTATCGGCGCAAATTCGACGCAGCAGGTGTACATCCTGATGATTTCAGGGAACTTTCAGACCTGCGTAAATTTCCCTGTACCACCAAGCAGGATCTGCGCGACAACTATCCCTTTGACACCTTTGCCGTGCCGATGGAACAAGTGGTGCGCATTCATGCTTCTTCGGGAACCACAGGTAAACCGACAGTTGTCGGCTATACGCAAAACGATATTGATAATTGGGCCAATATTGTAGCGCGTTCCTTGCGTGCGGCAGGTGGCACGCCCAAAGACAAAATTCATGTCGCCTATGGTTACGGCCTGTTTACCGGTGGGCTGGGCGCGCACTATGGTGCAGAACGCCTGGGCGCTACGGTGATCCCGATGTCTGGTGGGCAGACGGAAAAACAAGCGCAACTGATCCGCGATTTTCAACCGGATATGATCATGGTTACGCCATCTTATTGCCTTAACCTGATTGAAGAGCTGGAGCGGCAGTTGGGCGGTGATGCCAGCGGTTGCTCGCTGCGAGTTGGAGTGTTTGGTGCTGAGCCGTGGACACAGGCCATGCGTAAAGAGATTGAACGGCGTCTGGGGATCACTGCGCTGGATATTTATGGCCTGTCAGAAGTGATGGGGCCGGGGGTCGCGATGGAGTGTCTGGAAACTACCGACGGTCCAACCATTTGGGAAGATCATTTCTATCCTGAAATTGTTAATCCCAATGACGGCACACCGCTTGCCGATGGCGAACATGGCGAACTGTTATTCACCACGCTGACCAAAGAAGCATTGCCGGTTATTCGTTACCGTACGCGTGATTTAACCCGACTGTTGCCAGGAACGGCACGAACCATGCGCCGCATGGATCGCATCAGTGGACGTAGCGATGACATGTTGATCATTCGCGGTGTAAATGTCTTCCCGTCACAACTGGAAGAAGAGATTGTCAAATTCGAACATTTATCGCCGCATTACCAACTGGAGGTTAACCGTCGGGGGCATCTTGATTCACTTTCTGTGAAAGTGGAGTTGAAAGAAAGCAGCCTGACATTGACGCATGAGCAGCGTTGCCAGGTGTGCCACCAGCTGCGCCATCGGATTAAATCGATGGTGGGGATCTCTACTGATGTGATGATCGTTAACTGTGGCAGTATCCCGCGTTCAGAAGGCAAGGCGTGTCGGGTGTTTGATCTGCGCAATATTGTTGGTGCCTGATGTGTCGCCTGGTCCTGGTGGGTGAACTGCCAGGGCCAGAAGTCGATACGACCTGTGCTATGATTCATAAATCACAACAATAACAACAGACTGAATCGAATGAGTAAACTTGATACTTTTATCCAACATGCTGTAAACGCTGTTCCTGTCAGTGGCACATCTTTGATCTCCTCTCTGTATGGTGATTCACTTTCTCATCGTGGTGGAGAAATCTGGCTGGGTAGTCTGGCTGCTTTGCTGGAAGGGCTGGGATTTGGTGAGCGTTTCGTCCGTACCGCTTTGTTTCGTCTTAATAAAGAAGGCTGGCTGGATGTTTCCCGCATCGGGCGACGCAGTTTCTACAGTCTCAGTGATAAAGGCTTGCGGCTGACACGACGGGCAGAAAGTAAAATTTATCGTGCAGAGCAACCCGCATGGGATGGTAAATGGCTCCTGTTGCTCTCGGAGGGTTTAGATAAAGCAACGCTGACTGATGTCAAAAAGCAGTTGATCTGGCAAGGTTTTGGCACACTGGCGCCCAGCCTGATGGCATCGCCGTCGCAAAAACTGGCCGATGTACAGACGCTTTTGCATGAAGCAGGTGTGGCGGATAACGTGATTTGTTTTGAAGCGCAAATACCACTGGCGCTTTCTCGTGCAGCACTGCGTGCCAGAGTAGAAGAGTGCTGGCATTTAACTGAACAAAATGCCATGTACGAAACCTTTATTCAGTCATTCCGCCCGCTGGTGCCGCTGTTAAAAGAGGCGGCCGACGAGTTAACCCCGGAGCGTGCATTTCATATTCAGCTTTTACTGATCCATTTTTATCGCCGTGTCGTCCTTAAAGACCCATTGTTGCCGGAGGAGTTGCTTCCGGCACACTGGGCAGGACATACGGCGCGTCAGCTGTGTATCAACATTTACCAGCGCGTCGCGCCTGCTGCTTTAGCGTTCGTTAGTGAAAAAGGTGAAACCTCGGTTGGTGAACTGCCTGCGCCGGGAAGCCTGTATTTTCAACGTTTTGGCGGTTTGAACATTGAACAGGAGGCGTTATGCCAATTTATCAGATAGACGGTCTGACTCCGGTTGTACCAGAAGAGAGTTTTGTTCATCCGACAGCGGTATTGATCGGCGATGTTATTCTCGGCAAGGGCGTTTACGTTGGACCAAATGCCAGTCTGCGTGGCGATTTTGGTCGTATCGTGGTGAAAGATGGCGCGAACATTCAGGATAATTGCGTTATGCACGGTTTTCCCGAGCAGGATACTGTCGTGGAAGAAGATGGGCATATTGGTCATAGCGCCATCCTTCACGGCTGCATTATCCGCCGCAATGCATTAGTGGGAATGAACGCGGTAGTGATGGACGGTGCGGTGATTGGTGAGAACAGCATTGTTGGCGCATCCGCATTTGTGAAAGCCAAAGCAGAAATGCCTGCTAATTATCTGATTGTCGGCAGCCCGGCGAAAGCGATTCGTGAACTTAGGGATCAGGAGCTGGCATGGAAAAAGCAGGGCACGCATGAGTATCAGGTGCTGGTGACACGTTGTAAGCAGACGTTGCATCAAGTCGAACCATTGCGGGAAGTTGAACAGGACAGGCAGCGTCTGGTATTTGATGAGAATCTGCGACCGAAACAGTAACGTCCAGATGCTGAACGTGCTAATTTTTAGCATGTGATACCTAAACCGCAACGCTGATACAGGTTGCGGTTTTTTATTGCCGAATGCGATGCTTCTCGCGTCTTATACTGCCTAATGTTTTGGTGTCTTTCAGGACAATAGAGCAACTCATCCAGTAATCTTGTTTACGCCTTCGCATTATTTATCTCTTTTCGTTTCTATACTGATTTTTCTTAATCCGTTTTATTACAGGGCAGGGTGCGATGAGCAGCAATACATTTACTCTCGGTACAAAATCCGTTAACCGTCTTGGTTATGGCGCGATGCAACTGGCAGGTCCTGGGGTTTTTGGCCCCCCAAGAGATCGCCACGTCGCTATAACCGTGCTGCGTGAGGCGCTGGCATTGGGCGTCAATCACATTGATACCAGCGACTTTTATGGTCCGCACGTCACCAATCAGATTATCCGCGAAGCGCTTTATCCTTACTCTGACGATCTGACAATTGTCACTAAAATTGGTGCGCGGCGTGGAGAGGACGCATCCTGGTTGCCCGCATTTTCTCCGGCAGAGCTGCAAAAAGCGGTGCACGATAATCTACGTAATCTCGGACTGGAGGTACTGGATGTGGTTAACCTGCGCGTTATGATGGGGGATGGTCATGGCCCAGCGGAAGGATCGATTGAAGCCAGCCTGACCGTGCTGGCAGAGATGCGACAACAAGGCCTGGTAAAACATATTGGCCTGAGCAACGTCACACCGACGCAGGTTGCAGAGGCGCGTAAGATTACCGAAATTGTCTGTGTGCAGAACGAATACAACATTGCTCATCGTGCTGATGACGCAATGATTGATGCTTTGGCCCGCGATGGTATTGCCTACGTGCCGTTCTTCCCGCTCGGGGGCTTTACACCGCTGCAATCCTCCACGCTTTCCGATGTTGCTGCGAGCCTTAATGCGACACCAATGCAGGTGGCGCTGGCGTGGCTTTTACAGCGTTCACCGAATATTTTGCTGATCCCAGGAACGTCTTCTGTTGCTCATTTACGGGAGAATATGGCGTCCGATGAATTAGTGCTATCGGATGACGTGCTGGCAATGCTGGACAGTATTACGCAAAAGGCGGGTTAAATAAAAAAAACCTCCCGCTTTCGTGGGAGGCCTCTTAAATCTTATGCAGCAACAATACTGTCGATGGCTGCTTTCGCGTCAGACTGTGCTTTCGCTGCCATTTCCGGACCGTATGCGATCCCTTCGGCGAAGACAAATTTCACATCGCTAATGCCGATAAAGCCCAGGAATGTGGACAGATACGGCGTTACCAGATCCGTTGGGCCATCTTTATGAATCCCACCGCGGCTGGTAATAACGATGGCTTTTTTACCCGTTACCAGACCTTCCGGACCGTTCTCGGTATAGCGGAAAGTAACGCCTGCACGTGCCACCAGGTCAAAATAGTTTTTCAACTGAGTCGAAATGTTGAAGTTATACATCGGTGCCGCAATAACGATAACGTCGTGGGCTTTCAGCTCGGCAATCAGCTCATCGGAAAGCGCCAGAGCTTCCTGCTGACGCGGAGTCAGCGGCGCATCGCTCGGACGCAGTGCACCAACCAGTTCGCCATCCAGTACCGGAATCGGATTTGCAGCCAGGTCACGCACGGTGATTTCATCAGCGGAGTGCTTTTCGCGCCATTGTTCAACAAAATAATCGGACAACTGATTAGACTGAGAGTACCCTGCCAGGATGCTGGATTTAAGAACTAATACCTTGCTCATGGTGTTTCCTTATAGATGTTTGAATGGGCGATGCCCCGTTGCTTGTTGACACTTTATTCACAATCCTGCCACAGAGATAGCGCAATAAATCGAAGCCTATGTTCGAATTTATTGAACAACGCATAGAAAGCCGCGATGTGGTACTCTATATCTATCATTTAAAAGAAAATTAATCAGGCAGCCTGCTGCCCACTAACGTTATGACAGAACAACAAAAATTGACCTTTACGGCCTTGCAGCAACGGTTGGATTCGCTGATGCTGCGTGACAGACTGCGTTTTTCCCGCCGTCTGCACGGCGTGAAGAAGGTTAAAAATCCTGATGCACAACAGGCCATTTTCCAGGAGATGGCGAAAGAGATTGACCAGGCGGCAAGGAAAGTCCTGCTGCGTGAAGCAGCACGACCGGAAATCACTTATCCAGACAATTTGCCGGTTAGTCAGAAAAAGCAGGACATTCTCGAAGCAATCCGTGATCACCAGGTGGTGATCGTCGCCGGGGAAACGGGTTCCGGTAAAACGACTCAGTTACCGAAAATCTGTATGGAACTGGGCCGCGGGATTAAAGGGCTGATCGGCCATACCCAGCCGCGTCGTCTGGCGGCACGAACGGTGGCGAACCGGATCGCGGAAGAGCTGAAAACGGAGCCGGGCGGTTGCATCGGCTACAAAGTGCGTTTCAGCGATCACGTCAGTGATAACACGATGGTCAAACTGATGACCGACGGTATCCTGCTGGCAGAGATCCAGCAAGACCGCCTGCTGATGCAGTACGACACTATCATTATTGACGAAGCGCACGAACGTAGCCTGAATATCGATTTTCTCCTCGGTTATTTGAAAGAGTTGCTGCCGCGGCGTCCTGACCTAAAAATCATTATCACTTCCGCGACTATCGACCCGGAACGCTTTTCGCGCCACTTTAATAATGCGCCGATTATCGAAGTCTCCGGTCGTACCTATCCGGTGGAGGTGCGCTATCGCCCGATTGTTGAAGAAGCTGATGACACCGAGCGCGACCAGTTGCAGGCGATTTTTGATGCCGTAGACGAACTGAGCCAGGAAAGCCCTGGCGACATTCTGATTTTTATGAGCGGCGAGCGAGAAATTCGCGATACCGCCGATGCGCTGAACAAGTTGAACTTACGCCATACGGAAATTCTTCCGCTTTATGCACGGCTTTCGAACAGCGAGCAGAACCGCGTCTTCCAGTCGCACAGCGGACGGCGCATTGTGCTGGCGACTAACGTCGCGGAAACGTCGCTGACCGTGCCGGGGATTAAATACGTTATCGACCCAGGTACGGCGCGTATCAGCCGCTACAGCTATCGCACCAAAGTGCAGCGTCTGCCGATTGAGCCCATTTCGCAGGCTTCAGCTAATCAGCGTAAAGGCCGCTGTGGTCGTGTGTCAGAAGGGATCTGTATTCGTCTCTATTCCGAAGACGATTTCCTCTCGCGCCCGGAGTTTACCGATCCGGAGATTCTGCGTACCAACCTGGCCTCGGTTATTTTGCAGATGACCGCGCTGGGGCTGGGCGATATCGCTGCGTTCCCGTTTGTAGAAGCGCCGGATAAACGCAATATCCAGGATGGCGTGCGTCTGCTCGAAGAGCTGGGCGCGATCACCACTGATGAACAGGCCAGCGCCTATAAACTGACGCCGCTCGGTCGCCAGCTCTCGCAACTGCCAGTCGATCCTCGTCTGGCGCGAATGGTGCTGGAAGCGCAGAAACATGGCTGCGTGCGTGAGGTGATGATTATCACTTCCGCGCTCTCTATTCAGGACCCGCGAGAGCGGCCAATGGACAAGCAGCAGGCATCGGACGAAAAACATCGTCGCTTTCACGATAAAGAATCCGACTTCCTGGCGTTTGTAAATCTGTGGAATTATCTCGGCGAGCAGCAAAAGGCGCTTTCTTCTAACGCCTTCCGTCGCCTGTGCCGTACTGATTACCTTAACTATCTGCGCGTGCGTGAATGGCAGGATATCTACACTCAGTTGCGCCAGGTGGTGAAAGAACTTGGCATTCCGGTTAACAGCGAACCGGCGGAGTATCGCGAAATTCACATCGCCTTACTGACAGGTTTGCTTTCGCATATCGGCATGAAAGATGCCGATAAACAGGAATATACCGGCGCACGTAACGCGCGTTTCTCCATCTTCCCCGGTTCTGGTTTATTCAAGAAGCCGCCGAAATGGGCAATGGTGGCGGAACTGGTAGAAACCAGCCGCCTGTGGGGGCGCATTGCGGCACGCATCGATCCAGAATGGGTGGAGCCAGTTGCTCAGCATTTGATTAAACGCTCCTACAGCGAACCGCACTGGGAACGGGCGCAGGGCGCGGTGATGGCAACGGAAAAAGTCACCGTTTACGGGTTGCCGATTGTTGCTGCGCGTAAGGTCAACTACAGCCAGATTGATCCTGCGTTGTGCCGTGAACTTTTTATTCGTCACGCGCTGGTGGAAGGTGACTGGCAGACGCGTCACGCATTCTTCCGTGAAAACCTGAAACTACGGGCAGAAGTGGAAGAACTGGAACACAAATCACGTCGCCGCGATATTCTGGTGGATGACGAAACGTTGTTTGAGTTCTACGACCAGCGCATCAGCCATGATGTGATCTCTGCACGACACTTTGATAGTTGGTGGAAAAAAGTCAGCCGCGAAACACCTGATTTGCTCAACTTTGAAAAGAGCATGTTGATCAAAGAAGGGGCGGAAAAAATCAGCAAGCTGGATTACCCGAACTTCTGGCATCAGGGCAATCTCAAGCTGCGTTTAAGCTATCAGTTTGAGCCGGGGGCGGATGCTGACGGTGTGACCGTGCATATTCCGCTGCCGTTACTTAACCAGGTTGAGGAAAGCGGGTTTGAGTGGCAGATCCCAGGCCTGCGCCGTGAACTGGTGATTGCTCTAATCAAATCGTTGCCGAAACCGGTACGGCGTAATTTTGTACCCGCGCCAAACTACGCCGAAGCGTTTTTAGGTCGCGTCACGCCGCAGGAACTGCCGTTGCTCGACAGCCTTGAGCGCGAGCTACGGCGGATGACTGGCGTTACCGTTGATCGCGAAGACTGGCACTGGGATCAGGTGCCCGATCACCTGAAAATCACCTTCCGCGTGGTGGACGACAAAAATAAGAAGCTAAAAGAAGGGCGCTCATTACAGGATCTGAAAGACGCCCTGAAAGGCAAAGTGCAGGAAACGCTTTCCGCCGTTGCCGATGATGGTATTGAGCAAAGCGGGTTACATATCTGGAGCTTCGGTAATTTACCGGATCACTACGAGCAGAAACGTGGCAACTACAAAGTGAAGGCCTGGCCTGCGCTGGTGGATGAGCGTGACAGCGTAGCGATTAAGCTTTTTGATAACCCGCAGGAACAACAGCAGGCTATGTGGTGTGGTTTGCGTCGCTTGCTGCTGCTGAATATTCCGTCGCCAATTAAATATCTGCATGAGAAACTGCCGAACAAAGCGAAGCTTGGTCTCTACTTTAACCCGTACGGTAAAGTGCTGGATCTCATTGACGACTGCATCTCCTGCGGTGTTGATAAGTTGATTGATGAGGCGGGCGGCCCGGTCTGGACGGAAGAAGGCTTTGCTGCGCTTCATGAAAAAGTGCGCGCTGAATTGAACGACACGGTGGTGGATATTGCGAAGCAGGTCGAGCAAATCCTCACAGCGGTGTTCAATATCAACAAACGCCTGAAAGGGCGGGTGGATATGACCATGGCTCTGGGGCTTTCTGACATTAAAGCGCAGATGGGCGGGCTGGTGTATCGCGGTTTTGTCACTGGCAACGGTTTTAAACGGCTGGGCGACACGCTGCGTTATTTACAGGCGATTGAAAAGCGTCTGGAAAAACTGGCGGTTGACCCGCACCGTGACCGTGCTCAGATGCTGAAAGTTGAAAACGTCCAGCAGGCGTGGCAGCAATGGTTCAACAAACTGTCGCCTGCACGTCGTGAGGATGAAGACGTGAAAGAGATCCGCTGGATGATAGAGGAGTTGCGCGTTAGTTACTTCGCTCAACAACTTGGTACGCCTTATCCGATTTCAGATAAGCGTATTTTGCAGGTGATGGAGCAGAATAGCGGTTAACACTGCTATTTGCCTGATAAATCTAAAACCCGGTAAGCATTTAGCGCCGGGTTTTTTCTTTATGAATTCTGAAAAATAGCAAGGGCGGTACTCCTTACGTGCTTATAACAAATCTGCTTGATGAGGACGATATACTGGATACCAAATATTACTGCAACAAAGAACTTCACTATTTTTGTCACAAATAAAAATCGTAATTTCCATATCATCCCAACCGTTAACATCTCTGACGACCATCCATAATGGAACATCAAGGCCGAATGATTTCATACCATCAGGAAAAAATTTAATAGCCGTGGTTTGGTATGCTAACGAGCCATTAAGATTATACATTTTACAATATTTCTCTGCTATAGAATTCACTTTTTTTCAGTAAGAACATGAGTGATAATTTTATTATTCATGATACATGATATTGCTGTAAATAAAGAATCATTTCAACTTGCATTTCCACTAACTCACCAAAATTTTCAAAGCATAACTCACAAGGAAAATCACCAACATCATCGGTAAATATACCAAAATCATGAATTAGAATATAAATTTTTAGGCTGTTGCGGTCAAGAAAAGCGACACTCCCGTCGCCAAAACTGCCAACAGGAAAAGGATCAATGTTGTTCAATGATGGATATTCTTTTTTATACTCTTCCCATTGTTGAAAAAATAGAGGGTAATATCTGTCCAGATCATTCAAAGTATAAATTTGAGGATCGGCAAAATGACATGCGCCAAAATGAGATAATAACTGCCGATAGTCTTTTGGAATATGTGTCGCGTATTTATCCTCAAATAAAAGAAGGTTATCTTCAGTTTCTGGAGCGGTTACGCAACCTGTAAGTCCTGTTGCTTTTACGGCAGGCCAGGCGGTTTCTAAAAGTTGAAATATTTTTTCCATGTATGTTTCTCGACATATAGCATTGTGTTGATGAATAAAAATGGTAATTCGGCACCATAGACAGATAGTAGTTTATAGCTGAGAGCAGATATTATTCAATTAAAATTTAAGGAATTACCACTAATGAGCGTGTTGCAAATGTTCCCCTTGATTGAGAAATATAAGAATGAATATTATATAAATATCACACCAGATTATCTATCATTTAAAAATGATAGAACATTATGTTATTGATGTTTTATCAACAGTTTCTCCGCAAATACAGTATGACTAAAACCAGTGTCTGGTTCGCGATGGCGCGATAGAAAAAGCATCATCTTCCTTTCAGAGTGCTCCGCTTCTCATTATTATCTCACGCAGTATTCTTAAGGGAACGATAAGGAGGAACCATGAACATTACCCCGTTTCCGACGCTTTCGCCGGCAACCATAGATGCCATAAATGTTATCGGTCAGTGGCTGGCGCAGGATGATTTCTCCGGAGAGGAGCCATATCAGGCCGATTGCGTGATCCTTGCAGGCAATGCGGTTATGCCAACTATCGACGCCGCCTGCAAAATTGCCAGGGATCAGCAAATTCCCTTACTAATCAGTGGTGGTATCGGCCATTCCACGACTTTCCTTTATAGCGCCATTGCGCAACATCCCCAATACAACACTATCCGTACCACGGGAAGAGCAGAAGCTACCATCCTGGCGGACATTGCTCATCAGTTCTGGCAAATTCCGCATGAAAAGATCTGGGTAGAGGATCAGTCGACCAACTGTGGTGAAAACGCCCGCTTTAGCGTGGCGCTGATTAGTCAGGCGGCGCAAAATATTCATACGGCGATTGTGGTTCAGGATCCCACAATGCAGCGGAGGACTATGGCAACTTTTCGCCGTGTAACGGGTGATAACCCCGACGCTCCACGCTGGTTGAGCTGCCCAGGCTTTATACCGCAATTGCAGCTTGTTAATACCAGACCCGAGTTTGTGGGTGGGAATAGTGGCATATGGACGGTCGACCGTTATCTGTCTCTACTAACAGGAGAATTACCACGCTTGCATGATGATGAAAATGGCTACGGCCCGCGTGGACGTGATTTCATTGTTCATGTGGAAATTCCACACGAAGTTGAGACAGCCTGGCAAGTGATACAACACGATGAAACACTGATGGATGCGATAAACAGCCGTTCATTACGTTAAGTGGCTAACTCGTTTGCCGGGTAATGCTCTTTATTACCCGGCTTTCGGTTTAAAGCTTGATGAATTTTTCTAAAGTACGCACCAGCTGTGTCACGAATCCATATTCGTTATCGTACCAGGCGACGGTTTTAACCAGTTGTAGATCACCAACTTCCGTGACTTCTGTCTGAGTGGCGTCAAACACTGAGCCAAAATGTGACCCAATCACATCAGAAGAAACAATATCCTCATCGGTATAACCAAAAGACTCATTATGAGTAGTGGCTTTTTTCATAACATCATTCACTTCTTCTACCGTCACTTTTTGGCTCAAAAGTGAAACCAGTTCCGTCACGGAACCCGTTTTTACTGGCACGCGTTGCGCGTGACCTTTCAATTTGCCACTCAGTTCTGGGATCACCAGGCCAATCGCTTTTGCCGCACCGGTGGTGTGGGGAATGATATTTTCTGCCGCCGCTCTCGATGCACGTAAATCTTTACCACGTGGCCCATCAACTAAGGACTGAGTACCGGTATAAGCGTGAATTGTGGTCATTGTTCCCACTTTAATACCAAAGCTGTCATGAAGGGCCTTTGCCATCGGAGCAAGGCAGTTGGTCGTGCATGAGGCAACAGAAATTATGGTATCACTGGCTGCCAGCGTATCTTCATTGACATGATAGACAATGGTTTTCATATCACCAGCGGGCGCGGAAATAAGAACTTTTTTCGCTCCCGCATCCAGATGCGCCTGCGATTTTTCGCCAGATGTGTAAAATCCAGTGCATTCAACGATGGCGTCTGCGCCTTTCGCTTTCCAGGGAATGTTTCTTGCGTCTTTTTCGGCGTAAACAGCAATTTCTTTGCCGTCTACAATTAACGCATCTTCAGTAAAATCAACACTCCATGGAAACTGACCATAGTTAGAGTCATGTTTTAACAGATACGCGAGAATTTTAGGGGAGGTGAGATCGTTAATTGCGACCACTTCCACATCGCTTTTCACTTCCAGTAAACGACGCAATACCAGACGACCGATACGACCAAAACCATTAATGCCAATCTTACTCATGGTGATCTCCTGTCGGGATTGAGAAGGGGGATTTTTCCCTTCCAGGCATAGACCATGATGGCTGGGTGAGCAATGCCACAATGAGCACTAAAGACTAAGTGACTGAACCATTGGGGAGAATAATTAATGAATTTTTAATAAAAGCTGGTTATGTTAGCGTTTTGTTTATTTATTTTGGGAATGTTTATGGGCAATAAGTATTCGGGCCTGCAAATTGGTATCCACTGGCTGGTGTTTTTGTTGGTTATCGTCGCCTACAGCGCTATGGAGTTTCGCGGATTTTTTCCCCGCAGTGATCGCCCACTCATCAATATGATCCATGTTTCTTGTGGCATATCGATTCTGGTATTGATGGTTGCGAGACTGCTGATCAGACTGAAATATCCAGCGCCGCCAATTGTGCCCAAACCGAAGCCGATGCTAACCGGAATGGCACATCTGGGGCATCTGGTGATTTATCTGTTGTTTATTGCCTTGCCGATTATTGGCCTGGTGATGATGTATAACAGGGGGAATCCGTGGTTTGCCTTTGGTATTGAGATGCCTTATGCCGCACAAGCCAATTTTGACCGCGTTGACATGTTAAAAGAGTGGCATGAAACGCTGGCGAATCTTGGTTATTTTGTGATTGGCCTTCACGCAGCTGCCGCGTTGATGCATCACTACTTCTGGAAAGATAATACGCTGCTACGCATGATGCCGCGTAAGCGTACCTGATCGCTAATAAAACGCCTGCACCTAACCAGACCCGTGGTGCAGGCGAAGCATACGGGTCTACATCGGAAGTCGCTATTATATTTATTTGTATGACAAATAAAACCCATCATTAAGTGATTACCGGTTTAATTGCTTGTTATTTAAGCGAATTACCTTTTATTTCATCACTTTCTCAACCGCTGACTATTTTTGTTTGTTTAATGAAATCATTTGTTTTCTGAATGGTAAAAATATTGTTACTATACCCCCTATAGTATCAGGAGGGCATATGCCACATTCAGTTGAAGATAAGAAACGTATTCTGACCCGAGTGCGTCGTATACGTGGACAAGTTGATGCTCTGGAAAGGGCTCTCGAATCTGGCGAGCCGTGCCTGGCAATTTTGCAGCAGATAGCGGCTGTTCGCGGTGCATCGAATGGCTTAATGGGCGAAATGATCGAGATCCACCTGAAAGATGAACTGGTTGGCGGTGAAACAACACCCGATCAACGCGCGGTGAAGATGGCTGAAATCAGCCACTTGCTACGCACTTATCTAAAATAAAATATCACCTTGCATAATGGGGAAGAGACAAATGAAATCACGTGCCGCAGTTGCATTTGGCCCTGGCCAACCACTTTCTATCGTTGAGATTGATGTCGCACCACCAAAAAAAGGTGAAGTGCTGGTTAAAATCACCCATACCGGCGTTTGTCATACAGATGCTTTTACTTTGTCCGGGGATGATCCAGAAGGCGTATTTCCGGCTGTGTTAGGGCACGAAGGCGGGGGAATTGTGGTTGAGGTTGGGGAAGGCGTTACCAGTCTTAAACCTGGCGATCATGTTATTCCGCTATATACCGCAGAGTGCGGAGAATGCAAATTCTGTAAATCAGGCAAGACCAATCTGTGTCAGGCGGTTCGCGCTACTCAGGGAAAAGGGTTGATGCCAGATGGTACGACGCGTTTTTCTTACAATGGTCAGCCGATTTACCACTATATGGGCACCAGTACTTTCAGTGAATATACCGTTTGCGCTGAAATCTCGTTGGCTAAAGTTAATCCGCAAGCCCCTCTGGATAAAGTCTGTTTGCTGGGCTGCGGCGTTACCACAGGCATCGGTGCTGTACATAACACAGCCAAAGTGAAAGCAGGCGATACCGTTGCGGTGTTTGGCCTGGGGGGGATTGGTCTGGCGGTTATCCAGGGGGCCGTGCAGGCAAAGGCCGGGCGGATACTGGCAGTAGATACTAATCCTGAGAAGTTCAAACTGGCAGCTGAAATGGGCGCAACAGATTTCATTAATCCTGGTGATTACGATAAACCGATTCAGGATGTGATTGTTGAACTGACAGATGGTGGCGTCGATTTCAGTTTTGAATGTATTGGCAATGTGAATGTCATGCGCGCGGCGCTGGAGTGCTGCCATAAAGGATGGGGTGAGAGCATTATTATTGGCGTGGCTGGCGCGGGTCAGGAAATCAAAACACGACCATTCCAGTTGGTGACGGGGCGTGTATGGCGTGGCTCAGCTTTTGGTGGGGTCAAAGGTCGTACGCAACTTCCCGGCATGGTTGAAGACGCGATGGCAGGTAAAATTCAACTTGATCCATTTATCACGCATCGCCTGCCGCTGGAAAATATCAACGAAGCCTTTGACCTCATGCATCAAGGAAAATCGATTCGTACGGTGATCCATTTCGGTGATAAATAAGAACCCGCTAGCTTATTTGATCTTCGATATCTTGCCCACCTTTGTGGGCAAGGTGTACTAAGAGTCGATACGCAGAGGAAGCGCCGAAGTCATCCAGCCAGGGATATCTTCGGCGGGTAAGGGCCGGGAAAAAAAGTAACCCTGAATAACCGGGCAACGAATCTCCTGTAACAATTCAAACTGCTCTTTGGTCTCTACACCCTCAGCGACGACCTCAAGATTAAGCCGCTGCCCGATACTGGTAATGGCTTCCAGTAACGAACGAATCCGTTTCTCACTCAGACAGCGATCAACAAAGCTTTTGTCGATTTTAATTTCAGTAACCGGCAAACTTACCAGACGCGATAAGCCAGAAAACCCCGTACCAAAGTCATCTACCGACAAACCAACCCCCATATTACGCAGGATCTGAATTCGGCTCAGAATCTCTTCATTCTGTTCCATCATCATACTTTCAGTGATTTCTACCGTCAGTTGACCGCCGGGTATGGCAAATTCCTCCATGGCTTCTGATACCTGATTTGGCAACTGGCTGCTGCGAAAATGTAATGCTGATAAGTTAACTGATAATGTTGGAATATTAAGCGCAAGGCTGCGCCACTCTGCCAGTTGTCTACAGGCCTCACGTACCACCCAGCGACCGATATTTTCAATTTCGCCAATTTCCTCGGCCAGTGGAATAAAACGTGATGGCGGAACATTACCGTGTTGTGGATCGTTCCAGCGGGCCAACGCTTCAAAACCATACAGTTCGCCTGTCTCTGAGTAGATTTGTGGCTGGTAGACAAGGCGCAACTGATTATTGGCAATGGCTTCTTTTAACGCAGCGCCAAGAATCAACCGTTCTTTTACCATCTGATTCATTGCCGGGTTAAAGAATTGCCAGCTGTTACCGCCGTTTTTGCGAATAAAGTCCATCGCGTTATGTGCGGTCGAGAGTAAGTAATCGCGGTTTTTGCCGACATCGTAGCTGATACCAATGCTAAGAGTGAGGGGGAATACTTTATCGTCGATAAGAACAGGCGGGCTGGAGATGCTTTTTAGTTCATCCGCCATTTGTGTAATCGTGCTGACGTCATTTTCCTGGCTGACCAGCACAAACTGAATGCCTTCTACCCGGCACAAATACTGGTCTGGTTTGAGTTTATCCCGGATACGATGAACTACCTCGAGCACCGCCTGATCGGCCCAGGCATAACCAAGGCTGTCGATCACATCCTGTAAGTTATCAATACTTATGAGATAAACGACAGGGGAAATATCTTTGCCGACCAGTTCGTCGAGATAACTGTGCAGGTTATTGCGATTAGGCAATCCCGTTAACGGATCAAACTGGATAAGTTGTTCAATGTGTTGTCGGCTTTTTTCTTGTTCCAGCGCCAGAGCTGCCAGGTGTTGGCTGATATCAGCTACACGCTCAATAAATCCACTGGTTTCCTGACCTGCAATGGTTTTAATCAGGAGTGTTCCGGCTGGCGCACCGTCACGCTGGCGAATGGTTAGAGACCAGACTTTGGCATTTGTGGTATCAATGTCACGGGAAGACGAGGCCCAGTGCAACGGCACGCTATTACGCAAAGCATAGAGTGAGACGTGGGTATTTCGTAGAATCGATTCAATATTGCGGCAAATAATCTCGCCCATTTCATGAAACGGCGGACTGCTGCACATAGCGGCAAGAATATTTCCTTCCAGTTGGCGAATTTGCCGTTCTTCGGTGATATCAGAAAAGGTCATCACCAGGTTTTGCAGCACCGACATTTTATCGTATACCGGGCTTATAGAGGCCTTGATCCAAATCTTCTCACCGGCGCGAGTTAGCATCAGAAACTCATCCTGATCACGGCCATATTTCCAGAGTAATTGTTTGACCCGTAACCGATTGTCGGAAGGGAGTTCCGGTATATTAAGCAGCTCATCGGGTTGTTTACCCGCAGCTTCGCTTACACAGTGACCGAACATTTCGGTGAATGCACGATTGCACTGAACTATACGGCGCTCGGGATCGAGCACGATCACCGGACGATCAAGATGGTCAACGGCAATAATCAGCAGGCGTGTCTGCTCTTTTTGCGCCACTTCGACACTGGCATCCCTGACTAACGCCAGGTAGAAGATTTTTCCGGCAGCAGTCACTTTTGACAGGGCGAAACGTGTCCAGATTTTGCTGCCATCTTTTTTTTCCAGTTGCAGTTCACGGCTCATTCCTTCAACGCGAGGCTTACCACCTTCACGATTATGGCGAATGTAATCAGGATGGGCAGGGCGCAAATCCTGGGGAATCAACATGGAAATATTATTGCCGATGACTTCTTCCCGCGTGTATCCCCATAATTTTTCCGCCGCCGGGTTAAAGAACAGCACCTCATCGTTTTCATTGATCAGCACCGCGCCCATCATATTTTGTTCAAGGGCGGGAAAGAAAATGCCGTCATCACTATTTTCTGCATCGGTCAGTTTCATGATTACCTCTGCATCCGATGGTATTTAAAGACTTGCTTTCCATAGTTCAACACGATTTCTACCTCGCCTTTTTGCAATATACAGCGCTTCATCCGCCATCTGGATTAAGCGTTCATAATCCGGGTGACCATTAAACATCGCGGCCCCTATTGATAATGAGAGGGGAATATCGTCACCATTGGCCGCTTTCAGTTTCGTTTTTTCTACCCGGCTACGAATGCGCTCGGCAATACGCAGGGTGTCATTTTCGCTGGCTTCGGTAAGGACAATAACAAACTCGTCGCCACCGTAACGAAACACATAATCACTACTGCGGACATTGTCATAAAAGGCCTGAGAGACTTTGCGTAAAATCTCATCCCCCGTGTTATGGCCCCACGTATCATTTATTTCTTTAAATTTATCGACGTCAATGATTAATGTCGAAAGCGGGGTAGACACACGATTAGCGTGGGCTATTTCCCGTTTAAAAATGGTTGGCAAAAAGCGACGATTAAGTAACTTTGTTAGCACATCCATGCCAACTTCATGTTTTGAAACCTCTTCAAATAGCTCGCGTAGCAAAGTAATAATTTGCGAAACAGTATTTCTGATTTGTAATAAAAATTTCACCCGCAGGCTTCTGTTACTCAAATTTTTAGGGTTATTTAGTGTGTGATTAAACACACCGTCAAAATCCTGAATCAGGCGAGAAATATGACCGACTTCGGCAATACCACTAAAATAATGGCGGCCTTTATGGTTAAACCACAAACCAAAGTCAGCCTGACTCAGGGGCAAACTGCTTCCCAGATCTGCATCCAGTAGTACCTTATAAATGATATCGATCTCCCAGGCCAACAGTGCACCAATTTGGCGCTCTTTCTCTTCTTCTGCGTTTTCCAGTAGTGAAAATATGCGATAGTTTTCATCCTCTTTCGCGGCACTGCTGTCACTAAACGAAAATGCGCGCGACATTACTTCCATGGCCAAATCAATACTATTTATAGAAAAGTGATAGATATGGAGTTTTTCCATTGAGCCGTAGTCGGTGGCGTTTATCACCGGGTAGAGCAATTTTTTCAGTACCCGAAATCCCATTTCGACTAATTCCACCGGAATACCAATTCGGGCATGGACTTCGGCTACGGTATGCTGAATTTGTATCAGACGTTCAATATCTTCTACACCGCCTGATAATACGTTAATGATCCATTTTTTCATCGCCGATTTCAGTTGTCTTTCAACCTGTTCATTACTGAGAAACTCTTCGGCGTGGGGATCTGCCCGAACGATACGGTAAAATTCATGACTCAAAGTCAGCGCGTGAGCGGTGGCAATTTCCGATGCTTTTATTCGGATTTCCGGGTCAGTTCTTTCAACCAACGCGACCCACTCATCTTTCATTCTTTTAAAGTACATCTCCATAATGCCCACCCTTACGGTTATACCGTTTTGCGCTCACTGAAAAGACGGGTTGCGTAAGAAACACAACACATAAAAAGAGTGTGAGTAGTTTAATGGTAGATAATTTTATTACTGATGAGTCAGATTATTTATACAGAGTATAGTCTATCCTGTCATCCTGAGATGAAGACCGCCCAGGCAAGGGAAACCCGGGCGGTGAAGGTGGGATTAGCTGCCCCAGCGACTGCGCAGATAGTTCACTGCCTGCTGCGTTTGCGGCTTGTTGAGATAGTCTTCACGAAACAGAATCGTGCCACTGATTTCCGGTACGGTATCGTTAAGGTCGAGCTGTTTTTTCAGTTCAGGAACGCCGCCGTTAACCATCCAGTCAGGTTCTACTTTTGATGGTTCGCCCACCTTATAAAATGCCACTCCGATGTAAAGCCGGGTATTAGTCGGTTTCACTACATCGGCCCACCATTTTGCCAGCACATCATAGCGGGCAGCACTGCGTGAGAAGGGCCAGTAAATTTGTGGGGCGATGTAATCCAACAGACCGAGTTGTACCCAACGGCGAGTGTCGGCATATGACTCATCATAAGCTGCGGCACCGCGCGTATCGGAGCCCATCGGATCATGCGAACGGTTGCGCCAGACACCCGCCGGGCTGACACCAAATTCGACATTGGGGTTAAGTTTTTTAATGGTGCGTGAAACCTGGGTGATCAATTGCTGAGTATTATGCCGCCGCCAGTCTGCCTTTGAAGCAAAACCAGCGCCATATCTGCGAAAGGTATCATTGTCGTTCAGCTTTGAACCGGCAGATTCAGTATAAAAATAGTCATCAAACTGTACGCCATCTACCGGATAACGGGACACCACTTCAGCCACGATGTTGGTTATCCATTGCTGAACTTCGGGAATGCCGGGATCTAACACCAGACGGTCGCCGGATGTTTTTATCCAGTCGCGATGCTGCACATAAACGCTGGCCGGTTGCTGGTTCAGCGTATTATTGAGTTCCCGGATTGTACCTGGTTTGATATTCACAGATACGCGATAGGGGTTAAACCAGGCGTGGACTTTCATTCCGCGCTTATGGGCTTCATCGAGCATAAATTGCAGGGGATCGTAGCCTGGGTCCTGACCAATTTTCCCGGTCATCACATCTGACCAGGGCAGTATTTGCGAGGGCCACAGGGCAGTTGCATCAGGTTTAACCTGGAAGAATACCGTGTTGATCCCAAGACGTTGAAGTTGATCCAGTTTGTTGGTCAATGCTTGCTGCTGTACGTGCATTCGGCTGGTGGGGTTACTGATATTTACCGAGCTAATCGGCGGCCAGTCGAGTCGGGAAACAGTTGCCAGCCAGATACCGCGCATTGGCTGCTGCGAGAGTTGTGTGCTGGCTGGTGGTTGTGTTTTTTGCGCAGGCGTCACCAGAGATGTCGGTGGCGTGCTCTTACAACTGCAAAGAAGAAGCGCCAGAGCAATCAAAGAACATGAGCGCCTGGCGACAAGGGTAACGTTTCGGGAGCAGATATCCATGCCTGATTTCCGGTAAACATATGTGCCGCTCATTCTCGTACTTATCCAGGGTAAGTCAATACAACCAACGGTTACAAAAAAGACGGGAGTGATCAAATTCATCACTCCCGTTCTGGGTTGTGTTACGACACTTAAACAGGGTTAGTGTTTTTTGTTATCGATCACCACATAGTGCGGGGAACGGGCACGTGGGTGCAGGAAGAAATGCCCCTTCGGTGCGTTCTGACTGTTGATAGGTTCCAGTGCCACACCAGTATCCACTTTGTGTTTGCGGTCATGCAGCGCATAGAGGATAAACGGCAGAGCGAGTACCACCAGGAAACTTACTACCAACAATTCAACGTACATATCGGTCGAGTCACCCTGGATGTTATCCGGGGGCAGGAAGGAAACAATGAACGCCATAATTGAAGTCAGCAGACCCACAATCGCGACCACCAGTTTCACACCTTTACCGCCAGGGATATTAAATGTGCGTTTTAAATCAGGGTGTTTAAGAACTAACACAATGTAGCCAATAAACAGCATGAAATAAGCACACAGATAAATTACCACGGTCAACGCCAGCGCGATCAGGAAGGACATGTTGTTACCACCACCTGTATTGGTGAGGATAATCAACGCGATGGAAGTAATTACCAACTGAGAGATAACCAGCGTTACTGGCACGCCATTTTTATTCATTTTGGCGAACGCAGCGGGTAGCAGGTTTTTCTGCGCAGTCACATACATACCGCGAGAAGGGCCAACAATCCAGGAAGCGATTTCCGCCAGAACACCCAGCAGCAGCAGGGCTGAGATGACACGAACTGTCCACTCAATTTCCGGTGCCACATGTGACATCAGAACGGTGAAAGTTTGCATAACACCTGCGGATAAGTTGATTTCATTCCCTGGAATCACCATCGCAATGGACAAACCACCGACAGAGCTTAGGCAGATTGCTGCCACCATCAGCAGTAACATGGCCAGCGGATAGTCTCGCCCTGGGTTGCTCATTTCATTGACGTGGGTTGCGGAAGCTTCTACCCCCATATAACTCAGGATAAAGGCGACAAACACAACCAGCGTGCCAACTTTTGTGAAATCAGGGAAGAAGGTTTTCGCATCCATTTCGATAGCAATCGGCGCACCGGAGTGCAGATAGATTGCCGCTAAGGCGATCAAAATAAATGCAGGCAGCAAGATACCGGCGAAGAAACCAACTTTGGCAATCCGCGCCGTATATTTGGTGCCGCCGAACTGGGTCAATGCCAGCGCCCAAAGAATGATGAGTGCGGCAATGGTTTTCGTGACCGGGTCTTCGTTTAGTGCTGGCCATTTCAGGATGTAGGAGAGCGCCCCTAATACGAAATAGAGCATCGGAATAAAGCCAATTGCGATTTGCAGATAGCCAAAGGAGATAGCTGCAAATCCCCATTTAAGCCCCAGGGTATTTGATACCCATGCGAATACACCACCTTCCTCCCAGCCTTCCACGGTAGCCATTTCAGCAGCACACAGGCCCACGGGAATAAACCACAAAATCCCGCCTAATAGCAGGAAAAAGACTAATGAAAAACCGGAAGTTGCGAAAGTTGGGTATTCATAAACAGCCATAACCATCGACGCCGTAATAGCGAAGAATCCAAGCAATGTTAGCTGCTTAGCTTTACCTGTCTGTACTGATGTAGCCATATTATCCCCCTAAAACGGTTATCCTGTCGGAACCGCACCTGTCTTGTCCTGAACGCCGTTCAGAGCAACATTTTCCATTGCTAATGCCAGTGAACAGACTTTAGAAATTACCCCAGGGCAATGTAGAAATCTGAATCGCCCCGGGAGTTACAGTGATCACTCACGCGCCTGGCGTGTCGCTGTATCAGGTATGTTTAAAGCTGTTCTGTTGTGCAATACCCTGTAATTTCGGATGGTCGCTGAGATATTTCAGGGAGGCTTTGTAGTCTTCCAGCAGCAGTTCAGCGAAGTCCATTTCGAAACCACGGCGGCACATAATGCGCATTACTACTACGTCGGTAGCTTCACCACCGAGGGTAAAGGCAGGGACCTGCCAGCCGCGCAGTCTCAGGCGTTCAGAGAGGTCATACAGGGTATACCCTGGATCTTCCCCATCTTTCAGTTTGAAGCAGACAGCCGGGATACCTTCGTCAGGGCGACCGGTACAGATGAACTCATACGGCCCCAGTTTGGCGATTTCATCCGCAAGGTATGCCGCTACCTGATAAGAGGCGTTCTGCACTTTGGTGTAGCCTTCACGACCAAGACGCAGGAATTCATAGTATTGAGCGATAACCTGACCTGCCGGGCGGGAGAAGTTGATGGCGAAAGTACCGATCTGCCCCCCCAGGTAGTCGACGTTAAATACCAACTCTTGCGGCAGAGCTTCTTCGTCACGCCAGATAACCCAACCGCAGCCCAACGGAGCAAGGCCGAATTTGTGACCCGAACTGCTGATAGATTTCACACGTGGCAGACGGAAATCCCAGACAATATCCGGGGCAACAAACGGTGCGAGGAAACCACCACTGGCGGCATCGATATGCATATCGATATCAATACCGGTATCCGCCTGGAATTTATCCAGTGCATCGTGCAGCGGTTGCGGGAATTCATAGTTACCGGTATAGGTCACACCGAAGGTCGGCACTACGCCGATGGTGTTTTCGTCGCAGGCTTCAATCATGCGCTGCGGATCCATGAATAACTGTCCCGGACGCATAGGGATCTCACGCAACTCTACATCCCAGTAACGGGCAAATTTATGCCAGCAGATTTGTACCGGGCCACAAACCAGGTTGGGTTTGTTCGTTGGTTTGCCAGCAGCTTCCATACGTTTGCGCCAGCGCCATTTCATCGCCATCCCGCCCAACATACAGGCTTCAGAGGAGCCGATGGTGTTGGTGCCTACGGCCTGGCCGTTTTTCGGAGTCGGCGCATGCCATAGATCTGCAACCATATTTACGCAGCGCAGGTCGATAGCGGCTGATTGCGGATACTCTTCTTTATCGATCCAGTTTTTATTGATCGATAAATCCATCAGTTTATGGACATTTTCGTCATCCCAGGTCTGGCAGAAAGTTGCCAGGTTCTGACGGGCGTTACCATCGAGAAATAATTCATCGCTGATAATCTGGAACGCGATATCATCACGCATTTCATGAAGCGGAAAATGTTTTGATTCCGCTACGGTAGAAATGGCTTTAGCGCCAAAACGTGAATCGAGTAGTTCAGAGCGAAAATCCGTTACTTGCTTCTTGTCCATTTTTAACTCCTTAAATGATATGAACGCATGAAAAAAATAGGATTACTCCACAAAACAGGCAAGTAACGGCTAAATAAAAAATTCCTAAATAGAATAAATATCTTTATTTATTACGGCTAAGTTTTTCATGTTTTTTTCATTAAAACAATGTGTTACAGGATAAATTTTGTTTCATTGGTATTTATTTTTAGGTGGAATTAATGCATAAACAAAATAATAAAAATAATCTCAAAACAATCAATATCAGATATGTCGAATATTTCTTGCGATAAATTTTTTAGCAGGACAGAACCACAACCGTATTAAAGTTGTGGTTCCGAAATATTTTATTTTGGCAACAATACACCAGAGTAAATATTTACTGCTGAGGAGAGATATTTACGCGCAGTGTTGTTCACCTGTTCAGGGGTAAGTTGCTGCAAGAGCTTTTCCTGTTCGGTCCAGGCCGCAGGATCATTATATTGTACAAGACTGCTGACAATAGTATTCGCTAATTGCTGTGTGTTCTGTTGTTGGATCTCCAGATTTCGCTGCATATTTTTACGATACTCATTGAGCTCCTGCGCATTAATGCCTTTCACGAGGCGATCAGCCATCACCTTATTAGCAAGCGTTAACAATTCCTGATGGCGCTCCGGCTGGCAGGTAAAGCCGATGACATGCGTCAGATCGTTGGCCTGTTTATCAACAGAAAGACGAGAGGAGACGCTATACACCCCGGAAGCCTGCTCACGAATATTCACCCGAAGATCTTTCGCCAGTACGGCGTTAAAGGCATCCAGCGCCATTCGTACAGGCAGGGTTACAGGCGAACGGGTATCGAAGCGCTTCCATTGTGCCACCTGTGCGACAGGTTCATTTTGTTCTTTCAGCGTAATATTCGCATTCGTGGTTGCCCGTTTTAACGGTTGGCCAGCGGACAGAACATGTTCACTCTGCTTCAGAGAACCGATATAACGTGTCACTAACGGCAGCAATGTTTCCTCATCAATATTACCGACAATCACAAACGTGAGATCTGCGGGAGATGAGAAGAGCTGGCGGTCAACTGCCAGAGCTTGTTCAGCACTAAATTGCGCCAGTTGTTTTTCAGTCAGACGCTGCGCACGGTCATCGGCATAACGGGCTTCATACATTTGCTGCGCGAATTTCTCTGCCGGACGCTGATCCAATGTTTTCAGCGACTGAATCTGGGCATTTTTCATAGACTCCCAGATATTGTCGTTGATTTTGCTGTTCGAGATTCGTTGATTTAGCAACTGGAAGCCAGGCTCAGGGTTATTCACTCGCGCATTGACAGAGAGCAGAGTATTTTGCCCGCTGACTTTGGTGCTCATTGTCACGGCATTTTCCGCACTCCAGCGCTTAAGGCTTGAGGCAGACAACTGCCCAACTCCGCTGCCGCTAACCGCTTTATTTGCCAGCGCAATAATCGCTTTCTGTTCCGCCGGGAAACTCAGATCACCTTTATCTGATACCGCAATGATTTGCAGTTTTTCTTCATTGCTCGCCGTTTTCGCTACCACGACACGTGCGCCATTAGAGAGCGTCAACGAAGTCAGATCGTCAGCCAGCTTTTCCTGGTGAGTGATTTTCGCCTGGGCATTATCTGCAACCGTCAGGGTTAAATTTATTCCAGGGAAAACGTATGGCGGCAGTTTTTTATCAGCATAGGTTTTTTCCAGCTGCTTTATGGCTTGTGGCGAGAGCGCTTTTTTGGCTGCAGCATCGCTGTTTACCATTTGTTCCCAGAACGCATCCTGATTCTTCCTTAGTTGCTGCCATTTCTGCGCCAGGCTTTCGACGGTGATTTGCGCCCAGAGACGCTCAGACAGTTGATAAGTCTGCTGCGGGGAGAGGAATGGCGTGTTATTCAGTGAGCTGGAGGCGATACGACTGGTCAGCATACGCAGGTCTCGCTCAGCCTGCTGATCCGCAGCATTTTTCAGCCAGGTCAGCCGTGTGGCTTTCAGGTCTTCCAGTTCCTCGGTGGAAAAACCGTATTTATCAATAGTTGCCAGTTCAGTCATTAAGGCATTTGCGGCATCCTGCATATTGTCGTCACGAGCATTAATTCGAAAAAATAGCGACTGATAATCAGGGGCGATTTTCACGCTACGCGCAGTTCCGCCAGAAATATGTTTCAGTTTACCGGACTGAATACGTTCCAGCAGTCGCTGATTAAATAACTGAATAAGCATACTCAGCTCAGCTTGTTCGATGAAACTTTGCTCATCCGTTACCTGAGTCAGCGGCAGACGATAATAGAGGGCAATGCCATTTACGCGGTTTTCTTTATCATTAATGATATTAAAGCGCAGGTTGTTTTCCGCGGTTGTCGGCCAGACGCGATTTTGAGCCGATTTGGTTGCGGGCAGTTTGCCTAAATGATTGTTGATCAACGCCAGTGCTTCTTTGCTGTCGATATCACCGACGATAATGAAGGTCATATTGTCTGGCTGATACCAACGCTGATAGAAAGCACGTAGCTGTTGCGGTGTAACAGTGGCAACGGTATCCATCAGACCAATCGGCTCGCGATCTAAATTACGCGTGTTAGCCAGTAGGAAAGGGCGACGTGCCTGAGATGTGCGCCATTTAGCATCCTGATGGGCGCGCCACTCCTCGGTAATTACTCCTCGTTCTGCCGCAACTTCTTTCTCATCAAAGGTTGCCTCTGCGCTCCATTCACTAAAAATGGACATCACCTTTTGCAGGTTCTCTTTCTGCGTGGTCGGGAGGCTAACCTGATATACCGTTTCGTCATAGCTGGTATACGCATTGACATCACGGCCAAAGCGCAAGCCCATGCTTTCAAACGTTTCGATAACTTTATTCCCCGGCCAGGTTTTGGTGCCGTTGAACATCATATGCTCAACAAAATGTGCCACACCGCGCTCGTTATCTTCTTCCTGTAATGAACCTGTATGAATTTGCAGCCATAAATTCACCTGATCTTTCGGTTGAGCATGAGGGTAAATCATGTATTTCAGGCCATTTTGCAGTTGCCCGGTAATCAATTTTTCATCTTGCGGTAGGGGAGCTGCTATTAATCTTTCTGGAATTAGCAGCAATGTTGCGACAAAGGTCAGTAAGTAACAGAGTTTCCTCATTTTTTTCTCCATACAAAAGCCGGGTAGGGAAATCCCACCCGGCTAACTCAATTTTTCAGGGTTAAAATTTCATGCTGACATCAAGCCAGAACTGCCGACCGCTGGCGTAGGTAGAGACGCCTGCTGTTGAGAGATCGACCGCAGTTTTGCTATCCAAAACGTTGAGGATATCGGCACTGAACGTCAGGTTTTGGGCTTTAAGGAACTGAGGCGTCCAGGAAATGCGGGTATCCCAGTTCAGGCTACTATCCAGTTTTTCATCAACATACTGTTTGTAATCAGCGTACTGACTCTGATATTGCGAGTTTGTTTTGCCTAACTGAATGCGAGCTTTCCGTGCATCCTGCCAGGTGAGGGTATTTGCCCATACCAGGCCAGAAGGCTGGTGGGTGAAATCCATATTTAGCGAGATCTTCAGCGGGTTATTAAAATCAGCCACCGGTACACTGTCATAAGAGACCAGATTTCCGTTGTATACGACTTTATTGTCGCCGGTATTGGTTTCTTCATAGCCACTGTTTAGTCGTAGATTGCCCTTACTTTTGATATAGCTGAAAACAATTTGCGGGTTGATCGCAAACTGGCTGACCTGAAGAGGCTCGGCCAGTTCAAAACTCAGGTTAAATGAGTGCGTTTTAGTCGTACCGTCATTGTTATATTCGGTAATTGTCGTCTTTGTTGCGCTATCGGTATGGCTGGTTTTGCTGATTTGGTCATGGGCAGAACGATAAACGTAGTTTGCTCTGGCAATAACGTTATCGGTAATTTTTTGCTGTAATCCCAATGCCAGTTCATCGTTATAAGGTGTTTTGAGATCCTCATAACGGGTCAGCGTTTTGTTACCGGAAAGCGATTCGGTCCAACTGTTACGGATATCCCTTAACCCCATGTCAAGAATATTACCGCCATAATAGCGGTTATAACCGGCAGTAATGAGTGACGACCGATCGGCAAAAATATCCCACTCAGTCATAAAACGTGGTGAGATATTAGTGTTCTTAAGGTAAGTATCGTAGTCGTAACGTAGACCAGGCATCAGGGAAATATTTTTCCAACTCATACGATCAGCCAGGTAGAGGGTGTAGTTATCGATTCCCAAACTCCCTTTCCCTTTATGGTAAATGGTGTGGTTGGTTTTAATCCCGGAAGACTTAATTTGATAAGACTCAGACTGGTTATGTCGCTGCGTCCAGGCATCAGAGTAGATATATTCCGCACCAAGATAAGGTTGATGTGTGAAATTGCCGATCTCGATTTTTTGCCAGTCAAGGCGCGTTTTGAAGGTGTAGTTGTCTATGGCCTGAGAAATATGGCCTAATCCACCACGGGTACAACGACCGCGAATATCACCATATGTACATACATCTTCGGTATACCAAATGTCATGGTCATGACGAGTGTAGTCGCTAATATGATCCCACCCGAGGGTAGTATGCAGTTTCGCTTTTGCTAACTGATAATCCATATCCCATGCGACACCGTAAGATTTGTTACCCATTTCACGGTCAGATTCCGGGAAGGTACTGGTGTTATAATCGCGACGAGATTCAGTATATTTGAATGTCAGATCGTGGGTAATCGTATCACTGGCAAACCAGGAGAATTTACTCAGTGCGGTATCAATCAGGTTTTTATACTGTGCGCGGCCTTCAACAATACCGTTGTTGGAAACATAATCTGCACGGGTAATATCCGACTGACGACGTGAGAAACCAGCGGTTACGCCGAAGTTATCTGTCAGCTCCTGGTTAAATGACAGGCTGTAGAAGTTCTTTTTGAACTCAGGAGAGTAATAAGTACTCCCTGAAGATCCCTGGTTCCAGGCATTCTTGTTTTTTTCATCAATATGCGAAGTCATCCAGTCTGAGCGCGTCGTGCGGTAGCCCAGTTTGATACTGTTGTCATCAGCATTAAAACGTTTGATTTTGGCATCAATGACGCCACCATTGAAGTGACCAAACTCCACCGGAACAAAGCTGTCATAAACAGTGACATTATCCAGTAACGAGATATCAAGATAATATCCCTGCGACATACCACTGATATTGGTTGCGTTACTGCTATCAGATTCATTCGCTGGATTTAGGTTGTTTGTGGCGCTTACACCATCAATCAAATAAGCATTTTGATAGGGCGAAGCACCATGAATTGAAATTTTTTCCGGGCGAATATCGCCCTGATTTAAAGAAGTACTCTGGGTGGTATCCATACGCACCGCAGGGTTAGTTCTTAGCAAATCGCTAATGTTGCCATTACCCGTGGGTAATCGTTCAATACTTTCACTTGTGTAATGTGTATTGCCATTTACTGGCACGGGCACAGGGGCATATACCGTCATTTGTTCGAAGAAAGGGGTATATTTTTCGTTATCCTCAGCGGCAACGGCTAAATCGGCGCCACATAAAATGACGCCTGGAATAAGCACTCGTTTCATTAAAAAATCTCCTCTGCGGGCTTTTGTTATAATTATTAAGCCGCGCTAATGTCACAAATATCGTCTGCCAGAGACCACAATCCCGGCTGATGAGAAACCATAATGACACCACTTCCAGGTAATTGTTGGCGTACTAAACGTAATAAGCGGATTGCCTCCAGTTCTTCCAGATGAGAGGTTGTTTCATCCAAAAATATCCATTTCGGACGATGTAAGAGAATTCTGGTTAAAGCGATTCGTTGTTTTTCTCCACTGGATAAAATATCTCCCCAGCGATCAAACTCTTCTAATCGATCCTTTAATTTAACTAAACCTACCAGATGTAGGGCGTTGTTAATGCCGTTGTCATCCACAGTGACAGGTAGCGTTTTGCAAATAATATCTTTCAGCTTCCCAGACTTAATTAATGGCGCTTGCGGTACGTAGCAAATATCAACAGGGGAAGAAATATCACCCTGAAACCACGGCCAGCAGTGCGATAACGTTTTCAATACTGTTGTTTTACCAACTCCAGAAATACCTTTTAACAACAGCCACTTGCCAGGAACAACCTTGAGGTTGAGATTTTCCAGCAATGGTCGATTATCCGGGGTATGAATAGTGCCATCTTTTACCTGAATCTTATGATCATTAACATCCGGCTTTTTAACCACGCGTTGTTCAGTGAGTTGATGAAATTCGTACAAACGGTCGATAACAGCTGCCAGTTCTGCAAGTTCGTCGTATTTATAGATAAACCAACTGAGGTTATTCGAGACCAGCATAAAAGCCTGGCGTGATTTCATCAGTCCGCCTAAATTGATCTGCCCGGTAATGAATTGTGGCAGCAGAAGAAAGTAGGGCAGTACACTCAGTGAACGTGAGTAGACGTTCTGCCAGTAGTCCAGCCAACGCTGGCGGTTCATTAATTGGTGCCAGTTTTTCTTAATGGTAGTGAAATTATCAGACAGCTCTTGTTGCTGGTGGTGTTCTGCATTACTCAGAGCAATTAGCTCTGCCTGCTTATTATGCTGCACAAGGTTGGCACGGAAATTTGCTTCACTACGCTGTTTCTCAACGTTGAGCGGGCGAATACGCTTGCCTACTTTATGGGTAAAAAGTGTTCCGCCAATAACAATAAACACCACGGTGTACACCATATAACCCTGAATATGCCACGTTTCTCCTGCAAGGGAGAACGAAAGTGTACCCGCACTTTGCCAAAGAATAACCGTAAAAGTGACCAACATGCTCAATGACTGGATAAAGCCAAATGCAAGACTTAACGTTTTGCTAATCAGAAGCAGGATGTCTTCGGCAATACGTTGGTCCGGGTTATCGGTATGTTTATGTTCAGTGTCGAGTTGGCTGAAATAGTAATTTTTGTCCTGTAACCAGCGCTTAAGATAGTAGTCAGTTAACCACTCGCGCCAACGAATTGTCAGTAGTTTAATAAGCCATGTTTTGTTTACGGATATTAATACATAGACACCAAGAAGCACCGGAAACCATAACACCAGCTGCCAAAGTTTATCAGTCTCTTTTTGGCTTAGAGCATTGAAAAAATCGTTGTTCCAGTCATTCAACCACACCTGAATTTTTACAACGCCAAGGATCATGGCGAGGATAACGATGATCAAAAATACTGAAGTTTTATTGTTTTTACGTACCCAAAATGGTTTCAGTAGGCAAAGATATTTTGCTATTAACATACAAGCCTAAATGGTAACAATTATCATTAGCGTCTCGGATTGTGCCACTTTGTGAGTAGTTATTGCAAGATTTTACAGTTGAAAAGTTTTTAACTATTAAATATCTAATTGATAATTATGCATATTTTAGGTGTTAACTGTCTTTGGTGATGTTTTTGGCTAGAAATTAATCCTTATAGTTGCACTGGGTTACAGTTTACCTGGTGAAGGGTGATTGCGTTTGTTAATATTGGCTTGTTTATTAGTTTCGGTATTGAATAATATGTTGGTAAGTATATTTCTTTCGAATGAAATTGAGTTCCTGATTTATCTATTGGCTCAAATATTTTATTTATAAGCTCATTTTTAAATATTCATTTTTTAATATCTCTATGATTGGCAAGATTTTTTTGTCTATTCGGCTTGTTCACCGTTCTTGTCTGAAGAGCATTTAAAACCGCATAGTATCGTGCAGAGGGATGTTATTCTTAAATTTTCCCTCATAAGGACATTTCTTCATAACTAACAAAAGGGCTTTATCGTGATAAAAAAAACACTACTGGCAGTGACTATTTCTACAACTCTTATTTCTGGGGTGGCTTTCGCTGCAGAAGGTAATGACACTGGCGTTCTGACTTCTGCAACTACAGCACCATCGGTTGGTTATCGACCTGTTGCTGTTGCAGGGGAAGAAGGTTTGGAGGTAAAGGGAATGTTGTATATAGGTCAGACGTTAAGAATAGATAAATTATTTTATACTGATAAAGACGGCGATGGTATTGATAATACCACAGGAAAGGGAGAATCTGTTCTTGATAAATCTGAGATTAAATGGTTTCTGATTAATAAAAATGTAAATAATCCTGACTTAAGTGGTACTCCATCACATTCAGGTACACAATTTGAAATTCCAAAAAATGCCTCTCAGAGTGTAATCTGGATTACGTATAAAGTCGCTGCAAGTGCAGGTCATCCTTATCAGGCATTCTCAACACATAAAATTAAATTAACGTCAAAGATTAAAGGCCTTGAAGGAGGTACAGATGGTATCATTACGAACCGTGCTTCAAATGTAAGTATTATAATAAATAATCCGGGAGATAAAAATCCATCTAACGAATTGAATGGTACTGACTCAATAAACTCTCCAATTGTTGGCGCAACCTTATCTACAAAGTGTTCTTTCAAAGATGACGAAAAGTCTACTGCAAGCAATTGTGATTCGGAAGGTTATTCATTTCAGTGGTTTAGCGCAAATGAGTTGAATGGAATATATGCAAAAATAGATAACGCATCAAATTCGACATATACGATTCCATCGGATCAACAAAACCTTTATTTCAAAGTCGAACTTACACCGTTGACCATAAATGACAGTAAAACACCTCCTGTAGTCGCCAAAAAATCCTAATTTATTCGGGATAATTCCAGTTGCAGCATATGCAACTCAAAGTATGACGAGTATAGCAAAAATAAAATGAGCTCTTTTATAAGGGAAGGGCTCTTTCTGGTTCTGTCATGGAGAGATAATCAGTGAAATTCACACCTACACCTTTGGCTCGCTGGTTGGCCTGGGTATTAGTCGGTACACAGCTGCTGACCCCGGCGGCACTTGCCCAGGCAATGCTACCGGAAATCACTCGATCAGGTGCAGATAGCAGCGCCGATAAAACAGATCAACCCGAAGCAGAATGGCTGGCTTCACGCGCATCGTCCCTGGGTAGCTTGTTGCAAGAAGGTAATATTAGCGACTTCGCAAAAAATCAGATTCAGACGCTACCACAAACTATTGCTAACGATGGCATTACCAGCGGTATCAAACACTGGCTGCCCGAGGCGCAGTTTCGTGGGGGGATCACCCTGGAAGACGCAAGCAAGTATCGTTCAGCAGAAGCAGACCTGCTGATTCCATTATATCAGTCCACCAGTTCGATCTTATTTGGACAGTTGGGCCTACGCGACCACGATAATAATAGTTTTAATGGCCGTTTTTTCGTAAACACCGGTATTGGCTGGCGTCAGGATGTCGGCGAGTGGTTACTGGGTATCAACTCATTCCTGGATGCTGATGTACGTTACGATCATTTACGGGGAAGTCTGGGCGTTGAGTTATTTCGCGATAGTATGAGTCTGGCTGGCAACTGGTACTTTCCTCTCTCGGACTGGAAAACTTCGAAAGTGCAACCGCTTCATGATGAAAGACCGGCAACGGGTATTGATGTACGGCTCAAAGGTGCGTTACCGTCACTGCCCTGGTTTGGAGCGGAACTGGCATTTGAACAATATTTTGGTGATAAAGTCGATATCCTCGGGAACGACTCACTGACTCGCGATCCTGCGGCGTTCACTGGTGCAATTACGTGGAAACCAGTACCTCTTGTTGAGATCAAGGCGGGGTACAAAGATGCCGGTAGTAGTGGTTCACAAACAGAAGCGGGATTAAACCTGAATTACACCTTTGGTGTACCGCTGAGGGCACAGTTGGATCCTTCCCAGGTTCGCCCAGCCAGTAACACGACCAACCGTACTGCCTTTGTTGATCGTAATTACAATATTGTTATGGAATATCGCGAACAGGCCAGTCGTATACGAGTATATGCCTCACCTGTAAACGGTCAGTCAGGTGACACTGTCACGTTAAGTGCAACTATAAACAGTCGTTATCCAGTTGAACGCATTGAGTGGACAGGTGACGCTGAACTTATTGGCGGATTACAACAACAGGGTAATGTCAATAGTGGATTGCGATTACCTGCTCTCTCTCTGGACGTCACTGAAAATAAAGAATATTCATTGTATTTAAAAGTTACGGACAGCCGGGGAAATTCGGTAACCTCTGAGCGCATCCCGGTTACAGTAAGTATTAATCCTGAAAGTTTCACACCTTATTTAAACGTACTTCATGATGAAGTTCGCCGTGAAGAGGGTAAATTTGTTATTCCTTCACCAACAGTCAACGATGACAATGGCAGTATCATAGAATGGCATTATGTTCGAGTACGCTCGAAAGACGAATGGAAAAGCTTAAAACCTGATAACGTGGAATATAGTACTCATAGTCCCGGACTGTCGTTTAAATCTTTGGGGGGTGAAGAACGTGATGGACAATGGATCGAAAAAGTGCAACTCGTTGTCAAAGATCCTACAGCACGTATGACACTGGCAGCGATGGAACTTAATATTTCAGCTACAGGCCCGGGGGGCACTCATCCGGTAAATGGTACTATCCGTATGACCCCGGTGATGAATCTCACCGATAAAGTGAGCAGTGTTCAAATACTTTTCACTGCTGGAACTGAAGAACTTAATGGCAGTACAAATGCACCCGTTGTTGGCAGCACATTGCAGGCAAAGACTACCTGTGACACTGACAAAGATTGCTCTTTGCTATTTCGTTATCAATGGGAAATTTCCCCGGATGGTAACAGATGGTACGACGTGCCCGGTGCTACAGGGCAGTCGTGGCTTATGCCCGCAGTGATGGACGGGCACTCATTGCAAAACAAGCAGGTCCGCGTTCGGGTGGTATCAGAAAATGTCCCTACACATTAAATAACTGGAGATACAGGAACTGATCGCACTCCTGCCACTTATTAATATTTGTGGTGGGAGATATACTCGTCATACTTCAAGTTGCATGTGCTGCATATACGGGCGTGTTCGGCTTCAGATCCGTTTGCTGCGGGGCGACGTAGCCGTTATTCAAAATGTAACATCCAAAGTAGATTACATTTTTACAGGAATATAGTAAGAGAAATTGATTGTATGACCTTTGTCTCTTTCAATAATTTCGAAATCACGGCCATTACCTCTGATGAGATTATGTGCATAAAGAATGTTTCTATATAAAACATTCGGCAATCCGACCATGTCATTCAAAATACCTCGTCGAGAAATTTTAATATAATCACCACTTGCTATTGCAATATCTGTTTTACTATTTGCTCCATCATCATATACATAATCAACAACCATGGAGCTTTTACTATGAAGGGAAGGGTAGTAGCTTACACCACTTCTAATTTGCGAAGTGTGTTGAAGTGAGCGAAATTTCATATCATTTATTTGCATAGCTGCTTTTTGCCAGAAATCTAAACGCGATGACATATCGAGATGAAACTGATGGAGGCTCCCTGAAAAAGTATCACCTTCATAATAAACAAAATCATAGACAACATCTGTTCTTTCTGATGGATCAACAAAATGAATTTTTTTACCCCATTGCTGGCTTCGACGATAGGCGAGGGGTGTCATTTGATAATAACGCTTAAAAACCCGACTAAAACTCTGTGGCGAGTCGTAGTGATAACGTAATGATATATCCAGCACGGACAGATTGGTGAGTTTGAGCAGATGAGCTGTATAGGACAGGCGTTTCAAACGTACGTATTCCGCGACACTGTGTCCTGTATATTGCATAAACAGTGTATGTAAATGTCTTCTGCTGTAACCTGAAATTTTTACCAGATCTTCAACGTTAATAGGGGATTCTATATTTTTGTTTATCCAGGCGAAGATGTTTATCATGACTTATTAGTGATATATGCAGGTATTTTAGTCTAACGCAATTCAATTCAACGGAACGCAGAGTTATGCTTTGTTCTGTAGTGTTTTGTTAACTTTTGTGGGCGTAATACCATAGTATTTACGAAATGCGGTGCAAAAGCTTGAACTTGAACGAAAACCACTTTCATAAGCAACTTCAGCCACGCTTTTTGATGATTTTTTAATAAGATTTAATGCGTGACACATTCGGGTATCTAAATAAACTGTCCTGAAAGATGAGCCTTCTTTTTGTAATTTCCGTTTTAAGGCTGCAATACTAACGTGTAGTTTTTTTGCACAGAGTTGCAATGTCCATTTACATTTAATATCACTTGATATTATTTTATGGATTCGTTCTGAATAACTGCTACTCATAGCCCGCTCAAGGGAATCTATAAACCCATGATGTTTAGTAAAGACGGATAATAAATAGCAGACGCTACTAACCATCTTAGTTTTATCTATTATTTTTGCTGTGGCATTACGGCAGATATATTCAAAAGTGTTATCGAGAGAATGTTCACTTTTCACAGAATAATATTTACTCATTCTTCCTGGAAGTTTTCTATGCTCTACAGGAGAAATATATGTGCAGACAGGCAATGCTCTTTTTAGTACATCCTCTGTAAGTTCAATGACCTGGACGTGATCGCTCTTCAATGTTTTTTTGTGGTTAAATGAGAATGTACATCCTTTTTCAATATAGATGATGTCGTCACTATAAATCATTTGGGGGAGAGTCTCATTTAAATCAAAAAAAAATTGGGCATTTCCTCCAGTAATCCGTATTAGAACCGAGTGTTTTAAATGAAAACTGGACAAGTGAAAAGGTTGTATCTGCGAGGATTGATGCTCCTTATGCTCAACCACATATCTTATGTCTTGTGTTATATGTGCAATCAGTTCCATTGAAACCCTTTACGCAGTGCTTTTGTACGGCGCATTTTGCAACAACTCACAATAAAAATCGTAGCAATTTGGGCAGCATCGAAAAAACATCGCACCAACGAAAGTCCATGTTAACCATGCTTGTCCGAATAGCCATGGTTGGCTCAAAACAGGGGAAACAAGATTCCGACAGTAGGGTAGTAATTTGCTGACTCTATCAGGTGAGACCTGGGGATAAGACTAAGACGTTGCTTATCCAGTTCGCAATTTAACATAATATACATTATGCGCACTTAAATTGTAGTAGCTAAATTGAGATGTCCGTCTCTGACTAAATAGACATGTCCGCGCTACAGTCTCACCACAGCGATCACTGCTTTCAAAGGTTGAGACTCATGGCGGCATACAAGTTGGTAAATAAACAAAAGGGTTTGAAATGAAGATTTATACTTATCCTAAAAGTAGATCTCTGAGAGTACTTTGGGTACTTGAAGAAATTGGAGTAACTTACGAGGCCATTAAAGTTGATCTTTTCAATCGCGGTTCTAACGTGACATCACCGCATCCTCTTGGAAAAGTTCCTTTTTTGATAGACGAAGAAGTATCAATAAGTGAGACCCTTGCCATATGTATCTACCTTTGTGAAAAACATCAAAATCTCACTCTTTATCCCGCAAACTTGGGTGAAAAAGCCTCTGTTAATTCTTGGTTGAGCTTTAGCCTCACCGATTTAGAAGCACCTGTATGGGGGTTGCTCAAACACATCATTTTTACTCCAGAAAATCAACGCTCCACAACCTTAATGAATTACTTTAGAGAAGAAGCAGACAAGGTTATCTCCCAAATTCACTTCAACTCAGCTCATACTTGGATCGCAGGTAATTATTTTACTCTGGCTGACATTTTTCTCTCTCACACATTGCAATGGGCAAAAGTGTGTGGATTAGACATCAACTCAGAAACTAACAGCTATATAGTTAGAACAATGAACCGACCCGCATTCGTGAAAGCTCAAGAAAGAAATAATTTTTAATCAGAGTTGTAATCTGTATTGGAATGTATGCATGGTTGAAGTCCAAAAGTCTGCTGCTGGCACAAAGCGGACTTTTCAGCTTTGCCCTGCCCCGGATATCTGAACTTAGGTTAGATATATGGTTTTGGTAAAAGTCCAGTTTGACCAAACGCATAACTAACAGCCACACCCATCAGAATGTGGCTTTCATCATGCCACTACAACCCCGGTGCTTTCCATAATGATGTCGTCAGCCCGTGATCAACCAGCCCCAGCTGATCCTGATAAACAGCCTGCCACTTATCGCGTGAATCCTGATAAAGTTCATGCTTTTCCGGGTCTGGTGTGTGCGTCCGTTCCCAGCGCACCAGGCGTTCTCCGGTTTCTGCCAGTGATGAAAAAATCCCGGCACCGACGCCAGCTGCAATGGCACATCCTAATGCAGTAGCTTCTTTGACCACCGGAATATTGACGGGTAATCCCGAGACATCAGCGAGAATTTGACTCCATAATTTCCCTTTTGAACCTCCGCCGGCAAAGACCAACGATGTGGGATGAATATTCGAAAAATCAGCAATTTGCTGCAAGTTACACGCTGATACAATCGCCGCATTTTCTTCCAGCGCACGGAACAATGTCGCTTTGTTACATTTATCCGGATCAATAGACAAATTAATAAAGGAAGGCGCAGCATGATACCAGGTTTTAAAGCGCATTTTGTCAGAGAATATCGGCATCACGCCCCACGAACCAGGCGGCACCCGACTTGCCATCTCTTCAAGCAGCGTGTAAGTATCGATACCTAAGCGCTCGGCAATCAATTTTTCTTCGGCACAAAATGCATCGCGGAACCAGCGCATGGTGAGTCCGGTAAAAAAGCTAATAGATTCAGCTTGTACCATGCCGGGAATAACATGGGGATTAACGCGTACGTTCATTTCCGGATCGGTCACTGGTGCGGCTAAGTTTACAACTTGCTGCCAGAATGTACCGCCAAGTACGGCAGTTTGTGTCGGACGGACAACGCCTAACCCCAGGCAACCAAGTTGTACATCCCCTCCTCCCACGACTACCGGAGTGCCCGCCTTCAGACCGCAAAGTTCCGCCGCTTGTGAACTTACCACGCCCAGCAATGTGCCGGTTTCTTTGACAGGAGAAAGAATATCGGCCCGTAGGCCAGCCATATCCAGCAATGCAGGTTTCCAGTTACGGGTGGAGAGGTCGAGAAGCCCGGTAGTTCCCGCATTCGATGGATCGACTGCCAGTTCACCGCTGAGCATATAGGCCAGCCAGTCGCTTATCATGGTGATGGTTGATGCCTGACGGTAAATATCGGAACGATGGTGCGCCAGCCAAAGTAATCTGGGGATGGCACTTAAAGCCAGCGTTTGTCCGGTCGCGCGATACACTTCGTTTTCAAAGGTATTGTTATGCAGTTCTTTTAGTTCACTGACCTCCCGCGCCGCTCTGGCATCCACATTGGCGCAGGCCCAGATCGGTGTTCCTTCATTGTTATATAAAACAATACCTTCACGCATCGAACATGCCGAAACGGCAGCAATGTATTCCGGCGCGATACCAGAATTATGCAGCGCCTGGCGCATACACTCACACGCCAGTTGCCAGTTTTTGTTGAGATCAAATTCCATAGAACCAGGAACGTCCGGTACTGCCAGATGCCGCCACTCCGCTTGTCCTACCGCGATTTGATTGCCTTCCAGGTCGAAAATCACAGCCCGGATACTTCCGGTGCCTGCATCCAGCGCCATCAGGTAATGCCTTGATTCTGAAGGGGTAAAGAGTCGAGCCATTAGATTGTCCTCGGCTTATGCGTTCTGTCTGTTCCTCTATACGTTCTCCATCATTCCCGGTAATAAGGTCATGCAAATTTAACCACGTAAAATCGCCGCTGCTGTGTCCTGATCGGTAACCAGTGCGTTGATATAGCCGCCTTTCATTGCAGCGGCAATTGCTTCGGCTTTATTTTCTCCCCCTGCCACGCCGACCCGGACGGGAATGGTCTTCAGCGCGCTTAAAGGTAAGCCAATCAGTTCGTTATGTATTTTAATATCCGTGACAACGTCACCTTTTGCATCAAAAAAGTAGCCTAAAATGTCGCCAACCGCCCCTTTTCGGCCAATCATTAACTGTTCGCCCTGACTGATATAACCGGAGCGAATGATCGTAGCATCATCTTGTTGACTCACGGCACCAATGCCGACAATCGCCACATCCGCAGCTTGCGCGGCCAACAGGACATCTTTGACGCAGTTTTCATTTTTTAGCGTTCGGGCAATGTCAGCGGAGGATGCCCGCAACGGAGCCGGAATGATGTTGACGCTGCACGCCGCATTAAGTTGTCCGATACCCGTCATATAAGAACCGACACCACCGGAGAGCGTGACCAGGCGAATTTGCTGTGACGAAATAAAACCACTTAAGCGTTGCAGCGTATTCATGGTTGCCTCGCCAAAACCAATCGCCAGCATCTGCTGTGGTTGAAGTAAACTCATCAACATATGCGCCGCGCCTATCCCCAGGCGCCCGCCGATATCAGCATCCGCAAGTCCAGGAATCACCCGGACATGTTGCAGCGAAAACTGACGACGTAATTGTGTTTCATGTTCCAGACAGCCTTCAAAGCGAGAATTAATCTGCACGCGAATAATGCCGGACTGATGCCCTTTCTCCAGCAATCGCGATACTTTCAAACGCGTTAGCCCGAGGCGATCGCTAATCTCGCTCTGGGTCAGCCCGTCGTGATAGTAAAACCACGCGATCCGCGCCACCTGTTCTTCTTCACACATTCCCTGTTCTGAAATTGCCGAATCGTTGATTGTCATAATTCATTCTTCACTTTGAACATATTTAAATCTTTAATGCAATTGTTCAGTTCTTGCGCGTTTATATCTGTGATAGCCACCACAGTTTGGTCAAACAGCAATGAACAAACGCAACCATAAAAATCAAAATAGCATAAATTGTGATCTATTCGTCGGAAATATGTGCAATGCCCACCTAAGGTTATGAACAAATTAAAAGCAAAAATACATTTGTTCAAAACTCACCTGTAAAACTGAACGGGGGAATTATGCAAACGAGTGATACCCGCGCGTTACCGCTACTTTGCGCCCGCTCGGTTTATAAACAGTATTCAGGGGTTAATATCCTGAAAGGCATCGATTTTACGTTGCATCAAGGTGAGGTTCATGCCCTGCTCGGCGGTAACGGCGCGGGTAAATCGACGCTAATGAAAATCATCGCCGGTATTACCCCCGCTGATAACGGCACGCTGGAGATTGGTGGCAATAGTTACGCCAGATTAACGCCAGTTCATGCTCATCAGTTGGGGATTTACCTCGTTCCCCAGGAACCCTTGCTCTTTCCAAGTCTGTCGATAAAAGAAAACATTCTGTTTGGTCTGGCAAAAAAACAGATCTCCATGCAAAAGATGAACAACTTGCTGGCAGCGCTGGGCTGCCAGTTTGATCTCCATAGTCTGGCAGGCTCACTGGATGTTGCCGACCGCCAAATGGTGGAAATCCTGCGCGGTCTGATGCGCGATTCGCAAATTCTCATTCTCGATGAACCTACAGCGTCGCTTACCCCTGCGGAAACCGAACGCTTGTTTAGCCGTTTACGGGAACTGCTCGCCACTGGCGTGGGTATTGTTTTTATCTCACATAAACTGCCGGAAATTCGCCAAATTGCCGATCGTATTAGCGTGATGCGCGACGGAACTATCGCGTTAAGTGGCAAAACCTGTGAGCTGTCTACCGACGACATCATTCAGGCCATCACGCCAACAACGCGGGAAAAATCCCTCTCAGCCAGTCAAAAGTTATGGCTGGAGTTAACCGGCAACCGTCCACAATATGCCGCCGGAACGCCGTTGCTGACGCTGGAAAATGTGACTGGCGAAGGTTTTATGAATGTTAGCTTGACGCTCAATGCCGGAGAAATACTGGGGCTGGCTGGGCTTGTGGGTGCCGGACGTACGGAACTGGCTGAGACACTATATGGTTTACGCACTTTGCGTGGCGGATGCATTATGCTGAATGGTAAGGAGATCAATAAATTATCTACCGGAGAACGTTTACTGCGCGGTCTTGTTTATTTGCCGGAGGATCGCCAGTCATCCGGATTGAATCTCGATGCCTCGCTGGCCTGGAACGTTTGCGCCCTGACCCACAACCTTCGTGGATTCTGGGCGAAAACTGCGAAAGATAATGCCACACTGGAACGTTATCGTCGGGCGCTGAATATTAAATTTAACCAATCTGAACAAGCTGCACGGACATTATCCGGTGGCAACCAGCAAAAAATCCTGATCGCCAAGTGTCTTGAAGCCTCGCCGCAAGTATTGATTGTCGATGAGCCGACGCGCGGCGTTGATGTTTCGGCCCGTAATGATATCTACCAGCTGCTGCACAGCATCGCCGCACAAAATGTGGCTGTGCTGCTTATCTCCTCTGATCTGGAAGAGATCGAACTTATGGCAGATCGCGTATATGTGATGCATCAGGGCGAAATTGCCCACTCTGCACTGACCGGACGCGATATTAATGTCGAGACCATTATGCGCGTTGCCTTCGGCGATAGTCAGCGTCAGGAGGCATCATGCTGAAGTTTATCCAGAACAACCGTGAAATCACGGCACTGCTGGCGGTGGTGTTGCTGTTTGTATTACCCGGTTTTCTCGACCGCCAGTATTTAAGTATGCAAACGCTGACCATGGTTTATAGCAGCGCGCAAATCCTGATCCTGCTGGCAATGGGCGCGACGCTGGTGATGCTCACGCGCAATATCGATGTTTCGGTAGGTTCGATTACCGGAATGTGCGCAGTGCTGTTGGGAATGTTACTGAACGCGGGGTATTCACTACCTGTTGCTTGTGTCGCGACTTTACTGCTTGGTTTGCTCGCGGGATTTTTCAACGGTGTCCTGGTCGCGTGGCTAAAGATCCCTGCCATTGTTGCCACGCTCGGTACATTAGGATTGTACAGGGGCATCATGTTGCTGTGGACTGGCGGTAAATGGATTGAGGGATTACCCGCCGAACTGAAACAACTCTCCGCCCCGCTGCTGTTTGGCGTTTCAGCAATTGGTTGGTTGACGATAATTCTGGTGGCATTTATGGCCTGGCTGCTGGCGAAGACGGCGTTTGGACGCAGTTTTTATGCCACGGGCGATAATTTGCAGGGCGCTCGTCAACTGGGCGTTCGTACGGAAGCCATTAGGATTGTGGCATTTTCGTTGAACGGCTGCATGGCGGCACTGGCGGGGATTGTGTTTGCTTCGCAGATCGGTTTTATTCCCAACCAGACCGGTACCGGGCTGGAGATGAAAGCGATTGCAGCCTGCGTGCTGGGCGGTATTAGTTTGCTCGGCGGTTCCGGTGCGATCATCGGTGCGGTACTCGGCGCATGGTTCCTGACGCAGATCGATAGTGTACTGGTGCTGTTGCGCATTCCGGCATGGTGGAATGATTTTATCGCGGGCCTGGTTCTGCTGGCGGTGCTGGTGTTTGATGGACGCCTGCGTTGTGCGCTGGAACGTAATCTACGGCGGCAAAAATATGCCCGCTTTATGACGCCACCGCCATCCGTTAAACCCGCTTCGTCAGGTAAAAAACGGGAGGCCGCGTAATGCGTATTCGCTACGGCTGGGAACTGGCCCTTGCCGCACTGCTCGTTATTGAGATTGTCGCATTTGGTGCAATTAACCCGCGGATGTTAGATCTCAATATGTTGCTGTTCAGCACCAGTGACTTTATCTGCATTGGCATTGTCGCCCTACCGCTGACGATGGTGATTGTCAGTGGCGGGATCGATATTTCGTTTGGCTCGACCATCGGCTTGTGCGCCATTGCATTAGGCGTACTGTTTCAAAGCGGCGTGCCGATGCCGCTGGCGATTCTTCTGACCTTTCTGCTCGGCGCATTGTGCGGGCTGATTAACGCCGGATTAATTATCTATACCAAAGTTAACCCGCTGGTGATTACGCTTGGCACGCTGTATCTGTTTGCCGGAAGCGCTCTGCTGCTTTCCGGGATGGCCGGAGCGACGGGGTACGAAGGTATTGGTGGATTCCCGATGGCGTTTACAGATTTCGCTAACCTGGATGTGCTGGGACTTCCCGTTCCGCTGATTATCTTTCTGATATGTCTCATCGTTTTCTGGCTGTGGCTGCATAAAACCCATGCCGGACGTAATGTGTTTTTGATTGGACAAAGCCCGCGCGTGGCGCTTTATAGCGCGATTCCGGTTAACCGCACCTTATGTGCACTCTATGCCATGACGGGGCTGGCGTCTGCGGTCGCCGCCGTGCTGCTGGTTTCGTATTTTGGTTCTGCACGCTCCGATCTCGGTGCGTCGTTTTTGATGCCCGCCATCACCGCCGTGGTGCTTGGTGGTGCCAATATTTATGGTGGCTCAGGTTCGATTATCGGCACTGCCATTGCGGTTTTATTAGTGGGATATTTGCAACAAGGTTTGCAAATGGCAGGAGTGCCAAATCAGGTGTCCAGCGCCCTTTCCGGCGCGCTGCTTATCGTCGTTGTCGTAGGTCGTTCCGTTAGCCTGCATCGCCAGCAAATTAAAGAGTGGCTGGCGCGCCGGGCCAATAACCCATTGCCATAAAGGATATCTTCATGACACTTCATCGCCTTAAGAAAATCGCCTTACTTAGTGCCCTTGGCATTGCCGCAATTTCTGTGAATGTACAGGCCGCCGAGCGTATTGCTTTTATTCCCAAACTGGTTGGTGTGGGATTTTTTACCAGTGGCGGTAATGGTGCTCAACAAGCTGGTAAAGAGCTGGGTGTTGATGTGACCTACGACGGGCCGACAGACCCCAGTGTTTCTGGTCAGGTACAGTTAATTAATAACTTCGTCAACCAGGGGTATAACGCCATTATCGTCTCTGCGGTTTCGCCCGATGGCTTGTGTCCTGCGCTGAAACGTGCGATGCAGCGTGGAGTGAAAGTACTGACCTGGGATTCTGATACCAAACCGGAATGCCGCTCTTACTACATTAACCAGGGAACGCCAACCCAGTTGGGAGGGATGTTAGTGGATATGGCGGCGCGTCAGGTGAATAAAGACAAAGCCAAAGTCGCGTTTTTCTACTCCAGCCCCACTGTTACCGACCAGAACCAGTGGGTGAAAGAAGCGAAAGCGAAAATCGCCAAAGAGCATCCAGGCTGGGAAATCGTCACTACGCAGTTTGGCTATAACGATGCCACTAAATCGTTACAAACCGCGGAAGGAATATTAAAAGCCTATAGTGATCTCGACGCTATTATCGCTCCCGATGCCAACGCCCTGCCCGCTGCCGCGCAAGCCGCAGAAAACCTGAAAAATGACAAAGTTGCAATTGTGGGATTCAGCACACCAAATGTGATGCGTCCGTATGTCGAGCGCGGCACAGTGAAAGAATTTGGCCTGTGGGATGTGGTGCAGCAAGGCAAAATTTCGGTGTATGTCGCGGATGCATTATTGAAAAAAGGTGCAATGAAAACGGGCGACAAACTGGATATTCAGGGCGTAGGTCAGGTGGAAGTTTCGCCAAATAGCGTTCAGGGCTATGACTACGAAGCGGACGGTAATGGCATTGTACTGTTACCGGAGCGCGTGGTTTTCAATAAAGAGAATATCGGCAAATACGATTTCTGATGTGCATTACTTAACCGGAGTACGTTATGGCAGATTTAGACGACATTAAAGATGGTAAAGATTTTCGCACCGATCAACCGCAACAAAATATTCCTTTTACCCTGAAAGGTTGCGGTGCGCTGGATTGGGGAATGCAGTCACGCTTATCGCGGATATTTAATCCGAAAACGGGTAAAACCGTAATGCTGGCCTTTGATCATGGTTATTTTCAGGGGCCAACTACCGGACTAGAACGCATCGATATAAATATCGCCCCACTGTTTGAACATGCCGATGTATTGATGTGTACGCGCGGTATTTTACGCAGCGTGGTGCCTCCGGCGACCAATAAACCGGTGGTGCTACGGGCGTCAGGTGCAAACTCTATTCTGGCGGAATTAAGCAATGAGGCGGTGGCGTTATCGATGGATGACGCCGTACGCCTGAACAGTAGCGCGGTGGCGGCGCAGGTTTATATCGGCAGCGAATATGAACATCAGTCGATCAAAAATATTATTCAACTGGTCGACGCCGGAATGAAAGTGGGTATGCCGACCATGGCCGTGACTGGCGTGGGCAAAGATATGGTGCGCGATCAGCGTTATTTTTCACTTGCTACTCGTATTGCTGCTGAAATGGGCGCACAGGTAATCAAAACCTATTATGTCGATAAAGGCTTTGAACGGATTGTTGCCGGATGCCCGGTGCCAATTGTTATCGCTGGCGGCAAAAAATTACCGGAGCGTGAGGCGCTGGAAATGTGCTGGCAGGCTATCGATCAGGGCGCTTCTGGTGTGGATATGGGGCGTAATATTTTCCAGTCTGACCATCCGGTGGCGATGATGAAAGCCGTACAGGCGGTGGTACACCATAACGAAACGGCTGATCGGGCATATGAACTCTATCTGAGTGAAAAACAGTAACTGCGGATTTAAGGAGAAGAATTATGCACGTTACACTGGTTGAAATTAACGTTCATGAAGACAAGGTTGACGAGTTTATCGAAGTTTTTCGCCAGAACCACCTGGGCTCGGTACAGGAAGAAGGCAATTTGCGCTTCGATGTCTTACAGGACCCGGAAGTGAATTCGCGCTTTTATATCTACGAAGCCTATAAAGATGAAGACGCAGTGGCGTTCCATAAAACCACGCCCCACTACAAAACCTGTGTCGCAAAACTGGAATCTTTAATGACCGGGCCGCGTAAAAAACGTCTGTTCAATGGATTGATGCCGTGAGGCGAATTTATCCGGTGCGCCGTAAAACCCCGTCCTTCAGGGCGGGGATATAAGGCGCGGTTTTTCACCTAACCAGGTGTTTGCTGTTGTTCAATGTATTGGCGGATGACGGATATTGGCGCACCTCCGCAGCTACTGGCAAAATAGCCAGGACTCCACAAAACGCCTTTGTAGTAATACCTGACTGCAATATCTGGTCGATCTCGTCGCAGTAACCTTACTCGATACGCCTTTGAGGCTGTTTACCAGACTGGATATCGCCAGTTTGGGAGGATAGTTAATTAACAAATGGACGTGATCTGGTTCGCCATCCATTTCAACCAGTTCAGCTTCAAAATCAGCACATACATTTGAAAAGTAAGTGCGTAGTTTTTCTATCGCGTCATGGTCAAAAATCTGGCGTCGGTATTTGGTGACAAAGACCAGGTGAACATGCATCAGGAAAACACAATGCCTTCCACGCCGGATATCGGTTTCTTTTTTCATAGACCAAAGTATCATTTGACCTGTGAAACGATTACAGGCATTTAAATTCCAGTTAAGACCAGGTGGTCAACAGGAGTGTGAAATGAGGCGCTTCGCAGGCGCATGTCGTTTCGTTTTCAATCGTGCTCTGGCACGTCAGAATGAGAATCATGAGGCCGGTAATAAATACATCCCTTACGGGAAAATGGCTTCCTGGCTGGTTGAGTGGAAAAACGCCACTGAAACGCAATGGCTTAAAGATTCGCCCTCACAGCCATTGCAACAGTCACTGAAAGACCTTGAGCGGGCTTACAAAAACTTCTTCCAGAAGCGGGCTGGTTTTCCCCGATTCAAAACGCGGGGACAGAATGATGCATTCCGCTACCCGCAGGGCGTTAAGCTCGATCAGGAAAACAGCCGTATTTTTCTGCCAAAACTTGGCTGGATGCGCTACCGGAATAGCCGTCAGGTCACGGGGGTTGTGAAAAATGTCACTGTCAGCCAGTCCTGCGGTAAGTGGTACATCAGTATTCAGACAGAAAGTGAAGTATCCACTCCGGTTCACCCTTCAGCATCAATGATCGGGCTGGATGCTGGCGTGGCTAAACTCGCCACGCTGTCAGATGGCACAGTCTTTGAGCCTGTAAACAGTTTTCAGAAAAACCAGAAGACGCTGGCGAGACTTCAGCGACAGTTAAGCCGCAAGGTCAAATTCAGCAATAACTGGCAGAAGCAGAAACGCAAAATACAGCGACTGCATTCCCGTATCGCAAATATCCGCAGGGACTACCTTCACAAAGTCACAACGACCGTCAGCAAAAACCACGCAATGATAGTCATTGAGGATTTGAAGGTCAGCAACATGTCAAAGTCAGCAGCGGGTACGGTCAGCCAGCCGGGGCGCAATGTCCGGGCAAAATCAGGTTTAAACCGTTCGATACTGGATCAGGGCTGGTATGAAATGCGCCGCCAGCTTGAGTACAAGCAGCTCTGGCGTGGCGGTCAGATGCTTGCTGTTCCGCCAGCGTACACAAGCCAGCGTTGCGCGTACTGTGGTCATACAGCGAAAGAAAATCGCCTGTCACAAAGTCAATTCAGGTGTCCGGCGTGTGGATATACAGCGAACGCTGATGTGAACGGCGCTCGTAACATTTTAGCGGCGGGGCACGCCGTTCTTGCCTGTGGAGGGATGGTGCAGTCAGGCCGCCCGTTGAAGCAGGAACCCACCGAAATGATTCAGGCGACAGCCTGAACGTAGCAGGGATCCTCGTCATTCAGGGCGTGGAGGATGTCAACAGTTTTATCTACACTAGGGGTAAGGCGCTGACGGGAGTATAAAAATGTCTGACTGGAACCCCTCTTTATATCTGCACTTTGCCGCTGAACGATCGCGTCCGGCGGTGGAGCTGCTTGCCAGAGTGCCGCTGGAGAATATCGAATACGTTGCCGATCTTGGCTGTGGCCCAGGTAACAGCACCGCCCTTTTGCATCACCGTTGGCCTGCTGCCAGGATAACGGGCATCGATTCGTCTCCGGCGATGATTGCCGAAGCGCGCAGTGCTCTTCCGAAATGTCAGTTTGTGGAAGCAGATATCCGCAACTGGCATCCGAAACAGACGCTCGATCTGATTTTCGCAAATGCCTCGCTGCAATGGCTGCCCGACCATTACGAACTGTTCCCTCATCTGGTTTCGTTACTCAGTCCGCAGGGCGTGCTGGCGGTACAAATGCCGGATAACTGGCTGGAGCCTACCCATGTGCTCATGCGCGAAGTCGCCTGGGAACAAAACTACCCGGATCGCGGGCGTGAGCCGCTGGCTGGCGTTCATGCTTACTACGATATTTTGAGTGAAGCCGGATGCGAGGTCGATATCTGGCGAACCACTTACTATCACCAGATGCCGTCGCACCAGGCGATTATTGACTGGGTGACCGCCACTGGATTACGTCCGTGGTTACAGGATCTGACCGAGAGCGAACAGCAGCATTTTCTTACGCGCTACCATCAGATGCTGGAAGAGCAGTATCCACTGCAAGAGAACGGACAGATACTGCTGGCATTTCCGCGTCTGTTTATTGTTGCCCGGCGTACGGAGTAATTATTACGTCAGCTGGTAATGACGATCGGGAAGAATTTTCGCTGGAATTTCTGCTTCATCGTTCATCTGTAACAGGTCAATTTCAATGGCATTGCAGATGGCATCCAGCGGTAAATCATTGTTTTCAGTACCGAACGGATCTTCCAGCTCTTCCGCCAGACAATCCAGCGAAATAAAAGTGTAGGAAATCAGCACAGAGATAAATGGCGTCATGTAATGCAGGTCCACGACCAGCGCGAACGGCAGCATGATACAAAACAGATACACGGTACGATGCAAAATCAGGGTGTAGGCAAAAGGAATTGGCGTATAGGCAATACGCTCACAGCCTGCCAGAACCGCCGAAATATCGTTGAGCCGATCGTTAAGACTAATAAACAGGATATCTGAAAGCTGTCCATTGCGTCGCTGAACCGCCAACCACTCCCCCATTATCAACAAGATACGGTTAGCTGGAGAGTTGGCTGCCAGTACTCGCTGAAGATCTTCAGTCCGGAGATACCGCGCCAGCATTTCCTCTTGTGGCTGTTTTCGTAATGTCATACGTAAACAGTGGGCAAAGGCGATTTGCAGCCGGGCAAACTCCCTTACACTTGCCAAATCCGGCAATGTCGTTTTTACCTCACGCAGTAACGACCGAGAGGCAATCATCAACTGTCCCCAAAGTTTTCGCGCTTCAACATAACGGGCGTAACCGGCGTTATTACGAAAACCAAGGAAGATGGCGATGGCGACACCGAGAATGCTGAATGGTGCGAGGGTAAATTTAATACCCAGATGCGTGTACCAGGGCAGCATGAAAATAACGGCAGTAGAAAAGAGAAAATTAAGTAGTAAGCGTGAGGATATCTTGGATAATACTGAACCGTGCCAGACAAAAATACGGCGCAGCCAGTGTTGTTGTGGACGAACAATCATGGTTATCTTCAGGCGTTGAAAAATCGCCCTATTAAACGTGATTACGATCACATTCTCAAGATTCTATTCACAAATTATCTATAGGATACAACATTAACAGGTGTTACATATGGCACCAGGTTATGATAAAGGTATATGGGATGTTGTAACTAATACGGATCGGTAAAAAACCCGGTCGAAACCGGGTTCAGAGTATTAGCACAACGGGCGTACCGCTTCACGCATTCCTTTTTCGAGAATCGCATCCAGGTCATTAGCAACCAGCTCGACCAGACCAGGCACTTGCGTCAGGTCCTGCTCCCAATGGTCTTTTTCTGCCAACACTATAGCAACCAGTTCCTGGGTACCGATAACACCGTCACGATGCTGGCTCCAGAGTTGCTGATAACGTTCCAGCCAGTGCGCATCGTCCTGTACCGGATATGTTTCTCCATTACGCTCACCGCGATAGAACGCAATCAATGCTGCTAATGCGAAAGTGAGACGCGCCGGAAGTGTGCCGTTTGCCTTCTGCCCTGCCAGCAGCTGCGGCAGGATGCGGGTGCGGAACTTAGTCATACCGTTGAGCGCGATAGACAGCAGCTGATGCTTAATGTACGGGTTACGGAAACGCCCGGTGACTGCACTGGCGAAAGATTCCAGTTCTTCACGAGGCAGATCCAGTACCGGAATAATCTCTTCATAGATGGCTTTTTCAACGAATGCGCAAATTTCAGCATCGTTCATCGCTTCACCTACGGTATCCAGTCCTGCCTGGAACGCCACCGGCACCAGTGCGGTGTGTGCACCGTTGAGGATTGCCACTTTGCGCTCTTTATACGGTTTAATATCGTCAACAATCAGCACGTTGAGTGGATATTTGTCCAGACGCAGTTCAGTCGCTAAGGATTTCGGCCCCTGAATCACAAACAGGTAAAAGTGTTCAGCGGTGTCGAGGAAACCATCGTGATAACCCAGCTCTTCTTCCAGTTTGGTCACTTCATCACGCGGATAACCGGTAACGATACGGTCCACCAGCGTAGAACAGAAGCTGTTAGCCTGATCCAGCCATTGAATAAATGCTTCTGGTAGTGCCCATTCCTGTGCATAGCGCAGCACCAGTTCACGCAACGCGTCGCCATTGTAGTCAATCAACTCACACGGAATGATGATCCAACCTTTATCCTGCGCTCCGTTGAAATGGCTGAAACGTTCAAACAAGAGGCGGGTCAGTTTTGCCGGATAGCTTACCGCTGGTGCGTCATCGAATTTATCGCCCGCATGGTAGCTGATACCCGCTTCGGTAGTGTTAGAGAAAACAAAGCGCATTTCCGGGTTGTGCGCCAGTTTCAGGAATTCATCGTATTCACTGTAGACGCTGATTTCACGATTAACAGAGCGAATCAGACGCGCGTCGCTGACCGCTTCACCCTTCTCGTTCAGGCCACGGATAATAGTGGTGTAAAGACCATCCTGCGTACTCAGTGACGGCGGGAATGAAGTTTCAATCGGACGAACAACGACCACGCCAGAATTCAGATCTGTGTGCTCATTCAGGAGATCGATTTGCCAGTCAACAAAGGCGCGCAGGAAATTACCTTCACCAAACTGAATGATACGTTCTGGATACTGTGCACCGGGAAAATCGCGACGATTTAGTGTTTTCACAATGGGTTCCCTTCTGATTAGTCATACAACCTGTTTGAATTGGTACGACAGGTTAGCAAACTTTAATACAACGAACCCCTGTTTTGATCAAATGATGATGACAATTCCTACACTTAACGACAAAACGTGCAGTTGATCACATAAGTTGTCAGACAGCCTTTTGTTGATAATTCATAGCGCTGGTGCGATTACGGCCCTCTTTTTTCGAGCGATACAGACACTCATCTGCTTCCACCATCAACTTATCAAAGACTTCCGTCAGTGTTTCGAAGCGCGTTGCCCCACTACCAATACCAATACTCACTGTCAGATAGAGTGTTTTCTGCTGCCAGTCGAAAGGATGTAGCGCCACCGCTTTACGGATTTTCTCTGCCAGCAGCAAACCTTCCTGGGCATTAAGCGATGGTACGACAACAGCAAACTCTTCACCGCCCATGCGCGCCACCAATCCTTGATTGCCCACTATCTTTTGCACGTGTTTCGCAAAAACACTCAATACTTTATCGCCACACTCATGCCCGAAACTGTCGTTAATGCTTTTGAAGTAATCAATATCAAGCAACATTACCGTTATATGTTGCGTGCCACGCAGCTCGGTTTTTTTAAGCGCTTCATATAATCCTGAGCGCGAATAGACCTGCGTCAGAAAATCAAAATCAGCCCGCTGCGCCACCTGTTTCATCAGTGAGTTGATGGCCGCCACACTAAAGGAAACCATAATCGGGCAGATGGCCATCGTGGCAATCCCCAAACGAGCGGAAAACATTTGCGGAATAGAGAATGGTGAAGCCACAGCAATATTGATCACGGAGTTTGCCACCAGCACAATTTCGACAGCCCCCGTAACAAACGTCAGCAGACAAGTCACCTGTGGGGTATAGCGCACAGCACACCAGATCAATGCGGGCAATGGAAACGCCAGACTCCCTGCTCCGCCAATCACCACCGAGGCTATAACCGAAATGATCAACGCCACTATCGGCATTAGTTGTTCAGCTTTAAATCGGGGAACAATTCGCGGGAGCGCCAGCGTCAACATACACGGCACAATAAGAACGCCAGTAGAAAATTGCTCACTAAACCAGTCTGCCAACAAAGGACCAAATGAGAGTGAATCGATACTGTCAGAACCAATGGCCCCCACCAGCGCACATAACAAGGCAGCAATCAGGCAATAATTAAATAAACGTAATGCACTGACTGGTTCGTATTTATTTTTACCCAATTGCTTATCGCGTGCGACTAATCGTGCAACGGTAATAATAAATACCATATTGGACAGATTGATAACGATCGACACCCACCCCCATTGCGTTGTCATCGCATCATAAACCAGCATCGCGACATAGCTGACAGCGTAATAATGAAGTCGGTTAAGCCAGACATAGCGAGCAAACACCCCTGCCATCACGCCGTTCAACGGCCAGAAGAGCGAGAGTTCATGAACAAGACGAAGTTTGGCACCGATAAAATAAAAAAGTGTCGTCAACGCAAATATGACAAAAGCGTTACGTAATGAATTATCTTCCTTGAACAAACGGAAAATGGGGGTATGGTCAGGTTGCATTAAATTGCTATCCATATAATTGCGACAGGCAATTATCTCAGGCTAATGAGTAAATTCTCATAAAGGATAGCATGTTCATAGCTATTGGCGACACGTAATACACTTCAAAGTCAAGGTAAGATCATTAGCGATTCATCTGAATTACCAACCAGTGATGAATAACCGCAACAATGTATTGCTGCTGTGCTTCACTCAGCGGTTGCCCCTGAGGAATGTTATGCCATTTCTCCAGACAACCACGACAACAGGTCGCCGTCGCATGTTGCGCAATAAATACCGGATGACCACGCATGGGGGTCTGCTTACCATCATTTGCCGGTAGTGCCGGAGCCAGTCGTTTAGCAACAAAATCAGCAGCGTGTTGATCGATAACCGGCGCACCTTTCTGCCAACAGTATTGCCGCTCTTTCTCGCCAAGGCGAAAACGAGAACGAAATGTAGAGCGGGATAAACGTTTAAACAGTTGATCAAACGAATTCATCAGTACACCGAACGCCCCAGCCTTTGTGTTAACTGTTCAAGCGCAGCAATACCTGCCAGTGAATTACCCGCGTGATCAAGCTCCGGGCTCCAGACAGCAATTGCCATTTCATGGGGAATAATCGCCACAATTCCGCCGCCAACACCCGACTTAGCAGGCAAACCGACGCGCCAGGCAAACTCTCCGGCATTTTGATACATGCCACTGGTCGCCATCAGAGCATTAATTTGCCGCGCCTGCATTGGCGTGACTATCGGTTCATCAATATGAATAGCCTTACCCTGATTAGCCAGAAAAACAAAAGTGCGAGCAAGCTCCACACAACTCATTTTCAGTGCGCAGTAGTGAAAATAGTTTTGCAGAACAGTACCGACATCATGATGGAAATTGCCAAAGGATTTCATCAGCCAGGCAATAGCCGCATTACGCGCCGAGTGTTCAAATTCAGAACGCGCCACCACCCCGTCATAGGCGATATCCGCTACACCGCTAAGCCCGCGAACAACTTCCAGCATTCGCTGACGCGGCGCACTAAGACGACCTTGCAGCATATCGCATACAACCAGAGCCCCGGCATTGATAAAGGGGTTGCGTGGGATACCCTGCTCCATCTCCAGTTGTACCAGCGAGTTAAACGGCGAACCGGAGGGATCTTTACCCACTCGCTGCCAAATCTCCTCCTCACTGTAGTGCCGCATCGCCACTACCAGACTGAGCACCTTGGAGATCGACTGAATAGAGAAACGCTCTTCAGCATCCCCGGCCTGATAACATTGCCCATCAACAGTACAAATCGCCATTCCCAGACGGTTACCGTCAACTGTAGCTAACGCCGGAATGTAGTCGGCAACTTTCCCCTTACCAATAAGCGGACGCACCTGACGCAAAATAGACTCTAAAACGGAATTATCCATGGCAACTGCCACAACTTGCTCCTTGCCAGCAGGACTTAATGGCCCGCGATTATAACAGAGCTGAATATTCTGCGTCAGGAGCTTAACTCACAGACGATCTTTCCACACGGTCTGCACATTACAGAATTCATGCAGACCAAAATGAGAAAGTTCGCGACCATAGCCACTTTTCTTCACACCACCAAAGGCTACCCGGGCATCACTGGCGCTATAGCCATTGATAAACACCCCGCCACACTCCAGCCGGGCTGCCATTTTCGCGGCAAGAACTTCATCACTGGTAAAGACAGTGGCTGAAAGGCCAAAGTCGCTATCATTTGCCAGTTCAATAGCATGTTGCGCATTCTTCGCTACAGTTATGGCAGCTACCGGGCCAAACAGTTCTTCGCGAAACGCTGTCATTTCGGGGGTAACACCTGCCAGTACTGTCGGGCAATAGTAGTTGCCTTCTCCTGACAGCTTCTCCCCACCCAGCAATAATTGCGCCCCTTCGGCCAGAGAACGTTGAACCTGGTGATGAAGTTCATCACGCAGATCAAAACGCGCCATTGGGCCGAGATCATTCTCTTCATCCAGCGGATCGCCCATTTTGAGTGCTTTTACTGCAGCCACAAAACGCTCAGTAAATGCACTGGCGATGCCTTCTTCAACAATAAAGCGTTTCGCCGCTGCACAAACCTGTCCGGTATTCTGATAACGTCCGGCGACAGCAGCTTTAACCGCCAGATCAAGATCCGCATCATTAAGGACAATAAAGGGATCTGAACCGCCCAGCTCCAGAACGCATTTTTTCAGGGCTGCCCCTGCCTGAGCACCAATTGCTGCTCCGGCCCGAACGCTACCCGTGACAGTGACAGCGGCAATACGCGGATCATTAATCATCTGGCTGACGCCGTCGTTATCAGCATTCACCCAGCCATACACGCCAGCAGGAATTCCTGCATCAGCAAAAACCTGAGCAATAATACGTGCACAACCGGTCACATTCGGTGCATGTTTCAGTAAATAACCATTACCTGCCAGCAGGATTGGAACGGCACCTCGCAGCACCTGCCATAAGGGGAAGTTCCACGGCATAATGGCAAGGATGGTACCTATCGGACGATAAGCAATAATCGCCTGGTTGTTTTCCACCAGTGTAGATTCAGGTTCTAACATTGCCGGACCATGCTCAGCATACCAGTCACAAAGCGCTGCCGATTTTGCCACTTCTCCACGGGCCTGTTTGATTGGCTTGCCCATTTCCAGGGCGATCATTTGCGCCATCTCTTCACTGCGGCTACGAAGAGCAGCACCTGTATCGCGTAATTTTTTCGCCCGATAGCTGACAGTAGTTTGCTTCCATTCAGCGAAGCCTGCAGCAGCCTGGCTCAGTACGCGCTCAAGTTCATCTGCTGTTGCCCATGGCATGGTTGCGATTGTCTGGCCATTGGCCGGATTTACTGAAATTGCCTGTGTGCTCATTGTATTTCCCCCATGATGTATCGATTTATATTCGCTGCATTTACTCTTTCTGAAAAATGAATAATATTGACAACATTATTCTTAAATTGAGAACGCCATGGATCTTACCCAACTGGAGATGTTTAACGCGGTTGCAGAAACGGGCAGCATTACCCAGGCTGCGGCAAAGGTGCATCGTGTTCCGTCCAATCTCACTACTCGTATCCGCCAGCTGGAAGCTGATCTGGGCGTTGAGCTGTTTATTCGCGAGAATCAGCGGCTGCGACTCTCGCCTGCCGGACATAATTTTTTGCGCTACAGCCAACAAATTTTGGCACTGGTGGATGAGGCCAGAATGGTGGTTGCGGGCGATGAACCGCAAGGTCTGTTTTCATTAGGCGCTCTGGAAAGTACAGCTGCCGTACGTATCCCCGCAGTGCTGGCGCGGTTTAATCAGCGTTATCCGAAGATTCAGTTCTCACTATCAACCGGCCCTTCCGGCACCATGTTGGAAGGCGTGCTTGAAGGCAGACTGAATGCTGCTTTTGTTGATGGACCAATTACTCATCCGGGTCTTGAGGGTATTCCGGTGTATGAGGAAGAGATGATGATCGTGGCACCTCACGGACATGAACCGATACACCGTGCCAGCGAGGTGAATGGCTGCAATATTTACGCTTTTCGCGCTAACTGTTCTTATCGTCGCCATTTTGAAAGCTGGTTTCATGCTGATAACGCCATGCCCGGTACAATTCACGAAATGGAGTCGTATCACGGGATGTTAGCCTGTGCCATTGCAGGTGCGGGTATTGCGTTAATTCCTCGTACTATGCTGGAAAGTATGCCTGGGCATCATCAGGTAGAAGCCTGGCCATTGGCTGAAAACTGGCGCTGGCTAACCACATGGCTGGTCTGGCGTCGCGGCGCGAAGACACGACAGCTGGAGGCGTTTATCGCGTTACTGAATACTGAAAAGAGAGATTAATGCGATCTTCATCACAAATTTATTGTCTTTCGCCTTGCTATCGCTTTAAGATCGTCGCCTCACCTTTTCGCAACTAATCTTATACATTCTTATGACAACGAACACGGTTACCCGCAAGGTCGCGTGGCTACGGGTCGTTACGCTGGCAATAGCGGCTTTTATCTTTAATACCACTGAATTTGTGCCAGTCGGTTTGCTTTCGGATATCGCGGCAAGCTTCCATATGGAAACAGCACAAACAGGCATTATGTTGACGATTTACGCCTGGGTGGTTGCGTTAATGTCGCTGCCTTTTATGCTGCTCACCAGTCAGGTTGAACGACGAAAATTACTGATCTGTCTGTTCGTGTTGTTTATTGCCAGTCACATTTTGTCTTTTATGGCATGGAGTTTTACCGTACTGGTCATTAGCCGAATTGGTGTTGCTTTTGCACATGCCATTTTTTGGTCAATTACAGCATCACTGGCGATCCGTCTCGCTCCCGCCGGAAAACGCGCTCAGGCATTGAGCCTGTTAGCCACGGGTACAGCACTGGCGATGGTTCTTGGTCTGCCTGTGGGTCGTATTGTCGGGCAGTATTTCGGCTGGCGAACAACCTTCCTGGCAATTGGTGTTGGTGCCTTCCTTACGCTACTGTGCCTGATTAAGTTATTACCCTTGTTGCCCAGTGAGCATTCAGGTTCGCTGAAAAGCCTGCCCGTACTGTTTCGACGTCCGGCATTAATGAGCATTTATCTGCTGACGGTTGTGGTGGTAACAGCTCACTATACGGCTTACAGCTATATCGAACCGTTTGTGCAAAATATTGCCGGATTAAGCGCCAACTTTGCCACTGTACTGTTACTGATCCTGGGGGGCGCGGGAATTATCGGCAGCGTGATTTTCGGTAAACTCGGCAATAACCATGCCTCAGTGCTGGTGAGTGTCGCTATTGCATTGTTAATGGCGTGCCTGCTTCTGTTAATGCCTGCCTCAGTGAGTGAAACTCATCTGGCAATATTAAGTATCTTCTGGGGAATCGCCATCATGATGATTGGCCTTGGGATGCAGGTAAAAGTGCTGGCATTAGCGCCGGATGCTACTGATGTCGCCATGTCATTGTTTTCCGGTATTTTTAATATCGGTATTGGTGCAGGAGCGTTAGTAGGGAATCAGGTAAGCCTGCACTGGTCAATGGCCGATATTGGCTATGTCGGTGCGATCCCGGCGTTTTTAGCTTTGGTATGGTCAGTGATTATTTTTCGTCGCTGGCCGGTGGTGCTGGAAGAACAACCACAACACTGAGTTATAAAGCCGGATCGTACATCCGGCTTTATTCTTAATGATACGTTTTAATAATTTCCAGCACGCCATTGATAATAAACTGTACGCCCATACACACCAGCAGGAAGCCCATCAGGCGAGAAATCGCCTCGATTCCCCCTTTTCCAACCCAGCGCATAATTGCCCCGGAGCTACGCAGACATCCCCAAAGAATCAATGCAACAATGAAGAAAATAATCGGTGGCGCAACCAGAATCACCCAACTGGCGAAATCAGAACTTTGGCGTACTGTGGATGCCGAGCTGATAATCATTGCAATGGTGCCAGGCCCGGCAGTGCTTGGCATCGCCAGCGGAACAAAGGCGATATTCGCTGAAGATTCATCTTCCAGTTCCTCCGTTTTGCTTTTTGCCTCCGGCGTTTCAATCGCCTTCTGATGAGGAAACAACATACGGAAACCGATGAACGCGACAATGAGTCCCCCGGCAATACGTAAACCGGGAATCGAAATACCAAAGGTATTCATCACCAACTGTCCGGCGTAATACGCCACCATCATAATGGCAAAAACATATACCGAAGCCATTAGCGACTGGCGGTTACGTTCGGCACTGTTCATATTGCCTGCCAGTCCCAAAAACAGCGCCACGGTTGTCAATGGGTTTGCCAGCGGCAACAACACCACCAGCCCCAGACCAATCGCCTTAAACAAATCCATCATCGTCGTCATTCATCCTGTGGTATGTGATTTAGGGTGAGTATACGGGGAAAACATGTTTATGCGTAAAAGTCTGAGAGTACAGGTAGCAACCAACATTCACTAATGCGGCCCTTCTGAACCGATTTAGCAATTCGTGGCATCAGATAATTCATTCATTTGACTTATACTTGCCTGGGCAATATTATCTGCCGTGATTACTTACTTGCCAGGGCAACCATCGTGAAAAGCACCAACGACCTTTTTAATGAAATTATTCCACTTGGTCGCTTGATCTATATGGTGAACCAGAAAAAAGATCGTCTGTTAAACGACTACCTTTCACCTTTAGATATCACTGCCGCGCAACTGAAAGTGCTCTGCTCTATTCGGTGCGCAGCTTGTATTACCCCGGTTGAGTTGAAAAAAGTACTCTCTGTCGATCTCGGTGCCTTAACGCGGATGCTGGATCGCCTGGTCTGTAAAGGCTGGATCGAAAGATTACCAAATCCAAATGACAAACGCGGCGTTCTGGTGAAACTCACCACTGACGGCGCAGCTATTTGTGAGCAATGTCATCAATTAGTGGGGCAAGACCTGCATCAGGAATTAACAAAGAACTTAACGACAGATGAAGTGGCAACGCTTGAGTGTTTGCTCAAGAAAATACTGTCGTAATAATAAGAGGTATGACAATGTCCAGACGCAATAATGACGCTATCACCATTCATAGCATTTTGGACTGGATTGAAGATAACCTGGAATCCCCTCTGTCACTGGAAAAAGTGTCAGAACGTTCAGGTTACTCCAAATGGCACCTGCAACGGATGTTTAAAAAAGAAACTGGCCACTCTCTGGGCCAATATATCCGTAGCCGCAAAATGACGGAAATCGCGCAAAAACTAAAAGAAAGTAACGAGCCAATATTATATCTGGCAGAACGTTATGGTTTTGAGTCGCAGCAAACATTAACCCGTACATTTAAAAATTATTTTGATGTACCACCACATAAATATCGCATGACAAATATGCATGGGGAATCCCGTTATTTGCATCCGATAAATCACTGTCGCATGTCCTGAGGACACTATGAAATTCTATGCTGTAACAGGCACAACGCTGCTGTTGCTTTTTTCAGGCGCTGTTTTTGCGGAACATACGCAAATGCCTGAAACAAATGAGACCGGCGAGAAGGTAATTATCCCCTCCTCTATGGCGCAAACGCCCGCCGATTTAAATCATATGGGTGTCGGCAGTGACAAATCTGATGTGCTTGGTGTGCCTTATTTCAACGGGCAACGACTGTAATAACCAGCCCCTGTAAAAGGGGCTTGAAACACAGTGTCACTCTTGCAATCTATTGAATCAGGACGGATTAGGCTTTCATGCCGCTTCCGGCCTGAATAATGCATACTTGCCAATAATGTGCAGCCCCTTATTATCATCATGCCCGTACCGTTTTACGCAATCGCAAACCAAACACGTTGATATACAATCCCGCCATAATTAATAACGCGCCGAATAGCTGCATTAATGAGAGTGTTTCATCAAGCAGAATAACCGCACTGAGTAACCCTACCACCGGCACCAGCAAAGATAAGGGAGCCACGCGCCATGTTTCATAGCGTCCAAGCAGTGTTCCCCATATACCATAACCTACAATTGTGGCGACAAAAGCGAGATAAATAAGGGACAACACCGTGGTTATATCAATGGTTACCAGGCTATGGAGCATCTGTGCTGAACCATCGAAAACTACCGAGGCCACCATAAATGGCACAATGGGAATTAGCGCACTCCATACTACCAACGACATCACCGCCGGGCGTGAAGAATGCGACATAATCTTCTTGTTAAAGATATTGCCACATGCCCAGCAGAACGCGGCTGCGAGTGTCAGCATAAAACCGAGAATGGCAACCTCCTGACCATTAAGGCTACCTTCTATCAGCACGAATACCCCCAATACTGCCAGCGCGATCCCGGCGACCTGCTTACTCTGCAACCGTTCGCCAAAAGTAAAAGCCCCCAGCACAATAGTAAAAAAAGCTTGCGCCTGGAGCACCAGCGACGCCAGTCCGGCAGGCATACCGAACTTTAGCGCACAAAAAAGAAAAGCAAACTGACCAAAACTAATCGTCAGGCCATACCCAAGCAGTAAACTGAGTGGAACTTTTGGACGAGCAACGAAAAAGATTGCCGGGAACGCCACCAGCATAAAACGTAAGCCTGCCAGCATAAGTGGCGGCATGTTGTGTAATCCTACTTTGATCACAACGAAATTAAGCCCCCATACGACAACAACCAGTAATGCCAATAAGCCATCTTTACGTGACATAAACGCCCCGGGAATTATTAAATTTTTGTAAAGAAACTAAGTTAGCGGAAATTATCATCCATGGAAAGTGCATAAATTCTCACCCGGCGATCAGAATCTCTTGCTGGCGTTACGCTATACAGCACCCGTTTCTCATGCTATTTCTTTACATAACTCAATAAAACATAACGAAACGCGACATCGGACTACCTGATGAATCTTACCCTGAGACGTTCTACCGCAGCTTTACTGGCCTCTTCATTACTTTTAACCATTGGTCGCGGAGCTACACTGCCGTTTATGACGATTTATCTGAGTCGGCAATATGCCCTCAGCGTCGATTCGATCGGTTACGCAATGACCTTCGCCCTGACCATTGGTGTTATCTTTAGTCTCGGTTTTGGCATCCTGGCAGATAAGTTCGATAAAAAACGCTATATGCTGCTGGCGATTCTGGCTTTTGCATCAGGTTTCATCGTCATCCCACTGGTAAATTCAGTCAGTTTAGTCGTTCTGCTATTCGCGTTGATCAATTGCGCCTACTCTGTCTTTGCCACAGTGTTAAAAGCGTGGTTTGCCGAGAATCTCTCGTCCACCAGCAAAACAAAAATGTTCTCGCTCAATTACACCATGTTGAATATCGGCTGGACGGTCGGCCCTCCGCTTGGCACATTACTGGTGATGCAAAGTATTAATCTGCCCTTTTGGCTGGCTGCGGTCTGCTCTGCTTTTCCACTGCTATTTATACAACTCTGGGTTCAGCGGGCTAGCGCAAATGTCGATACTTCCCGCAGTGAGATCTGGTCTCCCGCCATTTTATTACAGGATAAAGCCCTGCTCTGGTTTACCTTGTCTGCATTCCTGGCTTCATTTGTCTGCGGTGCTTTTGCATCCTGTTTATCGCAGTATGTGATGGTGGTAGCCGATAACGACTTTGCTGAGCTGGTGATTGCCGTAGTACTACCTGTGAACGCTGCGATGGTGGTCACACTGCAATACTCCATTGGTCGGCGTTTATCTGCAGAGAATATTCGTCCGTTAATGACGCTGGGCACGGTCTGTTTTGTTATCGGTCTGGTCGGGTTTATGTTTTCCGGCAACAACCTTTTGTTCTGGGGAATATCTGCGGCGGTGTTTACCATTGGTGAAATTATTTACGCCCCTGGTGAATATATGCTGATCGACCATATTGCGCCTAATGGCATGAAAGCCAGTTATTTTTCAGCACAATCGCTGGGGTGGTTGGGGGCAGCATTTAATCCGTTGGTCAGCGGAATGATCCTGACTTCTCTGCCTGCATGGTCACTGTTTTTGGTGTTAATGGTGGCTATCGTCTTCGCGTGGGCATTGATGCTGAAAGGTATGCGGGTAAAACCGAGGGCACTGCCGGTGGTTTGCTGAAAGGTTTGCTGGCGAAAGCAGTCCTGGATGAGAGATAAAAAAAACCGCTGGAGTGACCAGCGGAAAATGCTTGCATGGATATACTCGACATAATTCAAGTTGCATTTGCATCAACTCGACCTATGGAGAGTCGCGATATGTGTTTTGCTTTTTACGCTACCAGGCATTTTGTACCCGATAACGACTCATTAAGAATTTTACTGCTTTTAAGCTAAATGACAGTTAAACAAGGGTTATCCAGTTCTGTTGCTGCGGCAGCTACGTGCCTGATCTGCTCATTTTCATCCATAAACATACAGCGATTACGTCCGGTCAGCTTTCCCTGATACATAGCACGGTCTGCCCGCCCCATGACGACGTCAAGTGTTTCACCTGGTTTTGCCCGGCTAATTCCTGCCGTTGCAGTAATGTGAAGTTCACCTTGCGGATACGCTATCTGATTACCTGCAATCAATTCACAAATACGCAGCCCCGCCATACAGGCGTCTACATCTGTAGACGCCTTGATCATAATTACGAACTCCTCGCCACCATAGCGATAGACTGATTCATTGTGCCGCATCCAGGTGGCGAGATTTTCTGCAAGAGTTCGTAAAACCACATCACCAATTAAATGCCCCAGAGTATCGTTAACACTCTTAAAGCGATCGATATCCAGCAATAGCAAATAAAACTTGTCTGGTTCGGCGTTGAGTAACTGGCGATCGAAGGATTCATCAAGTACTCGTCGACCTGGTAAACCAGTAAGGATATCCATATTACTGCGGATATTCAGAAGATATATTTTGTAGTCCATGACCGCCGAAGTAAAAGACAGCAAGGTATTTTGAAAGCGGTCAAAATCGGTTGACTGCCAACGTTTTTCGGCAATAGAGGTCAATAATTCACGTCCCTGCAGGTGCATTTCCTCATGTGCCAGGCTTATCAAACGTACATATTCTATTTCTTCCTCTGTCATCACCAGATGTGCGTTCAGCCATTGTCCAAAACGACAGAGAAAATGGGAATGAGCATCAGAGAGTTCCGGGTGCGAAATGTCCTTTGCGACAACACAGCGAAACATTTTCACCAGCCACTGATAATGCGCATCGATAGACTTATTGAGATCTAACAGGATTGCATCAATTTGAGCCGTTTTCTTAATCATCGCCATTCCTTCTTCATCATGTCCTGTCAAAGATTTTAGCGAGATAAAAGAAAACTTATGTCAATTTAGGCATAGTTAAGATATTTAATAAACTGAGCAAATTAACTCATTGAAATATGCATGGGGTATTACCGGATAGCGTTAACCATCCGGTAATTGGCTGGTGTTTTATTTTTGTAGATGATGAACGCGGACGACCGGTGGACTCGATTTCTTGTCCAGACTACCGCTGATATTAATCATCTGATCTGGCTGAACTTCTCGTCCATCGAAAACAGTTGCCGGAATAATCACATTTATTTCTCCTGATTTATCGCGAAAGAGATAGTTATCTTCCCCTTTTTGAGAAATCAGATTACCGCGTAATGAAACCGTCGCACCATCATGCATAGATTTTGCATAATCAACAGTCATTTTTTTTGCATCATCAGTACCACGATAACCATCTTCAATCGCGTGTGGGGGCGGCGGCGCTGCGTCCTGTTTTAAACCACCTTCATCAGCAGCAAACGCATAGGGCATAACCAGAAAGCTTATAACTGCTAAGGCCTTAAATTTCATTATTTCCCCCTGGATATTTTACTAAGTGTGATTAAGCCTGGTTGGTACTCATCATTTTTACAACCATGACGGGCGCTATTTCGGAACAATCAGCAAACTCAATCCCCTTTGCGACATGTCATACTGAATAAGGCACTAATATCCATCTGGACCGTTGCGGAAAAGAAAAATGAAATTAAAGCCTGAAAATATTGTTCTGCTTAATCAACAACATTCCACTGCTTATTTGACCGCCACGTTGGGCGAATATTTGATTCGTCATAATTTGCGCCTGACCACGGCGGAATCATGTACTGGAGGGAAACTGGCCTCAGCACTTTGCGCTGCCAACGACACGCCGAAATTTTATGGCGTGGGATTTGTCACCTTTACCGATAAGGCAAAAGCTAAAATTCTCGGCGTGAGTGAACATAGTCTGGCTGAGTTTACGGCGGTAAGTGAAACCGTTGTCCGGCAAATGGCAGCAGGTGCCAGAGAGCGGGCCGGGACAGATATCAGCATTGCGATAACCGGATATGGTGGCCCTGAAGGCGGTGACGACGGTACGCCAGCTGGTACCGTCTGGTTTGGCTGGAATATTTCCGGTCAGCCTTTTACCGCCGTACAGCAATTCTCCGGGGATTGCGAACAAGTACTGGCGCAATCTGTTCGCTTCGCCCTTGCACAATTGCTGCTTTTACTCCCCTGACAGGATGAAAAAAACGGGCCGTAATGTCAGGCCCGTACTCGTCTTAACTCAGTCCGCGATTTTTTAGCATCGCTTCAATACGCGGTGCATGACCGCGCCACCGGGTATACAGTTGCTCCAGATCAGAACTGTTTCCGCGAGACAAAATATCTTCCCGGAAACGCTGACCATTTTCACGGCTCAAGCCACCTTGTTCAACAAACCACTGATAGCCATCATCCGCCAGCATTTGCGTCCACAAATAGGCGTAGTATCCCGCTGCATAACCGCCACCAAAAATATGAGCAAAGTAACTGCTGCGATAACGTGGTGGCACAGCCTGCAAATCCATACCTTCCGCTACAAGCGCTTGTTTTTCAAAAATATCAACGTGTTGTCTGGCTTCTTCTGATTCAAGACAGTGCCAACGCATATCCAGCAAAGCCGCACTCAATAGCTCGCTCATCTCATAGCCCTTATTGAACAAACTGGCATTGAGCATCTTGTCGCGTAATGTTTCAGGCATGGCTTCCCCTGACAGATAATGACGCGCATAGCGGGCAAAGACCTGCGGATGGGTAGCCCAGTGTTCATTTATCTGCGACGGGAATTCTACAAAGTCACGGGGTGTATTTGTGCCGGAAAGCGTGGCGTATCGCTGACTGGCGAACAAACCATGCAATGTGTGCCCAAATTCATGGAACAATGTAATGACATCATCCCAGAGTAGTAATGCGGTTTCTCCTTCCGCAGGTTTCTGGAAGTTACAGACGTTGTAAATGACTGGCCGGGTTTCATTAAGTGTAGATTGTTCGACAAAATTGCCCATCCATGCGCCACCACTTTTTGAGTCTCGGGCAAAAAAATCACCGTAGAACAATGCCATGCCGACACCATCATGGTCGAATATTTCCCATACCCGGACATCCGGGTGATACACCGGGATATCATAGCGCTCGACAAAACGCACACCAAATAGCTGGGTTGCCGTCCAGAAAACCCCCTCTTTCAATACGTTATCAAGCGCGAAGTAAGGTTTAAGCTGAGATTCATCAATAGCATATTTTTCGCGACGAACCTGTTCAGCATAAAAAGCCCAGTCCCACGCTTCAGCGGTAAATCCCCCCTGCTCCTCATCGATCACCTGCTGAATATCCGCACATTCCGTCAGTGCGCGTTCACGTGCAGCCGGAACGATTTCACGCATAAAATTTAGCGCTGCTTCAGGCGTTTTAGCCATTTGGTCGGAAATCTTCCATGCTGCGTAATGTTCAAATCCCAGCAACTGCGCCTGACGGGCACGAATTTCAACCAGACGCTGAATAAGGGCTCTTGTATCATTCGCATCGTTTTTCTCTGCCCGTGACCATCCTGCGGCAAATAAATTTTTCCGGGTCTGACGATCCTGTAAAGAAGCAAGTAGCGGTTGTTGAGTGGTATTGATCAACGGGATCAACCAGCGATCATGCAACCCTTTTTCATGGGCGGCATCTGCACAAATGGTGATTTCCTGTGGGCTTAATCCCGCCAGTTGCTCAATATCATCAACGATTAGCCCGCCCGACTTACTGGCAGCCAACAAGCGTTGATTAAACTGGCTGGTAAGTGTAGCGGCTTCTGTATTCAGTCGTTTCAGTTGTTCTTTGTCGCTTTCATTGAGTCTTGCACCTGCGAGCACAAAACGCTGGTGGATTACATCCAACAAACGTAGTGACTCGGCATCCAGCTCCAAATCTGCCCGTCCCTGCCAGACTTCATCAACACGCGCAAACAATGCGCTATTGAGATAAATTTCATTCGCCAGCTGAGCCAGTTCCGCAGAAAACTCTTCATCCAGCCGTTGCAGCTCATCGTTAGTGTGTGCTGACGTCATGGCAAAGAATACGCTGGTAACACGGTTTAATAATTCCCCGCTTTGTTCCAGGGCGAGGATCGTATTGGTAAAATCGGGGGCGGTATTAACTTGCAATATTGCCGCAATTTCTGCCCTTTTCTGTCGCATTCCTTCGTCAAATGCAGGGCGGTAATGGCTATCTTTAATCAGGTCAAAATGCGGGGCCTGGTACGGTAAAACGCTTTTGCTCAAAAATGGATTCGTGTTCGGCATATCTTGCTCCAGTTCAGCTCTTCCCCTTAGGTTAAGCATTGGCGGTTACAGGCGCAATGTTGTAATCCTTATTACCCGCCCTCAGTTAACGCGTGCTATGTTATTAGCTTCCGAAAAGTGCTGAGGAACAGTGAAATGATCGTTTTAGTTACCGGGGCTACTGCAGGTTTTGGGGAAAGCATCACGCGTCGTTTTATCCAGAACGGCCATAAAGTTATAGCGACCGGGCGTCGCCAGGAGCGACTTCAGGAGTTGAAAGATGAATTAGGCGCAAACTTATTCATCGCCCAGCTCGATGTACGTAATCGGGCAGCCATTGAAGAGATGCTTGAATCGTTACCGCCTGAGTTTCGCGACATTGATATTTTAGTGAATAACGCCGGTCTGGCACTGGGGCTGGAACCTGCCCATAAAGCCAATGTTGAAGACTGGGAAACGATGATCGATACCAACAATAAAGGGCTGATTTATATGACTCGCGCTGTACTGCCAGGCATGGTTGAGCGCAATCGGGGGCATATTATTAATATCGGTTCCACGGCAGGTAGCTGGCCCTATGCTGGTGGCAACGTCTATGGCGCCACAAAAGCGTTTGTCCGTCAGTTCAGTCTGAATTTACGTACAGATTTACATGGTACAGCGGTACGTGTAACAGATATTGAACCCGGTTTAGTCGGCGGCACTGAATTTTCTAACGTCCGCTTTAAAGGCGACGATGATAAAGCCGGTAAAACTTACGAAAATACCGTTGCGCTGACGCCAGAAGATATAACTGAAGCGGTCTGGTGGGTTTCAACTCTACCCGCGCATGTCAATGTGAATACCCTTGAAATTATGCCCGTTACCCAAACTTATGCGGGTCTAAACATTCATCGCCAGTAATTTTATACCCGGCTTAATCGCCGGGTTATAGCTTAAGGCAAAAAAGTGGTAAACTTGTAAGGTTTACTCACTGAAAAGCCAGAACAATGACCGTCGAAACACAACTCAATCCCACACAACCTGTTAATCAACAGATTTATCGTATTCTTCGTCGCGACATTGTGCATTGCCTGATTCCGCCAGGTACTCCGCTGTCAGAAAAAGAGGTTTCTGTACGTTTTAATGTTTCGCGCCAACCAGTGCGAGAAGCATTTATTAAACTGGCTGAAAACGGCCTTATTCAGATACGTCCGCAACGTGGAAGTTACGTAACTAAAATTTCACTTTCACAGGTACTAAACGGCTGTTTTGTACGGCAGGCCATTGAATGTGCTGTTGCGCGCCGCGCCGCTTCGATGATTACCGAAGGCCAGTGTTATCAACTGGAACAAAACCTGCAGCTACAACGTATTGCCATTGAGCGTAAACAACTAAACGACTTTTTCGATTTGGATGATGATTTTCATCAGAAGCTGGCAACCATTGCCAATTGTCAGTTAGCCTGGGATACCGTAGAGAATATTAAAGCCACCATAGACCGGGTGCGTTATATGAGTCTCGATCACGTATCTCCCCCTGATATGCTGTTGCGCCAGCATCTGGATATTTTTACAGCTCTGCAAAACCGCGATGGTGATGCAGTCGAAAAAGCAATGACGATCCACTTGCAAGAAATTGGCGAATCCGTTCGTTTAATTCGCCAGGAGAACAGTGACTGGTTTAGTGAAGATTAATATCCTCCTGAATACATGCCGGATACAGGTGATTATCCGGCATGTTACAAAATTTTATAATTGCTTTACCTCCGACAATAATCATTATTCTTTTTAGCGCTATTCCCCCTTGAAAATGTCAACTGATGCCATCAGATAATCCTTACCGCGATTATGGTAATAAATACCCTTCCTTCCATGCATATATTCATCAAAAAAGATGTGAATTTGATCAAAAACAAAAAAATTAAATGTAAAGAAGCGTATTTATATGGCGCCCGTTACGTGGGCTTCGACTGTAATTCAGAAAGGAGAAAAACACCTATGACGACCTACGATCGTAACCGTAACGCAATTACCATCGGCAGCCGCGTAATGGTTAGCGGAACTGGCCATACTGGTAAAATCTTGTCCATTGACACTGAAGGTCTGACCGCTGAAGAAATCCGCCGTGGCAAAACCGCAGTAGTTGAGGGATGCGAAGAAAAACTGTCCCCTATGGATCTGATCCGCCTTGGCATGAACTAATGGCGTGATTTCAGCTTTTTATCCGGCCTACAAACTCTTTTATTTCAATCAATTTTCACGAGTTTGCAGGCCTGATATGTCGTTCAAATTACTTTAGTTTTGCCGCGTATTTTGCCACCGCGACCTTTGCACCTTCTGCCAGAAGCAATTGATATGCCGCGCTAACTTTAGCAGTGAAAGCTGTTACTTTTGGTAATTCCGCACCAAAGATCGCTTCTATCGCAAACAAGGCCTTAACGCGTTCTTCACCTTCTTTACTGCCAGCCACCGCTTTCTGCAGCAACGGTAATAGCGGATCACTCACTTCAATCGCATTTCCCTGCTCGTCCACACCGCCGACATAGCGCATCCATGCTGCAACACCTAACGCCAGTAAATCAAATTCACTATTATGGGCAAGATGCCAGCGTACTGAATCCAGCATTCTCTGCGGCAGCTTCTGGCTGCCATCCATGGCAATCTGCCATGTCCGATGGCGTAATGCCGGATTGCTGTAACGCGCAATTAAGGAATCCGCGTACTTACCTAAATCAACACCCTGTACTTTTAACGTCGGCGCTTGCTCATGGAGCATAAGTGAATGTGCCGCCAGGCGGTAATTCTCATCAGCCATACAATCGTTAATATGCTGATAACCTGCCAGATACCCAAGATACGCCAGGAAAGAGTGGCTACCGTTTAGCATACGCAGTTTCATTTCTTCATAAGGAAGAACATTGGATACCAGTTCTGCCCCTGCTTTTTCCCATCCAGGACGCCCGGCAACAAAATTATCTTCGATCACCCACTGGCGGAAAGGTTCGCAGGCAACAGCAGCCGGATCACTGACCCCCGTTAACTGCGTTATTTTGTCCAGACTCTCGTGAGTAACTGCCGGAACAATACGGTCAACCATGGTCGATGGGAAAGTGACATGTTGCTCAATCCATCTGGCAAGCTCACTGTTCAATGCTCTGGCATAAGTGAGGATAACATTGCGCATCACATGACCATTTTCTGGCATATTGTCACAGGACATCACCGTAAAAGCAGACAGCCCTGCAGATTTACGGCGTGCCAGTGCTTCGACCACAATGCCTGGCGCCGTTTTCGGTTGTGTCGGGTTATGCAGATCTGCCACGATCATCGGGTGATCCAGCATTAATTCCCCTGTTGCCGGGGAATGACAATAACCTTTCTCGGTAATGGTCAGGGACACAATCGCTACTTGTGGTTCACACATCACGGCCAGCACACTTTCCAGGCCATCTACCTGCGCATGAAGTGCGTTTTTAACAACGCCAACAACCCGTGCAGTCCAGTTGTCAGCAGACATTTCAGCCACGGTATACAGGTTATCCTGTTGTTTAAGATCTGCTATCTGCTGCTCACCACCGATCAGGTTGACTTCATGAAATCCCCAGTCACTACCGTGTTCACTCGCCAGAATATCGGTATATACGGCCTGATGCGCCCGGTGAAAAGCGCCAAATCCTAAATGAACAATCCGTGGAACCAGCTTTGCGCGGTCATAACCGGGAAGTGTAGCCCTGGCGTTTAATAGTCTGTTTTCCATAAGAAGACCTGTTAATTCCAATCATAGTGTGAATAAAAAACCGCTACTTATCCGCAAGGAATAACGTAGCAGTGAGTTCTGGACTTACATCAATAGCGAAGGTAAGAACAACGCTATCTGCGGAAATATCACCAACAGAATGATGAAAGATAAAAATGCGATTAAATACGGGATGGACGCTCGGACAAACGCGACAGAGCTGCAATTTAAAATGCCACACACGGTGTACATACATATGCCAACCGGTGGGGTATTGGCACCCAGCAGAGTCAGTACCACAAAAATCATGCCGAAATGGATAGGATCAAATCCAGCCTCAATGGCAATAGGGAGCAAAATGGGCGTTAATAGCAGAATAATCACACTGCCATCAAATAACATTCCTGCAACCGCTATTAGCGCAAGGAGCAAAAACAGGATGCCATATTTATTCTCTGTAAAAGCAAGGATCGTTTCTGCAAGTTGTTGCGGGATCTGGTCCAGAATGGTGATATGGCCGAGAATGGCTGCCGACATAATTAACAGCATTACAACGCCGACATCATTAATGGTTTCTTTCAGGACTTCCCACAACACTGCGTTATCCAGTGCCTTATAGATGTAGCGACCAATAATAAACGAGTACAAGACAATAAACGCGCCAGCTTCTGTAGTAGTGAAAATCCCCAGGCGAATTACGACAATCAATACCACCGGAAACATCAGTGCCCAAAAACTCTCTTTAAAACTACGCCACACTTCCTGGCGACCAGGCAACGAAGCCGTCTCTGGCTTGATATTCATTTTTCGCGCCAGAAGATAATTCGTCAGCATCAGTATTGCTGTTAACAGTAGCCCAGGAAAAATACCCGCCATAAACAATTTGCCGATGGAGACGTTGCCTACAAAACCATACAGGATCATCAAAATACTGGGCGGGATAGTGGCAGTAATTAGCGAACTAAAGGCGATGACTACAGCACTAAATGCTTTCGGATAACCCCTGGCTACCATGGGTAAACCAAGTACCCTCGCCTGCATCGCGGCGTCTGCCGTTGCTGACCCCGAAACGCCCCCCAACAGACACGCCAGTAATACGTTGATTTGTGCCAGTCCACCAATCATCCAGCCAGATATCACACGAGCAAAATCAAGCAAACGTCCGGTTACCCCCGATTTATTGAGTAAGTTGCCGACTAATAAAAAGAGTGGCGTTGCCAGAATGGGAAATGATTGTGTTGGTGCAGAAAATTTTTGAAAGGCTATACCGATGGGTAAAAAATCGGCGGTAAAAAAATAACTCAGGCTGGAGATAGCAATAACCATTCCTACAGGCATACCTATACAAAGTAATACCACAAATATAATGACGGCTATTAACATGTTTCCTCCTGAACGACAGCAGTTTTCTCCCGACATCCCTGCAAGATAAATGACAGTGACGTCACCACCATTAACAAACACCCCGTTGGCACAGCACTGTTCAGCCAGGCAAGTGATATTTCAGTAACGGGCAGAACCTGGTTGTGTGTCGTCCAGGTGAAGTTAAAACCGTACCAGACGCCACAAAAGAGAAATCCGAGAATACATATTTCATTAAACCAAAGGCACAATCGCTGTAAGTGTGGGGGGAATAAATTTGTAAGTGCATCGATGCCAATATGCCTGCGAGTCTGAAAAGCATAATCAATGGCAAACATACTAACCCAGGCAAAAAGTACCATCGCTATCTCCAGCGACCAGATTACCGGATGACCGATACTACGACTAATGCCCCCAAGCAAAATAATTAAAACAATAGCAATTAAACCAAGACGAGCAAGGACAAGTTCGGTCTTGCGGAAATATTTCATTCAAGCACCCCAAACAAAGAAGCAGAGCCGAAACTCTGCTTATATTATTTAATTAATTATTGAATTAACTTGTTTGTATGCTTCGCTTAAGCCAAGCTTTTCAGGTACATAACGGCATCCATCAATGAAAGGTTGAGTATCAACCTCGGAAATCGTCATCCCTTTTTTCGCCATTTCATCTAACATTTTATCGCCAGCCTGAATGGTATTTTCAGAGGCAATATCACCATTTTTCTGTGCTTCTTCACGCAAAATGGTTTGTTGTTCCGCTGTCAGGCTGGAGAGCCATTTCTGTGAAACAATAATTCCGGTCATTAAATGAATATGGTTGGTTTTTGTTATGTGCTTAGTAATTTCATATAACTTTGAACCGTAAACCGCAGTCGGCTGAGCCTCAGCGGCATCCACGACCCCGGTCTGAATTGAAGAATAGATTTCAGACCAGGAAAGTGGTGTTGGAGAGCCTCCCATACATTTTATGGTTTCAATAGTTACCGGCGCTTCCAAAGCGCGAACGCGCACACCGTTAAGATCTGACGGTTTGCTGACAGGTTTTTGCGTAACCAGCATCCGCGCCCCTTGATACCAGTTAAATGAAAGTGGCGTCAGCCCGGACTTGCTGGACATTCGCTCGCTCCATTGTGAAAACACCGGGCTGCTGATAAATTTTTTCAGCGTCGTGTAGTCTTTGAAGACAAACGGTGCGGGAATAATGGCAAACTCTGGCACAAACTGTGCCAGACGAGCGCCGTCAACCACCACCCCGACATTGCTTCCTGCCTGCGCGTGCTGTAAGAGTTCGTTATCTGCGCCTAGCTGACCGCTGGAAAAGAGCTTAATTTTGACTTCGCCATTGGTACGGCTTTCAACGCCTTTTTTGAAACTTTGTAAGCCTTTATAAATAGGATCATCCGGCGAAAGCGAGGTGCTGACATTTAAAGACTCAGCAGCAAAACTTGCGCCAACCATCAATAAAGGTAAAAGACAAGCCAGTTTACTAAGCGCTGATATTTTATTTATCTTCATACTAAATTCCTTTTACAACGTGTTAGACACGAATTATTCAGACTCAACTTAATGGCCGCTTATTTCATACCTAACAGCGCCGGGAGCCACAGCGAAAGACCTGGAATATAAGAAACCATAAAGAGCAAAATGATATTTCCGGTAATGAACGGAATAACCGCTCTACTGATCTCCCCTAAGGAGACACGAGCAATCCCCTGTGAGACGAAAAGGCACACACCGACTGGCGGCGTCGTTAAGCCGATAACCAGGTTCATTACCATCATTACTGCGAAGTGGATTGGGTCCATACCGATGGCGGTAGCGACAGAAAGTAAAGGAGTAAACAGAATAAGTAACGCGGCGATGGTTTCCATAAACATCCCGACTAACAACAGCAGCAGGTTAATCATCAGAATTAACACATACTTGTTATCAGTAATGGATAACATGCCATCTGCAATTTGCTGTGGAATCCCTTCTGAAGTCAGGATCCAGGCAAAAACGTTAGCGAACCCCACCAGCATCAGGATACCTGCCGTACCGCTGATACTTTCCATCATGCAGCCCATGAATTTATTCACGGTCAGATCGCCATAGACGAAAAAGCCGACGATCAGCGAGAAAACTACTGCAAATACAGATGCTTCTGTCGGTGTAAACAGTCCAGTGACCAGGCCACCGATGATCATAACCGGCATCAGGATTGCCCAAATAGCACCACGGGTAGCGCGCAGACGCTCACGGAATGATGCCTTCTCCCCCTTTGGATACCCACGCTTACGTGCCAGATACCACGCAATACCCGCCATCGTTGCGCCCATCAGTAAACCGGGTACAGCACCTGCAATAAACAGTTTACCCACGGACAAACCCGTTAACGTGCCGACGATAATCATTGGTACGCTGGGAGGGATGATCGGTCCAACCGTCGAGGCTACAGCCGTAATTGCCCCCGAAAACGGTGCGTCGTACCCGCTGCGTTTCATGGCTGGGATCATAACCGAACCGATACTCGCGGCTTCCGATACCGCTGTGCCTGAAATTCCAGCAAAAATCATTGAGCCACTTACGTTGGCCATAGCCAGGCCGCCACGAATATGACCAAGCCAGGCATTACTGAAAGAAACAATACGATCAGTTATGCCGCCACCGTTCATTAACCCACCAGCCAGCAGAAAGCCGGGGATACAGAGCAGTACAAACGAGTCCATGCCGCTAAAGAACTGATTCGCCATAATGGCGAGTCCCATATCGGTAACCAGTAAATAGAAGATTGAAGATAACGCCAGGGAGAAAATAACCGGCACACCCAGCATAAGTGAAACAAAGAAAATCACAAACAGACCAATAGTCGGATTCATGCGCTGTTCTCACGTTAGATAATTCTATTTCCGCTCTTGCGGCGTAAAATCCCGAATCAGATTGAATAAGGTAAAAAGAGACATATTGGCAGTGATTATAATGACCGAGGCTGTCACCCATGCCTGAGAAATAGGCAGCGTGGTTGCCATGCGCCACATGGTACTTTCTACATATTCAACGGAATTGATCATTAGCGTTATTGAGCAGGTAAGAATGACGAGATCAATAATAAGCACCAGACCTTTTCTTAATGTTGGTGAAAGCATACTTATCACCAAATCAACATTGACTAATTCGCGCTTACCGGTAGCCAATGCACAGCCAAATGCAACTACATATACTAAAAGAAATCGTGCCGCCTCTTCTGTCCATGCCGGAGAACTAATAGGTAATGGACGAGATATAACCTGGAGCAATACAACACCAATGAGCGCAGTTAACAAAACTGTGCCAATAATTAAATAGATCTTTTCTATATAGCTATAAAGCTTATTAAACATATCCGAACCCCTGTAGCTCAAAAAAGGGGGAAGCGACTCCCCCATTTAATGTTATTTTGTTGCGCGAGCTTTTTCGTAAAGAGGCTTGATTTGCGGATTTATTGATTTTTCGACTGACTCGTTTGCTATTTTAGCAAATTCATTCTGATGAACATCAACCAGTGTCATCCCTTTCGCTTGCAGAGCTTCAACTAATTTTTCTTCATCCTGGAGATATAACTCATGCTCGTAAGCCTGAGCTTCTTTGCCTGCATCCAGAATAGCTTGCTGATATTCAGGCTTCAGCTTGTTGAACTTTTTGCTGCCCATTGTCAGATAGATCCAACTACGAACGTGCTCAGTCCGGTTAAGGTATTTCTGCACTTCAAAGAAACTACCGCTCATGATCATAGATAAGGGGTTTTCTTGCCCCTCAATGACGCCCTGTTGCAGCCCAGTAAACACTTCTGAGAATGCCATTGGTGTCGGCTGCGCGCCTAAATCTTTCCATACGCTGATGAACATCGGTACGTTAGGTAAGCGCAGAGTCAGCCCTTTTAACTCTTGTGGATTCGTGATCGGACGGTTAGAGGTCAAATTACGCGGGCCACGTTCGAACCAGGCAATAGTTTTCAGTTTCACGCGTTCTTCAATATCTTTTGATATTTGCGCGCCGACTTCCCCATTAACTATTTTTTCCATTTGTTCAGAAGATGTAATCATATAAGGCACTGCCAGTAATGCCGCAGAAGGAGCCCAGTTTTGTAATGACTCCCCTGTGATGGTCATATCAACACTCCCCAACTGGATAGCGTTGATAATATCCATCTCTTTACCTAATGATTCGTTAGGATAAATTTTTACTTCAACTGCATCATTTGTCTTTTGCTTTACCAGTTCAGCAAATTTAAGCGACGCTTTATGCCAACTATGCTCTTCGTTAACAGGGTGACCTAATTTTAACGTGACATCAGCCGCATATGCAGAAAAACTTAATAACCCGCCAAACAGCGTACAAAGAGCCAGTGACAGTTTTTTCTTTTCCATGATCTATGTTCCTTGTAGGTACAGTTGTTTTTATAAATGAGGGTCAGGATTCGGGAAACTTTAATAATACTTTGCAAAGACCTTCTTGTTGGGACTCTATAAGTTTAAAGGCTTCGTCCACATGGTGAATATCAAAAACGTGACTTGTAATATTCTCCGGGTGAATTAGATTATGTTGCATCCATTCGATAACCGTAGGGAACATACGACAATTTAATCGCGATGAATAGAGGGTTAACTCACGACGTGTTAATTCTTGTTGCGCTATTGCGGACGGCGTCGCAGAAAAACCTAAAAGACCGATTCGTCCTGCAGAGAAAATTAGCGTAACGGCCTCTTCAAGGATGGATGGATGACATACCGCATCGATAATTAACGTTGGCGTAATTTTTTCACTTGCCAGATATTCACGTAATGAACCGTTCCGGTTATTGAAAGTATACGTCGCACCACAACGACGTGCACTTTCCAGTCGATCTTCACGCTGATCAACCACAATCACTGGAATTTGCCAGACATTACGTAACACATCAATTATCGTCATCCCCGCCGGGCCTGCTCCATAAACCAGTGCAATATCGGTAGGATAAACGCCAGTACGATTTGTTACGTTGGCTGCGACGGCATAAGGTTCGATTGTTACAGCTATATTTGCCGGAATATCTTCAGGCACCGGATAAGCATTTGTTGCCGGTACACATGTATATTCAGTAAAGCCGCCATCGCGATGAACACCCAATACATTGAGGCTTTCACAGACATTTGGTCGCCCAATTGAGCACGGGTAGCAATGACCGCAGCTAATGACCGGATCGACCACGACTCGCTCGCCTATACGCAGCGGATCGATATTCTCGCCAACCTGGATTATCGTACCCACAAATTCGTGACCAACAATGCGTGGATAAACTGCAAATGGATTAGCCCCGTGATAAATGTGCAGATCTGAACCACAAATCCCTGCATATTCGACCTTTACGCAAACCTCATCGGCTTTAGGTTCAGATTTAACACTTTCTACCAGACACATTTGGCCTGGTTTTTCAACTACAACACTCACCATCATCGTCTTCCTTACCAGTTCCACAGAGTACCGTCTTCCAGACGAGCAACAGGCAAATAAGCAGGTTCGTATGGATATTTCGCTGCCAGTTTTTCGTCAAATTCAATGCCAAGGCCCGGTTTGTCACCAGGATGCATATAGCCGTTATCAAACGTCCAGTTATGCGGGAATACCTCAAGCATTTGTTCTGAATACCCCATGTATTCCTGAACGCCGAAGTTAGGCACCCACAGATCGAAATGCAGTGCAGCTGCCATGCAAACTGGAGAGAGATCGGAAGGTCCGTGAGAACCGGTGCGCACCTGATAGAGCGAAGCAAAATCGGCAATTCGCCGCATCCCGGTGATACCGCCCGCATGTGTCAATGTGGCACGGATGTAATCAATAAGCTGTTCTTCAATCAGTTGCTTGCAATCCCAGATGCTGTTAAACACCTCACCCACAGCAATAGGCGTAACGGTGTGCTGACGAATAAGACGGAAGCACTCCTGATTTTCCGCTGGTGTCGGATCTTCCATCCAGAACAGACGATATTGTTCAATGCTCTTACCAAAGCGCGCGGCTTCTATCGGAGTCAAACGGTGGTGCATGTCATGCAGCAGATGCTCATTAAAGCCAAATTTATTACGTACGGCTTCAAACAATTTTGGCGTGAAATCGAGATATTTTTCTGTAGACCACAACTGCTCTTCCGGCCACTGTCCTTTTGTTGCCGGTTCGTAAGCCAGCCCCTTACCTTTCGACATTCCATAGGTAGTTTTCATACCGGGTACGCCGCACTGTACGCGAATCGCTTTGAAGCCCATTTCCTGATGACGAGCGTAATCTTCCAGGACATCATCGACAGTGTGCCCCGTGGTATGGCAATAAACCATTACGCCTTCACGGGAAGCGCCACCCAGTAATTGATATAACGGCATGTTGGCTGCTTTGGCTTTAATATCCCAAAGAGCCATGTCCACGGCCGAGATCGCTGACATCGTTACTGGTCCACGACGCCAGTAAGCGCCTTTGTAGAAAAACTGCCAAATATCTTCAATTCGTTGAGCATCACGACCGATAAGCTGCGGACAAATATGATCTTTCAGATATGAAGCAACTGAAAGCTCACGCCCATTTAACGTCGCATCTCCCAGCCCGGTAATGCCATCTTCGGTGGTAATTTTTAACGTGACGAAGTTACGTCCCGGACAGGTAACAAAAACTTCAGCCCCTACAATCTTCATTATTTGTTCCTTGCATCTGTTCTGGAGATGCCGGGAATTTACGCAACTAAACTACTACCATACAAGTATAATGATCAAAAAAGCACTAATAGATCACAAAAAAGGCGCTTAAGCGCGCCCCCATCCCGCAACAATAATTAACATGCCACAGAGCGCAATTAATGCCCCGGACCAGTCATAAAGCGACAGTTTCACGCCATCGATAAATCGTAACCAGAGTAAAGCAGTACAAACATACACACCGCCGTAGGCGGCATAGACACGACCGCTCGCTGCAGGATGAAGTGTCAACAACCATACAAAGAATGCCAGCGATACTCCTGCCGGAAGCAACAACCATATACTGCCATTACGTTTCAACCACAACCAGGGAAGAAAACAGCCAATGATCTCGCAAAGTGCGGTGATGAAAAAAAGCAATGTGGTTTTGAACATCATTTTCCTTTATTTATATTTGGTATAGTTATGATACGTCATCATAATTCGACATGTTCTGACCTGATAACGGGTTGGATTTCGACAGATTATGAAACTAATTGCACTCATAGTGATTATTTATTCTGCTAACTCAGGACGTTACCATGAACATACTTTCAGGCAAATTGCCATTTCTGCTCGGTGCTGTATTCGCAGGTAGCGTAGTACTTGCCTCCTCCGTACAGGCTGAAACCAGTAAGTTGATCATCGAATCCGGTGATAGTGCCCAAAGCCGCCAGCACGCCAGTATGGAAAAAGAGCAATGGAATGATACCCGAATGCTACGGCAAAAAGTGAATAAACGTACTGAGAAAGAGTGGGATAAGGCAGACGCTGCATTTGATAACCGTGATAAATGTGAGCAAAGCAGCAACATTAACGCCTACTGGGAACCTAATACCCTGCGCTGCCTGGATCGTCGTACAGGACGCGTTATCACACCCTAGTAAATCAATAAGTTAAAGGAATATCATACAATGACAAGCGCCCATAGTGTTAAGTTACGCCCTCTGGAGCGTGAGGATTTGCGTTACGTGCACCAGCTCGATAACAATGCCAGTGTTATGCGCTACTGGTTTGAGGAACCTTACGAAGCCTTTGTGGAGTTATCTGATCTTTATGACAAGCATATTCACGATCAAAGCGAACGCCGTTTTGTCATTGAGTGTGATGGCGAAAAAGCAGGCATCGTAGAACTGGTCGAGATTAACCACGTCCACCGGCGGGCAGAATTTCAGATCATTATTTCACCTGAGTACCAGGGTAAAGGGCTTGCCACCCGTGCGGCAAAGCTGGCGATGGATTATGGTTTCACTGTACTTAATCTGTATAAGCTCTATCTGATTGTTGATAAAGAGAATGAAAAAGCCATTCATATCTACCGTAAGCTGGGCTTTATGGTCGAAGGAGAGCTTATTCATGAATTTTTTATCAATGGCGAATATCGCAATACCATCCGAATGTGTATCTTCCAGCATCAGTATCTGGCAGAGCACAAGCAACCGGGATCAAGTCTATTGAAACCTACCGCGCAATAACTTTTTAATAGTACTCAATATCATATTTGATGGTGTAAAGCCGCTCTACTGTCGGTTTTACACTTTCATCAATCATTACCAGTTCACAACTGACCGGATTAGCAAATTTGTCATAATCACAGTATTGTTTTGAGCTTCCGATGGCTTTGCCATTGAAGGTTTGTTGGGCGGTGTAATCGAGTTTTTTTAACGGATCGGTTGAAGGTTGCAGGTTAACTGCGAAAACCGTCTCTGCTTTAGTAGACGTCTTTCCAATGGGGTAGCCTTCGTTATCGTAACGATACTCAATGCGAATGTTTTTACCACTGGCTCGCGTAAGAAATTCTTTATCGTTCATTTCCCAAACCAGCCCGGCAGCAGGCAGTTCAGCTAACTGACAATTCCCCTGCAAACGTATTTTTTTCTCCAGTGTTTCTGCATCAAGGTAATAATTGGCATCCAGAATTAATGCCACAACCGAGTTATGCTCAAGATCAAGTAACTCAAGAGTATCAAAACAGCCCTCTTCAGAAAGCGTGCCACTGACACGTTTTTCGACTTTACCTTCTTCACTTATCAGCGTCTGCGTGAACGTTTTCACCGGACCACGCAAAGGGTCAAAATCAAATTCATTAGAGAAACTGGCCATTTCTGGAGCAAAAGAAACCGATGGTGTGACGTTGTCACAACCACTAAGCACTATACACAACCCACTCAGTAATAATTGTTTTTTCATTTTTACGCAGTAACAAGAAGGTAGGCATCAATAATAGAGCAAATACATTAATTTACACGATAAATGCTATGATCTGCATAATATATTGATTAAAGGAGTAGAACATGAAAAGAGCAAATTGCATTGTGGCTGTTACCCTGCTTACAGCTGCATTTTCCGCTATAGCCGCGCCCGAATCGTGTGAACGGATTAAGAGTGATATCGCACAACGTATCATCAATAACGGTGTGCCGGAGGCAAACTTCACACTAACAATTGTGCCTAATGATCAGGCTGATCAACCTGACTCTCAGGTTGTGGGCCATTGCGCCAACGACACACATAAAATTCTGTATGTACGTACCAGCAGCGGCAATGCGCCTGCAAATGCCACACCATACCAGGACGCCCCAACCAGCGAGCCACAATAAGCCTTTAACCCACCCACTGAATATTCAGCATGGGTGGGAGCGTATGGCTAAAAAAGTGAAAACAGAAGTGCAACAGGCAAGCTCATTGGCCAGGTGATACCTACCAGAAAAGCACTAAGCAGGCGTATGCTCGTTTTATCATGGGAGAGAAACCAGGTAATGATAGAAGAGATGACCGCCATCACAGCGTAGAAAATTAGCATTTTTTGAAATATCGTCATTCCGGGCATCCTGCCATAAGTTGTAACGCGCGAAATATGCTCCCATATTTAATGTGAATCAAGTGATTATTAGCGAACTCAGATATGAACCTGAGCACATATACCCGTTACAGCTTAAGTTACATCTGCTGCGAGCCTAATTATTTAGCGGATAGAATTAATGGATTAAGCGATTTGTTGTATTGCAAGGTAACTGAACCCGTACTATATAAAATGTGGTAATTACACGGGGTAGCAAAAATGAATGTTTCCAGTAGAACTGTAGTAATGATAAATGTCTTTGCTGCGTTAGGGCTTCTTGCTCTTATCTCTTTGAGATTTGGATGGTTTTACTGACTGCTGAACTTTTTTGCAGCACACACTGTCAGAGACTATTTCCCACCTCTGACAGTGTGTTTGATCCACATCTCCAACAGTTTAATAATTTTTCTTAATGTTTAACCATGACATGGCGGACGACGGTGTAATCCTCCAGCCCATAAAGTGACATATCCTTGCCGTAACCAGAAAGTTTCTGCCCACCGTGCGGCATTTCACTTACCAGCATGAAATGGGTATTGACCCAGGTACAGCCATATTGCAGCCGTGCGCTGACACGATGCGCCCTGCCCACATCTTTAGTCCATACCGAAGATGCAAGTCCGTACTGGCTGTTATTCGCCCAGTTCACCACCTGTTCTTCATTGTCAAAGGCCGTCACGCTCACCACCGGACCAAATACCTCTTTTTGCACGATGGCATCGTCCTGTAACGCGCCAGCCAGCAGCGTCGGCGCATAGTAATAACCATTACCCTTGCGCTTTTCACCACCCGTGATCACTTTGATGTGCCCTGTCTCTTTCGCCTCTTCTACCGCCTTGCTGACACGTTCGAGATGTGCCAGCGAACTTAACGGTCCAAGCTCTGTGGACTCGTCATCCGGCGCACCAGATTTTAACGTTGCCACTGCAGCACCGAGTTTTTCTACCAGCGTATCGTAAATCCCTTTTTGCGCGTAGATCCGACATGCCGCGGTACAATCCTGTCCGGCATTGTAATAGCCAAAAGTGCGAACACCTTCGACCACTGCTTCAATATCAGCATCATCAAAAACAATCACTGGCGCTTTGCCACCCAACTCCATATGAGTACGCTTAATAGACGGCGCGGTATGGCTGATGATGTGTTCCCCAGTGGCGATAGAACCCGTCAGCGACACCATCCGCACTTTGGGATGTCCGGTCAGCGGATCGCCCACTGTTTTGCCTCTGCCAAACAGCACATTAATCACGCCAGCCGGGAAGATATCTTTCGCCAGTTCAGCCAGCTTCAACGCTGTCAGCGGGGTAATTTCTGATGGTTTAAGCACTACGCAGTTCCCTGCCGCCAGCGCCGGAGCCAGTTTCCACGCTGCCATCATCAGCGGATAATTCCACGGTGCGATAGAAGCCACGACCCCCAACGGATCGCGACGGATCATCGAAGTATGACCTTCAAGATATTCACCTGCTGCCAGACCATTCAGACACCGCGCCGCCCCGGCGAAAAAGCGAAAGACATCGACAATCGCCGGGATTTCATCATTGAACGCACTATGCAGCGGTTTGCCACAATTACGGGACTCCAGTTCGGCAAAAACCTGACCATTTTCTTCGATAACATCAGCCAGTTTCAGCAGGCATTCCGCACGCGCTTTCGGCGTGGTTTGCCCCCATTCGGCAAATGCTGCATCTGCCGCGCGAACAGCAGCATCCACCTGTTCTGCGGATGCCTCGGCAATCTCCAGTAAAACGTCCCCCGTTGCCGGATTATAGACAGGCTGTTTTTCCCCTTCGCCGTTAACCAGTTCTCCGTTAATCAGTAACTTATGTTGCATAGCATATTCCTGTATCAGTGGTTATTGACCATTGTCGCCTTCGCGGGTTAGCCACCAGGCCCCCAGGATCGGCAAGGTTGTTACCAACATAACCAGCAGTGCCACCACGTTGGTTACCGGTACATCACGTGGTCGCCCAAGCTGATTGAGCAACCACAACGGTAACGTTCGTTCATGACCTGCCGTAAAGGTCGTAACGATGATTTCATCGAACGACAAGGCAAACGCCAGCATTCCTCCTGCCAGTAGCGCCGAACTGAGATTCGGCAACACCACGTAGCGGAAGGTTTGCCAGCCATTGGCCCCAAGATCCATTGACGCCTCAACCAGACTCCAGGAGGTGCGGCGAAAACGGGCGATGACATTGTTAAACACCACCACTACGCAAAAAGTCGCATGACCGACCACGATGGTGAAAAATCCCGGCTCCAGATCGATGGTTTTAAAGGCGGTTAATAGCGCCAGACCAGTGACAATGCCCGGCAGCGCAATGGGCAGCAGCAGTAACAGCGAAATGGCGTTTTTGCCGAAAAAGTCTCGTCGCCACAGCGCGGCAGCTGCCAGCGTCCCTAACACCAGCGCAATTAATGTCGCCAGCGCCGCCACTTTAAGTGACAGTGTCACGGCTTCAAGAATATCACTACGCTGTGCTGCCACGCTAAACCAGCGCAGGGTCAGGCCTTGCGGTGGAAAACTAAACGCCGCATCTTCAGTGTTAAACGCATAGGCGGCGATAATCAGGATGGGAAAATGTAGGAAAACCACGCCGCCCCAGGCCGCCAGTTTGAGGAAAAACGGTGCGCGTTCAGAGTGCATCGAACGCTCCCAGACGTTTCACGAACGCCAGGTACAGTGCGATGAGAACAATCGGCACCAGGGTGAATGCCGCCGCCATCGGCATATTGCCAATCGCCCCCTGCTGGGAATAAACCATATTGCCGATAAAATATCCTGGAGGGCCAACCAGCTGCGGAACGATAAAATCGCCCAGTGTGAGTGAAAAGGTAAAGATAGAGCCAGCGGCAATACCCGGGATCGCCAGCGGCAGCACCACATAGCGAAAGGTTTGCCGTGGACGCGCGCCAAGATCAGCCGACGCCTGCAACAATGACGGCGGCAAACGCTCAAGCGCCGCCTGCACGGGCAGGATCATGAACGGCAGCCAGATATAGAGAAACACCAGAAAGCGCCCCAGCCCGGAAGTTGACAGCGTATTGCCGCCCACCGCGGGTAACGTAAGGAACGCCGTGAGTAGCGGCTCCAACCCCAGATGTTGTAAAAACCACTGCGCCACGCCATCTTTTGCCAGCAATAAGGTCCAGGCATAGGCTTTTACGATATAACTCGCCCACATTGGCAGCATCACCGCAATATAAAAGAACGCTTTCATTTTCCCGCTGGTATAGCGCGCCATATACCACGCCATCGGAAAAGCCAGAATGGCGCTGGCGATAGTGACAGCCACAGCCATGGTTAGCGTGCGAAGGATGATGTCGTAATTCGCCGGATTAAACAGCGCGCGGATATTCGCCAGCGTCAGTTCTGGCGTTACCGACATGGTGAAATCGTCAAAGGTATAAAAGCCCTGCCATAATAGCGTCAGCAGCGAGCCGAAATAGATGATACCAAACCACATCAGCGGACCAAGCAGCAGCAAAAACAGCCCCAGTCCCGGTTTCCGCCAGAAGAAACCTGACACCTTACCCAACCCTGGGCGCGCAGGTGATTGCAATACGTTCATCGCCATTCACCTCTCCTCAACCAGCGGCACCATCACATCGCGCGACCAGGAAACCATCACCTGTTGTCCGGGTGTGAGCGTGGCAGGCAGTTCTTCGCCTGTCATATTGGCCTGACTCACCAGCAGTTTTTCACCGCCATTCAGTCTCAGTTCAAAACGGGTCGCCGCGCCCTGATACTGCACCGCCTGGATCGTGCCATTAACTTGCACTTCGCCGGGGGTGTTGAGGCGGATATGTTCCGGTCTCAGGGCAAAACTGCCTATCATGCCGCAAAGATTCTCGGCCATTAGCGGCTCAAAAACGTTGGATGTCCCGACGAATCCCGCAACAAACGGCGTGCGCGGGCGCATATAGAGGTCACGCGGTGAATCAACCTGCTCAATGCGACCGTTATTGAATACCGCAACACGATCGGACATCGATAATGCCTCGCCCTGATCGTGGGTGACGAAAATAAAGGTGATGCCAAGAGACTGTTGTAGTTTTTTCAGTTCCAGTTGCATCTGCTCACGCAGCTTAAGATCCAGCGCGCCGAGCGGTTCATCCAACAGCAATACGCGCGGTTCATTCACTAACGCTCTGGCAATGGCAACCCGCTGACGCTGACCACCAGAAAGTTGTGACGGTTTACGTTGCTGTACAAACCCCAACGCCACTTTCTCCAGCGCCTCTTGCGCCATTACGTGTCGCTTTTTTTTATCCACCCCTTTGACCATCAGCCCATAGGCCACGTTGTCAAGAATCGACATATGCGGAAAAAGCGCGTAGTCCTGGAAAACGGTATTCACGTCCCGCTCCCACGGTGGCAGATTGCTGGCGGGTTTACCAAAGATAGATATAGTCCCGCCGGAAAGCTGTTCGAATCCAGCAATCAGGCGCAGGCAGGTGGTTTTGCCGGAGCCAGACGGCCCCAGCATTGAGAAAAACTCACCATCTTTTATCGCAATACTGACACCATCTACCGCGCGCACATCACCATACAGTCGCGATACGTTGTCAAACTCCACTGCGTACGTCATAAAACACCCCAGCGAAGTTAGCGGCCGCCCATAATGGCAATATAATCCTGCGTCCAGCGACTGTAGGGAACAAACTTGCCCCCTTCTGCTATAGGCGTTTTCCAGAAGGCGATTTTATCGAAATAGTTAAAACCGTTTGTTTCACAACCTTTTTCGCCTAATAACGGACTGGCTTTACACCCTTCCGGCACTACCGGTAACGAGCCAAACCAGGCCGCCACATCGCCCTGCACTTTTGGCGTTAATGACCAGTTCATCCATTTGTAGGCGCAAACCGGATGTTTCGCTTCGCTATGTAGCATGGTGGTGTCAGCCCAACCGGTAACGCCCTCCTTCGGGAAAACGGTAGCGACAGGCTGGCCTTCGGCTTTCAGGGCGTTGGCCTGATAGGGCCATGCACTGGAAGCAACCACACCCTCGTTTTTGAAATCGCTCATTTGCACGGTAGTGTCATGCCAGTAGCGATGGATCAAACTATGTTGATCGCGCAGCACTTTCAGCACCGCCTGGTACTGTTCTTCGGTGAGTTGATACGGATCGCTGATGCCCAACTGCGGCTGAGTGGCTTTAACGAACAACGCAGCGTCCGCAATATAAATAGGGCCATCATAAGCCTGAACGCGGCCTTTATTGCTCTTACCGTCCGACAGATTCTGCGCAACAAAAACCACTTGCCAGCTATCCGGCGGCGTCGGGAAGGTTTTCGTGTTGTACATCAGCAGGTTCGGCCCCCATTGGTAAGGAGTGCCGTAAACTTTGCCGCCAACGTTAAACCAGTCGCCTTTAACCACACGCGGATCGAGCGCTTTCCAGTTGGGAATCAAGGCGGTATTAATCGGCTGCACGCGTTTACCCATAATCAGGCGCAGCGAGGCATCGCCGGACGCCGTAACCAGATCGTAACCCCCTTTGGTCATCAGACTGACCATTTCATCGGACGTCGCGGCGGTTTTTACATTTACCGCGCAACCTGTCTCTTTTTCGAATTGCGTTACCCAGTCGTATTGTTTATCAGTTTGTCCGCGTTCGATGTATCCCGGCCAGGCGATAATATCCAGTCGCCCTTCCGGTTTATCTAAATTGGTAGGTGGTTCGGCGGCGTGAGCGGTCATTATTGTCATGGTGAGCGCACACAGGCTGCTGCGGGCAAATGTCTTGCTCATAAGGTCTTACTCCTGTCGTAATTAATTGTTCAGCCGCCGTGCCGTAAAAATATCTCCTTGTTTAACCATAGACGGCGGCTTGCAGGCACACCTTCGCCCCTGAGAAAATTTAATCAGGTTGTGAGCTACCGCGCATTATGCCGTCTGCGAGGTTATCTTCTGGAGTATAGACAAGGGGTTAGGAAATATGACTGCTATTCGAAATTCATATTACCCAACCTAAGAGGAATTAAATTAAACGCTATTACAGCCGTTCTTGAATAAGTTTGCCTAATTGTTTTACCGCCTGTTCTTCACGTTCGCCCCACTGCCATGCAGTATTAAAACGGAAAAAACATGACCAACTTTCGCCAGTAGAAAACATTTTACCCGGCGCAATACTGATATGATGCGCCAATGCCTGAATACTTAATTCGCCCGCATCTAACGGCGCGGGGAGTTCCAGCCAGAGAAAATAACCGCTGTCATTATGATGAATTTTCACTTCCGCAGGCAGATAACGCAGCAGTGCCTGCCAGACACGTTGTTTACGTTCCGCAAGCTGGCGACGCAGGCGACGAAGATGGGCGTCGTAACGGCGCGTGGAAAGATAATCCACCAGCGCAAGCTGCATCGGTGAACTGGTCGAAAGCGTACTCATCAATTGCAAGCGTTGAATTTTGCGTGCGTGTTTTCCGGCGACGACCCAACCAATACGAAAACCTGGCACCAGACATTTCGAAAACGAAGAGCAATGCAAAACGCCATCGTGGCGATCCCACGCTTTCGCAGGCAGCGGTTTTTCCCGTCCAAAATAAAGTTCGCTGTACACGTCATCTTCAATCAGCGTTACGTTGTACTGATTGAGCAACGCTACCAGTCGCGCTTTTTTCTGTGGCGTTAAGGTAAACCCGAGTGGATTCTGGCTATTAGTCATCAGCCAGCACGCTTTCACCGGATACTCCTGCAACGCCAGTTCCAGCGCCTTGAGATCGATCCCTTCGTTAACATCCGTCGCCACCGATAACGCCTTCAGCCGTAACCGCTCCAGTGCCTGCAACGCGCCGTAGAAACAAGGATTCTCTACTATCACCCAATCGCCTGGTTCCGTTACCGCTTGTAAACTGAGGTTTAATGCCTCTAACGCCCCGGCGGTAATAACAATTTCATCGGGAGAAATAGTGATGCCCTGTAAGGCATAGCGACGAGCAATAGCCTGACGCAGTTCTGCGTTTCCTGGCGGTAAGTTTTCAATCACGCTCATCGCCGTGGCGGTTTTGCTTACCTGCGCCAGCGAGCGGTTCAGTTGTTGGAGGGGGAAAAGTCGCGGGTCGGGAAAGGCCGAGGCAAACGGAACTACCGACGGATCGCGGCTGGCCTGCAACATATCAAAAATATAGGTATTGATATCGACTGCTTCATCTCGAGTGACTGGAATGACTGGCGCTTTCGGCATTTTTATTGCCTGTGGCGCAACGTAATAACCCGACTGCGGTCGCGCGATAATATGTCCCTGACTTTCGAGCAACTGATAGGCATGGCTGACGGTCATAAAGCTCATGCCAGAAAGCGCCACCTGGTCACGCAACGAAGGTAAACGATCGCCGGGTTGCCAGGTACCCGACGCAATCTGCTCGCGTAATTGTTCTGCAAGCTGCTGGTATTTTTTCATTATCGTATTGTTATGATTTGTAGATTACCCGGCAGTCTATATCAGTTGTTAAAAATGACAACTTTACTCTAATTTTCATAACAGAACAGTAACCTTAAAAAATGCTGTCATTATTATTTCCCAAAACGCAATTACAAGGTGGCGGGATGTTGGCTAAAGCATTATCTGTAGTGTTAGTGACTTGTGCGCTGTTCTCCGGTCAACTGATGGCTGGGCATAAAGGACATGAGTTTTTGTGGGTAAAGAATGTGGATCATCAACTGCGGCATGAAGCTGACAGCGATGAGTTACGTGTTGTTGCAGAAGATTCGGCGGAGAGCCTGCGCGAGCATTTCTACTGGCAAAAGTCGCGCAAGCCGGAAAAATTCAGTCAATGAATATTTAATATCAAAAGTTGGCACGGTACATGTCTATACAATTCTTTAGTGCAGAATTGACAAAAAATTGCTCATGTTGCGAGTGTTTTCACCTTACATTTGATTGCAATATTGTAATAATGATTTTTTCAGACTATCAAATTCACACCCGTCAAATTGACCATCTATTTTCTTTGCATCAATCAGCGCCAGAAGTTTTATAAGTGTATTACTAATTTTTATGCAATCATTCTGCTGATGAGGAAAATTATGATATAACTCTTCGTACTTTGTTTGCGACGAACCATCAACCACTGTAACAGTGGCATTAATTTTATAGCCCCTATTATATACCGTCTCAATAAGATGCTTGTTATCTTTACCCAGAGCATTTCGCAGAATATAGACACACCGGGTCAGTGATTCGTCACTAACAGCATTATTCCATACATCATTGATGATTTTTTCTTTCGAAACAATATGCCGGTAGTTTTTTAGTAGAACGGTAAGCACTCCTGCTTCTTTAGGTGGCAAATACACTTCTTTATCTTTACAGCGTAACACTCCCTCTGAAGAGAATAAAAAATTCTCAAACATATAAAGAGAATGTTCGTTAATAGTATTTGACCAATTCATAAATTCTCCATTATCTAATTACCCGACTCCATTCATGCCTGGTAACAGCATTATCATTTATTACATCTGAGTTGTAGTCAGGTCATCACCTGATGATGGCATCGTACTGTACAGGAGAATTTTTCAAAATCGGGCGTGAAACCATATTAATCATCTTAATAAGACGCATTTCATTGTAATGTATACTGTTTTTTATGAATGCAAAACTTAACATTTAAGGGGATTAATACAACAACTTTCTTCGTATCGGATATTTAGATAAAATACTTGTTTTCTGTCCGCTGTTATATCCCTACCCTCTCATTATCAGTGGAGGAAAAGTCACTTAAAATGAAAGGCCTTGTCATTTATTTTATTAGTAGCATTTATCATTCAACATATCTGATCAGTCAAATCATCTGAATAATGTTAACGTCCGTTATTCTTTACTGCCTCATCTATATTCGCCATACTTCAAGCTGCGTCTGTTGGTAATTCAGGGACAATACAGGCGTTTGTCGTGCATTAGAATTATTTAGCGCATATTAATAAGGTAATAAAAAAGGCCACCAGCTTATTAATTGGCGACCCTTTTTGACTACTTATAACGAAAGGTAATTTTTTAGGAGCCTGTCATTAATTTTTACGCTTAGGCAACGTTTTAAGTAAATCCTCCGGGCTGACAGATGCCACGACACTACCTGGCAATGGCATTTTGAGAATGTGATTTTTAATCTTACCTATTACGTGCATTTCACACGGTCGGCAATCAAATTTCAGGGTTAATACTTCATCACCATTCACTAACTGCATGGGTGTCGCCTTCCAGCTCTTTATATTCCCTTTTGCCTGTTTCGGACACAAATTAAAAGCAAAACGCAGACAATGTTTAGTAATCATTACCGGTACTTCACCCTTTTCTTCATGGGCTTCATATGCGGCATCGATTAATTGCACACCATAACGATGATAAAACTCACGGGCTTTATGGTTATAGACGTTAGCCAGGAAACTTAAATGCGTTTGCGGATAGACAGGCGCGGGCACAGAGACCGCTTTACGACTGCCTCGTTGATAACTGGCAAGACGCGCGGCATCAAGCATTTCAACAGCTTCCCGGCGGAACTGATTTAACAGACTGTTTGGCACAAAGAGTGCCCCCGGTAAGTTAATTTGTACATTGCGGGCGTAATAGATGGTCTGCCCCAGTTTCGCCAGTCCATCTTTCAGGTTATTGCGCGCTTTTTCGGCGTTATTCGCTTCATCAAACTGTCCATCCAGTGTATGCGTGATGCTAACGCCCTCTTCGCTGGTCAACGTCAGAATAAGTTGTTCCTGCCAGCCCCCCAGCTCAATGTCTACCCCTACCCGACGTTCGCTGGAGGTTTTAGTCAGTGCCTGTTGCCAGTTATGATCGAGATTGCGATTAAGCGGATGATGGGGACGAATTTTGTGCATTTCCGCAGGCATCTCATTCGGCCAGACGCGATACTGATTGTTCCCGGTTTTCTCTACGGTATTGGCACGGAAACCAACCACTTCGCGCTTCACCAACACGTTCAGGCCATCGCCATTGGCTAACGGTTCGGTGGTGGCTACATCAAGGTGATCTTTCGCCACTTTTAACACTTCTCCCACCGGCAGGCCGACAAATTTCGGTGAGTCAAAGGCCCCAATATCACCTTTACGTGCATTAACAAAGTAGTCGGTGCTACCGCGATGGAAGGTTTTTTCTGTCGATGGCACGAAGAAGTGTTCTGTACGGCCAAATGAAGCCCTTGCCAGATCACTGCGTTCGTCAATAATGGCATCCAACATCTGACGATAATGGGCAGTGATATTCTTTACATAGCTCATATCTTTATATCGTCCTTCAATCTTGAAGGAACGCACACCAGCATCGATCAAGGCGCCCAGGTTAGCGGTTTGATCATTATCTTTCATCGACAGCAGGTGTTTTTCATAAGAAACCACGCGCCCCTGATCGTCTTTCAGGGTGTACGGCAAACGGCACGCTTGTGAACAATCACCACGGTTGGCGCTACGCCCCGTTTGCGCATGAGAGATGTAACACTGACCGGAATACGCTACGCATAGTGCTCCGTGAATAAAGAACTCAATGGTTGCGTCTGTAGCCTGATGAATGGCGCGGATCTGCTCGAGATTCAGTTCACGCGCCAGCACAATCTGGGTAAAACCGACATCAGCAAGAAACTTCGCTTTTTCAACTGTGCGAATGTCACACTGGGTACTGGCGTGCAATTCAATTGGTGGAATATCAAGTTCAAGAATTCCCATGTCCTGCACGATCAGGGCATCAACACCTGTCTGGTACAAGTCAGTAATCAACCGCTGCGCCGGTTCCAGTTCATCGTCATGCAAGATGGTGTTGAGTGTGACGAAAATTTTTGCCCCATAGCGATGAGCGAATGGCACCAGTTCGGCAATATCTTTCAGGCTATTACTGGCGTTATGACGAGCACCAAAACCTGGGCCGCCAATATATACGGCATCAGCACCGTGCAAAATAGCTTCGCGGGCAATGGCGGCATCTCGTGCCGGGCTTAACAGTTCAAGACGATGAGAAGATACGGTCACTTTCTTATCCAGTAGCTGAAAAATGGCGGTTATTGTAGTAAGAAGCGCGACGGTACGAAATAGTTTTCCAACGGAAGAGAAGAAGATAAACAGTGAAATGCGCCACCCTAAGATGGCGCATTACGTTTACTTTTTGCTCACATCAAACATAGTGGCATCGGTCGCCATATCATCGATAACTTTTTTCAGCGTTTCGATTGTCATTGGCGTATTTTCATTATTGAGATCTTTCCCTTCGCCCTGACGCACAACTTTAACAACCGGTTTGTTGGTCGCGGCATCAATTAACTCACCTTCAAAATAGAGATGGGTATCCATGGTGCGGTGCCCGGTTGCCATTTGCGTACCAGCCACCACCAGCGCAACAGGGACTACTTCATAGAACTGTAACCCCTCTTTACTGGAGCTCACCCCAGTAATAGCGCCCCGGAAAATCAAACTACGTGGTCCAGGAGTAGTCACCAATGGTTTGCGCTGTGCAACGGCAGTCTTCAATTTATTGTCGGTGTAGCTACGTAACTGGTCGAGGACATTTTGCCCGATTTGGGTCGATGGTTTCGGCACTGGATAGTAAGTTACCGGCGTCCAGACAATGTTGTCGTAGTTGGCATCGTTAAATTTAGGATCAACCCAACGTAAAACTGGTTTACCTGTAGCTGATTGTGTTTCTTTCAAAGATGAATAGTCTTTCAAAAAACCTGAATATTTATCTGGCGGAGTGATTTTGTTCGCACAACCAGACAAAGCCAATAAACCCACGAGCACTGCAATTTTAAAAACAGTACGTGTACGCATGAAATGATCCCTTTGATTTTTCAGATATGCATTTGAAATAATAGCAAACTGAAATCATTTCTGTCGCACTAAAAATGGTAACAGGTTCACATATATTTCTCTGCGTCGGGGGGACGCAGAGCAGTTAACAATAGGCAGAATATCAGGCTGTTTTACGCGCCAGCATGGTGGCAAAACGCAATTTAATACGGTTGCCATTTTCGTCGGTACGGTGTAGTTCCCCCACATCTTCGTTGTACTTCAGCAGCTCCCAGCCAGCGTAATAGTCCCGTAACTCCCCTTCTTTGAAGGCAAACGGAAAACTAACAGTACAAGGGAAATCATCAGTATCCATAGCTGCCACAATCAAATTGTAACCGCCCGGACTGGTACAGTGCTGCATGTTGGCGATTAAACCGGGGATCGTCTTCGCCTCAAGGAACATCAACACCACGGTGGAAAGAATGAAATCATACTGCCCTTCGAATCTGAGAGTATTGAGATCCACAATCCGGGTGTGCAGATTCTCCAGCCCTTCAAGAGCCTTAATTCGCTCGACGTTAGCGATGCTCATGGCATTTTTATCCCAGGCATCCACATCAAACCCATTGGCTGCCAGATAAAGGCTGTTCCGACCATTACCGCATCCCAGATCCAATGTTTTACCCGGTTTAACCACTTTAACAGCATCGAGCACTTCTGAATGTGTACGGGTTAATTCATATTTTTCAGTGAAGTAATTTTCGTCACGAACGATCATGTTTTTCCTCGGATTTCATTAATACGGCGCGCTCATTCTGGTTAACAATTTCCGTTGTATCAGATGTACGAAGGTATGGATGGCAACGCGGTCGGAAACACCAAATTGCTTACCTCATAAGGTACATTAGAAATGCATTTTATGGGATTTTCTCTATCATCGCCAGAGACGCAAAATTTGCTACGTTTATAGTAAGTCACCGGTGGGGAAACGCTATGCGCAAATATCGTCTAAGTGAGGAGCAACGTGCCTTTAGTTATCAGGTAGATGGCTGTAAAAAGAGTGTGTTATTACGGCAGATTATCGCTCTTACTGACTTTAATGATGTGAAAACCGGAACGGCTGGTGGCTGGGTCGATGATGATACTGTACTGGCGCAGGATGGTAACTGTTGGATTTATGACCAGAACGCAATAGCATTTGCCGGTACGATAATAAGTGGCAATGTTCGAATTACTGGTCACAGCGTACTTTATGACAACGTGAAGACCAGTGATAATGCCTGGATCGATAATGCGGAAATCAGTCAAGGCGCACACATAAGTGACAACGTCACAATTAAAGATTCTCTCATTTGTGGTCAATGCCGAATTTATGGTCATGCCACGGTCGATCAGCACTCAATGGTTATCGCCGCTCAGGGTTTAACATCCGATCTCCAGCTTCAACTGCAAATCTATGATCACGCCAACGTGAGCGCCTCACGTGTGGTTCATCAGGCGCAAATTTATGGTGACGCTACGGTACGTCATGCTTTTATTGAGCACCGCGCCGAAGTTTTTGATTTTGCGTTAATCGCAGGCAATGAAGAGAATAACGTCTGGCTATGTGATTGTGCCAAAGTTTACGGGCATGGGCGGGTAATCGCCGGGCGTGAAGAAGATGCGATCCCGACGTTGCATTACAGCTCGCAAGTGGCAGAAAATGCAACGGTTGTGGGGAATTGTGTGTTAAAGCACCACGTGTTAATTGGCGGTAATGCACGGTTATACGGTGGCCCTATATTACTTGACGAACATATTCTGATTCAGGGAAATGCCCGTCTTCAGGGAGAAGTGTTAATTGAAGATCATGTGGAAATTACGGATAACGCTGTGATTGAGGCTGCTGATGGCGTTGCGATTCACCTGCGTGGCCCTAAAGTGATTAATGGGGAACAGAGGATCACTCGCACGCCGTTAGCAGGATTACTTTAATGACGGATCAATAATTCGCCCATAAATATTAATATCGTCATAACTGCCGTTAAGAAATTCCGCCTGTTTCAGACAGCCTTCGTATGCAAATTCATTGCGCATTGCCACCTGATTGCTGGCCTCATTTGCCACTCTGCATTTGATCACAAATCGGCGAATCTCTCCCCGCTGCGCGTAATGTTGCATTAGCCCCTGTAAGGACAAAGAAATGATGCCCTGCCCCTGTCGGGATTGATCCAGCCAGTAGCCGATATAGGCAGTTTTATTCAGTGGTTCAATTTGGTTAAAAGAGATGACTCCCGCCATTTCATCATGAGCAAAAATGGTGAACATTTTGGCATAACCGCGCTGGTGTAACATCATGTTCCCCTGCACGGTTTTACGGGTATCGTCCTCAGTATTCACATATTGTGGCCAGTTCATCGACTGCTGTAACCAGGCTTTATTCTTTTGGATCAACTGGAACAAAGATGAGACGTGGCTTTCATCCACGGCCTGCAACTCAATGACATCATTAATTTTGATAATTTCTTGCATCAACACCCCAGATTAGCGTCAAAAAAGCCGCCAGTTCGGCGGCTCAGAGAAGAAAGTTATACCTCACTGGTACTTTCTTTTAAACTTTCCTGCTGCAAGATCCGCAGCAGTTCCTCCTTCAACTGGAGTTTCTTTTTCTTAAGATGAACAATATCTAAGCTGTATCCCCAACCATTTCTGCCCTCTACACGGGCAATCTCATTATCAAGTTCGTGGTGTTTATTGAAGAGTGACAGAAAGCGAGGATTATCGGTTTTCAGTCGGGAAATGAGTTCTTGGTATTCTGGAAACATAAGCTCTCCCTAAGAGTGGCCAATAGTGTGTATGAGAAATACACAACCTCAGGTTACTCAATCAGGACAGGGAATAATGCGAGCGGAAACGAATCAGCAGGCTTTAACGGCTTTTCCGTTGGGAAAAGCCGTTGGGTAAATTTTAACGCATTATGCGATCGTCAATATATTGCCGTTTATCTGGCGCTGGTGGGAAATATTGATATAGCCAGGTTTCGCTAATGGCTTCGCCCTGGCAACGCAGAAACATTCGCATATCAACCGGGTCAGTAGAGTCAGATGTTGGATACCAGTCGAACTGAATACGGTAACCATCAATGGGTTCAACGTAGAGGATCTCAATCTGCTTCGCTTCACCGCTGGAAAGTGTGATCACCGGTTCAATACCTTTCGGAGCTGCCGCTTTTAAATCACCACCGACAAAATCAACGGCAAAACGACGGGACCATTTTTCCGGGAAATGCTCACCCGGTGCCCACCCCTCAGGAAAGCCTCCCATTCCGGTACGTGTTGCCATTACCCGCGCCAGTGGGCACTGAACAGGCGGTCGAGCACTCCAGTAAAGACGATACTGATATTGCAACTCATCACCCGCTTCAATGGCCTTTTCTGGTTGCCAGAAACAAACAATGTTATCCAACGTTTCGCCCGTTGTTGGGATCTCCATTAACCCAATGGTTCCCTTCCCCCAGCGGTTACGTGGTTCTACCCACAAACTCGGGCGCTTGTTGTACCAGCCCATAATGTCCTGGTAGTGTGAAAAATCACGATCCAATTGCAACAGACCAAACCCTTTAGGATTGTCGTCGGTATAAGCATTGAACTGTAATTTCTGCGGGTTATTCAGCGGACGGCAAATCCATTCACCATTCCCTCGCCACATAGAAAGGCGGTCCGAATCGTGTATCTGCGGATGAATGGTGTCACACATCCGGCGCTCGTTGGTGCCGCAGCTGAACATACTGGTCATCGGGGCAATACCGAGTTGTTTGATATCTTTACGCGCATATAAGTGGTTTTCGACATCCATAATCACCTGCGTTTTTTCGCAGTGAATAACAAACTTGTACGCTCCGGTGATACTTGGGCTATCGAGTAACGCATAAACGGTAAAGGTCGTTGAACCTGGTTTTACCGTATCAAACCAGAAGGCGGTGAAATCCGGGAACTCTTCTTTTGAATCAGTGTAGGTATCAATGGCCAGACCGCGCGCTGACAAACCATATTGATAAGTATCATCTACCGCACGGAAATAACTGGCACCGAGAAAGGACACCACATCTCGTCTCGCCAGTTCTGGCGCTTTAAACACCCGGAAACCGGCAAAACCAAGGTCTTTCTGTCCTTCGAGTTGTTTTGTATCCACTCCCGCATCGTTGTATTTAAATAACTCAGGGCGGAAATGGATTTCACGCGCCATATGAGTAGCAGGATCGACCGAGAACATACGGACCCGACGACGGAATCCCATTCCCATATGGAAAAACTGCGCATCTAACTGACGATTTTCAACGTTATGCCATAAGGATTGCTGTTCGTCGTACTGAATACTGTTATAAGCCTGCGGCGTCATTGTTGCCAGCGTTGGCGGCAGGTCACGCGGCGCTCCGCCCCACGGTTTTTGCGCTAAATCGTGTGCCATTGACTGCAAAATAGAGAAATCAAATCGCACTGACTGACCATCAGCGATGTCAGATTCCGCCGCAAATGCGGCCTGAGAGAAGAGAGATGCAATACCGCTGGTACCGCACACTGCAGCCATCGCCATTGAACCCTTAATAAAGCGTCTACGATCCATACCTGAAAGTGAATCCTTCTGGTCTTGTGAATGGTCCCGCGCTGGTCTTTAACCGCAGCAAGAGCGTACTGATTTATGACCGCTCACTGTAGACAAATTTCATTAATAATCCAATTGCTGGTCGCTGAAAACGTGTACAAAATCGAAAATATTCTCAGTCGATAAGAACAGGCTGAAAGCAGTGTAAAGCCAGGTGCAAGAAGCTTATGCTCGTCATACTTTGAGTTGCATGTACTACAATTCGCATTATTTAGAGTATAAATATCTTGCTGCACCTGAATCCTGAATTACAACAACCCACAACGTCGTTTACTGCGTTCTTCGGTTCGCTGGTAAAGGACAAATTCATCATAGACCGGGCATCCTAATGCCTGTTCAAAGGCCTGCCGACTGGCATTCCCGTGGCTTCTGACCTGTGTTTCATTACCCAGATTTGACTGGAAAATGCCCGCGGCACTGACGGGTAAAAAATCTTCATAGGTGACTGGTTGTGCCACCAACCAACCGCGTTCAATTAAAGGCTGAGGATCATCACCTGGATGTATGGCCTGACGGTGTGCTTCCCCCGTTGGTGTCAGGCGATAGCGAAACCATGCCAGCCCCTGTTGACGCAGCAAAAACTCGCTATCAGGGAAAGCTTTGAAGACATCCTGTAAATGCAACTGGTGAGTGAGATTGTCTTTACCCGTGCCCGCTTTTTGTAACAGCGTATCGTAAAGCTGCCGCCCTTTTGGCGTTAACGCTACTCCTCGTTGCTCAATTTCACCAAATCGCGCGGTATGTGTACCCCGTTTTTCGCCTGCAAATAGCACCGGTTCTTCAAGCGCTTTAAAACTGGTCTGGCGTAACAAGATGGGAACTTCCCGACGCGGCGGACCTTCGATCAGAACTTTCGGTTCGATCCCGTATTCCGGCATCATCGATTGAACGCGATCAATATCCAGCGTTCGTGGTGTTAAATGGTTGATATGGCAGCCAGGGAAACACACCACATCGGCAATCAACCGATGTTCGTGTAGTAATGCCTGATAAGTTTCTTCATCAACAGTTGCAGACTGATGCCAGCGGAAGGTTTCCAGTGCTTCTTTTACAAACTCTGTCGCCAGTGCTTCGGTGAATCCTCCTTCTTCATCATATTTATCAAGTAACTCCCGGCATCGGGAGGTAAAAATATCGCGCTGTTGAAGAATTTCGTCAGCTCGTTGACGCAGAGCTTTATCTTCAATCAACTCCAGACGCAAAAGTGAAGTGAATACGCGAAAAGGATTTCGCGACAACGATGCATCATCAACCGGTCGAAAAGCTGTGGAATGGACAGGCACACCCGCTTGCGAAAGATCGTAATAGCTGACCGGATACATTCCCATAATGGCAAAAATTCGCCGTAACGTTGTCAGCTCCTCTGCCGTTCCGACACGAATCGCGCCGTGGCGTTCGACATTAAGCCGTGCCAGTTCATCGGCATTGGCGAGCTTTTCGTGCAGCTCAGGATTGTTTTCCAGTACCGCCAGATTGACGTCTGCCACCAGTTCGAGAAGTGTGCCGTACTGCGGAACTTCTTGCTGGTACATGGCTGACATCGCTTGTGAAAATTGTTCCCGAATCTCATCGGCCGTGAGGATGCGCGCCATTTTGTCATATCTCCAGTGAGTGTTACCTGGAGTGTAGGAAACGCCATTGTCGCTGGTGGGAAGAATTTACAAAGTGTGATCTCTGCTGAATTCGCTCTCTGCTTAGCCTTGTATAACCATTGGTTATGTTAATGGATATGTAAATTCACTTTAAATTAACAATATATTTACACACACTCATTCCGCAGTATCAAAACAATAAACTTACCTTTGATCCCGGAGCCTGCTATGAGTGAAAAATGGACGCCACGCGAAGTGATTCATCGCGATTACAACAGTCATCCCCCAGCCTTTGCCCCTGGTTATAAAACCAGCGTGTTACGTTCACCACGCAATGCCTTAATTTCTTTACAAAACTCTTTATCAGAAATTACCGGCCCGGTATTCAGTAATAACGATTTAGGACCGCAGGATAATGACCTGATCATGAATTACGCCAAAGAAGGATTACCCATTGGCGAGCGAATTATTGTTCACGGTTATGTTCGCGACGGTTTTGGTCGGCCGATGAAAAATACGCTGGTGGAAATATGGCAAGCCAATGCCGGTGGTCGTTATCGCCACAAGAAAGATCAGTATCTTGCGCCTATCGACCCAAATTTCGGCGGATGCGGGCGTGTGTTAACTGACGAAAATGGCTACTACTTCTTTCGCACCATCAAGCCAGGCCCTTATCCATGGCGTAATCAGGCCAGCGACTGGCGGCCTTCACATATCCATTTTTCTCTCTCTGGTGAAGCCTTCGCTCAGCGCCTGATTACTCAAATGTATTTTGAAGGCGACCCGCTGATTAAACAGTGCCCTATTGTGCAGGCGATCAAAAATGAAGATGCGATTCGTACGCTTATTGCCGAACTGGACACGCACACCGCGATTCCTCTCGACAGCCTGGCATATCGCTTTGATTTGGTATTACGTGGTCAACGTGCCACGCTGTTCGAAAACCGCACTCAGGGAGTGGCAAAATGAAGAATTATTTAGCGGAAACAGCTTCGCAAACTGCCGGGCCATATGTGCACATTGGCCTCGCCCCTGATGCCGCTGGTTTTCATATTTTTGAGAAGAATTTCAGTTCAACGCTCGTTAACAGCCATACCGAAGGTGAGCGAATTACTATTGAAGGTCGGGTGATTGATGGTTCAGGCACGCCAGTACGCGATGTGTTGCTGGAGATTTGGCAGGCCAACGCCAATGGCCGTTATAACCATCCGGCAGATCAACAAAGTGATAAAAAACTGGATGCTGATTTTCGTGGTTGGGGCCGCAGTTGCTCAGATTTCGACACTGGGATCTGGCGCTTCGAAACCATAAAACCAGGGAGTGTTGTCGGTCGCGACGGTCGTACTATGGCGCCACACGTTAACTTATGGGTCGTGGCGCGAGGTATCAATATAGGCCTGAATACACGGATGTATTTTCCCGATGAGCAAGATGCCAACCAGCACGATCCCGTGCTGAATTTGATTGAATGGGAAGTAAGACGCCAGACGCTGATCGGCAAGCGAGAACAGCGTGGCAACGAAACAGTTTATATCTTCGATATTCATCTGCAAGGTGACAAAGAAACCGTCTTTTTTGATGTGTAAATCATTATCGGGTTGAATTCGTTCAACCCGAATTCAACCATTCTCTTCTCTCTTATTGCTGTTCAAAAATCAAGCAACAAAATATTTGGTAATATAAAATCGCCAAATGTTAATGATATTTTGCAATCAAGTTATCATAATTAGATAACTTATCTTGTCTTCGGCGCGACTCTGTTTTTAACATCGCTTATGGAAAAAAATAGTCTGTTTAGTCAGCGCATTCGCTTGCGCCACCTGCATACATTTGTCGCTGTCGCACAACAAGGAACACTCGGTCGCGCGGCAGAAACCCTTAACCTTAGCCAGCCAGCTCTCTCTAAGACATTGAATGAACTGGAACAATTAACAGGAACCCGGCTATTTGACCGAGGAAGACTTGGCGCGCAACTTACCCCACCTGGTGAGCAGTTTCTGACACATGCGGTGAAGGTGCTGGATGCGTTAAATAATGCTGCTCAGGCGTTGAATCGAAAAGAGGGCCTTAACAGTGACATTGTGCGCATAGGCGCGTTGCCAACCGCTGCATTAGGTATTTTACCTGCCGTATTAGGCCAGTTTCATCGCCAACATAAAGATACAATGTTGCAGGTTGCTACCATGAATAACACCATGCTGTTGGCAGGGTTAAAGTCTGGCGAGATTGATATTGGTATCGGGCGAATGTCTGATCCAGAATTGATGGGTGGCCTCAATTACGAATTACTTTTTCTGGAGTCACTCAAACTGGTGGTGCGTCCGAATCACCCCCTTTTACAGGAGAATGTCACTCTCAGTCGGGTGATGGAGTGGCCTGTCGTAGTTTCCCCAAAAGGTACGGTCCCCCGTCAGAATGCGGAAACACTGCTACAAAGCCAGGGCTGCAAAATTCCCGATGGCTGTATTGAAACGCTTTCCGCTTCACTATCACGACAGCTTACCGTCGATTACGACTATGTATGGTTTGTACCTTCCGGGGCAGTAAAAGAGGATTTGCGTCAGGGGTCTCTGGTGGCACTGCCAATGCCAACACAAGGTGCCGGAGAACCTATAGGTATCCTGACCCGTGTTGACGCACAGCTTTCATCCGGCGCCCAAATATTAATTAGTGCGATCCGCAAAAATATGCCGTTGTAAAAGAAGGGCGACGCCTGCGCCCTGCTTTCTTGTCTAAAGAAAACACCGAAATTTGCCTTCCGCCCAAGGACTATATTTACCAGCAAAACCTAACCAGGAAGCGCTAAATTTCTGCTGATAACCAATACCTTTTGGGCCGCGAGGAAAATCACCAGAAATAATTCGTGGTTTTATTGGCTAAGGTAAAGGTATCTGGGTTAATACTTGCCGGATGATGAATCATCCGGCAACGCTTTACGATTTCAACTGGTAATCAAGCGTAATTTCAGCTTTCAGTACCTGAGAAACCGGGCATCCTGCTTTTGCTTTCTGGATAATGCCGTCAAAGGTAGATGCATCAATACCCGGCACGGCAACTTCGCTCTTCAGGGCGATTTTAGTAATCGCAAACCCGGCATCCACTTTATCCAGCGACACATCGGCGGTGGTATCAATCGATGATGGCGTGAATCCCGCTTCCCCCAGCATTAATGAAAGCGCCATTGAGAAACATGCTGCATGCGCCGCGCCAATTAGTTCTTCAGGGTTAGTTCCTTTTTCGCCTTCAAAACGCGTGTTAAATCCATACGGCTGTTGGTTCAGCACGCCACTCTCGGTGGATACTGTTCCCTTCCCGCGTTTGATATCGCCTTCCCAGTGTGCCTGACCTTTCTTATGGATTGTCATTGTTGCTCTCCTGTGGGCTTAAAAAGGAAATTATAGACTACGTAAGAAACAGCACGAGGATAAGCAGGATATTCCGAATAAAATCCGGCGAAAATATAACTTCTGCACTTAAATTAAATTCCCACAATAGATAACGAAAAATATATAACTCAAAAGATATTGCTTCAATATTAATTGTTCCACAACAAAAAAATCCCATCAATATCATGTGGTTAAAATATAAAAATCATCAACCAGGACTAATCTTAACAACGAAGCGGTAAATATTTGACATGCTGAATGTGCGTTATAAATCTGCGATCCGTAGCAGACACCATAAATACACAGACACGGAGAATCACTATGTTTACTTATTATCAGGCAGAAAATTCAACAGCAGAACCCGCTCTGGTTAATGCCATTGAGCAAGGCCTTCGGGCAGAGCACGGTGTTGTCACTGAAGATGACATTCTCATGGAGCTAACCAAATGGGTGGAAGCTTCCGATAACGACATCCTCAGTGATATCTACCAACAAACGATCAATTATGTGGTCAGTGGCCAGCATCCTACGCTTTAAGGTGCTATGCTTGATCGGCAACCTAATTTAGGGGTTTAGCACGTGTTTCTTCGCTACGGCGATGTTGTCCTTAAAACTAGCAACAGGATTGAGGAGTTAAAATGAAATCGAACCGTCAGGCACGTCATATTCTTGGACTGGACCATAAAATTTCTAACCAGCGCAAAATAGTTACCGAAGGTGACAAATCCAGCGTGGTAAATAACCCAACCGGCAGAAAACGCCCCGCTGAAAAGTAATCTTTAACAATCAGTCCTCAATGACGATTAAACACCATTGCCTGCGCAATGGTGTTTTTGTTTTTATCTGCTTTATACTTGGGGCCGCCCCCCTGGCGGTAAAGCAAAGACGATAAAAGCGTGCCAGGGATAGATATTCAAAAAAGAGTGAGTGACATGGAACCAAAAACAAAAAAACAGCGTTCGCTTTATATTCCTTACGCTGGCCCTGTACTGCTGGAATTTCCGTTGTTGAATAAAGGCAGCGCCTTCAGCATGGAAGAACGCCGTAACTTCAACCTGCTGGGGTTACTGCCGGAAGTGGTCGAAACCATCGAAGAACAAGCGGAACGTGCGTGGATCCAGTATCAGGGATTCAAAACTGAAATCGACAAACACATTTACCTGCGTAACATCCAGGACACCAACGAAACCCTCTTCTACCGTCTGGTAAATAATCACCTCGACGAAATGATGCCCGTCATTTATACCCCTACGGTCGGCGCAGCCTGTGAACGTTTCTCCGAGATCTACCGTCGTTCTCGCGGCGTATTTATCTCATACCAGAACCGCCACAATATGGACGATATTCTGCAAAACGTACCGAACCATAATATTAAAGTGATTGTGGTGACGGACGGCGAACGTATTCTGGGGCTTGGTGACCAGGGCATCGGTGGGATGGGTATTCCGATCGGTAAACTGTCGCTCTATACCGCCTGCGGCGGCATCAGCCCGGCGTATACACTGCCGGTGGTGCTGGATGTCGGGACGAACAACCAGCAGTTGCTTAACGACCCGCTGTATATGGGTTGGCGTAATCCACGTATTACTGACGACGAATACTATGAATTCGTGGATGAATTTATCCAGGCTGTGAAGCAACGCTGGCCGGACGTGTTGTTGCAGTTTGAAGATTTCGCACAGAAAAACGCGATGCCGTTGCTTAACCGCTATCGCAATGAAATTTGTTCTTTTAACGATGATATTCAGGGCACCGCGGCGGTAACAGTCGGCACACTGATCGCAGCCAGCCGTGCGGCGGGCGGTCAGTTATGCGAGAAAAAAATCGTCTTCCTCGGCGCAGGTTCAGCAGGATGCGGCATTGCGGAGATGATCATCGCCCAGACTCAGCGTGAAGGATTAAGCGAAGAAGCGGCGCGGCAGAAAGTCTTTATGGTCGATCGCTTTGGTCTGCTGACCGACAAGATGCCGAACCTGCTGCCTTTCCAGACCAAACTGGTGCAGAAGCGCGAAAATCTCAGTGACTGGGATACTGACAGCGATGTGCTGTCACTGCTTGATGTGGTGCGCAATGTCAAACCGGATATTCTGATTGGCGTCTCAGGACAGACCGGGCTGTTTACGGAAGAGATCATCCGTGAGATGCACAAACACTGTCCGCGTCCGATCGTGATGCCGCTGTCTAACCCGACTTCACGTGTGGAAGCCACACCGCAGGACATTATCGCCTGGACCGAAGGTAACGCGCTGGTCGCCACCGGCAGTCCGTTTAATCCGGTGGTATGGAAAGATAAAATCTACCCTATCGCGCAATGCAACAACGCTTTTATCTTCCCGGGCATTGGGCTGGGCGTTATTGCTTCCGGCGCGTCACGTATCACCGATGAGATGCTGATGTCGGCAAGCGAAACGCTTGCTCAGTATTCGCCGCTGGTACTGAACGGCGAAGGTCTGGTACTGCCGGAACTGAAAGATATTCAGAAAGTGTCCCGCGCAATTGCGTTTGCGGTTGGCAAAATGGCGCAGCAGCAAGGCGTGGCGGTGAAAACGTCTGCCGAAGCTCTGCAACAGGCCATTGATGATAACTTCTGGCAAGCGGAATATCGCGACTACCGCCGTACATCCATCTAAGCCTGCGCCCGGTAGTGACTGCTACCGGGCAATTTTCCTCTTCCTTTTTCAGATCTCATCCATACTGGGTAGTGGCGAATAAATCTCATTTGCCTCACCTGCTATGCAGAACATCATCCGAAAAGGAGGAAACTATGAAGGCTGCAGTTGTTACGAAGGATCATCATGTTGACGTTACGGATAAAACGCTGCGCTCACTGAAACATGGCGAAGCCCTGCTGAAAATGGAGTGTTGTGGTGTATGTCATACCGATCTTCATGTTAAGAATGGCGATTTTGGTGATAAAACCGGCGTGATTCTGGGCCATGAAGGCATCGGTGTGGTGGCAGAAGTTGGCCCCGGCGTTACCTCATTAAAACCAGGCGATCGCGCCAGCGTGGCGTGGTTTTACGAAGGATGCGGTCATTGCGAATACTGTAACAGCGGTAACGAAACGCTCTGCCGTTCAGTAAAAAATGCCGGATACAGCGTTGATGGCGGCATGGCGGAAGAGTGCATCGTGGTCGCCGATTACGCGGTTAAAGTGCCGGATGGCCTGGACTCGGCGGCGGCCAGCAGCATTACCTGCGCGGGGGTCACTACCTACAAAGCCGTTAAGCTGTCAAAAATTCGTCCAGGACAGTGGATTGCTATCTACGGTCTTGGCGGTCTGGGCAACCTCGCCCTGCAATACGCGAAAAATGTCTTTAATGCAAAAGTGATCGCCATTGATGTCAATGATGAGCAGTTGAAACTGGCAACCGAAATGGGTGCTGATTTAGCGATTAACTCACGCACCGAAGACGCCGCCAAAATTGTGCAGGAGAAAACCGGTGGCGCTCACGCAGCGGTGGTGACAGCGGTAGCTAAAGTTGCGTTTAACTCAGCGGTCGATGCCGTTCGTGCAGGCGGTCGTGTTGTGGCTGTCGGTCTGCCGCCGGAGTCTATGAGCCTGGACATCCCACGGCTGGTGCTGGATGGTATTGAAGTGGTCGGTTCGCTGGTCGGCACGCGCCAGGATCTAACCGAAGCCTTCCAGTTTGCCGCCGAAGGTAAAGTGGTGCCAAAAGTTGCCCTGCGTCCGTTAGCGGACATCAACACCATCTTTACTGAGATGGAAGAAGGCAAAATCCGTGGCCGTATGGTGATTGATTTCCGTCGCTAAGAGGCCTTTGCTGCGACTGCCATGTTTGAGTCGCAGCCTGTTTTGCGAGACGCTTTCCGCAATTTCACTGTTCTTCTTTTCCTCCCCCATCTTTCCTCTCACAATTCACGAAAGCGTAGCGAAATTTGTTGCGCTGCACGGAACAACAGTGATAGTGTTCCTTTTGAAGGAACAAGGATGAAGAGATGATAATGAATTTCAGACACAAGGGATTGCGTGACTTGTTTCTTCTCGGCAAAACCTCCGGTGTTATACCGACGCAAGTCAAACGATTACGCCACCGACTCGCTGTGATTGATGCAGCAAGCTGTCTTGCTGATCTCGATATGCCCGGTTACCGACTACACCCGTTAAGCGGCGATCGCGATGGAATTTGGGCGATATCTGTCTCGGGCAACTGGCGGATAACGTTTGAGTTCGTCAATGGCGATGCATACATACTGGATTACGAGGACTATCACTGATGAAAATGGCCAATCATCCCCGCCCGGGGGACATTATTCAGGAATCACTGGACGAGCTGAACGTCAGCCTGCGCGAGTTTGCCAGAGCAATGGAAATTGCGCCCTCAACGGCAAGCCGATTGCTTACCGGAAAAGCGGCATTGACGCCAGAAATGGCAATTAAACTTTCCGTGGTGATCGGCAGTTCGCCGCAAATGTGGCTGAATCTGCAAAACGCCTGGAGTCTGGCAGAGGCAGAAAAAACGGTAGATGTGTCGCGACTACGCCGTCTGGTTACGCAATAAAAAAATGGCGCTTTTTACAGCGCCATTTTCAGCTTAAAGTTCAAAAGAGATTATATCCCTTCTTCACTCTCTTTTTTCGCTTCTGCCTTCTCGATTTCACGATACCAGCGTGGATGGTGTTTCTTCGCCCAACGACGGCTCACCTTCCCTTCGATCATCCCTTTAATCGACCCTTTCACCCAGAATGCCATATACATATGGATCAGGATGGCGTGGATCAGGATGATACCCGCAGCCGCGTGAATCAACAGGCTATAACGGACAACCTGCATCGGGAAGTACTGCGCAAAGTACGGACGCCAGATAATCACCCCGGTTACCAGCAGCACGAAAATCATGCTCATGATCGACCAGAACATCATCTTTTGCCCGGCGTTGTACTTACCGACATCCGCCACTTTGTGTTCATTGCCTTTTAATACTTCGACAATGTTCAACAGCCACGGAATATCTTTCTTATCCGGGATGTTGTGATGCACAAAACGCACAAACATAAACATCAGCGCGACGAAAATCGCAATGCCGAAGAACGGGTGCAAAATGCGTCCCATCTGCGGCGTACCGAAGGTTTGCGTCAGCCATTGCAGCGTCGGGAAGAAGAACGAAATCCCGGACAGCGCCACCAGGAAGAAGCAAATCACCACGGTCCAGTGACAGGCGCGATCAATAAACTTGGTGCGCACAATCATTTTCGACTTACTCATGATGATCCTCCTCGTCATCGTCCACTTCCTTATTCGGGCCAATACCGATGTAGTGGAAAATCAACCCGGCAAAAGTGGCGATAAAGCCAGCTGCTGCCAGCGGTTTCAACGCGCCTTTCCACAGGTTCACCGAAGTGTCGATCTTCGGATCTTTTGGCAGACCGTGATACAGCTCCGGCTGATCGGCGTGATGCAGCACGTACATGACGTGCGTACCACCGACCCCTTCCGGGTTGTAGACGCCAGCATGTTCGTAACCACGCGCTTTCAGTTTCGCCACGCGCTGTTCCGCCAGCTCCAGCATCTCCTTCTTGGTGCCGAAGTGGATAGCCCCGGTCGGACAAGTTTTCACACAAGCCGGTTCCTGACCGACGCTGACGCGATCGACGCAGAGTGTGCATTTATATACCCGGTTATCCTCTTTGTTGAGGCGCGGAATATTAAACGGACACCCGGCAATGCAGTAACCACAGCCGATGCAGTTTTCCGACTGGAAATCGACAATCCCGTTAGCGTACTGAATGATTGCACCAGCAGACGGGCACGCCTTCAGGCAGCCCGGATCTTCACAGTGCATACAGCCATCTTTACGGATCAGCCACTCCAGCTTGCCGTTCTGTTCGGTTTCGCTAAAGCGCATCACCGTCCAGGACTTGGCGCTCAGATCGGCGGGGTTATCATAAACCCCGACGCAGTGCCCCACTTCATCACGGATATCGTTCCACTCCGAACACGCCACCTGACAGGCTTTACAGCCGATACAGGTGGAAACGTCGATAAGTTTCGCGACTTCTGCTTTGTAATCACGCACCTGAGAAGGCGGCGTGATGGAGTTAGTTGCGGACCTTTTGATAATGTCCTGCGTTTCCATAGCCATCTGTTCGCCCCCTTACGCCTTCTCGATGTTGACTAAGAACGCTTTATATTCCGGCGTTTGCGAGTTTGCATCACCGACATTCGGCGTCAGAGTGTTAGCGATATAACCTTTACGCGCGACACCCTCAAAGCCCCAGTGGATTGGAATACCCACCGTTTCAACCTGCTGACCGTTTACATTCAGCGGTTTCAGACGACGCGTTACCACAGCCACCGCGCGGATAAAGCCACGCTTGCTGGAGACAGTGACACGATCGCCATTGGCAATGCCTTTCGCCGCCGCCAGCGTTTCGCTGATTTCCACAAACTGTTCCGGCTGAGCAATTGCGTTGAGCAACGCATGCTTGGTCCAGGTGTGGAAGTGCTCGGTCAGACGGTAGGTTGTACCTACATACGGGAACTGCTCTTTTTTACCCATCCGCAGCGCGTCTTGTTCATACAGACGAACCACCGGGTTAGACACCACGTTCGGATGCAGCGGGTTAGTGCCCAGCGGCGTTTCAATTGGCTCGTAGTGTTCCGGGAACGGACCTTCCGCCATTTTGTTAATGGCAAACAGGCGTCCCATCCCTTCCGGTTGCATGATAAACGGCCCGGTTGGCGTACCCGGTGCGGCATTGCCAAAGTCCGGAATATCGTTACCCGTCCACTTGCTACCGTTCCACTGGATCAGCATCCGTTTCGGATCCCACGGTTTACCGTTGATATCCGCCGAAGCACGGTTGTAGAGTACGCGACGGTTGAGCGGCCACGCCCAGGCCCATCCCAGCGTATTCCCCAGACCGGACGGGTCAGAGTTATCGCGGTTAGCCATCTGGTTGCCCTGCTCTGTCCAGCTACCGGTGTAGATCCAGCAAGACGATGCGGTTGTACCGTCATCACGCAAATGCGCAAAGCTACTCAGCAACTGACCTTTCTTCGCAATCAGCACGCCATTAGCGTCATAGAGATCTTCCAGCGCATAGCCGTTGTTCTCTTTCGCCACTTCATCAGACTGCGGTTCGTGCGGCTGCTTGTAGTTCCAGCTCATCTTCATCAGCGGTTCTACGCCTTTACCACCTTCGGCCTGGTACAGCTCGCGCAGATGATGGTAGATACCCGCCAGAATTTCGCCGTCGTTACGCGCTTCGCCTGGCGCGTCCTGACCTTTCCAGTGCCACTGCAACCAGCGACCGGAGTTAGCGATAGAACCATCTTCTTCAGCAAAGCAGGTCGAAGGCAGACGGAATACCTCTGTCTGAATAGATGCCGGATCGACATCGTTCGACTCGCCGTGGTTCTGCCAGAAAGTAGAGGTTTCAGTCACCAGCGGATCGATAACCACCATGTACTTCAGCTTGCTCAGGCAGCTCACCACTTTGTTTTTGTCCGGGAAGGACGCAACCGGGTTAAAGCCCTGGCAGAAATAACCTGTGACTTTGCCTTCATCCATCATGTTGAAATACTTGATGACGTCGTAGGTCTGGTCCCACTTCGGCAGCCAGTCGTAGCCCCAGTTGTTCTCTTTCTTTGCGGCATCGCCGTAGAAAGATTTCATCAGGCTAACGAAGAACTTCGGATAGTTGCTCCAGTAGTTCACCTGATCAGCCAGCGTCGCTTTCGGCGTGTTCGCTTCCAGATACGACTGCAAATCAACCTGTTTTTCTGACGGCAGCGTCAGATAACCCGGCAGGCTGGTAGAGAGCAGGCCTAAGTCGGTCAGGCCCTGAATGTTAGAGTGACCACGCAATGCGTTCACGCCGCCACCAGCCATACCCATGTTACCGAGCAGCAACTGGATCATCGCCATAGTACGGATGTTCTGCGCACCCACGGTGTGTTGGGTCCAGCCCAGCGCGTACAGGAAGGTGGTTGTGCGATCCGGCGCGCTGGTGGAGGCCAGCACTTCACACACTTTCAGGAAGTCAGCTTTTGGCGTACCGCAGATGTTTTCCACTACGTCCGGCGTGTAGCGGGAAACGTGTGCTTTCAGCAAGTTCCACACACAGCGCGGATGAGTCAGCGTGTCATCGCGTTTCGCATAGCCGTTTTCATCGAACTGATAGTTCCAGGACGACTTATCGTACTGACGTTTTTCAGCGTCATAACCGCTGAACAGGCCGTCTTCAAAAGTAAAATCATCACGCACCAGCAGGCTGGCGTTGGTGTAATGCTTAACGTATTCGGCGTTGATCTTGTTGTTTTCGATCAGGTAGCGCAAAACGCCAGACAGGAACGTAATGTCCGTACCGGAACGAATAGGTGCGTAAATATCCGCCACAGAAGCGGTACGCGTAAAACGGGGATCGACAACGATCAAGGTTGCATCGTTGTTGTTTTTCGCTTCCATCGCCCAGCGAAAACCGACGGGATGCGCTTCAGCAGCGTTACCGCCCATCACCATTACGACGTTAGCGTTTTTGATATCCACCCAGTGGTTGGTCATCGCACCGCGACCAAATGTTGGAGCAAGACTTGCTACCGTTGGTCCGTGTCAGACGCGCGCCTGGTTGTCTACCGCCAGCATCCCGAGGGAGCGGGCAAATTTCTGTGTCAGCATCCCGGTTTCGTTGCTGGCACCGGAAGCACACAGCATACCGGTAGAAAGCCAACGGTTTACCGTTACGCCCTGCTCATTCTTTTCAATAAAGTTAGCGTCACGGTCTGCCTTCATCAGCTTCGCAATGCGGGAGAATGCTTCTTCCCAGCTAATGCGCTGCCATTTATCAGAACCTGGCGCACGATATTCCGGGTAGCGCAGACGGTTTTCGCTGTTGACATAATCCAGCAATCCGGCCCCTTTCGGGCACAGCGCACCACGGCTTACCGGATGATCCGGGTCACCTTCAATGTGATAAATCGCTTCTCTGGCGTTTTTCGCGCCATCACCCAGGCTATACATCAATAGCCCGCAACCTACGGAACAGTATGTACAAGTGTTACGGATCTCTTTCGCGCGTAATAATTTGTAGTTTCGCGCCTGAGCCAGTGCTTGCTTCGGGGCAAAGCCCAATGCTGCTACTGTTGTTCCCGCCATACCGCCCGCGCAGATTTTAAAAAATTGTCTGCGACTGACGTCCATTGCTTTCCTCTTTTTTCAGGGGTATTACTGCGCGAGGAAACTAACAGTAAAATTCTGAATCTTTTTGCGCGAAATCAAAAAGAACACTTGTTTGCCACAAAATAATCCGCCTGCGCAAATTGACCTACCTCAATAGCGGTAGAAAAACGCACCACTGCCTGACAGGCCAGTTAAAAAAATGCTATAAAATTCAGCTTAATTTTTAACGGCAAGAGAGACAAAACAGCGAGCATGACACGACAAAAAGCAACGCTCATAGGGCTAATAGCGATCGTCCTGTGGAGCACGATGGTAGGATTGATTCGCGGTGTCAGTGAGGGGCTCGGTCCGGTCGGCGGCGCAGCTGCTATCTATTCATTAAGCGGGCTGCTGTTAATCTTCACGGTTGGATTTCCGCGTATTCGGCAGATCCCGAAAGGCTATTTACTCGCCGGGAGTCTGTTATTCGTCAGCTATGAAATCTGTCTGGCACTTTCCTTAGGTTATGCAGCGACCCGTCATCAGGCAATTGAAGTGGGTATGGTGAACTATCTATGGCCCAGCCTGACAATTCTCTTTGCCATTCTGTTTAATGGTCAGAAAACCAACTGGCTGATTGTACCTGGATTATTATTAGCCCTGGTCGGTGTCTGCTGGGTGTTAGGCGGTGACAATGGGTTACACTATGATGAAATCATCAATAATATTACCACCAGTCCATTGAGTTATTTCCTGGCGTTCATTGGCGCTTTTATCTGGGCAGCTTATTGCACAGTAACGAATAAATACGCACGCGGATTTAATGGAATAACCGTTTTTGTCCTGCTAACGGGAGCAAGTCTGTGGGTTTACTATTTTCTCACGCCACAACCAGAAATGGTATTTAGCACACCCGTCATGATTAAACTCATCTCTGCGGCATTTACCTTAGGATTTGCTTACGCTGCGTGGAACGTTGGCATTTTACATGGCAACGTCACCATTATGGCAGTAGGTTCGTATTTTACGCCCGTACTTTCGTCGGCGCTTGCTGCGGTACTGCTTAGTGCTCCGCTATCGTTCTCATTCTGGCAAGGCGCACTGATGGTCTGCGGCGGTTCCCTGCTCTGCTGGCTGGCGACACGTCGTCAATAAAAAGGCAAAGCCGTTTACACTGTAAGCGGCTTTCATCTTCATATGCATATCATTTATTTTTTAACGAAATGATTACCATAATTAACTAATATCTTTCTATTTTAATTAATATTTTTGTCTGTAGGCTGCTTTATTTATTCCTATAAGACAAATAGAGCTTATTAATTTTCTGTTTTTTGCTACTTCGATGTAAATCACACAAATGGAATTTATCTGGCATTATATCGAACTAATCATTGAACTATTGATTCGCCACTCTTTTAATATGCGCAGTTATGGAAGATTGATATTCTAATTATTGCAGACTATACCTTAGGAATATTACAGAGATATATACAATGAAAACAAAATTAATAGCAGTGGTGATATCAACTTTGTTAGCAGCAGGCGCCGTAAACGCAGCTGAAATCTACAACAAAGATGGCAACAAACTGGATCTTTATGGAAAAGTGAATGGATTACATTACTTTTCAAAAGATGATAGTAAAAATGGCGATAAAACCTATGCTCGTCTCGGTTTTAAGGGTGAAACGCAAATTACCTATGAACTGACAGGCTATGGTCAATTTGAGTATGAATTTAAGGCCAATGGACCTGAATCGGAAGGTTCCCACAAAGATAAAACTCGTCTTGCATTTGCTGGTTTGAAATTTGATCAGTTCGGTTCTCTCGATTATGGTCGTAACTATGGCGTAGCCTATGACATTGGTGCATGGACAGACGTTCTGCCTGAATTCGGTGCCGACACATGGATTCAAACCGATGTATTCATGACTAAACGAGGCACTGGACTTGCTACTTACCGTAATAATGACTTTTTCGGTCTGGTTGAAGGCCTGAATTTCGCTGTGCAGTATCAGGGCAAAAATGACACCTGGAATCATCGTTCACAATCTGGCCGCGAACAAACTGAAGGCAACGGTGATGGATTTGGTATTTCGTCCTCATATACCTATGAAGGTTTTGCTGTAGGGGCGGCTTATACCCATTCTGACCGAACAGTTGGTCAACAAGAATTAGCAAAAATTAATTCTATTAACGCCTCCGGTAAAGCAGCTGAAATGTGGGTTGCAGGCCTTAAATATGATGCGAATAACATCTACCTTGCTGCCACTTATGCTGAAACACTGAATATGACGCATTTTGGTAATTCCTGGACGGGCCCATATATTGCGAATAAAACCCAGAACATCGAACTTGTTGCTCAATATCAGTTTGATTTCGGCTTACGCCCGTCAGTGGCATATCTGAAATCGAAAGGAAAAGAACTGGAGCGTTGGGATAGCCAGGATCTGGTTGAATACATTGATCTTGGCACCAGTTACTACTTCAACAAAAATATGTCCACCTATGTGGATTACAAAATCAACTTGCTTGATGACACAAGCTTCACGAAGCAATCGAGTATAAATACTGACAACATTGTTGCTGTCGGTCTGGTTTATCAATTCTGATAAGTTATCCCGCCCGTAAATCAGCGCAGTGCTGGCTTACGGGCACTCCAGGTAGAATTATGCAACAGGTAACTGGATTGTGCCTTTGTGGGCAAAGCCATTTTATCGTCAATATAAAATCACTCGATGTTTGCGCTTGCCACTGCACATTGTGCCAGAAATGGTCTGGCGGTATTGCCATGTATCTGGAAGCCTCTGAGTCGCCTGTAATGTCAGCGCAATCTCCACCACCGCCTTTTTTTGCCTCGACACCCCATGGCAGACGCTATTTTTGCGCAGGCTGCGGCTGTCCGCTGTGGCTAACGCTCACAAAAAATCACCGTGTCTTCGTTCCCTGGACCTTGCTGGAATTGAGTGATCTTGACAGGCGCCGCCTGGTGCTGGCGGCAGAAATTTATACGGAAACGCAACCGCAATTCTGGCATCTCACAGGTCAATATGCCCGCCTGACGGGCAAAGAAGTTGAAGCAATGGACAATACCTGCCAGATTACCCTTGAGACTCTTACCCCAGATCGCCCCCTGCAACCGGTAACGTAACACCGGTGATATAGCTGGCATCGTCGCTGGCGAGAAACAAAATGGCATTCGCCTGCTCTGCCAGTGTACCGTACCGATGCATCAAGCTACTCGCCAGCGTTTGATCAATGACCTGCTGATACCAGGCTTGCTCCTCAACGGTTGGTTGTTCTTCGTTACGGGGCGTTAAACGAGTCGGGGCATCTGTTCCCCCAGGGGCAACAGCATTAATCCGAATGCCACTACCACTATATTCCATCGCGATAGAACGGGTTAACGCATTGACCCCACCTTTTGCTGCCGAATATGGCACACGATTAACACCAGCTGTCGCCACTGACGAGATATTCACAATGCTTCCTTTACCCTGTTGTAGCATCCAGGGTAATGCCGCACGGCACCCCCAAAGCGTGGGAAACAGAGATCGACGCACTTCTTTTTCAATTTGTTCCGGTTGGTACTCAGCAAAAGGTTTCGCCCAAATGGTCCCGCCGACGTTATTAATCAGGATATCGAGTCGGCCAAAATGGGCGACGCCTGTTGCGAATGCCTGCCCGGTGCTTTCCCACTGTTCGAGATCTGCTTCCAGCGCCAGAACATCGCAACCTGCCTTTGCCAGCGTAGCGGCCAGTTCATGAACGTAACGAGAACGATCAATCAGCAGCAAACGCGCCCCTTCACGGGCTGCTTGTTCAGCGGTTTGCCGACCGATGCCTTGTGCTGCACCGGTTATCGCCATGACTTTATTTTGAAATCGCATTTTTGTTCCTTATGCCGCCGCGCTCTGGCTGGCGATAAATTTTTCATACCAGAAACCTGCCGGGGAGATTCCTCTTTCGCGAAGTGCCGTTGCTACGGCATTCACCATCGGTGGCGGCCCACAAAGATAGATATCCACATCGCCATTATTCAACATCGCATCATCCAGATGCTCCGTAACATATCCCCGCTGTGGGCAATTGCTTTGCGCATCACTCACCACCGGAAGCCAACGAAACTGGCTCAATTGACGAGCGAACGCATCCAGCTCCTGGGTTTTAACCAGATCGCAATCCAGTGTTACGCCATATAACAACGTCACCGGGCGTGTACTGCCCTGGGCTTGTAATGTCTCCAGCATCGACAACAATGGCGCCAGCCCTGTTCCTCCTGCCAGCATTAACAATGGGCGTTCACCACTGCGTAAATAAAAGCTGCCCATCGGACCACTGAGGCTAAGGCGATCGCCCGGTTGCGCTCGTTGCGTTAACCACTGACTCATCATTCCGCCGGGTACGTTACGAATCAAAAATCGCCCTTCCCGACTGCCCGCTAAGGAGCTAAATGAATAAGCGCGCACTTGCGGTGTTCCTGGCACTTGAATGTTAATGTACTGGCCGGGTAAAAACGTCAGTGGTTCATCCAGTTGTACCACCAGCTCAATGGCGGTATCCGATAGCATCGTGACCTGTACGACTTCTGCGTCTGTCGTGGTAATCGCCGTTTTGCATTGCGCCGCTGCCACAGGAATATCAATGACACAATCGCTGGTTGGGATCATCTGACACGACAACACCTGACGAGCCAGTGCTTCATCTTCACTGAGAGCATCCTCAAGATAATCCTCACCCAACGCATATTCGCCGCTGGCACAATGGCATTTGCAAGTGCCACATACGCCGTCAGAGCAATCCATCGGCAGATTGACCTTCTGTCGGTAGGCAGCATCCAACACTTTTTCACCCTGGTTACACTGAATAAATCGGGTGATCCCGTCTTCAAAATTGAGTGCGATTGTAAAACTCATCATGCCTCCTCAAATGTGGTAAACGTCGATCACCTGACGGATATAGTCATTATTCAGGCGTACGGTTTTACGAATAATCTGCGGTTTGCCATCAATCTCGATGAGTGTGCAACGCGTCGCACCAAAAAAGAGATCGGTATGCTGATAACGATGGTTGTAAGTCACCCAGTTATAGCGCACGTCAATGCCCTGCTCGATTTCGCCCAGCAGTTCCACATTGCTGATCATGTGTGTTGTACGTGGTTCCGGGGTACTGGCACCTGAACGTTCGGTTTTAATGCGATAGACCCGGTCTTCCAGGCCATCACGATTGGGGTAATAGATCAGCGAGATCTCTTTTTGCGGATCACGTGTCAGTTTGTCATCATCGCCCCAGGCAGGCATCCAGAACACCACTTTTGGGCTATAGCAGTTCAGCCACTCATCCCACTGGCGATCATCCAGCAGTCGGGCTTCGTAATAGAGAAACTGGCGGACTTGTTCGAGGGTTAACATCAGGCCACCTCCACACGCTGAGTAATTGACTGGTCATAACACATCTGTTCTTTTTCCAGTGCCGCCAGCATGACGTTTTGCCAGTGATGGTGATGGGCGATATACAGTGCTTCATCTTCCGATTTCACGCCGCTGAGCAATGGCGTAAATCCTGCGTGTTGCGCATGTTCGTCCGGGCCATCAACCCAATGCAGAGCACCACGGCTGAGATCGCTCCATGGCAGGTTTTCACCAAGATAACCGCGCTGACAGGCGCTGAATTCTTCCAGATCATCTGGTGTGCCCATCCCGCTGACATTAAAGAAATCTTCATACTGACGAATACGCAATGCGCGAGCCTGTTCAGATTCGCCTTTTGGCGCAAAACACCAGATAGTGACTTCGGTTTTATCAACTGCAATGGGGCGGATTACGCGGATCTGCGTGGAAAACTGATCCATCAAATAAACATTGGGATAGATACAGAGATTACGCGTTTCGTTCACCATTTGGTCAGCACGCAGTTCGCCAAATTCTGCCTGTAAACGTTCCCGATGGTCATAAACCGGACGCACTTCCGGGTTTAACGTACGAGTCCAGAGCAACATGTGACCGTTATCAAAGCCATATCCGCCACCAATACTTTTTGACCAGCCATTGGCATCTACAGCGCGGGTACCTTCCGCTTCATAATTTCGCCGTGACATCGTTGACGAGTAGTTCCAGTGCACCACGCTAACGTGGTAACCGTCAGCACCGTTTTCCGCACCGAGCTTCCAGTTCCCTTCATAAACATAGCTCGACGATCCATTGAGAACTTCCAGCCCTTCCGGAGCTTGATCAACGATCAAATCAATGATTTTGCAGGTTTCACCGAGATACTCTTCCAGCGACATAACATCGTCATTCAGGCTACCGAACAGAAATCCGCGATACGACTGGAAACGGGGCAATTTCTGTAAATCGTGGGAACCTTCATGTTTAAATGTTGGAGGATACGCGCCGGTACTTTCATCTTTTGCTTTTAATAATTTGCCGTTATTACTAAATGTCCAGCCATGAAATGGACAGGTAAATGAGTTTTTATTTCCCCGCTTGCGTCGACATAACATCGCGCCACGGTGAGCACAACTATTGATTAAGGCATGAAGCTCACCTTTTTTATCGCGGGTAATAATGACCGGCTGACGTCCCAGCGTTAAAGTATAATAATCCCCTGCCTCGGGAATTTGGCTTTCATGGGCGAGGAATACCCAGTTACCTTCAAAAATATGCTTCATTTCAAAATCAAACAATTGCTGATCGGTAAATATAGAGCGATGGCAACGATAAATATGATTTTCACGATCAACAATTAATGCATTGCTGATTTTATCTTTTAATGTTGAGAGAGTTTTTTGCATGAACTTAGCCCTCCGGGATAAACCAGATATAAAATAAAAACGGCGGTATTACCCCAACGTAATACCGCGAAAGGAGAATTTATTCCTGTGCGCGCAGGCGGGTAATACGCTGCTCTTCATTCGGGTTTTGAGCTTTACATAATGTAAAGTCAAAGCATACTTCGGTGTGTTCGCCATCAAGCCCGCGTTCAGCAATTTTTGCACTTTCATTAACTTTTACCGGATCGGCAATCAGCCCATCACGGGTAGCAAAGGCAAAGTCATCCCATAAATATTGATCGCCATTCAGGTTGATCTGGCTGGTAAGGTGCTTATGCCCAGGCGCGGAAACGAAAAAGTGAATATGCGCCGGGCGATTACCATGACGACCCAGGCGATCCAGCAGTTTTTGGGTTGGACCATCTGGTGGGCAACCGTACCCGGAAGGCACAATACTCCGCACACTGTAACGACCATCCGCTCCCGTACGAATACGACGACGCAGGTTATATTCACTCTGGCTCTGGTCAAAGAAGGAGTAATTACCCAGCGTATTGGCGTGCCAGATGTCAACAATCGCGTTTTCTACCGGGCGGCCTTGCGTATCTTTTACCTGACCATGCAACCACATCACTTCCCCGGCGTCCGCACCATCATCCATACGGGCATGGCTCTCTGACAAAGGCGCGTTAGCGACATACAGTGGGCCTTCGATGGTACGCGGCGTACCCGTTTCACGCTGTTGCGCCGCATCGAGGGCGTCCTGGCGCAGATCAAGATAATGCTCCAGCCCCAGACCGGCTGCCAGCAATGCCGCTTCTTGTCGGCCGCCCAGCTCATGCAAATAATTGATTGCCTGCCAGAACTCTTCCTGTGTGATATTGTAGTCATCAATTAAAGTACAAATATTTTCTAATAAACGATGCATGATCGATTTAAAACGTTCGTCGCCATCAGTAGTATTTAACCCGGCGCTGATGCGCAGTAAATTCTGCACATCTTCGTGTTTAACAAATGAATTGCTCATATTATTCTCACTTTTATTGTTCCAAGATAATGCCGGAGTTATCCGGCATGAGGTAAGATATTAATTAACGGTTATCATCACGAATTGAAGAAGGATGACGGCAAAGCGCCTCTACATTAATATCCATAAACGGATATAGCGGTAGTGCCATTAATAATTCATGTAATTCTTCGGCGTCTTTAACGTCAAATATACTGACATTGGCATAAAGACCGGCAACACGCCAGATATGACGCCATTTACCTTCACGTTGTAATTGTTGTGAATAATCTTTTTCACGTTTTTTTATATCTTCGATTTCAGCAAAAGGAATATCACGTGGAATATTCACAGTCATATCGACTTTAAATAACATGGTTCTCTCCTGTTACCGCGTTTCTTTTACGGGAATAGAAACGCAATTTGTCTTCATCCAGCTCCACACCCAGTCCTGGTGTTTGGGGGAGTGTTACCTGACCATCAGCAAAAGTGAGCGGTACACTAACGATGTCATCTTTTAACAGCAGCGGACCGAACATTTCTGTGCCCCACTGCAACGGTAGTGTTGACCAGGCGTGCAAAGAGGCAACGGTGCCAACAGTGCCTTCCAGCATGGTACCGCCATACAGCCCAATACCTGCCGCTTGCGCCACGCGAGCCAGTGCCAGCACACTGTTTGGACCACCTGCTTTGGCAATTTTCAGCGCATACGCACCACTAAATCCTTGTTGAGCCAGTTGATAACCGTCGTAAAGATTCGCCACCGCTTCATCAGCAAGAATTGCCGTTTCTACCTGATGGCTCAGACGTACCAGTGCGGCGTTATCCTGAGCACTGACAGGCTGTTCAATCAGATCCACGCCCATAGCCGCCAGCTCACGACATCCTTTGGCTGCTGTGGTGGCATTCCACGCCTGGTTAACATCGACGCGAATACTGGCGCGATCTCCCAGTGCCTCAACAATTGCTCTGGTATGCCGGAGATCAGCCTGCAACTCCCGCGCACCAATTTTGAGTTTAAAAGCCTGGTGACGCCCCTGCTCCAACAGATTCTCACCTTCAGCAATATCTTTTGTTGTGTCACCACTCGCCAGGGTCCAGAGGACAGGCAAGGTTGTTGACAAGCCACCGCCAAGAAGTGCCGAAACAGGTAATCCCTGTGCTTTACCCTGAGCATCAAGCAATGCGGTTTCAATCGCTGATTTGGCGAACGTATTCCCTTTGATCGCCGCATTCATTCGCGCTGTGATCGCATTAAGGTTGTCGGCTGGCTGCCCTTTTAACAAGGGAGTCAGGTAATCTGTAATTGCACAGGCGATGGCCTCCGGGCTTTCCACGCCGTAACTTAAGCCACCGATGGTGGTCGCTTCCCCTATCCCTGTAATACCGTCAGAACGGGTAAGACGCACAATGACCAGTGTCTGACACCCCATGGTGGTCATGGAAAGCTTGTGGGGGCGAATAGTTGGCAAATCTACCAGCCAACATTCGATGCGTTCTACGGTCGCGCTCATCGTCTCTTCCTGTGTATGAAATACATAACTTTTTCTACCGCCAGCGATAACCAACGGTGGTTGTGCTTTGACAATAGGAGCGAGCAGGCAAGATGGTCAACGGCGATAATCGAAATGTTGTGCGATAATCGGCACAAATGTTAACTTGAAGTTAATTGTGTGATCGAGGTGGTATAATGCAGTACTGCTGATGCCACATTTTTGGCAATGGGTATAGTAAATTTCGCATGGCGCATACAAAGAGGGAATCGATGAGTGATGTTATTGGGTACGCAAAAAATGATCCTAACTTTATGTTGTCGCTGGCGCGAGGGCTTGAGGTACTCAATGCATTTACGCCACAGCGACAACGACTGACTATCTCGCAATTAAGTCAGAAAACACAGATTTCTCGCGCCTCTGTACGTCGCTGCCTCTACACTCTCGCTGCACTTGGCATGGTGCACAGCCCGGATGGTCGCCATTACGAATTACTGCCCCGCGTACTGGCGGTTGGTCATGCATATCTTGCCGGAACGCCATTAGCAAAGGTGGCTCAGACGGCGCTTGATAGCCTGGGTAAGAGCCTTGGACAATCCTGTTCTGCTGCAACTCTTGATGGTGATAACGTGCTCTATATTGCCCGCTCAGCAGTCAATAATTTGCTTAGTGTAGATATTGGTCGTGGTAGTCGATTACCCGCATGGGCGACCTCTATGGGGAGAGTTCTGCTGAGTGCACTACCTGATGAACAATTAAACGTGACGTTGTCACGTATAAACATGATTCGCTATACCCCGCATACCCTGAATTCACTTTCTGCTTTACGTGAAGAACTGGCGCGAGTGCGCAGACAAGGCTATGCCCTGGCAGATCGGCAAATCGAGGTCGGTCTGTGTTCTCTGGCGGTCCCGTTATTATCCCGAAATAACCAGGTGGTTGCCGCGTTGAACGTGGGTGTCCCGTCTGCATCTATGAGCAGCGCAGAACTGAAAGAACTTGCACTCCCCGCTTTGCGCCGTGTCGCTATGGATTTATCCTTACAGTTGTAATCATTACTGTTTAATTCAATATGGGGAATTATCCCTTCGGGCAAACGAAAATTGCCTGATTAACTACGCTAATCAGGCCTTCAGTCTCTCTGTAATACACTGAATTTACGTGCTTTTATAGGTCGCCTGGCTAAAACTATTTTCCCGCTTCCGGGTGCGTATCAAACGCTGCCATCACCAGTGCCAGTTCATCTACGGTGAATACATGTTTTGCGTCATCCACACCCAATCCAAATTGTTCCTGCATCACAGCATACAGCGACGTCACATCTGGCAAATTCCGCTGCTCCACCGCATGACCATTTTCATAATGCGTAAAATGAAAATTGGTCAGAGTCAGCTTGCCACCGTCTGGTAAATGGCGGCACATCAGCAAATGATGACGAAAATGCGACTGCGGCCAGTGTGCCGACCAAAAATTACCCATCACATAATCGCTTTGTTGTTGCTCACAAAGATCAAAACGGTACATCGACTGCCAGTGCTGATGATGATTAAACTGCAAAATCCAGTCATTACCGTCCTGTAACAGGCGATATTCTCCGTGCGGCGTGGTCTGCGCGAGATCAGGAACTAAACGGATCGGAGCTGTCAGCGTCTGCCCGCCAAACCCCACATCGGCAATCCACTGCTTGCCTTCCAGTTCTACTAACAGTAACCGATGGGTTCGTGGCGGTAACACGGGAGGATTTGATAACACCACGCGGCCTAACAGACTGCGAACATTAAATCCCAGCTCGCGCAACACTCGTTCAAACACACCATTCTGCTCAAAGCAGTAACCACCCCGCCGTGCTGTCACCAGTTTTTCTTCCAGCGATTGATCATCAAGCAGCATTTCTCTCGGCAACAAAACGTCGATGTTCTCAAACGGGATGGTGCAATTGTGCTTAAGGTGTAACGCACGCAATGTGTCGATGTTTACCCCAGCAGCTCCCGACCAATTAATGCGGGCAAAGTAATGATTCAGAATGGGCGTCATAAGGCGTTCCTGTCAGTTGTATTCTCAACTTATAACCTGGATTAGACGCGACACCGGCTATTTTGTGCGTTCGCGGACGTCCATCACGTTAGCAAATCGCCGATCCCGTTAATTTCGTTGCTTATTGCGATACGAGCTACCCTTTTAAAAACCCCTTTATAGCGAGGCGATACCGTGAGTCGATTCATCCCTATCGAATTACACCATGCCAGCCGTCTGTTAAATCACGGCCCTACTATTCTGATCACTAGTTTCGATGAGCAATCCCAGCGGCGTAATATTATGGCAGCAGCCTGGTCGATGCCTGTAGAGTTCGAACCACCGCGAGTGGCCATTGTGGTGGATAAATCGACATGGACCAGAGAGTTGATTGAGCGTAACGGTAAGTTTGGCATTGTTGTTCCTGCTGTTGCAGCGACTAACTGGACGTGGGCGGTGGGAAGTGTATCGGGGCGTGAAGAAGATAAATTTAATTGCTATGGTATTCCGGTAGTGAAAGGTCCGGTGCTTGGTTTGCCACTTGTTGAAGAGAAATGTCTGGCGTGGATGGAGTGTCGCTTGCTTCCCGCGACTTCTGCTCAAGAAAAGTACGACACTCTCTTTGGCGAAGTTGTATCAGCAGCGGCAGACGCACGGGTATTTGTCGAAGGCCGCTGGCAATTTGATGACGATAAACTCAATACATTACATCACTTAGGTGCTGGCACGTTTGTTACCAGCGGGAAGCGAGTCACCGCTGGCTAATTTTTCACATACTGTAACCAGGCTTCTTAATCAAGGTATCCATCTGAGGAGCAATTTCTGCGTCCCAGATGGACTTCCACGATTCCGGTGGAATTTGTTGCAGTGCAACACTCACTGAGCTTTCTTTACTGCCCAAATGGCGAATGATGACGTCGGTAATATCTGCTGCCAGTGCTGCTTTTTGTTGAGAGTCCAGTTCACGCGGAAAACATTTGATATCGATATGCGGCATTGTTTTGCTCCTTTTGAAAGTATTAGCAAAGCTAGCACAGTCTGCGACTGGCATTTGTTTGTTTATGCGGAGTCGCGCTCAATAAGATGAAAACCAAGATCAATAATTGATGCGTCGCGTTCAATGTTTTCTATACGATCAGCAAGCAGTGCAGCAGCTCGTTGCCCCATCCCGCTTCTGTCGACACTCACTGTCGTAATGGAAGGCCGATTACTGGCGGCAAAATCGAGATTGCCAAAGCCCATTACTGCGATATCTTTTGGCACACGCATACCCTGACTTTCGGCTTGCATTATCGCGCCCTGAGCCAGGGTATCAGAGCTGCAGACAATGACATCAAATTCAGCCATAGCAAATAGCTCAGCAAGACCACTGCGTCCGAGCGACAACGACGCAGGCAGCGGAACATTGACTTGCGCCAGGTGAGAAACACCATGACGAAAAAATATGTCACACAGACCCTGTTTACGCTGAGCCGCCCGGCGATCATCAGTCCATAACAAACCAGGGCGACGATAACCTTTTTTAATTAAATATTCGCCTGCCGCCTGCCCCACTTTTTCATGAGAGAAACCAACTAACATATCAAGTGGCGTTGGCGTTAAATCCCAGATTTCTATCACCGGAATTGCTGCATTCAGGATGATTTTTTTCAGTTCATGGGTATGGTGAATACCCGTTAATACTACCCCGTCAGGACGGCGGGAAAGCAGTGTCGCAACCAGTTCAGCTTCTGTTTCTTCGCTATAACCTGTCACGCAGAGCAAAATATGATAGCCACGAATCGCCAACTCATCACTTAACGCCTGGATTGTATCAACAAACATACTGTTGTTGATTTGCGGTACTACTACGGCAATAAGTTTACTGCGCCGTGACGCCAGCCCTCCCGCCAGCGCATTGGGGATATACCCGGTTGCGCGTACCGCTTGCATAACTTTTTCCAGTGTTGCCGGGCGCACCAGTTGTGGTGTGTTCAGTGCCCGACTCACCGTCATTGACGATAATCCTGCATTACGGGCAACATCATCCAGCGTCGGCGCTCGTGGCGATTTTGGTATTTTCACAACAGAAGCCTCTGATTTATTTTGAATTTTATTCTGCATTGCTGCTCAAACTAAACTCCAGTCCCAACGGATACTTTGTCCAGATAATCATAGCGGATAGTTGATGAATGTTATCGCTATCATGAAAAATTGTGCATTTCCCCAGAATCACCTGGATCGTGATGCATTAAACAAAATAACTGATTATTCGGTCTTAAGTTGTGAGCTATTGTTCAATTATAACTCTTTCAACTGGAATGGTTATTTCATAGAGATTACTAATGTTAGCGCAAACATAATTGATAAATGGAGATAATCATGTCCTTAAGTGCCAATTCTGAAGCGGTCAGTTACGCCAAAGTTGCAAACGGCAAAACTGCTGCAGAAACCGGTGATCGTATTGAGTGGGTAAAATTGTCACTGGCTTTTTTGCCGTTAGCTACGCCTGTCAGCGACGCCAAAGTCTTAACAGGCAGACAAAAGCCATTAACGGAAGTGGCGATTATCATTGCGGAAATTCGATCTCGTGATGGTTTTGAAGGAGTAGGCTTCAGCTATTCAAAACGCGCTGGTGGCCAGGGGATTTATGCACATGCAAAGGAGATTGCCGATAATCTGCTTGGGGAAGATCCGAATGATATCGACAAGATTTATAGCAAATTGCTGTGGGCTGGTGCTTCTGTTGGACGAAGTGGAATAGCTGTACAGGCCATCTCCCCTATTGATATCGCCTTGTGGGATATGAAAGCTAAAAGAGCCGGGTTGCCATTAGCAAAATTACTGGGTTCACATCGGGATTCAGTGCAGTGCTACAACACATCCGGTGGTTTTCTGCATACTCCGCTCGATCAGGTATTAAAAAATGTTGTTATCTCGCGTGAAAACGGAATTGGCGGTATCAAATTAAAAGTTGGACAGCCTGACTGTGCGGAAGATATCCGTCGACTTACTGCGGTACGTGAAGCACTGGGGGATGATTTCCCGCTAATGGTGGATGCCAATCAACAATGGGATCGGGAAACAGCTATCAGGATGGGGCGAAAAATGGAACACTTTAATCTCATCTGGATTGAAGAGCCGCTGGATGCCTATGACATAGAGGGGCACGCGCAGCTGGCCGCTGCGCTGGATACCCCTATAGCAACCGGAGAGATGCTGACCAGTTTCCGCGAGCATGAGCAATTGATTCTTGGAAATGCCAGCGATTTTGTGCAGCCAGATGCTCCACGCGTGGGCGGTATCTCACCATTTTTAGAAATCATGGATCTGGCGGCGAAACATGGTCGTAAACTGGCACCGCATTTTGCTATGGAGGTTCATTTGCATCTTGCTGCAGCTTACCCACTGGAACCGTGGCTGGAACATTTTGAATGGTTAAATCCGCTATTTAACGAACAACTGGAACTGCGCGATGGACGGATGTGGGTTTCTGAACGTCATGGTTTAGGTTTTACGCTGAGTGAACAGGCACGTCGTTGGACACGGTTAAGCTGTGAATTCGGTAAACAGCCGTAAACAGGCAATAAATACTGAATTACAGTTCTACCCTGCTGATACCAGTGAAATGCTTAATTATTTTCAAAATACTGTTCCGGGAATACATCCGGAGCAGCATTTTGCACACAATATGCTTCATCTTTCAGTGATTACTACGGGATAACGATTTTAGTTTTCGGATATCATTTAAAGCGCTTTCAATCGATTTTTGAATGCTTTCAAGTTCAGATATATTGAAATTATAGCTTTAAGCACCGTCTATTTTATTGTCAGTACTCATTTTTGAATTATTAATAAAGAATTGAATGTCAATATTATTGACCACAGGAGAACGTTAATGAAACCGCAGATTTATCACGTCGATGCTTTTACCTCTCAACCGTTTCGCGGCAATTCTGCCGGTGTTGTTTTTCCCGCCGATAATTTTAGTGAAGTGCAAATGCAGCTTATCGCCCGCGAACTAGGTCATTCGGAAACCGCTTTTCTGCTGCGCAGCGACGACAGCGATGTACACGTTCGTTACTTTACGCCAACGGTTGAAGTGCCAATTTGCGGTCACGCGACGGTGGCTGCGCACTATGTACGTTCAAAGGTATTAGGTTTGGGAAATTGCACGGTCTGGCAAACGTCGCTAGCAGGAAAACATCGTGTGACTATCGAAAAGCAAAATGATGATTATCGTATTTCGCTGGAACAAGGTACGCCGGGCTTTGAGCCACCGCTGGAAGGTGAAACACGTGCGGAGATTATCAACGCATTGCATCTTACCGAAGACAATATTCTGCCGGGTTTGCCGATCCAGGTGGCAACCACAGGACACTCAAAAGTGATGATCCCGTTGAAACCAGAAGTGGATATCGACGCCCTTTCGCCTGACCTTGCTGCGCTGACCGCTATTAGTAAACAAATTGGCTGCAATGGTTTTTTCCCGTTCCAGATCCGCCCTGGCAAAAATGAAACCGATGGTCGCATGTTCTCACCTGCGATTGGTATTGTGGAAGATCCGGTGACCGGGAATGCCAATGGCCCGATGGGCGCATGGTTGGTACATCACAACTTACTACCCCATGACGGCAGCGTGTTGCGTGTTAAAGGCCATCAGGGGCGCGCACTGGGGCGTGACGGCGTGATTGATGTGACGGTGACAATTCGAGATAACCAACCGGAGAAAGTTACCATTTCCGGCACGGCAGTGATTCTTTTCCATGCTGAATGGGCCATTGATTTTTGATATCGTTGCCTGATGCGCTTCGCTTATCAGGCCTACAACCGCAACGTAATTTATTGAATCTGTTGGCTAATGTAGGCCGGATAAGGCGTTTATGCCGCATCCGGCAACCTGACATAAATTATTTTCCCGCCTCAGGGTGCGTATCAAACGCCGCCATCACCAACACTAAATCATCCACAGTAAAGCCATGTTTCGCATCATCCACACCCAGACCAAACTTTTCCTGCATCACGGCATATAACGACGCCACATCCGGTAGATTTCGCTGCTCCACTGCATGTCCATTTTCATAGTGGGTAAAATGAAAATTGATCAGCGTCAGTTTGCCGCCATCCGGCAAATGGCGGCACATCAGCAAATGATGGCGAAAATGCGACTGCAGCCAGTGCGCCGAACAGAAATTCCCCATCACATAATCACTTTGTTGTTGTTCACAGAGATCAAAACGGTACATCGACTGCCAGTGCTGATGATGATTAAACTGTAACACCCAATCATCACCCTCCTGCAACAACCGATACTCTCCGTGTGGCGTGGTCTGCACGAGATCGGGAAATAAAAGAATCGACGCGGTAAGCGTCTGCCCACCAAAACTGACATCAGCAATCCAGCGTTCTCCTTCCAGTTCGACTAACAGCAAGCGATGGGTACGTGGCGGTAACACTGGAGGATTTGATAACACCACACGCCCTAACAAGCTACGAACGTTAAACCCCAGCTCCCGCAACACCCGCTCAAACACGCAATTCTGCTCAAAACAGTAGCCGCCACGACGGGCTGTCACCAGTTTCTCTTCCAGCGATTGATCATCAAGCTGTATTTCCCTCGGCAGCAAAACGTCGAGGTTTTCATACGGAATGGTGCAATTGTGTTTCAGGTGTAATGCGCGCAGCGTTTAGATATTGACCGCAGCCGCTCCCGACCAGTTAATACGGGTAAATTAGTGATTCAGAATGGGTGTCATCAGGCGTTTCCGTTTGTGGTTTTCTCAATTTATAACCTGGAATAGACGCCGCACCGGCTATTTTGTGTGATCGCGGATATGCCTCACGTTCGCAAATCGCCAATCTCGTTAATTTCGTTACTTATTGCGTTACGAGCTACGCTTTTAAATCAACCTTCTTAGCGAGGCGATACCGTGAGCCGATTTATCCCCGTCGAATTACACCATGCCAGCCGTCTGTTAAATCATGGCCCAACTATTTTGATAACAACTTTTGATGAAAAATCACAGCGACGTAATGTGATGGCTGCGGCCTGGTCGATGCCGGTAGAGTTTGAACCGCCACGTGTGGCGATTGTGGTAGATAAATCGACATGGACCAGGGAGTTGATTGAGCGTAACGGTAAATTTGGCATTGTTGTCCCAAGTGTTGCAGCGACTAACTGGACGTGGGCGGTGGGAAGTGTCTCGGGTCGTGAAGAAGATAAATTTAATTGCTACGGCATTCCAGTAGTGAAAGGCCCGGTGCTTGGTTTGCCACTTGTTGAAGAGAAATGTCTGGCGTGGATGGAGTGTCGATTGCTACCAGCGACTTCCGCGCAAGAAAAATACGACACGCTGTTTGGCGAGGTGGTATCAGCAGCGGCAGACGCACGGGTATTTGTCGAAGGCCGCTGGCAGTTTGATGATGATAAACTCAATACACTACATCATTTAGGTGCTGGCACGTTTGTTACCAGCGGGAAGCGTGTTACGGCAGGTTAAGCATTTTACATACTGTAACCAGGTTTCTTTATCAGCGTCTCCATTTGGGGCGCAATTTCGGCGTCCCAGATAGCTTGCCATGATTCTGGTTGAATCTGCTGTAGAGCAATGCTTATCGAACTGTCTTTACTGTTCAGATGGCGAATAATAACGTCGGTAATATCTGCAGCAAGTGCTGCTTTTTGTTGTTCGTCCAGTTCACATGGAAAACATTTAATGTCTATGTGCGGCATGATTGTGCTCCTTTTGAAAGATGTCAGTAAAATTAACACACGTTGTGAATGTTATGTGTCCGGTGATGCTTTTTTACGGAAATAATGCCTACTTGAATTTGTACAGATTTGTACTACACCCTTTTAAATAAAGCGCCAACAAAAACGTTAACTTGCAGAATATATTCTTCGCCAACATGCCATTAAGAAAACATCAAGTTCCCGGCTTGCCAATTTATTAACGCCCATTATAGTTATTCTTGCCCTCACAAAAAAATTCATCCGTAATTACCCCCAATAAAAATCCATTCTGGAGACGCTTAAGATGCAGCTTAATCATATTGTTAAAAGTCTGCTAATAACGGGATTATTCACCACCAGTTCTTTGCCACTCCTCGCGGCGGAAGCCCCTAAAGACGCCACCGCAGCCACGCAACAAGCAAACAATTTACTTTACAGCCAATTACCATTTTCCGATAACACTGACTTTACTGATGCCCATAAAGGTTTTATTGCGCCTATCCCTCAGGACGTCATTAAGGGCGAACAAGGAAATGTTATCTGGGATCCACAACAATACGCTTTTATTAAAGAAGGTGATAAAGCCCCTGATACGGTGAATCCAAGTTTATGGCGTCAGGCGCAACTGATAAATATCAGCGGATTATTTGAAGTGACTGAAGGTGTCTATCAGATTCGTAACCTCGATTTATCAAATATGACCATCATTGAAGGCAAAGAGGGTATTACCGTCGTTGATCCCCTTGTTTCAGCAGAAACAGCCAAAGTGGGTATGGATCTCTATTACAAAAATCGCGGTAAAAAACCGGTAGTAGCGGTTATCTACACACACAGTCATGTCGATCACTACGGTGGTGTTCGCGGCGTAATTGATGAAGCTGACGTTAAATCAGGCAAAGTTAAAATCTATGCGCCAGCCGGATTTTTGGAGGAAGCCGTTTCCGAAAATATTATGGCTGGCAATGTGATGAGCCGACGAGCCAGTTATATGTATGGCAACTTATTGAAACCTGATGTTAAAGGTCAGGTTGGCGCGGGACTGGGAACAACCACTTCAGCAGGAACGGTCACGTTGATTGCTCCTACTAACTACATCACCAAAACCGGACAAAAAGAAACTATTGACGGGTTGACCTATGATTTCTTGATGGCGCCAGGTTCTGAAGCACCTTCTGAAATGCTGTGGTTTATTGAAGAAAAGAAACTGATCGAAACCGCTGAAGATGTTACGCATACCCTTCATAACACCTATTCGCTGCGTGGGGCTAAAATTCGCCAACCGCTGCCGTGGTCAAAATATATTAACGAAGCTCTCAATTTATGGGGAGATAAGGCCGAGATTATTCTCGCTCAACATCACTGGCCAACCTGGGGCAACGATAACGTGGTCAAACTGCTTAAAAGCCAGCGTGATTTGTATCGTTACATCAATGATCAAACTCTGCGTATGGCAAATCAAGGGATGACACGTGATGAAATTGCCGCAAACTTTAAACTGCCCTCGTCACTGGCTAACACCTGGGCGAATCGCGGCTATTACGGTTCGGTAAGTCATGACGTGAAAGCAACTTACGTGCTTTATCTCGGCTGGTTTGATGGTAACCCCGCGACGCTTGATGAACTGCCGCCAGAAGAAGGCGCAAAAAAATTCGTCGAGTATATGGGCGGTGCTGATGCCATTTTACAGAAAGCCAAACAAGATTATGACCAGGGTAATTTCCGCTGGGTTGCCCAGGTTGTTAGTAAGGTGGTGTTTGCCGATCCAAACAACCAGGCAGCGAGAAATCTGGAAGCTGATGCGCTTGAGCAGTTAGGCTATCAGGCTGAATCTGGGCCGTGGCGTAATTTTTATCTCACAGGCGCACAGGAATTGCGTAATGGCGTACAAAAATTACCAACACCAAATACTGCCAGCCCTGACACCGTGCGTGCAATGACGCCAGAGATGTTCTTTGATTATCTTGCCGTCCATATTAATGGTGAGAAAGCGGCAGATGCCAAAGCTGTACTGAATTTCGATTTTGGTGAAGATGGCGGCACCTATAAAGTGGAGCTTGAAAATGGTGTTCTCAATCATACTGCTGGTGTAGAGGCTTCGGATGCTGATGCCACTATCACTCTGTCTCGTGATGTATTGAACAAAATTGTACTGAAAGAAGAGACGCTGAAAGAAGCCACGGACAAAGGAGATGTCAAAATTACTGGCAAAGCGGAAAAACTCAACGAGCTGTTGGGTTATATGGATAATTTTGAATTTTGGTTCAATATAGTGACACCATAAATTTACTGTATACCGGGCAGGTATCCTGCCCTTTTTTGGTTAAAAAATGGCTGAACGAAGAAAAACGCATCACTCGTGGAAAACCCGCCGCGATATGGTTATTCGCGGCATGACGATTAGTTTGCCATGGTTTGCTTTTATCAATGTCAGTTTTGCATTGATGATTTTGCTGCGCCGTGTTCTGTTTAATGACCTTACTCCTCCCTGGTTAAATGAAAAAAGCCTTATACATTCTATTGATATATCTGCAACGGGTATTCTGCTGATTTGCAGTGGTTTACTACTCATCCCTCGGCAAAAAACATTACCTATCCAGGTGCTATTAGTTGCCCTGAGCCTGCTATGGTCATGGTGTAGTTATCACTTTATTGCGTACTGGACGCTGCAGTTTGCTTATCCACTATGTGTATTATTAATGCTTAGTGGCGTTGTCGCACTTTATTTCCATACCCCATCATTGCTCGCATTTGTCATTCCCTTATGGTTCACCACTCCAATAGCGAGCCTTATGCTTAATCAACAGGTTAATATTCATTTTGCTGTTATCTGGTGTATTTTTTCACTGGCGTTATATGGTGGGCGACTCATTTTGTTACGTTGGTTTGAAGAAGCATGGGAACAAAACAGCTATAACAACCAGTTAATTAATCGCCTTGATGCATTAGCACATCGTGATCCTTTAACTGGGATAGCAAACCGACGTGCAATGAACAGTATCTTACACGACGCGATAGATAACGGCGGGTCATTTGCTCTTATTATGCTGGATGTCGATTTTTTTAAACGTTACAACGACACTTACGGGCATCCTGCTGGGGATCGTTGTCTGATACAAGTTGCCGACGCTCTACAGCGTTCAACTCGCCAGTCGGAGGATGTTGTTGTCCGTTATGGTGGCGAAGAGTTTGCCATCATACTTTTTAATGCAACATTGCCGGAAGCAGAGACGGTAGCAGCCAGAGTGAAGCAAGAACTTAAACTGGCAGCTATCCCGCATCAGGCATCTGCGGTTAATGCATTCGTTACGGTTAGTCAGGGGATTACCTGTTCTGCTCCCGCAAAAACGGCTGAACAAATTATTTCAGATGCCGACGCCGCGTTATACCGGGCGAAAGAAAGTGGGCGAAATCGATGGGAAAAATAATTAAATGATTCCATTCCTCTTTAGTATCCCTTTTAGCTTTGGTATCTGACATACAGCATCAGCAATCGCACTGATATTCGTGGCATTATCCTGAAACCATTCATGCCCAGGCCCCCATGTGCGCATTGTGCAAAGATAACAGTCCACCAGCGTTAGTTGCTCACCAAACGCATAAGGTTCAGCGGTCAATTGTGAATTCAGCCAGTTATAAAGCGATTTGCGATATTCAATAACATTCTTCTTTAACTGTTCAGGTGCGTCAGATGCCCAACGCTCAGGGTAATCGGCGAAAGTGAATGTTGGATAGACATTAGCAACCAGCCAGACCAATAGCCGTTGAAACTGCTGACGTTCGGCACGCCCAACTGGTGGCGCAAGATCCGGGCTGCGGTCGAGCACCATTAGCGCAATAGCCGCGCTTTCGGTCATAATCTCGCCATTTTCCAGCGCCAGTGTCGGAACCTGACATAGCGGATTGAGCGTTTGCAATAGCTCACGCGCAATACCTTCACTGTCAAAACCGCTGACATCAACAAACTTATAGGGAATATCTGCCAGCGTAAGCATGAGTTCGCTGATTGTAGAACCCCATCCCGGCACACCATACATCTTTAACATAGCGCCTCCAAAACGCCTAAAAGCTTAAGTGTAGAACACCCATTTCACACTGAGTTGAGGGGCCAGAAGCTCCTTTCTGACTCTTTTATCACCACACGCCTGAATTACCCCCTAATTTATATGGTTATTTTTTGCATCGTTTCCCGAATGCAGGTAGGATTCTGCGCCGACAGACATATACCCATAAAGAATAACGGTTAGCGCTGTCATAGTTACCGTGAATAAATAATGTATTTATGGTAACGAGAAACGTTAATTCATGAAGATCATCAGGGAGCGCAATGAGATCACATAACAACGACGTAACTGATCAACACGCCGCGAAACGCCGCTGGCTTAATGCCCACGAAGAGGGGTATCACAAAGCGATGGGCAATCGGCAGGTACAGATGATCGCCATCGGCGGCGCGATTGGCACCGGCTTGTTTTTAGGTGCAGGAGCCCGACTGCAAATGGCGGGTCCTGCGCTGGCACTGGTTTATTTAATATGTGGCTTGTTTTCGTTTTTTATTCTGCGGGCATTGGGTGAGCTGGTGTTACATCGCCCTTCCAGTGGCAGCTTTGTTTCTTATGCCCGAGAGTTTTTAGGAGAGAAAGCCGCTTACGTTGCAGGCTGGATGTACTTCATTAACTGGGCGATGACCGGGATTGTCGATATCACCGCCGTCGCACTGTATATGCATTACTGGGGCGCATTTGGTGGTGTACCGCAGTGGGTATTTGCGCTCGCTGCGCTAACCATCGTTGGCACCATGAATATGATTGGTGTGAAATGGTTTGCGGAGATGGAGTTCTGGTTTGCGCTTATTAAAGTGCTCGCCATCGTGACCTTTTTGGTCGTGGGTACAGTGTTCCTCGGTAGCGGTCAGCCGCTGGATGGCAACACCACTGGCTTTCATTTAATTACCGATAATGGCGGCCTCTTCCCCCACGGTTTACTGCCTGCGCTGGTGTTGATTCAGGGCGTAGTGTTTGCTTTTGCCTCTATTGAAATGGTTGGAACAGCTGCCGGAGAATGTAAAGATCCGCAGACCATGGTGCCTAAAGCAATTAACAGCGTGATTTGGCGTATTGGCCTGTTTTACGTCGGCTCCGTGGTGTTGCTGGTTATGTTATTGCCGTGGAGCGCGTATCAGGCGGGGCAAAGTCCGTTTGTGACGTTCTTTTCCAAACTGGGCGTGCCGTACATCGGCAGCATTATGAACATTGTGGTGCTGACCGCTGCGCTCTCCAGCCTGAACTCAGGTCTGTACTGCACCGGGCGTATTCTGCGCTCGATGGCGATGGGCGGTTCCGCACCGAGTTTTATGGCGAAAATGAGCCGTCAGCATGTGCCGTATGCCGGGATCCTGGCGACGCTGGTCGTTTATGTTGTTGGCGTATTCCTTAACTATCTGGTGCCGTCTCGCGTATTTGAGATTGTCCTGAACTTCGCGTCGCTGGGAATCATCGCTTCATGGGCGTTTATCATCGTGTGCCAGATGCGCCTGCGTAAAGCGATTAAAGAAGGCAAAGCAGCGGATGTCAGTTTTAAACTCCCAGGTGCGCCCTTTACGTCGTGGCTGACATTACTGTTTTTACTGAGTGTCCTGGTGCTGATGGCGTTCGATTACCCGAACGGGACTTATACCATTGCGGCGCTGCCGATTATCGGTATTCTGCTGGTTATAGGCTGGTTTGGTGTGCGCAAACGCGTTGCAGAAATTCACAGCACTGCGCCAGTCGTCGAGGAAGATAAAGAAAAACAGGAAATTGTGTTTAAGCCAGAGACGGCGAGTTAATTACAAAATTGCCCGGCTATGTGCCGGGCAAATTTAGATTACTGACGAAGGTGTGCCGCATGCGGCGTGATAAAAGTCAGGCAAGTCTCTCCGTTTTCACCCTCGCCATATCTATTACAACGCAATACGAATCACATCGTCCGGCTGAGTAGCTTCCTGCTGTTTAGTAGATTTTTGTTTCACACTGACATACAGCGTTTTGCCATCGGCAGACAGCGCCAGGCTGTTCGGATGAGTCGGGGTATCGAACGTTTTCACCACTTTATAGCTTTTCGCGTCAATCACACTGACTTTACCTGCCTGACGATGCGTTACGTAGGCTTCATTACGCGCTGGGTTAAACAGCACAGCCAGTGATTCCGGTGCCGCAACCTTCGCCAGAATATTGCCATTACGGGTATCGACCACTAACACTTCTGCGGCTTTAGAATCGGTGATAAATGCACGCTGCCTGGCGGTATCAAGGCTAATGTTGATAAAGAAGTGCTCTTTGCCGTCATCCAGCAGCTTTTTACGGCTGAGGATTTTATTGTCGGCGGTGTCGATGGTAATCAATTCGCCGTCAGCGTTAGTGGTGTAAAGACGTTTGCCTTTGCTATCCAGCGCCAGACCGGTACTCATTTTACCGGTGTTCTGGATGGCGGTTTTCAGTTTGATATTCTCGCCATCAACGACCCAAATCACGCTCTCTTTACCAATACCACTGATGTAAACGGTGTTTGTGGCATCGTCTGCGACCAGTTCACGCGGTTGCAGCGGGCGCACTTCTTCCGTGCGCTTACGATCATCCAGCACCAGACGACCTTTCACCTCGCCCGTTTTGGCATCTATCGCCGTGACCGCACTGTTTACGGTGTTACCAAACCACAACGTCTGAGTCGTGTTATTGATGGTGGCACCAAACGGCTTGAGATCGTTATGGATCGCCTGAGTTACCTCCAGAGTGACCGGATCGAGACGATAAACCACGCCACCTTTATCCAGTTTGCGGCTTTGTGAAGTAGCGAGCCACAGCGCGTTTTCTTGCTGGCTATAAGCCATTTCGTAGGCACCTTTACCTACCGCTTTACGCAGCATTTCTTCTGCGGCCTGCGTACTGAATGATGAAGCAACAAGCAATGAACCTAACAGTAATGAACCACGCAGGCGCGATGAAAACAGATGACGTAAATGCATGACGACTCCCTTTGATGAACCGATATTTTTGCTGCTTCACAATGCTTCGCTAAGCATAATCATCGTTACGCTCTTGTTATAAATGGGAATGGTAATCATTATTTTCTCAAATGTGGAGCATTTCTTGCCGTTACGACTACAATTTTCTCAATTACTTAACGTATTGTGCCGTTTCATTTTCCATAAATTTACAATTTCATTACCATGACGGCGTTTTCCCATTCTTAACCTGGCTTTTTTCATGAAGATTTTTTCCGTCCGACAGACCGTTTTGCCCGCACTGCTTGTCCTTTCCCCCGTTGTTTTTGCCGCTGATGAACAGACCATGATTGTCAGTGCCGCGCCGCAGGTGGTTTCAGAACTGGATACCCCAGCAGCTGTGAGCGTGGTGGATGGCGAGGAGATGCGTCTGGCAACACCGCGCATTAACTTGTCTGAATCACTGACCGGCGTGCCTGGTTTGCAGGTACAAAACCGGCAGAACTATGCGCAAGATTTACAGCTGTCGATTCGCGGATTTGGCTCCCGCTCCACTTACGGTATTCGCGGTATTCGCCTGTATGTGGACGGTATTCCCGCCACCATGCCCGACGGGCAAGGGCAAACATCCAACATCGATTTAAGCAGTGTGCAAAATGTGGAAGTGCTGCGTGGCCCCTTCTCTGCCCTGTATGGCAACGCGTCTGGCGGTGTAATGAATGTCACCACCCAGACCGGACAACAACCACCAACCATTGAAGCCAGTAGTTACTACGGCAGTTTTGGCAGCTGGCGCTATGGGCTGAAAGCAACGGGCGCAACGGGCGACGGTACACAACCTGGTGATGTCGATTACACCGTCTCAACCACGCGTTTTACGACCCACGGCTATCGTGACCATAGTGGCGCACAGAAAAATTTAGCCAATGCCAAACTGGGCGTTCGCATTGATGACGCCAGCAAATTAAGCCTGATTTTCAATAGTGTGGATATCAAAGCAGATGACCCAGGTGGATTAACCGAAGCAGAATGGAAGGCGAATCCGCAACAAGCGCCACGCGCTGAACAGTACGACACGCGAAAAACCATCAAGCAAACTCAGGCTGGGTTGCGTTATGAGCGTAGCCTGAGCGCGAAAGATGATATGAGTGTGATGATGTATGCCGGAGAACGAGAAACGACCCAGTACCAGTCAATCCCAATGGCCCCGCAACTTAACCCATCGCATGCGGGCGGTGTGATTACTCTACAACGCCATTATCAGGGGATAGACAGCCGCTGGACACACCGTGGCGAACTGGGTGTTCCGGTCACGTTCACTACCGGCCTGAACTACGAAAACATGAGTGAAAACCGTAAAGGCTACAACGACTTCCGCCTGAACAGCGGTGTGCCGGAGTACGGGCAAAAAGGTGAGTTGCGCCGCGACGAACGCAATCTGATGTGGAACGTCGATCCTTATTTACAAACGCAATGGCAGCTTACCGAAAAACTTTCGTTGGATGCCGGCGTGCGCTACAGCTCCGTATGGTTTGATTCCAACGATCATTACGTTACTCCGGGTAACGGCGATGACAGTGGTGATGCCAGTTATCACAAATGGCTACCAGTCGGATCGTTAAAATATGCAATGACCGATGCCTGGAATATCTATCTGGCAGCCGGGCGTGGTTTTGAAACGCCGACGATTAATGAGCTGTCTTATCGTGCTGACGGTCAAAGCGGTATGAACTTTGGTTTAAAACCATCCACCAACGATACAATTGAGATCGGCAGTAAAACGCGTATTGGTGATGGGCTGCTTAGTCTCGCATTGTTCCAGACCGACACCGATGATGAAATTGTTGTCGATAGCAGTAGCGGTGGACGTACGACTTATAAAAATGCCGGAAAGACCCGTCGTCAAGGTGCTGAACTGGCATGGGATCAACGTTTCGCGGGAGATTTTCGCATAAAAGCGTCCTGGACCTGGCTTGATGCGACCTATCGCAGCAATGTTTGCAATGATCAAGATTGTAACGGTAACCGGATGCCGGGGATCGCCCGTAATATGGGCTTTGCGTCGATAGGTTATGTACCGGAAGATGGCTGGTATGCAGGCACGGAAGCGCGTTATATGGGCGATATTATGGCCGATGATGAAAATACGGCCAAAGCGCCTTCTTATACACTCGTCGGCTTATTCACGGGGTATAAATACAATTACCACAATTTAACTGTGGATTTATTTGGCCGTGTCGACAATTTATTCGATAAAGAATACGTTGGTTCTGTCATTGTCAATGAGTCGAACGGGCGATATTACGAACCTGCGCCCGGGCGAAATTATGGTATCGGCGTGAATGTTGCGTGGCGATTTGAGTGATTATCTTGATGCCCGGTATTTGCCGGGCATTTAATTTAACGATTATATTGCTGGTATAACATAGCAACATTTTGTTGCATAATTTCAGCAAGACAATGTTTGCATCCCTCTTTGTCTTTTACTTTTAACGCGGCGAGTAGTTCATGATAGCTTTCTATACGTTCACGTAATTCCGCTGGGTTAATCGCTTCATAAAGATAATGTAAACCAGGCCCCATCCTGATCCACAGTTGCTCAATCATTTCACACAGGATGGGCATATTTGAGCGATGATAAACCGCTAAGCGAAATAGTCTGTTCGCATTAATGATTTTTTCCATGTCGCCCTTTTCTTGCGCCTGCTGTAATTTCTCGAGCAATTCCTGAAGTTCTGCCAGGTCTTGCGGGGTGAGGTTTTCAACAGCCAGAGCAACTGCCATTAATTCCAGTTCGTAGCGGATCCGATTGATTTCGTCTAATTGACGTTTCCCCACTTCCGGTACTGTAAATGCTTGCGCTGGTGCGACAGAGAGCGCATTCACCGAAACCAGACGTAATAATGCTTCACGCACGGGTGTAATACTCATACCTAATTGCTCCGCCAGATTTTTAGTAATCAGGCGTGCGCCAGGTTTTAGTGCGCCAATACTAAGCTGATGTTTCAGGTCGTTCTCAACCTTCATAGTTAAACTGATATGCGGTATTTTTTCCGTTCCAGGCATGTTATTTCCTTCAGGTGTTTTCGTTCCAACTCTGCCAGCACAGCAGAAGTCGTTTACCTGGCGTATGAAGCTGAATAATCATTATCCACTCACCTTTATTGTTATTAGCTACAGAACAGAGAAGTGGTAAGTTAATTAAAGCTGGAAATAAGATTTTTGCCTGGATTTTTATGGCGGCTTTATGCCGCCGTCGTATCTTTAATCATCATCCGCGACGCGAATAACAACTTTACCGAAGTTTTTGCCGTTCAGCAGGCCAATAAACGTCTGTGGGGCGTTCTCCAAACCGTTGGTAATTTGTTCACGATAGTGAATTTTCCCCTCTTTCACCCATTGTCCCATCTCCTGCTGAAACTCATGGATACGGTGACCATAATCCTGACCAATAATAAACCCTTGTAATCGAATGCGTTTTTTCAGCACCGTAGCCATCAACAGGGGTAAACGATCCGGACCGGGTGGTAGCTCTGTAGCGTTATAGCTGCTCACTAAGCCGCAGACGGGAATGCGCGCAGATGTATTGAGTAACGGTAGCACCGCATCAAATACCTTACCGCCAACGTTTTCATAATAGATATCAATACCTTTTGGGCACGCTTTCGCCAGTTGTTCGGCAAAATCATCCGCGTGATGGTCAAGGCAAACATCAAAACCCAGCACTTCGGTGGCATGGCGGCATTTTTCCGCGCCTCCTGCGACACCCACCACGCGGCAGCCTTTCAGTTTGCCGATTTGCCCCACCGTTGCACCAACCGGACCGGTCGCGGCAGCAACCACCAGCGTTTCGCCCTCTTTTGGCTGGCCGATATCCAACAGTCCCATATAAGCAGTAAAGCCGGGCATTCCCAGTACCCCCAATGACCACGAAGGATTTTCTGGTTGATCGCCAAGTTTCACCAGTTCATCGCCACTGGATATGTCGTAGTCCTGCCAACCGCTGTAACTCAGCACCCAGTCGCCTGCTCGGTAATCAGGATGATTCGACTCCACGACACGGCTCACCGTACCGCCGACCATCACACCGCCAATATCAACCGGCGGTGAATAAGATGGCTCATCACTCATACGTCCACGCATATACGGGTCCAGTGACAAATAAACTGTGCGCAGTAACACCTGTCCTTCACCGGGTGTGGCGACATCATCTTCTTCAAGACGGAAATTCTCCGCAACCGGCGCGCCATGCGGACGCGAGGCCAGAACCCAACGGCGGTTACGCTGCTTTTGTTGCCCCATAATGCTCTCCTGTGCTTTTGGCATGAATCCATCAATAGTAGCAGGCTCGCAGGATTGGTTTTGTTTGCAGTCGTCACATCCCCTCTGCAACACGCAATAATTTCATCGAGGAATCCGTTGCTTCGGGCTGTTTTCGATAGTATTGATAACGTCATCATCATTATTTTATTGAGGCCAGACATGTCCATCCGTTTTGCCCGCAAAGCCGACTGTGCTGCCATTGCGGAAATTTATAACCACGCCGTGTTGTATACGGCGGCTATCTGGAATGACCAAACGGTGGATGCAGATAACCGCATTGCCTGGTTCGAAGCGCGGACTATAGCAGGTTATCCGGTACTGGTGAGTGAAGAAGATGGCGTAGTGACGGGATATGCTTCGTTTGGCGACTGGCGTAGTTTCGATGGTTTTCGCCATACTGTGGAGCATTCAGTTTATGTCCATCCTGATCATCAGGGCAAAGGTCTTGGGCGTAAATTGTTAAGCCGATTGATTGATGAAGCGCGGGATTGCGGGAAGCATGTCATGGTCGCCGGGATCGAATCGCAAAATCAGGCGTCTTTGCATCTGCACCAGTCGCTGGGTTTTGTCGTCACCGCGCAAATGCCGCAGGTGGGCACTAAATTTGGGCGCTGGCTGGATCTGACATTTATGCAGTTGCAACTCGACGAACGCAGTAAACCGGACGCAATCTGATGAATCAGTCGCTTACCCTTGCCTTTTTGATTGCCGCAGGGATTGGTCTGGTCGTCCAGAACACGCTAATGGTGCGCATCACCCAGACCTCCTCTACCATTCTCATCGCCATGTTGCTGAACTCTTTGGTAGGAATTGTGCTGTTCGTTTCTATTTTGTGGTTTAAACAAGGTATGGCGGGGTTTGGCGAACTGGTGTCCAGCGTGCGCTGGTGGACACTTATTCCTGGCTTGCTGGGATCGTTTTTTGTCTTCGCCAGTATCAGCGGATATCAGAATGTGGGAGCGGCGACAACTATTGCAGTACTGGTCGCCAGCCAACTGATTGGTGGTTTGGTGCTGGATATCTTCCGCAGTCAGGGCGTACCACTACGGGCGTTAATCGGCCCAATTTGTGGCGCAATTTTACTTGTGGTTGGCGCCTGGCTGGTGGCCAGACGCTCATTTTAATCAGAGGATAGTGCCGCCTTTGGTTAACTGTTCGTGGCGCGCCTCCATATCTTCTTTATGTTTGCGACCATGATGGGCGATCGCTGTGCGCAGACGCTGCTGCTGGGTATAGCGATCTTCCCGACTGAGTTCAGCATCATCGCTAAGCTCAATCAGTAGTTCATTCATATGTGCAATAACGCTTTCATTAATCGCAGCATCTACCCGTGCAATTACGTCATCGAGATGTGTCATTTTCTCTCCTTTAATTCAGCAAATTAATCATAGCCTGTGGCGATAATAAGAGCCTGAAATGTGGCGTCAAGCTTCTTCCCGGCTCTCCTCTTTCGTTACAACGTCACTTAATGTTGGCATTTTTAAGACAATTCTTTACATTGCGTCCTCACCCTTTCTGCCATAAGGCTCGCTGATCACTTTGGCTGGCATTTCTGCCACATTTAATTTGCCGCTTCGCTGGAATCCTGCCCGACCAGTTGCTATAGGTCAAAACACCCTGCCGCTCATGGCATAACAACATGCAGCGCTATTCGCTGCCATAACACATGCAAACAGGGAGAGACATCGCAATGCACACACCCACGGTAAAACGCGTGTTGGGTTTCACGTTCATCGTCCTTTTAGTTATGGCAATTCTTACCTGGGGCGTGGGACTGGAAACACTAAAAGTACGTCAGGTAGATTTGATTTATCTCGGTCAACAACATCTTTTTTTAGTCTTCACATCACTCTTTTTTGCCCTACTGATCGGCGTTCCCAGTGGTATTTTGCTTAGCCGTCCGGCTGCCAGAGGATTTGCTGAACATGCAATGCAAATCTTTAATGTCGGTAATACCCTCCCACCGCTCGCTGTTCTGGCGCTGGCAATGATTATCCTTGGTATTGGTGATACTCCGGCGATTGTGGCCCTTTTCCTCGCTTCGCTGCTTCCTATTGTTCGCAATACATATGCCGGGCTGAACGCCGTCCCCGCATCACTTAAAGAAGCGGCTAAAGGGATCGGCATGACCAGATGGCAACGCTTGTACCTGGTGGAATTGCCTAACGCATGGCCAGTCATGCTTTCTGGTATTCGTATTGCAGCGGCAATTATTGTCGGCACAGCACCTCTGGCATTTTTGATTGGTGCCAGTAGTTATGGAGAGCTGATCTTTCCAGGGATTTATTTGAATGATTTCCCAACACTGATTCTTGGCGCTACCGCAACGGCGCTCTTTGCGCTAATCCTCGATTCGTTGCTCGCCTGGCTGGGACGTGCTCTTAGCCCACACACTGCCTGATTAAAACGATAATACGGAGCATTTATGAATCTTAAAAAACACCTGCTGGGATGGCTGGCTGCGGCTTTTTTGCTGAGCGGACAAAGCCAGGCCGCACCCATCATTCTTGCCACCAAAGGATTTACCGAGCAGCATATTTTGTCTGCCATGACCGTGCAGTATCTGCAAAAGAAAGGGTTTCAGGTTCAGCCGCAAACGAATATTGCCGCGGTGATTTCACGTAATGCCATGCTCAACAAGCAAATTGATGTGACCTGGGAATATACCGGGACTTCGCTGATTATTTATAACCATATTAATAAGCGTATGACGCCAGAGGAATCTTACGCCACGGTTAAAAAACTGGATGCCCGCCAGGGCCTTGTCTGGTTAAACCCTGCGGATATGAATAATACCTACGCTTTCGCTATGCAGCGTGAGCGTGCCGAAGCGGAAAATATCACTACCATGTCAGAGATGGTGGCGAAAATTGAGCATCTTCGGCAAACCGATCCCGATAATAACTGGTTACTGGGCCTGGACCTGGAATTTTCAGGCCGTAGCGATGGGATGAAGCCATTGCAGCAAACCTATGCAATGGAACTCGACCGCCCGCAAATTCGCCAGATGGACCCAGGCCTTGTGTATAACGCCGTTCGTGATGGTTTTGTCGATGCGGGATTGGTTTATACCACTGACGGGCGCGTAAAAGGTTTTGATTTAAAAGTCCTTGAAGATGATAAAGGCTTCTTTCCCAGCTACGCCGTTACCCCCGTAGTGCGTAAAGAGATTCTTGATGCCAATCCTGGTCTTGCTGATGCACTCAACACCCTTTCTGGTTTACTCGATAACGACATAATTTCTACGCTTAACGCCAAAGTCGATATCGACCATCAGTCGCCACAGCAGGTCGCCCGTGAATTCCTGCAACAGAAAAATTTGCTGTAAGGAGCGCATATGGAGACGTTAAATTACCTTATTGATAATGCCGGATACCTTGCTGCCCTTACCTTACAGCACTTATGGCTGGTGGCCTTTGCCGTCGGACTCGCCATTATTATCGGTATTCCACTGGGCATTTTAATTGTCCGTCATAAATGGCTGGCAACACCGATTCTTGGAACCGCGACCTTGCTATTAACCATTCCATCGGTCGCACTTTTTGGCCTGATGATCCCACTCTTTTCACTGTTCGGTCAGGGTATCGGCGCTCTCCCGGCGATTACCGCCGTGTTTCTCTACTCACTTTTGCCCATTGTGCGTAATACCCATACGGCCCTTGATAGCCTGCCACCAGGTTTGCGTGAAGCCGGACGCGGCATAGGCATGACCTTCTGGCAACGCCTGCGTTGGGTTGAGATCCCAATGGCCCTACCGGTTATTTTTGGTGGTATCCGCACGGCAGTAGTGATGAATATCGGCGTAATGGCCATTGCCGCAGTGATTGGCGCAGGCGGTCTGGGGCTGTTGTTGCTTAATGGTATCGGCGGCAGCGATATGCGTATGTTGATTTCTGGTGCGCTACTGATTTGTTTACTGGCTATTGTGCTTGACTGGCTGCTACACCGTCTGCAGGTCGTACTGACTCCAAAGGGGATACGAAAATGATAAAACTAGAAAACCTCAGCAAACACTTCATTCAAAAACAGGGGCAGCCAATGAAGGCTGTCGACAATGTCAATCTGAACGTTCCTGAAGGTGAAATGTGTGTTCTGCTTGGCCCTTCAGGGTGTGGTAAGACGACGACACTGAAAATGATTAACCGTCTGATTACGCCAAGCTCCGGCAATATTTTGATCAACGGGCAAAATACAAATGACATGGATAGCGTGACTCTGCGGCGCAACATCGGTTATGTGATCCAGCAAATTGGTTTATTTCCCAATATGACCATTGAGGAAAACATTACCGTAGTACCCCGGATGCTCGGTTGGGATAAAACTCGCTGTAAACAACGGGCTGAAGAGTTAATGGAGATGGTGGCGATGGATGCAAAAAAATTCCTTCACCGTTATCCCAAAGAGATGTCTGGCGGCCAACAACAACGCATCGGCGTTATTCGCGCCCTGGCCGCTGATCCTCCGGTATTGCTGATGGATGAGCCTTTTGGTGCTGTTGATCCCATCAACCGGGAAGTAATTCAGAATCAGTTTCTGGAGATGCAACGCAAACTGAAAAAGACGGTAATGCTGGTCAGCCACGATATTGACGAAGCCTTAAAACTGGGTGACCGCATTGCGGTATTTCGCCAGGGGCGCATTGTCCAGTGCGCAAGCCCGGATGAGCTGCTGGCTAAACCGGCGAATGAATTTGTCGGTTCCTTTGTGGGGCAGGACCGAACGCTTAAACGTCTGTTACTGGTTTCTGCCGGGGATGTGACGGATCAACAGCCAACAATTACCGTTCGCCCCGATACTGCACTACATGAAGCATTCGGCATAATGGATGATAACGATATTCGGGCCGTTACCGTGGTAGATAGCAACGGCAAACCGCTTGGTTTTGTAAAGCGGCGCGAAGCGCGTGATGCCAGCGGCACATGTGCCGATCTTATCCATCCTTTCCGCATCAGCGGTAAAGCAGAAGATAACCTGCGTATTGTGCTCTCCCGTCTGTATGAAAGTAACACCAGTTGGATGCCAATTGTCGATGAAGATGGACGATACAATGGTGAGATCTCACAAGATTATATCGCTGATTATCTCAGTTCGGGCCGCACTCGTCGGGTATTGAATATCCACGAGGCTTAACCATGTATGCCTGGTAACTTCCTGTTACCGGGCTAAATACGCACGTAGTGCTTTTGCCTTAATGCTGCTTTCACCGCAAAATATTCCTTCTGTCTCCTTTGTCTTACGCAACAATGTACCCACGTCCTGTTTTTGCTGATCCACGAACACTATTTCGCCATTTGCTTATTGCCTCTTTTATAGGTGTTGTTGCCGCCATGGCTGTCGCCGGGTTTCGGCATGCCATGTTGTTGCTTGAATGGTTATTTCTCAGTAACAACTCCGGTAGCCTGGTCAACGCGGCGACAGAACTTTCTGGCTGGCGAAGAGTATTAACACCGGCCTCAGGTGGACTGGCTGCGGGAGCACTCCTCTGGGGCTGGCAAAAATTAAATCGCCAGAGACCTCATGCACCTTGTGATTATATGGAGGCACTGCAAACCGATGGGCAATTTGATTATGCAACCAGTCTGGTGAAGTCACTTGCATCTTTGTTAGTCGTCGCAAGCGGCAGTGCGATTGGTCGGGAAGGTGCCATGATCTTGCTGGCTTCACTGGCCGCATCGTTTCTGGCGAAGCGTTTCACGCCAGCCGAAGAGTGGAAATTATGGATTGCCTGCGGAGCATCAGCAGGAATGGCAAGTGCTTATCACGCCCCGTTAGCAGGAAGTCTGTTTATTGCCGAAATTCTCTTTGGCACCTTTTTGCTGACCTCACTCGGCCCGGTGATTATTTCTGCGGTGGTAGCTTTGCTCACCACTTATTTATTTAACGGGGGTAGCGCCCTGCTCTACCACGTGCCTGCTACGCTGGAAATTCACACTAGCGACTATTTATTGATGGTGTGTTGTGGTCTGCTGATGGGAATAAGCGGCCCACTGCTACTGGCGTTAATGCGCATCAGCCACAATGGTTTTCTGCGCTTGAAATTATCCCCTCCATGGCAACTGGCATTGGGCGGGTTGTGTGTGGGTTTGCTTTCGTTAATGACACCCACGGTCTGGGGTAATGGCTACAGCGTGGTACAAGCATTCTTACTTTGGCCCCCCTTGTTGACTGTAATAGCGGGGATTTTTATCTGTAAATTACTGGCGGTACTTGCCAGTAGTGGCTCCGGCGCGCCAGGTGGCGTTTTTACGCCTACCCTGTTTATTGGCCTGGCAATTGGCATGATCTTTGGGCGTGTACTGGGGCAAGGCCCTGATGCTCAGGTTATTTTGCTGGGATTAAGTGGCATGGCGACGCTGCTGGCGGCAACCACTCATGCGCCAATTATGTCGACATTAATGATTTGCGAAATGACCGGAGAGTATCAACTACTCCCCGGTTTATTGCTGGCATGTGTATTAGCGACGGTGATTTCGCGATCGTTACATCCCGATTCTATTTACCGACAACACCCGGTCGAGCATAGATAAACGAATATATTGCCCCAGTTCGCGTTGCTCAGCACGAGGCAGATAAGGCAATTCACCAATCAATGGCGCAGGAATTTTTTTGCTCAGCACATCAATAATTTCGGCATAGTGCGCCAGACCTGGGTTAATGCGATTTGCTACCCAGCCAATTAGCGGTAGGCCGTCATTGGCAATGGCCTGCGCCGTCAGTAAGGCGTGGTTTATACAACCTTCCTGGATACCGACGACCATCACCACGGGTAACTGTTCTTGCACTACCCATTCTGACAAAGGGCGTAGATCATTCATCAAACTACGCCATCCCCCCGTGCCTTCAACCACGACGTGTTCCACCTTTTCCGTCAGCTTAGCAAGACCGTTGGAGATCAAGGTGTAGTTGATCGGGCAGCTGTGCGCCACGCTACTTTCTTCTTCACTTAGCGCAATGGGATTTACTGCCTCATAAGGCAATGAAATGGTTGAGACGCTTTGTAATACCAACGCATCTTTGTTGCGTAGGCCTTCCGCTGTCTCTTTGCTCCCCTTGGCCACGGGTTTATAACCCGCGACTACTTTACCCTCCGATGCTAACGCCTGTAGCAATGCGCGGGAAACTACCGTTTTTCCAACAGAAGTGTCTGTACCGGTAATAAAGAAACGCTTTAGCATCACTAACTCCACCGTTATGCTTCGAAAATATAAGCCAGATTAATAAAACGATAGAAAAGTCTAAGTTAAGGCGATGAGATTCAGATTGAGTTAGCGCAAATTTTCGTAGAACAGTTAAAAAATGTTAACCCTGTAATAGACGAATCAACAAAGAGCCGCTATACATCGCGTCTTTTACCAGTGCTGCTCCCGCCATGGTTCCCTGATTGGTAAATTGGGTACTTTCTACAGTCATATGTTGACTATAGGCCGGAAGTGCCTGTTGACGAATGCTATTGGATATCGCCGGGAAAAGCACCTCAGCAGCTTTGTTTAGGGGTGATCCAATAAGTATTTTTTGCGGGTTGAATAAATTCACCATAATGGCGAGGATACGCCCCACATGCTGACCAACACCGGTAATAATATCCCGCGCCAGCAAGTCACCGTGCAAAGCAGCCTGACACAACGAGTCTACAGTCAGTGGCTGACCATGCAATATCGAACTCATCGACTGATTCAGTCGCAACTGAGCCAGTTCCAGTACGCTATCAACACTGGCAATAGTTTCAAGGCATCCGTGGTTGCCGCAGTAACAGCGTTTGCCATAAGGATCTACCTGGGTATGGCCAATTTCAACCAGGCTACTGCTCCCCGCGTGAAGTAAATGCCCATCGGTGATCACTCCGGCACCTACGTTGTGATCAATCACCACCTGGATGACATCGCGCGCGCCACGGGAAGCACCAAATAACGCCTCAGCCATCGTCCAGGCACTGATATCATGTTGAATATAAACAGGAACACCAGTATGCGTTTCTAATGCAGCTCCCAAGGGCATCTCTTTAACATCATCATAAAACGGCATTCGGTGCACAATTCCATTCTCAGTATCAATGATTCCGGGCATGGTTATGGCGATGGACGTCAATCGCTCCAGTTTCTGCTGATGACGAATAAAAAATTGATCAACCTGATGGAGAATGCGTTGTAATAATGGCGTTTCAGACTGTAGCGGCAAATCGAGGCGATCCTCGACAACCAATTTGCTACTAAGATCGCGCAGCGCAAGGAATATCTCGCCACGGCCAATTCGGATAGAAAGATAGTGCCAGGCTTCGGTTTCAACCACCAGACCAACCGCAGGTCGTCCCCGGTTCCCCGCTTCTTTGATCTCCAGCTCCTGCACCAAATGCGCTTCGAGCATTTCGCGCACGATTTTTGTAATACTGGCTGGTGCCAGTTGCGCCAGACGAGAAAGATCGATCCGCGAAACCGGGCCAAGCTGATCTATCAGGCGATAGACCGCACCTGCGTTAGTTTGCTTAATTTGATCGATATGCCCTGGCTGACTTTCAGCAACCACCTCTGACTCCCTATATTTTCGCGCTCCGAAATAATTTGTCGGTTATGGTGAAGCACTTCAACACGTAACGGAAAAATTTTACTTAGCCGTGTGATTTGACGCACATTTTTCATGACTGTTGAGCCAAATTATGTGCATCTCGCTGCGTTCAGCAGCTGAACACGAAAGCGCACGGCAGCTTGACTCTGTTCCCGATGTTTTGGCCAAACCAGCCACATTTCAGATACTGCGTCCTCTTCTGCGATGGGTAACCAACACATTTCCTCCAGTTGTACCCGCTCAAAAGAGGCCGGAAGAATAGAAACACCTAACCCTGCTGCTACCAGCCCAATAATGGTCATTGCTTCACCAACTTCCTGAGTAATCAATGGCGTCAGGTTATAGCGACGCATTAGACCAAGAATGTCGTCATACAGGCCAGTACCTACCTGCGGATCAAAAAAAACAAAGGGTTCTTTAACCAGTTCAGCCAGCGTAACTCTCTTTTTTTTCGCCAGAGCATGAGCTCGAGGAACGAGGGCCATCAACGGTTCGTGGCGGATGACGGCATAGTTCAGCGTGTCCGGTAACGGTGTATTGCGCAGCAGACCGAGATCGAGCGTACCTTCGTTAAGCGGCGCAATTTGTTCGCGTGTATTCATTTCCCTGGTTTGTAAATGCACTTCAGGATAGTCGTGACGAAATAACGACAAGGTGTCCGATACAGCTTTTATAAATGGCGCCGATGAGGTAAAGCCAATACGTAGCTCCCCTTCTTCGCCCTGATGCAGACGCTCTGCCCTTGCAGCGGCATCATTTACCAGGCCAAGGATTTGGCGACAGTCTGCCAAAAACTGCCTTCCTGCCCCAGTGAGCGCCACGGTTCGGTTTGTTCGTGCCAGTAATCGCGCACCAATTTGCTGTTCCAGAATCTGGATTTGCTGGCTTAGTGGTGGCTGAGAAATGTTAAGCCTCGCCGCAGCTCGCCCAAAATGGAGTTCCTCTGCCACCGCAACAAAATATCGGAGATGACGCAATTCTATATTCATATTTAAAACGTCTTATTTAAGATTATTAATATATTAGACAGAATAATCAGATTTTTCTACGCTTAGGGAGTGGTCATACCCGTTACCGATAATTACGGGGATGTAGAGCAAGGAAATCAAGTGAGTCGTATTACAACTGTCGATGGCGCAACGGCGAGCGATATTGACGGAAAAAAGTTATCCCAGCCGAATGTCTATATTAAACGTGGTACTCCCCAGTTTATGCGCGTCACACTGGCGCTCTTCTCTGCGGGGCTGGCAACTTTTGCACTGCTTTATTGTGTGCAACCCATTCTACCTGTTTTGTCGCAAGAGTTTGGTTTATCTCCTGCCAACAGCAGTATTTCTCTTTCAATTTCAACGGCGATGCTGGCGGTGGGCTTATTGTTTACCGGGCCGCTTTCTGATGCTATCGGGCGTAAACCGGTGATGGTTACCGCCCTGTTACTGGCATCGTGTTGTACCTTGCTTTCTACCATGATGACCAGCTGGCATGGCATTTTGATAATGCGAGCCTTGATTGGTCTGTCATTAAGTGGCGTGGCGGCGGTTGGTATGACGTATTTAAGCGAGGAAATTCACCCGAGCTTTGTGGCTTTTTCGATGGGGCTATACATTAGTGGCAACTCAATTGGCGGAATGAGTGGGCGTTTAATCAGCGGTGTTTTTACCGACTTTTTTAACTGGCGCATTGCTCTCGCGGCGATTGGATGTTTTGCTCTGGCATCAGCACTCATGTTCTGGAAAATTTTGCCGGAATCTCGTCATTTTCGTCCCACATCGCTGCGCCCAAAAACACTAATGATTAATTTTCGTCTGCACTGGCGTGATCGCGGATTACCGCTGTTGTTTATCGAAGGTTTTTTATTAATGGGGTCGTTTGTCACCTTGTTTAATTATATCGGATACCGACTGATGCTTTCGCCATGGCACTTAAGTCAGGCGGTGGTAGGGTTGTTATCGCTGGCGTATCTCACCGGAACATGGAGTTCGCCTAAGGCAGGAGCAATGACGACTCGTTACGGGCGAGGGCCTGTAATGTTATCGGCTGTTGCGCTGATGCTGTTTGGTTTATTACTCACTTTATGGAGTTCGCTGTGGCTGATCTTTGCCGGAATGCTTCTGTTCTCGGCTGGTTTTTTTGCCGCACACTCTGTTGCCAGCAGTTGGATAGGGCCTCGAGCACGGCGGGCAAAAGGTCAGGCTTCCTCACTATATCTGTTTAGCTATTATCTGGGATCGAGTATTGCCGGAACACTCGGCGGTGTCTTCTGGCATAACTACGGCTGGTTGGGAGTCGGTGGCTTTATAGCTTTGATGCTGATACTGGCGATTGCAGTAGGTAGCAGCTTACATCAAAGGTTACATGCGTAAATATAATCCCCGACTTAATTAAAATAGTCGGGGGATTATTTTATAATAAGCCAACAATAAAACTCAGAATAGACGCTTCGCCCGCTAATTCCCTGACGGCATCAAGCGCCAGAAGTACAAATATTACCCAAATGAAAGGATTCATTGCGCTGTCTGCATGTATACTCGCCATACTTCAAGTTGCGTGTGACCCGGCCTTTCCGGCCAATGCCAGTGTTGTTCAAAAATACTACTGGCGTTTGGTCCTGCAACTCAAATTATTTAGAGTAAAGTTAACGTGTTGTATTACTCACAATATATCCTACCGCAGTTAATACGAAATAAAAACAATCGCGTCTAACATTTTCAGGAAAATAACCGTGTTAATATTATAAAATTAATAATTTCCTCAGGTGCAACATCGCTTGTACATTAGGTTACACACCGAAACCATTCACTCACGGAAGGAATAGATTTCCCGCAGTAGAGTTATTTCAACGGCCTCACTTTGAGGTTTCCTGAAAAACAGAATTGAGGGAATGAAGATGAAAAAAGTATTAGCTCTGCTAGTTGTAGCCACTATGGGTCTTTCTTCCGCTGTGTTTGCTGCTCAGACTGCAACCACTGCAACCACAACGGCCCCGGCAAAAACCATGCACAAAAAACATCATCAGGCTGTAACACAAAAAACACCTGAACAGAAAGCACAAGCTGCTAAAAGACATCACAAAAAAGCGAAAGCGACAAGCGAGCAAAAAGCACCAGAGCAAAAAGCTCAGGCGGCTAAAAAACACACCAAAAAACATCATCAGCAAACGGCTAAACCAGCAACACAACCTGCTACTCAGCCTGCAGCGTAATTTTTATTCGCTAATATGGCACGCTTCGTCGTGCCATATTAGCGATTGTTGAGCATTCACCCGTTACCGTGGAGGTGACCAAAGTGGGTCAGTATCGCTTTGAGATCATTCTCATCGGACTTATATTATGTGCAATAGTTGCCGCCCGGTTTTATCTTTTCTAATCTACGCGTAGTTGTCTGATTTTATTACCACTATCTTTGTGTCCCGTATATAGTTAATAGCAAGGGTATAGCTTTCATAATCATAATTCCCCATCAGAGTGAACTATGCGTAAAACCGTTGCTGTATTGCTGGGATCTGTTTGTCTTACTGCGATGAATTATGTTGCCAACGAGGCTGCTGCCACCACAACGAATGCGGATGAGGTTAAAACCCTTTTTTTTGGTCAGGATGATCGCGTTCCGGTTAATGCTCCGGGTAAATCGCCCTGGGACGCCATTGGTCAGCTGGAAACCGCCAGTGGAAATCTGTGTACCGCAACGCTTATTGCGCCAAATCTGGCTCTCACTGCCGGACACTGTTTACTGACGCCTCCCGGTGGCAAACTGGATAAACCTGTCGCCCTACGGTTTATTTCCAGTAAAGGGGTATGGCGCTATGAAATTCATGGTATTGAAGGTCGGGTTGATCCGGGGCTTGGTAAACGACTAAAAGCAGATGGTGATGGCTGGATTGTACCGCCTGCAGCAGCTCCATGGGATTTTGGCTTGATCGTGCTTCGTTATCCGCCTTCCGGTATCACGCCTTTGCCACTTTTTTCTGGTGATAAAGCCGCACTGACCGCAGCTTTAAAAGCTGCAGATCGCAAGGTAACGCAATCAGGTTACCCGGAAGATCATCTTGATTCGCTCTACGCACATCAGGATTGTGCGATCACCGGGTGGGCGCAAACGTCTGTGATGTCTCATCAGTGCGATACGCTTCCTGGTGACAGCGGTTCCCCCTTGATGTTGCATACGGATGATGGCTGGCAGGTTATCGGCGTACAAAGTTCGGCACCAGCGGCAAAAGATCGCTGGCGTGCAGACAATCGCGCTATTTCAGTCACCGGGTTTCGTGAAAAATTACAGGCTCTGGCTCAGCAATGACGCTGCTGGCGTAATTGCATCAGTGATTCTATCGGCATCGGCTGGCTGAAATAAAAGCCCTGTAAACGGTCGCAGCCAGTCAGGCGTAATAGTTTCATCTGTTTCTCTGTCTCCACGCCTTCCGCAGTCACCAACATGCCTAACGCACTGGCAATACGTACCGTTCCGCTAACCAGTGCCGCAGCCTGATCGTCATTATCCACCAGTCCAGCCAGAGATTTATCAATTTTGATGGCATCGAAATTAAATCGCCGCAAATACCCAATACTGGAATATCCAGTGCCAAAATCATCCAGAGCAATAGCTATACCCAGTGCTTTCAGGTTAGCAATTGCTGATTTCGCGCGGTCTGGATTCTCCAGAACGTAGGTTTCAGTGACTTCCAGTTGTAAACGGGAGGCCGGGAAACATGTTTCGTTTAAGACGCCGGCGACTTTGTCTTCAAATTCGGGATCACGAAACTGTGCCGGGGAGATATTTACCGACAGTTTAAGCTCACTCAGAGGATGAAGATCATAACAGGCTCGGCGTAATACGAATTGCCCCAGAGCGTCAATGAGACCACTTGTTTCGGCAACAGGGATAAAATCATCTGGACGAAGTTCTCCTGCAGGACGTCGCTTCCAGCGAACCAGCCCTTCAACCCCCACCATTAACTGTGTGCGGGCATCGACGATTGGCTGATACCAGACGTCAAATTCATTTCTTTCCAGCCCCAGTCGAATATCGTTCTCGATTGTCAGTTGCCGTTCCCGAGCGCTATTGAGTTCAGCATCGTAATGCGTAATGCGCCCTTTGCCCGTTGCTTTCGCGTGATACATAGCGATATCCGCCCGACGAAATAACTCCGAACTGGTGCATTCAACCAGTGAACCACTGGCAATACCAATACTGGCACTAATGTGAATAGAACGCTCACCCAGCTGTACAGGATTATTAAGATATTTTATTACCTTATCTGCAAATTCCGTCGCTATTTGCTCTGATTTTTTACCGCCGATCATCAGCGCAAACTCATCACCGCCCATCCGCGCCAGCATTCCGTCTTTCGGTGTTAATACCTGTAACGTCTGGGCAAGGGAGATGATCAACTGATCGCCAACATAATGTCCGTAGATATCATTGATGTCTTTAAAGCCATCGAGATCAATAAACACAACACTTTTGAGATCACATTCTCCACGTTTACGTAAATCTTCCAGTGTTTCAATTAAAGCACGACGATTTGGTAAACGGCTCAACCAGTCAATGCGGGCAATCCGCCTCGCCTTCTGTTCGCCGTGGGCTAATTTGTAAAGCCCCACGCTGCTGAGCAATATAAATAACAGAATGAGCGCCGATGCCAGTGCCACTATTTGTGTAATCTGACTTGATGCCGCATCGGCTGCCTGAGCCCCAGGAAGTCGTGGTTGCCAACTGAGATAACCTAATAATTCTCCGGCTGAACTGGTGAGCGGAATATGAGGTGTACCAGGTTCATTTTCGCTGTATGAAAGATGGGCAATTTGAAAGGTATTACCCAACGCGTGCAGAATATTGTTATTTAAATGCCGGGTGATCAGTAAATAGCGGCGAGAAGGTTGTGTAAAAGAGAAAGCTTCAGCCATAGGGCGAATCAAACCGATGCCCACAAAGGCAATTCCAGCCTGAGTGCGGGTGATCCCCGAATAGATATTTTTGCCGTTTTTTAACGCATCTGCATGTTTATCAATTAACGCTTCGATCCCTTTACCAAAAAAATGGCGTTCATTTCCCCTTAACGTTTCACCGCGAAATGCCCCCCAGAGCACCTCGAAATTTTCATTAAGGACAAATGTACCGTCATAAAGGTTATTAACTTTAAAACCTGATCCCCAGGTGTTGTATAACCAGTCAGTATTAAGTTCGGATCGATACGTTTCTTTCACTGCTTCGTCCCAGACGGCATTATCCAGTACTAACGATGACACTCGAAATACCGAAGTCTGTATTGCCCCTTCGACGGATAATGCAGCACGCCGATTATCAATCTCATTAGCTTTAGAGCTGATTAGATGTAACGACAGATAAAGTAATGCCACAACCGAGATGATTAACCCGATCCCGGCGATAAAAATCATCACAAACAACGTTTTTGCAGTTGGTATATTACGCCAGTGCAGCCAGTTAGCCATTCTCACGTCTCATGCGTTATCTGACGAGGACTAGTACTTATAGCGTAATACAGGCTAAGAATTTAGCTGCATTTCATGAGAGCAAAAATTAAATCTGCGTATTTACATCACATGAGCTTAAAAAAACGGCCCCCGAAGAGGCCGTTGTGCACTGAGGTTTACTTAAAGTGCTTTCAATATTGCATCCACGCTGGCTTTAGCATCACCAAACAGCATATGAGTATTTTCTTTAAAGAACAGCGGGTTTTGCACCCCGGCATAACCGGTATTCATCGAACGTTTAAAGACAATTACGTTTTGCGCTTTCCACACTTCGAGAACTGGCATCCCGGCAATTGGACTCTTAGGATCGTCCTGTGCCGCTGGGTTAACCGTGTCGTTAGCACCAATGACCAGTACGGTATCCGTGTCGGCAAAATCATCATTGATTTCGTCCATTTCCAGCACGATGTCGTACGGCACTTTCGCTTCTGCCAGTAACACATTCATATGGCCAGGCAAACGCCCTGCTACCGGGTGAATCCCAAAACGCACGTTGATGCCACGAGCACGCAGTTTCTCCGTGATTTCCGCTACCGGATATTGAGCCTGTGCCACTGCCATGCCGTAACCTGGAGTGATAATCACTGAATGTGAGTTCTTCAGCAGTTCAGCAGTTTCTTCCGCAGTGATTTCACGATGTTCACCAACTTCCTGATCATCACCTGTGGAGGTTCCGTCTGTACCAAAGCCACCGGCGATAACGCTGATGAATGAGCGATTCATCGCCTTACACATAATGTAAGAGAGGATGGCACCAGAAGACCCCACCAGCGCACCAGTAACAATTAACAGGTCGTTACTCAGCATAAAGCCTGCAGCTGCCGCAGCCCAACCAGAGTATGAGTTGAGCATTGATACTACGACAGGCATATCCGCCCCGCCGATAGATGCAACTAAATGCCAGCCAAATACCAGTGCGATCACGGTCATCACCAGCAGTGCCAACACTTGCAGACCAACACTTTCGGTACGAACGAAAACAAGCAGTAACAGGAAGGAAACCACCAGTGCCGCAAGGTTCATTTTATGACGATTTGGTAGCATCAGCGGTTTTGAGGAGATTTTTCCGCACAATTTACCGAACGCCACAACCGAACCGGTGAACGTTACCGCACCGATAAAGATACCGAGGAATACCTCCGTCAGGTGAATATTGACCAGTACTGGCTCCATGCCAGCATCATGATGCAGGTAACTGTTAAAACCAACCAGCACCGCCGCCAGACCTACGAAGCTGTGCAGAATCGCCACCAGTTCTGGCATCTCGGTCATTTCAACCTTTTTCGCCAGGCGGATACCAATTGCACCACCGATGATCATCGCCACCAGAATCCATGCAACATTGCCTGTATCCGGCCCAAAGATGGTAGCGATTAACGCTATCGCCATCCCGGCTATACCAAAGTTATTTCCCCGTTGCGAAGTTTCGTGTTTTGAAAGCCCCGCCAGACTAAAAATAAACAGGATTGCGGCAACAATGTATGCAGCTGTAACTAATCCTCCAGACATATGTTACCCCTTAATTTTTGCGGAACATTTTCAGCATACGCTGAGTTACAGTGAAACCACCGAAAATATTAATGCTGGCGATAAGCACCGCAATAAAGCTCAGGAAGCTAACCCAGCCACCCTGGCCTATTTGCAACAATGCTCCGACAACAATAATCCCCGAAATTGCGTTAGTGACAGACATCAGCGGTGTATGTAACGCGTGAGAAACGTTCCAGACCACGTAATAACCAACGACACATGCAAGGGCAAAAACGGTGAAGTGACCAAGGAACTCTTTAGGCGCGACATTTGCCATCCAGCCAAAGAGAATAATGGCCAAAGCCATCAAGGCATATTTCCGCCATGGCGAAGCCGGTTTTTCCGGTTCCGTTGGTTGGGGCGCGGCTTTCGGTGCTGTCTGTGGCTGAGCGGAAACCTGAATCGGTGGTGCCGGCCAGGTAATTTCTCCATCGCGGATCACCGTCACACCACGAATCACGACATCATCGAAATCAACAGTAATGTTGCCGTCTTTCTCTTTGCAAAGCAGTTTCAGCAGGTTGACCAGGTTAGTACCGTAAAGCTGTGAAGATTGGGTCGGCAAGCGACCTGGCAGATCGGTGTAGCCAATCACTTTTACGCCGTTTTCGGTAGTATAAATTTCGCCTGGTACGGTGTATTCGCAGTTACCCCCGTTCTGGGCCGCCAGATCGACAATCACACTACCCGATTTCATGGAGTCAACCATTTCCCGGGTGATAAGTTTTGGTGCAGGTTTGCCAGGAATAAGTGCGGTAGTAACGATGATATCGACATCTTTTGCCTGAGCAGCAAAGAGTTCCATTTCGGCTTTGATAAACGCCTCAGACATTACTTTGGCATAACCATCGCCACTGCCTGCTTCCTCTTTGAAATCAAGCTCGAGGAACTCGGCGCCCATACTCTGTACTTGTTCTTTTACTTCCGGGCGGGTGTCAAAGGCGCGAACAATCGCCCCCAAACTGTTAGCCGCGCCGATAGCCGCAAGGCCCGCAACCCCAGCACCAATGACCATAACTTTGGCCGGAGGCACTTTCCCAGCAGCCGTAATTTGCCCGGTAAAGAAGCGGCCAAATTCATGTGCGGCTTCGACAATCGCGCGGTAACCCGCGATATTCGCCATTGAGCTTAATGCATCCAGCGACTGCGCACGTGAGATACGTGGCACAGAGTCCATTGCCATGACGGTCACGTCGCGCTCCGCCAGTTTTTGCATCAGTTCAGGATTTTGTGCAGGCCAGATGAAGCTAACCAGTGTTGTTCCCGCTTTGAGTAGCGGAATTTCTTCATCTTCAGGTGCGTTTACTTTGAGAATAATCTCTGACTGCCAAATGGCGTTGCCATCGACTATTTCCGCCCCTGCTTGTTCAAATGCCTTATCGTCAAAACTTGCCAGTTGACCCGCGCCGCTCTCTACTGCAACGGTGAAACCTAGTTTCAGTAGCTGCTCAACCGTTTTTGGTGTTGCAGCGACTCTGGTTTCATTGGTTAACCGCTCTTTTGGTATGCCAATTCGCATAATATTCCCTTCCATCGGTTTTGGATGATGGTTTGTCAGTGATCGTAAAAGGCCAAAGCGCTCTTACGTTAGAGGTATGTATTACCCCGGAAAAAAACTGTAACAAACTTGCTATAAGCTACTGAAAATAGCGTCAGTGATCTAGCGGCAAAACAGGGTATTTATACGTGCATTGGCGAAATCTGAACGATTCAGCATCTGAAGCGGGATATTGACCTTAGATATCATGGCAACAACTGATAATTCTCTTATAGCCAATAGCAAAACATGATTAATCTCCACCGCATTCGCCTAGTTAACATTAAATTAACTTATAAAAATTATGTAGATCATAAGTTTCTGCCACGCAATGTCTGTTTTTTAAACTTCTGGCTAAAGGATAGTGCGTATCTGATTGACTGTTACATGGGGAATGAAAATTACCGCAGACATTGACCTAATTTAAATGCCATAATCAGCGACGTTTCTAGTCAATAACAATACCAGTACCTGGTTTGCGCAAGGCGAAGGATTATTTTTATGAAGCTTAAGAACACACTCCTGGCGTCCGCACTGCTTTCTGCGACTGCTTTTTCTGTAAATGCAGCGACAGAACTGACGCCGGAGCAAGCGGCAGCATTAAAACCTTATGATCGTGTAGTAATTTCCGGTCGTTTTAACGCGATTGGCGATGCGGTAAAAGCCGTTTCCCGCCGTGCAGACAAAGAAGGCGCAGCCTCTTTTTATGTTGTTGATACCTCTGATTTTGGCAACAGCGGCAACTGGCGCGTTGTTGCAGACCTCTATAAAGCCGATGCGCAGAAAGCTGAAGCTGAGAAAAACCGCGTCATTAATGGTGTCGTTGAATTGCCAAAAGATCAGGCTGTCCAGCTGGAACCGTTTGATACAGTCACCGTACAGGGTTTCTACCGCAGCCAACCAGAAGTTAATGCAGCGGTAACGAAGGCGGCAAAAGCGAAAGGGGCATACGCCTTTTTTATCGTTCGTCAGATTGACGCCAACCAGGGCGGCAACCAGCGTATTACCGCATTTATCTATAAAAAAGATGCGAAAAAACGTGTAGTACAAAGTGCGGATGTCATCCCTGCTGATTCAGAGGCCGGACGTGCAGCTCTCGCAGCGGGTGGTGAAGCAGCGAAAAAAGTTGAAATTCCAGGGGTAGCCAGCAGTGCATCTCCAAGTTCAGATGTTGGCCTGTTCTTCGAGACTCAATCATCTAAAGGTGGTCGTTACACTGTCACGCTGCCGGATGGCACTAAAGTCGAGGAAGTGAACAAAGCGACAGCAGCAATGATGGTGCCGTTTGACAGCATTAAATTCACGGGTAATTATGGCAACATGACTGAAATTTCTTATCAGGTTGCCAAGCGTGCAGCGAAAAAAGGTGCCAAGTATTACCACATTACTCGCCAGTGGCAGGAACGTGGTAACAACATGACCATCAGTGCTGACCTGTATAAATAATCACGACAGGTATTAAATTGAAGGCGGCTTTGTGCCGCCTTTCGCATTTTTAGTGATAAATATTGCTTAAGCCATTGCATGCCCCCTGCTCTCCCCGTAAAATCGCGCGCCTTAGCGGCATTCACCATTTTTATGCGTTTTGCCCTAATAATTATTCTGACTCTCTCGTTTTGATGACTGGACACCGATGGAAAAAAAACTGGGACTGAGCGCACTCACCGCGCTGGTATTAAGCTCAATGCTTGGCGCTGGCGTATTCAGCCTGCCGCAAAATATGGCGGCAGTTGCCAGTCCGGCGGCCTTACTCATCGGCTGGGCCATTACCGGGGCCGGAATTCTGTTACTGGCCTTTGCCATGTTGGTATTAACGAGAATTCGCCCTGACCTTGACGGTGGCATCTTCACTTATGCCCGTGAAGGATTTGGAGAATTGATCGGTTTCTGTTCTGCATGGGGCTACTGGCTTTGTGCGGTAGTTGCCAACGTCTCGTATCTGGTTATCGTTTTCTCGGCACTCAGCTTCTTTACTGATACCCCAGAACTGCGTCTGTTCGGTGATGGCAACACCTGGCAATCTATTGTGGGTGCTTCGCTATTGTTGTGGGTTGTTCATTTTCTGGTGTTACGTGGTGTACAAACCGCTGCCACTATCAACCTGGTCGCGACACTGGCAAAACTTCTGCCGCTCGGTTTATTTATCGTGCTGGCATTTTTAATGTTTCGCATGGATATTTTTAGCCTTGATTTTACTGGCGTTGAATTAGGCGTTCCGGTCTGGGAACAGGTTAAAAACACCATGCTGATCACGCTGTGGGTGTTTATCGGGGTTGAGGGCGCGGTTGTTGTCTCCTCTCGTGCAAGAAATAAACGCGATGTTGGTCGTGCCACGTTGCTGGCTGTTCTTGCTGCGCTTGGTGTCTATTTACTGGTGACGTTACTTTCGCTTGGTGTTGTAGCTCGCCCGGAGCTGGCTGAGTTGCGTAACCCATCAATGGCGGGTCTGCTGGTCAAAATGATGGGCCCATGGGGTGAAGTTATTATCGCCGCCGGGTTAATCGTCTCCGTTTGTGGTGCTTATTTAAGCTGGACGATTATGGCAGCCGAAGTACCGTTTCTTGCTGCAACTCACAAAGCGTTTCCACGTATTTTCGCTCGTCAGAACGCCAATGGAGCACCTTCAGCCTCTTTATGGTTGACGAACATTTGCGTGCAAGTATCGCTGGTATTGATCTGGCTTACCGGTTCTGATTACAACACGTTGTTGACCATTGCTTCAGAGATGATTCTGGTGCCCTATTTCCTGGTCGGTGCCTATTTACTTAAAATTGCCACTCGCCCAATACATCAGGCTGTAGGTGTCGGCGCATGCATTTATGGCTTATGGTTACTCTATGCTTCCGGGCCAATGCATTTGCTGTTATCTGTTGTGTTGTATGCTCCAGGTCTGCTGGTGTTTCTGTACGCACGTAAAACACATACCCATGATAATGTATTGAACCGCCAGGAAATGGTGCTGATTAGTTTACTGTTAGTCGCGGCTATTCCTGCGACGTGGATACTGGTGGGATAACATGAATCCCATCGTTTGACGCTAAGGAGCTACGATGGGTCATTCCCGCGCATTCCCTGTTCTTATTACTGGTGGAGGCCGTCGCATCGGCCTCGCTCTCGCATGGCATTTTATCAATCAAAAACAACCTGTTATTGTCAGTTACCGAACACACTACCCGGCAATTGATGGTTTGAAGAAGGCCGGTGCGCTTTGTATTCAGGCTGATTTCTCCACAGATGAAGGTATATTAGCATTTGCTGAACAGGTAAAAGCTGCAACATCGGGTTTACGGGCGATTTTGCATAACGCCAGTGCCTGGATGGCAGAGAAGCCGGGGATTCCACTCCCGGACGTTTTATCATGCATGATGCAGATCCATGTTAGCACGCCGTACTTACTCAACCATGCACTGGAACCGTTACTGCGCGGCCATGGACACGCAGCGAGCGATATTATCCACTTCACTGATTACGTCGTCGAACGCGGTAGCGATAAGCATATCGCCTATGCTGCAAGTAAAGCCGCGCTGGATAATATGACCAGGTCGTTTGCCCGCAAACTGGCGCCTGAAGTTAAAGTCAATGCTATTGCACCATCGCTGATTTTATTTAACGAACATGACGATGCGGAGTATCGCCAGCAGGCACTGAATAAATCACTGATGAAAACCGCACCTGGTGAAAAGGAAGTAATTGAATTAGTTGATTATTTGCTCACAAGCTGTTTTGTTACCGGGCGTAGTTTTCCCCTGGATGGTGGCCGTCACCTGCGCTAATGCAGTTTTATCCAGCAGAAAATTAACAACCATGCGCTTAGCCCCCAGCATATAACCGCCCCTCCGAGAGCTGTGGGCAGGCGCATAAATCCGGTGAAATACCATAAAGAGGCCAGATAAACAAAATAGGGAATGATCGACCACATACTGAAGATGATGGTTGTTCGTAATGCTTCAATCCCTCGTTCGCTTGCCACAATATAGTGAGCAATCAACGCAAAGGTCGGAAATAAGGGAATTAAACCTGCAATATAGTAATTTTTTGTTTTTGCCAGTAAGCCTATCAACACCACGACCAGCGCACCAAGTGCAGCTTTGAATACTAAACCCATCCTCATTCACCTTAACACTTCCATAACATATTCTCAGTAGAATACCTTATGCTCTTTTGTTTAGGAACGATTGATATGCAGGTAAAACGTGCCAGTGTATGGTGAGGTTTTTATTTCCACTGTGAATATTATGAACACACTCGTTTTTGTCGAAGATGATGCTGAAGTAGGCTCTCTGATTGCTGCTTATCTGGCAAAACATGATCTTAATGTTATCGTCGAACCGCGTGGTGATAAGGCGGAAGAAGTCATTGCCAGCATTCAACCAAACCTGGTATTGCTGGATATTATGCTTCCTGGCAAAGACGGGATGAGTATTTGTCGTGATTTGCGTGGTAAATATGCCGGCCCTATTGTGCTTCTGACATCACTTGATAGCGACATGAATCATATTCTGGCGCTGGAATTGGGGGCTTGTGACTATATTCTGAAAACGACACCCCCGGCTGTGTTGCTGGCGCGGTTACGTTTGCACTTGCGACAAAATGAACTAACGCAACAGAGCAAAGGTATTCAGGACTCTGTGCTGAAAATGCATAGCACGTTGTGCTTTGGTTCTTTGAGTATCGATCCTATTAATCGCAGTGTACTTCTTGCCGGAGAAGAGGTCGTACTTTCTACTGCCGATTTCGAACTGCTTTGGGAACTGGCTACCCATGCCGGGCAAATAATGGACCGCGATGCCCTGCTGATGAATCTGCGCGGTGTCAATTATGACGGCTTAGATCGAAGCGTGGATGTCGCTGTCTCTCGTTTACGTAAGAAATTACTCGATAACGCCGCCGAACCTTACCGGATCAAAACTATTCGTAATAAAGGTTATTTGTTCGCGCCACACGCCTGGGAATAAACGGGTAAAGATATGAAAAAACTTTTTGTTCAGTTTTATCTGCTGCTCTTCACCTGTTTTCTGGTAATGACCTTGTTAGTAGGGCTGGTCTATAAATTCACCGCTGAACGCGCCGGTAAGCAGTCCCTGGATGATTTAATGAAAAGCTCCCTGTATCTGATGCGTAGCGAGCTCCGGGAAATTCCCCCTCGTGACTGGGGAAAAACCTTAAAAGAGATGGACCTGAATCTCTCTTTCGACCTTCGTGTAGAACCATTGCAGCATTACCAGCTTGAGCCCCGTGCAATGCAGCGTTTACGCAGTGGTGAAATTGTGGCGCTTGAGGACCAATATACATTTATACAGCGTATTCCTCGCAGCCACTACGTTCTGGCTGTCGGCCCAGTGCCCTATCTTTATTTCCTGCACCAGATGCGCTTACTTGATGTGGCGCTTATTGCTTTTATCGCCTTCTCTCTCGCCTTTCCGGTGTTTATCTGGATGCGCCCACACTGGCTGGATATGTTGAAGCTGGAAGCTGCAGCGCAACGATTTGGCGAAGGCCATCTGACCGAACGATTGCATTTTGACAGTAACTCCAGTTTTGCCCGTCTTGGCGTGGCCTTTAACCAAATGGCTGACAACATTAACGTTCTGATTGCAAGCAAAAAGCAGCTAATCGATGGTATTGCCCACGAGCTGCGTACCCCTCTGGTGCGCTTACGCTACAGGCTGGAAATGAGCGATAACCTGAGTGAAGCAGAATCGCTGGCGCTAAATCGCGATATTGGTCAACTGGAGTCATTGATTGAAGAGCTGCTCACTTATGCCCGGCTGGACAGACCGCAAAATGAGCTAAGCCTCAGTGAAGTGGATCTCCCCCACTGGTTAACGACGCATTTGGATGATGTGCAAACCTTGAATCCAGACCATAACATTCGGGTGAAAACGCTGAATACGGCAAATTACGGCGTTCTGGATATGCGGTTAATGGCAAGAGTACTGGATAATTTAGTTAATAATGCCCTGCGTTACTGCTGTTCGACAGTGGAAATTAGTCTGATACATCAGGGTAACTTCGCAACACTCATTGTTGAAGATGATGGGCCGGGTATCGCCCCGGACGCCCGTGAACATATCTTCGACCCCTTTGTTCGCCTTGATCCCAGCCGTGACCGGAGCACGGGGGGATGTGGTCTGGGATTGGCGATTGTACGCTCCATTGCCCAGGCAATGGGCGGAACGGTCATCTGTGAAGAAAGCGAATCAGGTGGTGCAAAATTTCGATTTAGCTGGCAAGTGTTATCTCTATCAGCCTGAAATAATTCGAATTGCCGGGCAAATTACCTATAGCATGTTGAACACTGCCTGGAAATAAATGCATAAATCCCTGCCAGACTATGACCGCACGGTGGTGATGTCCGGCATGTTGTGATATACATAAAGTATGTTGTAACTAAATGGTGGTTTTATGGCCCGTTACGATCTTGTTGACCGACTCAATACTACTTTTCGTCAAATGGAGCAGGAACTGGCGACCTTTGTTGCAGAGCTTGAACAGCACAGGTTGCTGATCGCCCGCGTATTTTCATTACCCGAAGTCAAAAAAGAGGATGAACATAACCCACTGGAACAGATCGAGGTAAAACAACATTTGGGAAAAGAGGCTGAATCTTTGGCGTTGCGCCATTTTCGCCATTTGTTTATCCAACAACAGTCTGAAAACCGTAGTAGCAAAGCAGCAGTAAGATTACCCGGAGTCATCTGTTATCAGGTTGATGACAATACTCGTCCCCTACTTGAAGAACACGTTAAACGCATCAATGAATTAAAAATGGCTTTTGAGCACATTGTCACAGTGGAGTCTGGTTTACCAACAGCAGCACGTTTTGAGTGGGTACACCGCCACTTGCCAGGCCTCATAACGCTTAACGCTTATCGAACGTTGACGGTTATTAACGATCCGGCGACCTTACGTTTTGGTTGGGCGAACAAGCATATTATTAAGAACTTACGACGCGACGACGTACTGGCGCAACTTGAGAAAAGCCTCAAATCACCGCGTAGCGTTTACCCCTGGACACGGGAAGAGTGGCAGGCAAAGCTGGAACGCGAGTATCAGGATATCGCCTCTCTGCCCCAGGAGGCGAAATTAAAAATTAAACGGCCTGTAAAGGTACAGCCTATTGCCCGCGTCTGGTATAAGGGCGATCAAAAGCAAGTACAACATGCCTGCCCTACGCCGCTTATTGCCTTAATTAATACCCATAATGGTGCCGGGGTGCCGGATATTGGCGAATTACTCAATTACGACGCCGCGAATGTTCAGCATCGCTATAAACCACAGGCGCAGCCGCTTCGTTTAATCATTCCACGACTGCATCTGTATGTAGCTGATTAGTGGTTTTGTTGCATACTTCCAACCATCTGTTCAGGGCGTACCCAACTGTCGAATTCAGCTTCGCTCAGATATCCCAACGCCAGGGCTGCTGCTTTTAATGTCAGCCCTTCTTTGTGGGCTTTTTTGGCAATTTCTGCTGCTTTGTCATAACCAATATGGGTATTCAGAGCGGTAACCAGCATCAGCGATTCATTAAGCAGTTGGTTGATTCGCGCACGATTTGGTTCGATACCCACTGCGCAATGTTGGTTAAAACTTTCCATACCGTCAGCCAGCAAACGTACCGATTGCAGGAAATTGTGGATCACCATTGGGCGGAAGACGTTCAATTCGAAATTACCTGACGCACCGCCCATATTGATAGCGACATCGTTACCCATTACCTGACAACAGAGCATGGTCAATGCTTCGCACTGCGTCGGGTTGACTTTACCTGGCATAATTGAACTGCCAGGTTCGTTTTCAGGAATGGAGATTTCACCGATGCCGCAGCGGGGGCCAGAAGCCAGCCAGCGAACATCGTTGGCAATCTTCATCAGCGAAGCTGCCAGCCCTTTTAACGCGCCGTGTGCCTGCACCAGAGCATCGCAGGTTGCCAGCGCTTCAAATTTGTTCGGCGCGGTAACAAAGGGAGCTGAAGTTAATGACGTCAGTTCCTCCGCCACACGATGAGCATATTCCGGATGTGTGTTCAGCCCCGTGCCCACCGCCGTGCCGCCCAGTGCCAACTCCGCTAAGTGAGGCAGGCTGTATTCGATATGCTTAAGGTTATGTTCCAGCATCGCCACCCAGCCGGAAATCTCCTGCCCCAGGGTCAACGGTGTGGCATCTTGCAAATGTGTACGACCAATTTTGACGATATCAGCAAACACACGTGATTTTTCATTTAAGGTATGTGTAAGCGTTTTAAGCTGCGGAATCAGTTGATTTTGCAGCGACAACAAAGCGGCAACGTGCATGGCAGTGGGAAATACATCATTGGAACTTTGGCTTTTATTTACATCATCGTTAGGATGAACTTTACGTTCCATGCCACGCACACCGCCAAGCAGTTCGCTGGCCCGGTTAGCCAGCACTTCATTCATGTTCATATTGCTTTGTGTACCAGAACCGGTTTGCCAGATAGCCAACGGAAATTCATCACTATGCTTTCCGGCCAGTACTTCATCTGCCGCTTCACAGATGGCGCTTGCTTTTTCTTCTGAGAGCAAACCTAAATCCTGGTTTACTTTAGCCGCTGCACGCTTGGTGAGCGCCAGTGCATGAATCAGTGAAACGGGCATTTTTTCCGTAGATATCCGAAAATGTTCCAGCGAACGTTGGGTTTGTGCGCCCCACAATTTATCTGCCGGAACGTCAATCGCACCCATTGAATCTTTTTCGCTGCGTACTGTTTTCATGGCCTGCTCCTCACCTGATTGTTTATTGCATCTGTTCAGTCATCATTCCCATTACATGTGCTGCGACTCAAATTACTTAGAGCACATACCCAACAAAGTATTTGCCATTTAATAACAATAAAAAGCCGCCCCGAAGGACGGCTTACCTGGCGATTACTTGACGCAGCGCGAACACTGCGACATTTGTATCTGTTGGAAGAAGTCATTTCCTTTGTTATCCACAAGGATAAATGCCGGGAAATCTTCGACTTCAATTTTCCAGATAGCTTCCATGCCAAGCTCCGGGTACTCAACACACTCAAGGCTCTTAATGCTGCCCTGGGCCAAGACCGCTGCCGGGCCGCCAATACTGCCGAGGTAGAAGCCACCGTGTTTTTTACAGGCATCTGTTACCTGCTGGCTACGGTTACCTTTGGCCAGCATGATCATGCTGCCACCGTGGGACTGTAACTGATCGACATAAGAGTCCATACGTCCGGCGGTAGTTGGGCCAAGAGATCCTGATGCGTATCCTTCCGGTGTTTTCGCCGGACCTGCATAATAAATCGGGTGATCTTTAATGTACTGTGGCAGACCTTCCCCGTTATCCATACGCTCTTTCAGTTTAGCGTGTGCAATATCACGACCGACAATAATGGTGCCGTTCAGCGATAAGCGCGTTGATACCGGATACTGCGACAACTGAGCGAGGATTTCACTCATCGGACGATTTAAATCAACACGTACGGCCTCACCTTCTCCCGCTTTACGCAGCTCTTCAGGAATGTATTTCCCTGGGTTATGTTCCAGCTTCTCAATCCAGATACCCTGGCGATTGATCTTCGCTTTAATATTACGGTCAGCAGAACATGAGACGCCCATACCAACCGGGCAAGATGCTCCATGGCGTGGCAAACGGATAACACGGATATCATGGGCGAAATATTTACCGCCGAACTGCGCTCCCAGCCCCAGATTCTGTGCTTCGATCAGCAACTCTTTTTCCAGCTCAACATCACGGAATGCCTGACCATGCTCATTCCCTTCCGTTGGTAGCTCGTCATAGTATTTCGCCGACGCCAGTTTCACTGTTTTAAGGTTGGTTTCAGCAGAAGTGCCACCGATAACAAACGCAATATGATAAGGCGGGCAAGCTGCTGTACCCAGTGTGCGCATTTTCTCAACCAGGTAATTTTTCAGTTTCCCCGGTGTCAGTAATGCTTTGGTTTCCTGATAGAGATACGTCTTGTTTGCCGAACCACCACCTTTCGCGATGCAAAGGAATTTATACTCATCACCATCAACCGCGTAGAGATCGATCTGGGCTGGCAGGTTAGTACCGGTGTTCACTTCTTTGTACATATCAAGCGCGGCGTTTTGTGAATAGCGCAGGTTATCTTCAATGTAGGTATCGTACACACCGCGTGCCAGCGCAGCTTCATCGCCTCCACCAGTCCATACACGCTGACCTTTTTTGCCAACGATAATGGCTGTACCGGTATCCTGGCAGGTTGGCAATACGCCTTTTGCCGCGATATCCGAGTTGCGCAGGAATTGCAGTGCGACATATTTATCGTTTTCACTGGCTTCAGGGTCACGCAAAATATCAGCTACCTGCTGTTGATGGGCAGGACGCAGCATAAATGAGGTATCATGAAACGCCTGTCTCGCCAACAGAGTCAGTGCTTCGGGCGCAACTTTTAAGATCTCCTGTCCTTCAAATTCAGAGACAGTGACATGTTCGCTGGACAGCAGATAGTACTCGGTATCATCTTTCTTGAGTGGAAAAGGAGCCTGATAATGGAAGGGTTTATTTGACATTGTTCTCTCACTTACTGCTCGTTCAGTTTTTTCTCTCAGTATCTTGCGACACTCGTTAAAAACCAGGTAACAGCATCATACACAAATATTTAACAAAAACTGAGACTAGTACGACTTTTTAAGCCCACAGGTTACTTGCCAGAGAATTCTTGCTTTAATAACGCCAACAAATTACACATGAAACAGGGCTTGATAATGCAAAAACTCATTAACTCAGTGCAGAACTATGCCTGGGGAAGTAAAACAGCGTTAACGGATCTTTACGGTATCGCCAACCCATCCCAACAACCGATGGCCGAGTTATGGATGGGCGCACACCCGAAAAGCAGCTCAAAAGTTGAAACATCTGAAGGACAAATCGTCTCACTGCGTGATGTTATTGAGAACGATAAATCAGCCCTGCTTGGGGATGCAGTCGCGGAGCGTTTTGGCGAACTCCCGTTTTTGTTCAAAGTGTTGTGTGCCGCGCAACCGCTCTCTATTCAGGTGCACCCTAACAAACGTAACTCTGAAATCGGCTTTGCCAAAGAAAATGCAGCAGGTATTCCAATGGATGCCGCCGAGCGAAATTATAAAGATCCCAATCATAAACCAGAGTTAGTTTTTGCCCTGACACCGTTCCTTGCAATGAACGCGTTCCGTGAATTCTCTGAGATTGTTTCGTTGCTGCAACCTGTTGCGGGGGCGCATCCGGCAATTGCCCATTTTTTACAGCAACCTGATGCCGAACGTTTAAGTGAACTGTTTGCCGCCCTGCTCAATATGCAGGGAGAGGAAAAATCCCGCGCGCTGGCCATTCTGAAATCGGCACTCGACACTCAGCAGGGTGAACCGTGGCAGACGATTCGCGTGATCGCGCAGTTTTATCCAGATGACAGCGGCCTGTTCTCACCCCTGCTGCTCAATGTGGTGAAACTGAATCCTGGTGAAGCCATGTTCCTGTTTGCCGAAACGCCACACGCTTATTTGCAGGGCGTGGCTCTGGAAGTCATGGCCAACTCCGATAACGTATTACGCGCCGGTTTGACACCAAAATATATTGATATTCCTGAACTGGTTGCCAACGTTAAGTTTGAAGCGAAACCCGCGGGACAATTGTTGACGCAGCCCATCAAAAACGGTCATGAACTTGACTTCCATATTCCGGTTGAGGATTTTGCGTTTGCTTTGCATGACCTGACGAAAGACGAAGCTGCCGTTAACCAGCAAAGTGCGGCAATCCTGTTCTGCGTTGAAGGTGAAGCCTGTTTGCGCAAAGGTGATCAACAGTTACATCTGAAGCCTGGCGAATCTGCTTTTATAGCCGCAAACGAGTCGCCGGTTTTAGTGAGTGGCAATGGTCGTTTAGCCCGCGTTTACAACAAGCTGTAATGGCATACTGAAATATTTAACAACTCTTGCTAAGCTTATTAAAGGCTTATAACACCACCAGGCGGTATGTTCCGCCTGGTTTCATTTTACGGATAAAAAATATGAAAAAATCGCTGGTAGCGGCAGGCGTTGTTGTAGCACTTGGTCTTATCTGGACAGGTGGTGCATGGTACACGGGGAAAAAACTGGAAACGCATCTGGCGGAGATGGTTAGCCAGGCCAATGCGCAACTCAAGCTCACCGCTCCTGAGGCTAACGTGGAGGTGAGTTATCAAAATTATCAGCGTGGCATTTTCAGTAGCCAGTTACAGTTGGTAGTGAAACCTGAGGCAGGTAAGGTGAGTCCGTGGATTAAAACTGGTCACAGCGTCATCCTCGACGAATCTGTTGATCATGGCCCCTTTCCGCTCTCCCAGTTAAAATCGCTCAATCTTATCCCGGCGATGGCATCGGTCAGAACCACTCTGGTCAATAATGAAGTAACTCAACCACTGTTTGAACTCTCTAAAGGCGAAATGCCTTTCGTCGTCAATTCACGTATTAGTTATAGCGGCGATAGCCGTTCAGATATTCATCTGAACTCACTAAATTATGAAAAAGAAGGTGAAAAAGTTGCCTTTAGTGGCGGTGAGTTTCAGGTTAATGCAGACCGGGACGGTAAAGTTATTTCCCTTTCCGGGGAAGCACAAAGCGGCCTGATTGATGCAGTGAATGAATACGACCAAAAAGTTCAGATCACCTTTAACAACCTGAAAACCGAGGGTTCCAGTACACTTGCGGATTTCGGCGAACGAGTGGGTAATCAGCAACTTTCTGTAGACAAGGTAGCCATTTCAGTCGCAGGCAAGGAACTGGCACTACTGGAAGGGATGGAGATTGCGGGTAAATCTGATTTGGTGAACGACGGCAAAACGATCAATAGCCAACTGGACTACTCACTTAAGAGCCTGAAAATGCAGAATCAGGATCTGGGCAGCGGTAAGCTGACTCTTAAAGTGGGTCAGATTGATGGCGCGGCCCTGCACCAGTTTACCCGGCAGTACAATGCCCAGACTCAGGCTCTGATGGCACAACCAGAAATCAGCAATAATCCGGAACTCTATCAGCAAAAAGTGACCGAAGCATTTTTTGCTGCCCTACCACTGCTGATGAAAGGTGATCCTGTTATTACGATTGCACCACTGAGCTGGAAGAACAGCAAAGGTGAAAGCGCGTTTAATCTGTCGTTGTTCCTCAAAGATCCCACCACCACTACCGAACAGCCTCAAACGTTGGCTCAGGAAGTGGATCGCTCTGTAAAATCTCTGGATGCAAAACTGACCATCCCTGTGGATATGGCAACGGAGTTGATGACTCAGGTGGCAAAACTTGAAGGCTATCAGCAAGATAAGGCTGAAAAATTAGCTCAACAGCAGGTTAATGGATTTTCAGCTGCCGGGCAGATGTTCCGCCTGACGACGTTGAATGACAATACCATCACCACCAGCCTGCAATATGCCAATGGTCAAATTACGCTTAATGGCCAAAAAATGCCGCTGGAAGCGTTCGTTGGCATGTTTGCCATGCCTGCATTATCAGTGCCCGCAGTTCCCGCTCTCCCATAAAGGTAACAGCGCCGGAGAATTTCACTCCGGCGTTCTATCGAATCCCCGCTTTCTCCCGGTAATCAAACAAACGCTGACAATATTCTTACTGCCCTGGTCAGTGATAAATGCGTCACTTCTGAATATTCCGGCACTAAAAGACTATCGCGCCAGCAGTAGAGTGCAGTTTAATCAGCAACTTCTTCAGGTCGTGATTACCCATGTACCGTCAGTCAAAGATGAGATCGTGGGTTTAATGAATACAACTCAAGCTTAAGGACATCATATGTTTGATTTTTCAAAGGAAATTGACAGACGTGGGACCTGGTGTACGCAATGGGACTATATCGCGGATCGTTTTGGTAGTGCAGACCTGCTGCCATTCACCATTTCTGATATGGATTTTGCGACAGCTCCCTGCATCATTGAGGCACTGAATCAGCGCCTGATGCATGGTGTCCTCGGCTACAGTCGCTGGAATAACGATGATTTTCTCTCTGCCATTACCCACTGGTTTGCGACTCGCCATGACACAACTCTTGATCCGCAATCGATAGTTTACGGACCTTCTGTTATCTATATGGTTGCAGAACTGATTCGCCAGTGGTCGGCGCCAGGCGATGGCGTGCTGATTCATACCCCGGCATATGATGCTTTTTATAAAGCGATTGAAGGTAATCAGCGCACCGTTCTGCCCATCTCGCTGGAAAAACAGGCTGATGGCTGGTACTGCGATATGCAGCAACTGGAACGTGAACTGGCCCGTCCGGAATGTAAGGTTATGCTGCTATGTAGTCCACAAAACCCGACAGGAAAAGTGTGGACGTTTGATGAATTACAGACCATGGCTGAGCTCTGTCAGCGCCACGGTGTACGCGTAATTTCTGATGAAATTCACATGGATATGGTGTGGAGTGTGCATCAACATATTCCATGGAGTCATGTTGCTCGCGGAGACTGGGCTTTGCTGACTTCAGGTTCGAAAAGTTTCAATATTCCCGCGTTAACCGGAGCTTATGGAATTATTGAAAGCCGTCAGTGCCGCGAAGCTTATTTGACAGCACTGAAAGGTCGTGATGGACTTTCTTCCCCGGCAGTACTGGCACTCACGGCACATATCGCCGCTTATCAACACGGTGCACCATGGCTTGATGCCTTACGTCAGTATCTCAATGCTAATCTGGATTATGTCGCCGAAGAACTTAACGGCACATTCCCGGAACTCAACTGGCAAACTCCCCACTCCACCTATCTGGCATGGATAGATTTACGTCCGTTAAATATTAATGATGCACTATTGCAGGACAGACTCATTCATCAGCAAAAAATCGCCATTATGCCTGGCTTTACCTATGGTGAAGAAGGACGTGGCTTTATCCGCCTTAATGTTGGATGCCCGCGCGCTAAACTGGAAAAAGGGGTGCAGGGATTAATTAAGGCAATATTGTCACTGCGGTGATTAATGCGTTGCGCAATAGATATATTTATTGCGCAACGTAGATTTTTCCGAAGATTTGTTTTTATAATGGCGCGCACTTTTATATTCAAAATAATGAGTGCAATTATGATTGATACTTCTCTGCCATTAACTGATATCCATCGCCACCTCGACGGTAACATTCGCCCACAAACCATTCTTGAACTTGGTCGTCAACACAATATTGTGCTGCCTGCTGATTCTCTTGAGGCGCTTATCCCCCATGTCCAGGTCACCAGCACTGAACCGGATCTGGTGAGCTTTTTAAGCAAGCTGGATTGGGGGGTAAAAGTCCTGGCATCGCTGGAATCTGTTCGCCGCGTTGCTTTTGAGAATATTGAAGATGCTGCCCGTAATGGTCTGCATTATGTAGAGCTGCGTTTTTCCCCTGGCTATATGGCTATGACTCACCAGTTGCCCGTTGCCGGGGTGGTGGAAGCGGTCATTGCTGGTGTTCAGGAAGGGTGTAAAACATTTGGTGTCGAAGCTCGCCTGATTGGCATAATGAGCCGTACTTTTGGTGAAGCTGCTTGTCTGCAGGAACTTGAAGCGCTTTTAGCCCATCGGGATCACATTACTGCGCTGGATTTAGCCGGTGACGAACTTGGCTTCCCTGGTAGTCTGTTCCTCTCTCATTTTAACCGTGCCCGCGACGCTGGCTGGCGTATTACTGTTCATGCTGGTGAAGCTGCTGGAGCCGAAAGTATTTGGCAGGCGATCCGTGAACTGGGTGCCGAACGTATTGGTCACGGCGTTAAAGCCATTGAGGATCGGGCGCTGATGGATTTTCTGGCGGAACAGCGGATCGGAATTGAGTCCTGTCTGACATCAAATATTCAGACCAGCACCGTCTCTTCTCTGAGTGTGCATCCTCTTAAAACTTTCCTTGAACACGGTATTCTTGCCAGCCTGAATACGGATGATCCCGGCGTTCAGGGGGTTGATATTATTCATGAATATAATATAGCAGCGCCTGCAGCCGGGCTATCCCGCGAGCAGATTCGCCAGGCGCAAATAAACGGTCTGGAAATCGCTTTCCTGAGCGATGCAGAGAAAAAAGCCCTGCGTGCGAAAGTCGCTGCAGGACAATAACCACATATTACAGACCGGCCTTGTTGCCGGTCTGTTCGTTTAAGATTATGCCAGAGAAAGTGTCGCCCGATGCTTCGCTGATTCAATGCCCAGCTCGATCAACTCCATAATTTGGATCGCCTGACTGGCCGGTACTGGATTTTCCCCTTCACCTTTTAGCGCATCACGAATAGCAGCATAATATGCCGGATAATTGCCGGGGATTGTCAGCAACGTCTCTTCTACCCGTGCATCACCTTCGACGCGTGTCAGCACACCGTCACGCATATCATAGCCCCAGTCTTCCTGTGGCAGTCGTTCGCCGTTTTTCAATCTCTCTTCCTGAGGGTCAAGTCCATATTTCACATAACTACCACGGGAACCGTGAACGATATAACGGGCGGATTCTGCCGCTGCCAGCATAGTGCCGTGGAGAATCACTCGCCGCTGTGGATACGACAAAATGGCATGAAAATAATCGGTGGATTGCGCACCAGGGCGCAGTTGCGCAAGGTCAACCGTCAGACTGACAGGCAGACCAAACAGATTAATTGCCTGATCCAGTAAATGTGGCCCTAAATCGTACCAGATACCGCTCCCCGGACCGCCTTGCTCACGCCAGCGATCACGAACTTGCGGGCGGAAACGGTCAAAGTGAGATTCAAAATAAGCCACTTCACCCAGTGTGCCTTCGGCCAATAACGCTTTCAACGTCAGGAAATCACTATCCCATCGACGGTTATGAAAGACCGAAAGTACCCTTCCAAGGCTGCGCGCCAGGGAATCCAGCTCGCGAGCTTGTGACAGTGTCACGGTGAATGGCTTATCAACAATCACGTGCTTACCCGCTTCCAGCGCAGCTTTCGCCAGAGGGAAATGGGTATCGTTTGGCGTCGGGATTACAATTAAATCAAGATGAGGATCGTTAAACAGATGTTTCGGTTCTGAAACAACAGTAACTGTCGGCCAGTCCACCTTAACTTTTGCTTCATCACTACTTGATACCGCTGCCAGTTCCAGACCTGGAGTACCTGCAATCAAAGGGGCATGGAACGTTTTACTGGCATAGCCATAACCGATTAATCCTACCCTGATTCTGTCGCTCATCTTCTGACCTCTTTGTGCGAAACGTAGTTATTTACACCATCTCACCAACTGCCACAACAGATTACTCGCGGTGTCACCAGTGAATAAGGTTTAACTTAAGTCAATGAAATATTACAAAGTGCCTGTTTCAGATGAAAAAACCGCTAAAATCAACATGCACCAACTTGCTGATAAGCCCATTGCTCAGTAATATTCGTACCCTGTATATTGAAAATCTTAGTCGAAGTAATCCGCGATGAATCGTTTAATTGAATTAACCGGTTGGGTTGTATTAGTGATTTCTGTCATTCTGTTAGGCGTAGCCAGTCATATTGATAACTATCAACCACCTGAGCAAACAACAGCGGTACAAAAGAAATAAAGGTGACCACGAGATTTCTTTCGCCTGGCTCGCAGCCGGTTGTACAATATGCAACAGAATGTGTCACTGAATTCGGATAATAATATTTATCACTACGTCTTTAATGATTGTCAGTAACGAGTATGCAGGATATTCTTTGTTCGATTTTGTCGAGTATTTTTTCATTATCGCTACCTATTTCATTGCTGGCTGTTGAATAATTTTTGTGGTTATTTTGCCGTTCCCGGAGTCAATCCTACCTCTTTAGTATTAATTTTAATATGGAACCTTCTATGACTGTACAGGACTATTTATTAAAATTTCGTAAAATCAGTTCGCTTGAAAGTCTTGAAAAACTGTTTGACCATCTTAATTATACCCTTACCGATGATCATGAAATAATCAATATGTACCGTGCTGCTGACCATCGTCGTGCAGAACTGGTCTCTGGTGGTCGTCTGTACGATATCGGCAAAGTGCCGCAATCCGTCTGGCACTACGTGCAATAATAAAGAAAGTAGCGATCATCATTGAAAGCGATATAATAATCGGCTCAAATGATTTGGTACGCCTGTTAGCTTTAGCACATCCGGAGAAATTATGACCTCAACACCGGCACAACGTATCGGCGGCTGGTTGCTTGCACCATTAGCCTGGCTCTTAGTGGCATTGCTGAGTGTTTCACTGGCTATGATGCTTTACGCAATGGCTTTGGCGTCACCGCAAACGTTGAAAATGCTGGGCGAACAAGGCTCAACCAGTCTGGCGTTATGGGCCGCCTCCTTTATTACCGCCATTGGCATGTGGTATTACACATTGTGGTTAACAATCGCTTTCTTTAAACGCCGTCGATGTGTACCAAAACACTATATTATCTGGCTGCTTATCTCTGTGCTGTTGGCTGTTAAAGCATTTGCCTTTTCACCAGCTGCTGACACTTTGGTTGTACGTCAGTTACTGTTTTCACTACTTGCGACGGCTTTATTCGTCCCCTATTTCAAACGCTCGGCTCGTGTTACAGCAACGTTTGTGAACCCGTAATAACCTTACAGTTAACCTGTTGTCGCCTGATGTGGATTAACGGATAATAGGCGGCTTTTTTATTTCAGGCCGAAAAATGACTGATTACTTGCTACTGTTTGTCGGGACTGTACTGGTCAATAACTTTGTACTGGTGAAGTTTCTTGGCCTTTGTCCGTTCATGGGCGTTTCCAAAAAGCTGGAAACGGCAATGGGTATGGGGCTGGCTACGACCTTTGTGATGACCCTTGCCTCCATTTGCGCATGGCTTATCGATACCTGGATCCTGATTCCGCTCAATCTGATTTATCTGCGCACACTGGCGTTTATATTGGTTATCGCTGTAGTGGTGCAGTTTACTGAGATGGTGGTACGCAAAACCAGCCCGGTACTTTACCGTTTGCTGGGGATTTTTCTCCCACTTATCACCACTAACTGTGCGGTGCTGGGTGTGGCGTTGCTGAATATTAATCTCGGGCACAATTTCCTGCAGTCAGCATTGTACGGTTTTTCTGCTGCGGTGGGCTTTTCGCTGGTTATGGTATTGTTCGCCGCTATTCGCGAACGTCTGGCCGTTGCAAACGTTCCGGCACCATTTCGCGGTAACGCCATTGCGCTGATTACTGCTGGTTTAATGTCTCTGGCCTTTATGGGCTTCAGTGGTTTGGTGAAGTTGTAATGAATACTATCTGGATTGCCGTTGCCGCCATAAGCCTGTTAGGCCTGGCGTTTGGCGCCATTCTGGGTTATGCCTCCCGCCGTTTTGCAGTGGAAGATGATCCGGTCGTTGAAAAAATCGACGAAATTTTACCGCAAAGCCAGTGTGGGCAGTGCGGTTATCCAGGCTGTCGCCCTTATGCTGAAGCTATCAGTTGCAATGGCGAAAAAATTAACCGCTGTGCGCCAGGTGGTGAAGCGGTTATGTTGAAAATTTCTGAATTGTTAAATGTCGAACCGCAACCTCTTGATGGCGAAGAGCAGGAACTCGCGCCAGCACGAGTGGTGGCGGTGATTGACGAAAATAATTGCATTGGCTGCACCAAATGTATTCAGGCCTGCCCGGTAGATGCCATCGTTGGTGCTACCCGTGCAATGCATACCGTCATGAGTGACCTCTGTACTGGCTGCAATTTGTGCGTTGATCCTTGTCCGACGCAGTGCATCTCTTTACAGCCTGTTGCTGAAACGCCTGACAGTTGGAAGTGGGATCTGAACACGATTCCTGTTCGCATCATTCCAGTGGAACACCATGCTTAAGTTATTCTCTGCCTTTAAAAAAAATAAGATCTGGGACTTTAATGGTGGCATTCATCCACCAGAAATGAAAAGCCAGTCTAACGGCACACCGTTGCGCCAGGTTCCGCTGGCGCAACGTTTTGTTATGCCCCTAAAACAACATATAGGTGCTGAGGGAGAATTGTGCGTGAGTGTGGGTGATCATGTTTTACGTGGTCAGCCTTTAACGCGTGGCCGCGGGAAAATGCTGCCCATACATGCTCCGACTTCCGGCACCGTGGTCGCCATTGCCCCCCACTCCACGGCACATCCTTCTGCGCTGGCTGAATTAAGCGTGATTATTGATGCTGATGGCGAAGATCGCTGGATTGAACGTGATGGCTGGCTGGATTATCGCAATCACAGCCGCGAGGAGTTAATTGCGCGTATTCATCAATTTGGCGTGGCGGGTCTCGGCGGTGCAGGCTTCCCGACTGGCGTTAAATTGCAAGGCGGTGGCGATAAAATTGAAACGCTGATTATTAACGCCGCGGAATGTGAGCCATATATCACTGCTGATGATCGTCTGATGCAGGATTGTGCAGCACAAGTTGTGGAAGGTATCCGCATTCTTGCGCATATCCTCCAGCCTCGTGAAGTGTTGATCGGCATTGAAGATAATAAACCGCAGGCTATTTCCATGCTGCGTGCAGTTCTTGCTGATTCACATGACATTTCGCTGCGGGTAATCCCAACCAAGTATCCTTCTGGCGGTGCCAAACAGTTGACATATATTCTGACGGGCAAACAAGTGCCGCATGGCGGTCGTTCCTCAGATATTGGCGTGTTAATGCAAAACGTCGGTACGGCTTACGCGGTGAAACGCGCCGTCATTGACGGAGAGCCGATCACCGAACGCGTGGTCACACTTACTGGTGAGGCCGTCAGCCGTCCGGGTAATGTATGGGCACGGCTGGGAACGCCTGTAAAGCATCTGCTAACCGATGCCGGATTTTGCCCTTCAGCCGACCAGATGGTAATTATGGGCGGGCCATTAATGGGCTTTACTCTTCCCTGGCTGGATGTACCTGTTGTCAAAATTACCAACTGTCTGTTAGCCCCTTCAGCTTCGGAACTCGGCGAACCGCAAGAAGAACAAGGTTGTATTCGTTGCAGCTCGTGCGCCGACGCCTGTCCGGCAGATTTACTGCCACAACAGTTATATTGGTTTAGCAAAGGTCAGCTACACGATAAGGCCACTGCGCACAATATTGCCGACTGTATTGAATGTGGTGCCTGCGCCTGGGTTTGTCCTAGTAATATTCCGCTGGTGCAATATTTTCGTCAGGAAAAGGCAGAGATTGCCGCAATTCGCCAGGAAGAACGACGTGCAGCTGAAGCCAAAGCACGATTCGAAGCAAGGCAGGCACGTCTGGAGCGTGAAAAAGCTGCGCGTCTTGAACGGCATAAAAAAGCAGCAGTTCAACCTGCAGAGAAAGATAAAGACGCCATTGCGGCAGCTCTTGCCAGAGTGAAAGAGAAACAAACGCAAGCGACACAACCGATTATCATTAAAGCGGGTGAACGTCCGGATAACAGCGCTATTATCGCAGCACGAGAAGCACGTAAAGCGCAGGCCAGAGCAAAGCAGGCGCAAATTCTACAAGCCGATGAATCACCATCAACAGCCGATCCGCGTAAAGCCGCTGTTGAGGCTGCTATTGCCCGAGCTAAAGCACGTAAGCAGGAACAACAAGCTGTCACTGATACCAGTGCTAACGAAACGGTCGATCCACGCAAAGCCGCTGTTGAAGCAGCTATCGCCCGTGCCAAAGCACGTAAACAGCAACAGCAAGCCTCTGCTAATACCAGTGCTAACGAAACGGTCGATCCACGCAAAGCCGCGGTTGAGGCCGCTATCGCCCGTGCCAAAGCTCGCAAACAAGAACAACAAGCTGCTGCTAATACCAGTGATAACGAAACGGTTGATCCACGCAAAGCCGCGGTTGAAGCAGCTATCGCCCGTGCCAAAGCACGTAAACAGCAACAGCAAGCCGCCGCTAATACAAGTGATAACGAAACGGTTGAACCGCGCAATACCACAGCAGCAAACGGCGAAGAAGTGGTTGATCCACGTAAAGCTGCAATCGCTGCAGCTATCGCGCGGGCGCAAGCCAAAAAAGCAGCACAGCAAAAGGTAGTTAACGAGGACTAAATGGTATTCAGAATCGCAAGCTCCCCCTATACCCATAACCAACGGCAAACTTCACGGATTATGCTGTTGGTATTGCTGGCCGCTATTCCTGGTATTGCGACACAATTGTGGTTCTTTGGCTGGGGCACACTTGTCCAGATCATATTGGCTGTCATTAGCGCCCTTTCAGCTGAAGCTTTGGTGTTAAAACTGAGAAATCAGCCAATTGCCGCCATTCTGAAAGATAATTCAGCACTACTGACCGGTTTGCTGTTAGCTGTAAGTATTCCGCCTCTCGCACCGTGGTGGATGGTAGTTCTCGGTACGGTCTTTGCGGTAATTATCGCCAAGCAACTTTACGGCGGTCTGGGGCAGAATCCGTTCAACCCGGCAATGATCGGTTATGTTGTTTTGCTGATCTCTTTCCCGGTCCAGATGACCAACTGGCTCCCCCCCTATGAAATTGCAGCAACCGTACCTGGCATGGCAGACGCGTTACAGGTGATTTTCACCGGACATACCACCAGCGGTGGTGATATGAGTACACTGCGAATGGGTATTGATGGAATCAGCCAGGCGACACCCTTAGATACGCTGAAAACTTCGTTACATTCTGGTCGCTCCGTTGAACAGATCATGCAGTATCCCATCTTTAGCGGCATGTTGGCAGGTGCTGGCTGGCAGTGGGTTAACCTCGCATGGCTGGCTGGCGGTGTATGGTTGCTTACGATTAAAGTTATCCGCTGGCATATCCCGGTAAGTTTTCTGGTGTCACTGGCGCTGTGCGCGACACTCGGTTGGTTGTTTGCACCTGAATCGCTCGCGTCGCCACAAATTCATATGCTTTCCGGCGCGACGATGTTGGGGGCATTTTTTATTCTTACCGATCCCGTCACCGCGTCTACTACCAATCGTGGACGCTTAATTTTCGGCGCTCTGGCGGGTGTGCTCGTCTGGCTTATTCGTAGCTTTGGTGGCTATCCCGATGGTGTGGCATTTGCTGTCCTGCTGGCGAATATTACCGTTCCTCTGATCGATTACTACACGCGCCCGCGCGTTTACGGACACCGGAAAGGATAAATCATGCTGAAAACGATTCGAAAACATGGCATCACTCTGGCCCTGTTTGCTGCCGGGTCAGCAGGATTAACTGCAGCCATAAACCAGATGACCAAATCGACCATTGCTGAACAAGCCGCCATCCAGCAAAAGGCGTTATTTGATCAGGTATTACCCACAGATCACTACAATAACCGCCTGACTGAGAGTTGTTATCTGGTTAATGCACCTGAACTGGGTAAAGGCGAACACCGCGTTTATATTGCTAAACAAGATGATCAACCTGTCGCTGCGGTACTGGAGGCAACTGCACCTGATGGTTATTCTGGCGCTATTCAGTTACTTGTTGGCGCCGATTTCAGTGGCACCATTCTCGGCACCCGTGTTACTGAACATCATGAAACACCTGGTCTTGGTGACAAAATTGAGCGGCGTCTCTCCGACTGGATCACCTTTTTTGCGGGAAAAAAAATTGACGGCGCAGATGACCGTCGTTGGGCAGTGAAAAAAGATGGTGGTGAATTTGACCAGTTCACTGGTGCAACCATCACACCACGTGCAGTCGTTAACGCCGTCAAACGAGCCGGACTGTACGCCCAACAGTTGCCAGAACAACTTCCTCAACTTACCGCCTGTGGAGAATAACAATGAGCGAGATTAAAGATGTCATTGTCCAGGGATTGTGGAAAAACAACTCTGCACTGGTGCAGCTGCTCGGCATGTGTCCTTTATTGGCGGTCACTTCTACAGCGACAAACGCGCTTGGATTAGGGCTGGCAACGACGCTGGTGCTGACTCTAACCAATCTGACGATTTCGACGCTACGTCGTTGGACACCAACAGAAATCCGTATCCCGATTTATGTCATGATCATCGCTTCGGTGGTAAGCGCAGTGCAAATGTTGATCAACGCCTATGCATTTGGTCTTTATCAGTCGCTGGGGATCTTTATTCCGCTTATTGTTACGAACTGTATCGTCGTTGGCCGTGCAGAAGCCTTCGCGGCGAAAAAAGGCCCTGCACTTTCGGCACTGGATGGTTTTGCAATTGGAATGGGGGCAACTGGCGCAATGTTTGTTCTCGGCGCCATGCGTGAAATTATTGGTAATGGCACGTTGTTTGATGGCGCCGATGCGCTACTGGGCAATTGGGCCAAAGTCTTACGTGTCGAAATTTTCCATACCGATTCCCCTTTCCTGCTGGCAATGTTGCCGCCAGGTGCGTTTATCGGCCTTGGACTAATGCTGGCAGGTAAATATCTTATCGATGAAAAAATGAAAAAGCGCCGTGCAAAAACTGTTGTGAATGAAATACCAGCAGGCGAAACAGGGAAAGTCTGATGAATCAAACTAAAAGAGTGGAGATCCTCACGCGCCTGCGTGATAACAATCCACATCCAACAACTGAACTCAATTTTTCTTCACCGTTTGAACTGTTAATCGCAGTACTACTTTCAGCCCAGGCGACGGATGTCAGCGTTAATAAAGCCACAGCAAAGCTCTATCCAGTTGCTAATACGCCCGCTGCGATGCTGGAGTTGGGTGTTGAAGGCCTGAAGTCATATATCAAAACTATCGGCTTATTCAACACTAAAGCAGAAAATGTGATTAAGACCTGCCGTATTCTGCTGGAGAAACATAACGGTGAAGTACCAGAAGATCGCGCGGCACTGGAAGCTTTGCCTGGTGTGGGCAGAAAAACGGCCAATGTAGTGCTCAATACCGCTTTCGGCTGGCCGACTATCGCGGTTGATACTCATATTTTCCGCGTCTGTAACCGTACGCAGTTTGCGCCAGGTAAAAATGTCGAACAGGTGGAAGAGAAGCTGCTGAAAGTAGTACCAGCGGAGTTCAAAGTAGATTGTCACCACTGGCTTATTTTGCATGGTCGTTATACCTGCATCGCCCGTAAACCACGCTGCGGCTCATGTATCATTGAAGATCTTTGTGAATACAAAGAGAAAGTCGATATCTGATACCTCGCGGGGCGTGCTCACGCGCCCCCGACGTCACTCCCCCTGCTATTGCTCTCATCTGGTTAATGATGCCGCTTCGTTACCTCTTCATCAGACAATCTGCTGGTGATTAACCACGTTTGCAGGTTGATAGTTCTTTTAATAGCGAAATTTTCTATCTATATGTGACTCAAATCACAATGTACTACTGGTGTTAAAAAAAAGGGTGATTCCGGTGAAATCCTGAAATGAATAATCATCTGTAAGATTTTTTATACAAAAGATTACACTGGCTATTAGCCACTTGCTGGCCTATATCACTATGTTTTGCGTAACCAAGCAAAATATAATTCCATTCCAAGCATTACCTTAACCAACTTGCAGAGTAAAAAACTGCCATTGCGGAAATGAAAAAATTTAACGCTGGATAACATTTGAGGTAACCGAGGAATCATCCATCCATGATAAATGTAACGGATTATTACAAAAGACTTGTCTGAAAATGTAATCCAGGGAACATTACCTGCCGTTTCCCCTCCCACTATAACAATGCACGAATGTACTGACGGCATAACGTGCCAGAACACCCCCGTTAATATGGGATGTAAAAAAAGAGGTTAAAGTGTCAACTGCAAACAATAAACCAACTGAAAGCGTGAGTTTGAACGCTTTCAAACAACCTAAGGCGTTCTATCTCATCTTCTCGATTGAGCTCTGGGAACGTTTCGGTTACTACGGCCTGCAAGGAATTATGGCTGTTTACCTGGTTAAACAACTGGGTATGTCTGAAGCGGATTCGATCACCCTGTTCTCCTCATTTAGTGCTCTCGTTTACGGTCTGGTCGCTATCGGCGGCTGGTTGGGCGACAAAGTACTGGGTACTAAGCGTGTCATCATGCTTGGTGCAATCGTTCTGGCTATCGGTTATGGGCTTGTTGCATGGTCCGGGCACGATGTCGGTGTTGTCTATATGGGTATGGCAGCAATCGCTGTGGGTAACGGCTTGTTTAAAGCTAACCCATCCTCCCTGCTTTCTACCTGCTATGCGAAAGATGATCCGCGTCTGGACGGTGCATTTACCATGTACTATATGTCCGTCAACATCGGTTCTTTCTTCTCCATGCTGGCAACACCATGGCTGGCTGACCGGTATGGCTGGAGCGTAGCATTCGCACTGAGCGTAGTGGGCCTGATTATTACCATCGTTAACTTCGCTTTCTGCCAACGTTGGGTTAAACAGTACGGTTCCAAACCTGACTTCGCGCCAGTTAACTACCGTAACCTGTTGCTGACCATCATCGGTGTTATTGCACTGATCGCGATCGCTACCTGGCTGCTGCACAACCAGGAAATTGCACGCATGGCACTGGGCGTTGTTGCTCTGGGTATCGTCTTTATCTTTGGTAAAGAAGCTATCGCCATGAAAGGTGCTGCACGTCGTAAAATGATCGTTGCATTCATCCTGATGCTAGAAGCCATTATCTTCTTCGTGCTTTATAGCCAGATGCCAACGTCACTGAACTTCTTTGCGATTCGTAACGTTGAACACACCATTCTGGGCATGACGGTTGTACCTGAACAGTACCAGGCACTTAACCCGTTCTGGATCATCATTGGTAGCCCTATTCTGGCCGCTCTGTATAACAAGATGGGCGATACTCTGCCGATGCCAACTAAGTTCGCTATCGGTATGGTGATGTGCTCCGGTGCGTTCCTGATCCTGCCACTGGGTGCAAAATTCGCCACTGACGCGGGTATCGTTTCCTCTGGCTGGTTGGTGGCAAGCTACGGCCTGCAGAGTATCGGTGAACTGATGATTTCTGGTCTGGGTCTGGCAATGGTTGCTCAGCTCGTTCCACAGCGTCTGATGGGCTTTATTATGGGTAGCTGGTTCCTGACCACTGCCGGTGCCAACATCATTGGCGGTTATGTTGCCAACATGATGGCTGTACCAGAAAATGTTTCCGATCCACTGATGTCTCTGGAAGTCTATGGTCGCGTATTTATGCAGATCGGTATCGTTACTGCGGTAATTGCTGTCCTGATGCTGCTGACTGCTCCGAAACTGAATCGTATGACTCAGGACGATTCAGATGACAAAAAAGCATCTAAAACTGCGACTGCGTAAGTTTTAAGGGAAACGCTTTTTTAAGCCGCTAACTTTGCGTTAGCGGCTTTTTTTTTACCCATTTGCGCACTACCATGATCTTTCAATCAGTCAAAAGGAGTTAGCGATGAAACTGTTTTACAAACCCGGCGCCTGTTCACTGGCTTCTCATATCACCCTTCGTGAGAGTGGTAAGGATTTCACTCTGGAGTGTGTGGATTTACAGAACAAACGCCTGGAAAATGGCGATGACTACTTCGCTGTCAATCCCAAAGGTCAGGTTCCGGCACTGCTGCTTGATGAAGGTGCGCTACTCACCGAAGGCGTTGCTATTATGCAATACTTGGCAGACCTTGTGCCTGATCATCAATTACTGGCCCCTGTTAATACCCTTGCCCGCTACCAGACCATCGAATGGCTGAATTACATTGCCACTGAGCTACACAAAGGCTTCACGCCACTGTTTCGTCCTGATACACCGGAAGAGTTTAAGCCATCCGTGCGTGCGCAGCTTGAAAAGAAACTGCACTACATTGACAATGCGCTAAAAGATGACCAGTGGATTTGTGGCGCACGTTTCACCATTGCCGATGCTTACCTGTTCACAGTTTTGCGTTGGGCATATGGCGTTAAGCTGAATATGGAAGGTTTAGATCATATCGCTTCATATATGACGCGAATGGCAGAACGCCCGAAAGTTAAAGCGGCACTGTCAGCGGAAGGATTAAAGTAAACGTTAACGCCAGATGGCGAGATAAATCACTTATCCGGTTCTGTTGATGCACTCTCAGACCGGATAAGTGTTTTGAATAGCGACAAAAATTAAAGCTGTGTCGCACTGAAATAATGTTCAGGGTTAGCAATGCGATCCTGAGCTGCGACAACTTGCAGTTCATACTCCTGCATTGCTTTCGTTGTCAGCATAATTTCATACACTGCAGCAGTGACATGTTCCAGCGCCTGTTGTAGGGTCGCGCCTTGCAACAGTTTCACCAGGAGTAAGCCGCTGGTTACATCGCCAACACCAACAGGCTGGCGTGCGCCAAAATCAACCAGAGGGCGACTGATATGCCAGGCTTCGTCTGCGGTGACCAATAACATTTCAAAGCGATCAGCACTATAACCTGCACGAGCCAAATGTTTTACCAAAACGATCTGCGGCCCTTTGGCAATTAGTTCACGTGCCGCAGCGACTGCTTCGGCAACATTATGAACCGGATGTTCGCAAAGAATTTCCAGCTCTACCAGATTCGGGGCAATAATATCGCTTGCTGGCAGAGAGTATCTGACATGGAATTCCGCCACACCAGGGGCAACAATACACCCTTTTTCCGGGTGCCCCATGACCGGATCGCAGAAATATTTTGCCTGCGGATTAGCCTCTTTCACCTGGCGTACAATACCAAGAATATGTTCGCCCTGCTCGGCTGAACCAAGATAACCGCTTAATACAGCATCGCATGTTTGCAATTTGTTAATTGCGGCAATGCCCTGAACGATTTCGGTTAAATGGCTGGGAGGCATTACACAACCCGTCCATTTACCATATTGCGTGTGGTTTGAAAATTGTACGGTATTTAACGGCCAGACATTAGCGCCCAGGCGGCGCATCGGAAATTCTGCAGCGCTATTACCAGCATGACCAAAGACAACGTGAGATTGAATGGCGAGAATATTCTTCATTTTTGTACCTGAACAAATAAATAAGGGAGTGATTTCTCACTCCCTAATTCAAAGTATTACTTCCAGCAAATCAGACAGTAATTCTTTTTACCGCGACGTAACAATGTAAAGCGACCAAACAGACGGTCTTCTTCTTTGAAGAAATATTCAGGATCGGACTGTTTTTCACCGTTAATTGTTACGGCATTAGAAGCGATTGTTTTACGCGCCTGACCACGGGATGGTTGCAGTTCAGAATCGACCAGCGCCTGCATCAGGTCTGCGCCTTTTTCCATTTCGACCATTGGTACGCCATCTTGCGCCAGTTGTTCGAAATCAGCCTCGCTCAGCGCGCTCAGAGAACCACTGAACAAACATTCGGTAATACGTTTAGCGGCCTGTAAACCTTCTTCACCGTGAACCAAACGAGTCACCTGCTCCGCCAGCACATACTGAGCGCGCGGTGCTTTGCCACTGTTTTTGTCTTCTTCTTCAAGGGCATTAATTTCTTCAATGCTCATGAAAGTGAAGAACTTCAGGAAGCGGTAGACATCAGCGTCGGCAGTGTTGATCCAGAACTGGTAGAACTTATACGGACTGGTTTTCTTCGGATCCAGCCACACAGCACCACCTTCGGTTTTACCAAACTTAGTACCATCAGCTTTGGTGATCAGCGGAACGGTCAGACCAAACACCTGATTTTGATGCAGGCGGCGAGTCAAATCGATACCGGATGTGATATTGCCCCACTGGTCTGAACCGCCAATCTGTAACGACACACCGTACAGCTTGTTCAGGCAGGCAAAGTCATAACCCTGCAGCAGGTTGTAAGAAAACTCAGTAAAAGAAATACCCTGATCTTCACGGTTGAGACGTTGCTTAACCGCTTCTTTGTTGATCATCTGGTTAACGGAGAAGTGCTTACCGATATCGCGCAGGAAGGTCAGCACATTCATATTGCCGAACCAGTCGTAGTTGTTGGCCGCGATAGCAGAGTTTTCTCCGCAGTCGAAATCGAGGAACGGGGCTACCTGTTTGCGGATTTTGTCCACCCACTCCTGAACAGTTTCTTCTGTGTTCAGTTTACGCTCGGCAGCTTTAAAGCTCGGATCGCCAATAAGACCCGTTGCGCCACCTACCAGCGCAACCGGCTTGTGACCCGCCTGCTGGAAGCGTTTCAGGCATAACAATGGAACAAGATGCCCCAAATGCAAGCTGTCAGCGGTAGGATCGAAGCCGCAATAGAGCGCGATCGGGCCTTGCGCCAGTCGCTCTGCTAACGCTTCTTCATCCGTCACCTGGGCCACCAGCCCCCGCTCTTGCAATTGTTTAATCAAGTTACTGCTTGCCATCAAAATCTCCATGTATATAACGACTGCACCTTTGCCGGTACACGACTTTTCGCCAGATGCGAAAGAGACATAGGATAAAGCGCCGGAATCAGGAGTGCCAGCGCTTAAAACAAGATTTTTGCATCTTCAGGGAGCGAGACGGTCAATTTTCCATGCGTCGTTTTCACGCTGGTATAAAAAGCGGTCATGAAGACGGTGTTCTCCACCCTGCCAGAACTCTATTTGTTCCATACTGACACGGAAACCGCCCCAAAAACTGGGCAATGGAACTTCACCTTGCTGGAATTTCTGTTTCAGTTCGAGGAATTTGCTTTCCAGAATACCGCGAGCGGAAATACGACTGGATTGTTTAGACACCCATGCCCCTATCTGGCTGTCGCGAGGACGGCTATGAAAATATTTTACGACCTCCAGTGTTGAGAGACGTTCGGCTTTGCCAGTCACCATAACCTGACGCTCAAGGGTATGCCATGGGAAAAGCAAACTGACTCGGGGATTACTTTCAATCTGGTGCGCTTTGCGACTGCCCAGATTCGTGTAAAACACCATCCCTTTTTCATCGTAATGTTTGAGTAAGACAATTCGCTGATAAGGCTGACCATTTTCATCAACAGTAGCGACAACCATCGCAGTTGGATCAGCCAGTTTGGCCTCACAGGCCTGAGACAACCAACGTTCGAAAAGAGTTAATGGATCGGCAGGAAGATCGCGGCGGCGTAAACCACCTTTGGTATATTCGCGGCGCAAATGAGCAATTTGCTGCAGTTCATCGTTATCAGACATACGTTCGATTTTCATTGTCAGTGGGTGACGCTATTGTGCGCCGCCCCTGGAAAAATCTCAACGCTGGTTATTTTGTAACTGGCAGTTATTCAAGACGATACGGTCACGTTTATAGACCGTCGCCTCGTTACCCTTCGACCAGAAAACATAAATTCCATCGCTATAACGCGTCCCTGAAGCTGAAATTCCCTGTTTCAGATTAAGCAATTTATTATCGTAGACAAAACTCACCACCTGGCGAGGATTATTCAGTTTTACTGTCAACGGTTTTTCATCACACTGGTATTCCAGCGTCTCGGTTTGCAACGTCTCAACAAACTGATTAAAAGCACTACAGCCTGTAAGAATCAGCGGTAAGCAAAGGAGTAGCAGTTTTTTCATAGCAGCATCCTGAAGACTTTCCTGGTCCGGAGGGCAAAACGCCCTCCCTAACATTCCTAGTGTAACGGCAGTATGACTAAGAAAAATTCAGTTAACTCTGAGTTCGCGGGGGATTAGCTGGAAAAATTGCGCCAAGCACTGTCGCCTCACTGGCGCCAGTGACCGACGGTAAATTGCCCGCCAGACCAGCCAGTGTTCGCCAGGCAAGCCATGCAAAAGCTAAGGCCTCCATATCATCACCACTGATACCTGCCGTATCTGTTGTGGTCACTTCTGTGCCAGGCAGTAAACCAGCCAGACGCGCCATTACTAATGGATTGCGACTTCCTCCGCCACACACCATCAGGCGATCGCAGCCTCCGCTCAACAAGACTTGCTCGGAGATAGTCACAGCAGTAAGTTCTGCCAGTGTCGCCTGAACGTCCCGCGACCGCAGTCCTGGGAATTTCTGTAGATGACGTTCCAGCCAGCCATAATTGAAGTATTCACGCCCGGTACTTTTTGGTGCTGGTGCGGCAAAGTAGGGATCGTTAAGCATTTGCTGTAACAACGGTAACACGACATTCCCTTCACAGGCCCACTGAGCATCTTTATCATACGGTTTGGCACACTGCCGCCAGATCCAGGCATCCATCAACATGTTACCAGGACCGGTGTCGTAACCCCGTACTGGTTGTCCGGGGAGAAGCATTGACAGATTGGCAATACCCCCAATATTTAGCACCATCCGTCGTTCGGTAGGATGTGCTAACAGTGCATGATGAAACGCCGGCACCAGTGGTGCGCCTTGTCCACCGAGCGCGATATCACGGCGACGAAAATCCCCGACAACGGTGATGCCTGTACGGGCAACGATCTGATTGTTATCACCAATTTGCAAAGTATGGGGAGCCGGGCCTTGTGGTTCATGCCAGACCGTTTGACCGTGGCAGCCTATTGCCACGATATCCTGCGGTTGTAGGTTTTCTTGTGCCAGCAAACCATTTACGGCATCAGCAAACAAGATGCCTAATCGGGTATCGAGTTGTCCAAACTGAGAAAGTGTGAGTTGTTGGCCTTGGCAAATATCCAGCACGGCCTGTTTGAGTTCGACCGGGATAGGCCAACTCAGGCTGGCTTGCTGCGCCACCATGTTTTCATCTATCGCCGCCAGCACCACATCAACTCCATCAAGGCTGGTTCCTGACATAACGCCAATATAACGACCGGATCTCATAGGCCTTCCTTATGCAGCATAATTTATCTGTCACACTCCACCACAAACGCCTCGTCAATGCCATGCTTCAGCTATTTTTTTAGCTGTTTTAGCCTGTGGTTTACGTGAAATTAATAATTTTAGTGAATGAGTTGTTTATAATAAGATTACCCGATTCTCATCATGATTTCGTCACCGTTCTGGACGATCCTATCATCCAGATACGACAAATATCATAGACTTTACTGAGAGGGATGCCAGTGTGGCGTTTTATGGTAAACAGGAGATTTTTCAATGATTAAACGTGCGCTCATTGTGTCAATGGTTGGTCTTTCTTTAGTAGGTTGTGTGAACAATGACACCCTTTCAGGGGATGTCTATACTGCCTCTGAAGCAAAGCAGATTCAGAATGTCAGCTACGGTACAATTGTTAATGTCCGCCCGGTAAAAATTCAGGGTGGTGATGATGCGAATGTCATCGGCGCTATTGGCGGTGCGGTTCTCGGTGGTTTCCTGGGTAATACCGTAGGAGGCGGCACAGGTCGTTCACTGGCAACTGCAGCGGGAGCCGTTGCAGGTGGGGTCGCAGGTCAGGGCGTACAGAGTGCGCTGAACAAAACTGATGGTGTGGAGCTGGAAATCCGTAAGGATGATGGCAAAACCATCATGGTCGTGCAGAAACAAGGGAGCACCCATTTCTCCGCAGGTCAACGTGTCGTACTGGCAAGCAACGGTAGCCAGGTCACTGTTTCTCCTCGCTAATAATGACAAAAGGGGGCAACTACTGCCCCCTTAATTATCTGAAGTTTATCCTTGCGCCTGTAGCGTAATGATGTTGTGTTCAAGTCGGGCAATCAGTTTGACCAACAGTTCAATTTCTTCTGGTGCGATACCTTCAAGAATTTCACTGCGCGTTTTGTTGATCACCGCTTCCATATCTGCAATAAGTGGCTCGGCTTTTTCCGTCAACTTAATGCGTTTTGCCCGGCGATCGCTCGCGCAGGTCTGACGTGAAATCAACCCTTTTTCTTCGAGTTGATCTAAGGTGCGCACCAGGGAAGGCTGTTCGATGCCAATCGCTTTAGCCAGTTGAATTTGTGATTGTTCAGGCGGCAATTGATGAATGCTGTGTAGCGTCACCCAGTGCGTCTGAGTTAATTCCAGAGGTTTCAGGCGATGGTCTATCAGAGCACGCCATATGCGCACCAACCGTGCCAGATCAGAACCTAGTGGCGATTCCAATTTCATCTCCTTATAATTAGCTTGCTAAGATATTATGCTCATTTATAATAGTTTGCAGCAATTCCATTACTAAAACAAATATATTACGCCATTTAATTAATCTCAGGCATATTTTTCAGAAATTACACGAAAAAAACACTCATTTTGCATCGGAATTTTACCAACAAAAAAACCGCGTTAACTGACGCAAAGGAATATTTCTCGTGAAGTTTATACTTAACGAAACAGGATTACCGCTTCAAGATCTGGTGATTGGTGCATCGGTTTACTTCCCTCCTATTTTCAAGGCGTTTGCAGTGGGTTTCATTATCTGGTTAGTTATTCACCGACTACTTCGTGAGTGGATCTATTCGGGTGAAATATGGCATCCCCTGCTTATGGATTTATCCCTTTTTATCCTTAGCGTCTGCCTTGGACTGGTCTTGTTAATTGTGTGGTGAATATGTCGCTTAAAACAGTTAAGTATTTTTCAACTATTGCCATCGCAACTATCGCTATCCTGGCGGGTTGGTGGTTATGGAATTATTACATGCAGTCGCCCTGGACGCGTGATGGCAAAATCCGTGCTGAACAAGTGAGTGTCGCCCCACAAGTTCCTGGTCGGATTAGTAAATTAAATGTTAAGGATAATCAATTTGTTAATGCCAATGACGTCTTATTTATCATTGATAATACGCCCTTTAAAATTACAGAACTGAACGCCGAGGCCCAGCTGGCGAAAGCGCAGTCGGATTTAGCAAAGGCAAACAACGAAGCGACACGCCGTCGCCATTTATCACAAAAATTTATTTCTGTTGAAGAGCTGGATACTGCAAATTTGAACGTTAAAGCAATGCAGGCCAGTGTAGATGAAGCCAAAGCTTCGTTAAAACAGGCGCAATGGCAACTGGCACAAACGGAAGTTCGTGCTCCTGTAGCAGGTTGGGTCACAAATCTGTCCACCCGCGTTGGCGATTACGCGACCACCGGAACTCCTCTTTTCGCCCTCATTGACAGCAAATCGTTTTATGTCATGGGGTATTTTGAAGAAACTAAACTGCAACATATTCGTGAAGGTGCTCCTGCCCAAATCACTTTATACAGTGGCAATGTAAAGTTACAGGGTCACGTTTCCAGCATTGGGCGAGCTATATATGATCAGAGTGTCGAGAGTGATTCTGGTCTGGTACCCGATATCAAACCTAATGTGCCCTGGGTTCGTCTGGCACAACGGGTGCCCGTACGCATCGAATTCAATCACCTGCCCAAAGATGTAACTCTGGTTGCTGGCACAACATGCAGCGTGGCGATTGGCCAATAAATGAAAGTTCCCAGCCTCCGAAATGCCCCCTGGATACGGGCTACAACTGCACAATGGCGCTATGCACTAAGAAATTGCATTGCTATGTGTCTGGCATTGACGGTGGCTTACTATTTCGATCTTGACGAACCTTATTGGGCAATGACCTCTGCTGCAGTAGTGAGCTTTCCTACGGTTGGTGGTGTTATCAGTAAAAGTTTTGGTCGAATCGGAGGAAGCCTGCTTGGTGCCACCGCAGCGCTTCTTCTCGCCGGGCATACTCTGAATGAACCCTGGTTTTTTCTACTGAGCATGTCGGCATGGATTGGATTTTGCACCTGGGCTTGCGCGCACTTCAGTAATAACGTTGCTTACGCTTTTCAACTGGCAGGCTATACCGCAGCAATCATTGCCTTCCCGATGATCAATATTACCGAAAGCACCCAACTCTGGGATATCGCCCAGGCGCGGGTCTGTGAAGTGATTGTGGGGATCTTATGTGGGGCGATGATGATGATGGTTTTGCCCAGCACCTCCGATGGCACCACACTTTTAACCTCATTAAAGAATATGAATGCCCGCCTGCTGGAACATGCCCGGCTGTTGTGGCAACCGGAAACAACAGAAGCCATTCGCTCAGCACATGAAGGTGTTATTGGACAGATTTTAACCATGAATCTTCTGCGTATTCAGGCCTTCTGGAGTCACTACCGTTTCCGTCGCCATAACGCCCTGTTGAATGCGTTGTTGCATCGGCAACTTCGGTTAACCAGTGTTATTTCCAGTCAGAGAAGGATGCTGGTTAACTGGCCCTCACCGCCTGACAATACGCGAACAGTTATTGAAAATCTTCTTACTGCTCTAGCCGATCCACATACGCATTTTTATACCGTTGCGCGGCTCCTTGCTCCACTTTATCCATATGATAAAAGTGATTACCGCCATGTCGCCTTCTGGCTACGACTGAGATATTTTGCGAGATTATTTCTGAAAAGCAGCCAGCAGCTACAAATGCTGCAAAACGGAGCTGCACCAGAGCAAATCTCAATAACCCGGACGCCAGCACTCGCCCGCCATACTGATAATGCCGAAGCTGCGTGGAGTGGATTGCGTACCTTCAGTACGTTAATGGTAATCGGCGCATGGAGTATTGGAGCACAGTGGGAATATGGTTCTGGTGCATTAACGCTCGCAGCCATAAGTTGCGTACTCTACTCTGCTGTTGCGGCCCCCTTTAAATCACTTTCATTACTGATGCGTACTCTGGTTCTACTTTCATTATTCAGTTTTGTGGTGAAATTCGGGCTGATGGTACAAGTTAGTGAGTTGTGGCAATTTCTGTTTTTTTTGTTTCCTTTATTGACCACAATGCAATTGCTTAAGCTACAAATGCCTAAACTGACGGCATTATGGGGGCAGCTCATTGTTTTCATGGGATCATTTATCTCTGTTACCAACCCGCCGGTTTATGATTTTGCTGATTTTCTTAATGACAATACCGCGAAAATTGTCGGTGTTGGCATCGCGTGGCTGGCATTTGCAATCCTTCGTCCAGGTTCTGACGCGCGCAAAAGTCGCCGCCATATTCGTGCATTACGCCGCAATTTTGTTGATCAGCTTAGCCGTCGCCCTTCACTTAGCGAAAGCGAGTTTGAATCTCTGACTTACCATCATGTGAGTCAGCTAAGTAATAGTCAGGATGCGCCAGCCCGCCGCTGGTTGTTACGTTGGGGAGTCGTACTACTGAATTGTTCACATGTGGTCTGGCAATTGCGTGACTGGGAGTCACGCTCAGATCCACTTGCGCGTGTCAGGGATAACTGTATTGCATTGCTGCGGGGAGTGATGAGTGAGCGTGGCGTTCAGCAACGTTCGCTGGCTGCCACGCTTGAAGAGTTACAACGTATTTGTGATGCACTTGCCCGTCATCATCAACCTGCCGCCCAGGAGCTGGCGGCAATTGTCTGGCGACTGCACTGCTCGCTTTCGCAACTTGAGCACGCGCCGGCGCAAGGTACGCTGGGCTCTTAGTTACTTAATCACTCCACAGGCATAGCGTTCACCGCCACCGCCCAGCGGTTTAGGTTGATCGGACATATTATCGCCGCCAACGTGAACCATCAGTGCTTTGTCTTTGATTTCATCCAGTGATTTCAGACGAGGCGCGATGACAGCATCGGTAGCTTTGCCGTCATTATTGACTACCAGTGCAGGCAGATCGCCTAAATGTCCGGCACCTTCTGGCCCTTCATGTTTACCGGTATTTTGTGGATCAAGATGCCCGCCTGCGGATTCCGCGGCGCTGGCTTTTCCATCTTTGGTGGCTGGCTGGCAGCTTCCTTTTGCATGAATATGGAAGCCATGTTCACCGGGAGGTAATGCTTTCAGATCGGGCGAAAACTCCAGACCTTTATCGGTTTCAGTAATGGTGACGCTACCAATTGTCTGCCCAACCCCTTGCGACGTAACGAGGTTCATCTCGACTTTTTCACTGGCAGCTTGTGCGCCGGTCGCAACAACCAGCGCCAGAATGGCCAGACTAAAACGTTTCATAGGACCTCCGTTCATTGTGCATTCCTGAATAAGTGTAAACCAGTGACACATTTTTGAACGGCGGCTATTCCTAAAAGTGCTTACGGTACGTCGTAACCTAGTGCTGCTTTACGGATACGGAACCATTGTTGACGGGTCATTTTCAATGTTTCTGCTTCGACAGCCGCCCGTACACGCTCAATTTTACCTGAGCCGATAATTGGCAGCGGCTGCGACGGTAAACGTAACACCCAGGCGTAAACCACCTGTTCAATAGAGCCCGCGTTTAACTCCTCCGCCACCACAGCCAGTTCATCACGCAGCGGCTGGAAATAATCATCATTAAACAGACGACCACCACCAAGGCAGGACCACGCCATCGGACGAACACGCAGTTGCTGCAGTTGGTCGAGCGTGCCATCCAACAGTAACGGCTGATGCACCGGGGATATTTCCACCTGATTAGTGGCAAGGGTAAACGGCAGACGTGATTGCAACAGCGCAAATTGCGCAGGCGTAAAGTTCGATACGCCAAAATGACGCACTTTGCCGCTCTGATGCAGATGCTTAAACGCGTCTGCCACTTCATCGGCATCCATTAACGGGTCTGGTCGGTGGATTAACAGCAGATCCAGATGATCGGTCGCGAGATTAATCAGCGACTGTTCGGCACTCTTAATGATGTGATCGCGGTCAGTAATATAATGACCAATGACATTTTCTTCACGCGCGGTCGTCGCGATACCGCATTTGCTGACAATTTCCATCCGTTCACGCAGATGAGGTGCCAGTTTCAGTGCCTCGCCAAACGCTGCTTCGCACTGATAGCCGCCATAAATATCAGCGTGGTCCACGGTAGTTACGCCGAGATCCAGATGCTCTTCAATAAAGCTGACCAGCTGGCGGGCGGACATATTCCAGTCCATCAATCGCCAGTAGCCCATCACAAAACGGGAAAACTCCGGGCCTTGCGGCGCAATAGTAATACGCTGAACCATAATCGCTTCCTCTTATCAGATATGAGAGGAGTATACGCAAGATTATGTTCAAAAGAGTGATGGTTGCTCCGGTTCGTCTGATGACGCTGGCTTATTTGCACGTAATTTGCGCATTAATCGCTGCCGACAAAGGCGCAGCACCTCTTGTTTTTCGCCATCGCTCATTTTATTCCAGTTAAAACGCTCATCCCGACTACGAAAACAGCCGCGACAAAATCCGCGTTCGTCAGACTGGCAAATTCCCCGGCACGGGCTCTGGACGGGAAAGAACTCTAATTGCTCCGCCACCTCGCCCTCCTGAGATAAGATTATTACCATTATTGAAGCTGTTAATGCCCAAAGTAGCAACTTTGCTTGCACTAGACCGACTGGTCTACTACACTCCAACACATGAACAAACACACCGAACATGATACTCGCGAACATCTCCTGGCGACGGGCGAACAACTTTGCCTGCAACGTGGATTCACCGGGATGGGGCTAAGCGAATTACTAAAAACTGCTGAAGTGCCGAAAGGGTCCTTCTATCACTACTTTCGCTCTAAAGAAGCGTTTGGCGTTGCCATGCTTGAGCGCCATTACGCCGCATATCACCTGCGACTGACTGAGTTGCTGCAATCCGGCGAAGGTAACTACCGCGACCGCATACTGGCTTATTACCAGCAAACACTGAACCAGTTTTGCCAACATGGAACCATCAGTGGTTGCCTGACAGTAAAACTCTCTGCCGAAGTGTGCGATCTGTCAGAAGATATGCGCAGCGCGATGGATAAAGGGGCTCGCGGCGTGATCGCCCTGCTCTCTCAGGCGCTGGAAAATGGCCGTGAGAACCATTGTTTAACCTTTTGTGGCGAACCGCTGCAACAGGCACAAGTGCTTTACGCACTGTGGCTTGGCGCGAATTTGCAGGCCAAAATTTCGCGCAGTTTCGAGCCACTGGAAAACGCGCTGGCCCATGTAAAAACCATTATTGCGACGCCTGCCGTTTAGCAGGCATTTTTTATCACCAGACCACCGGGAGCCTTTATGTCATCTGAAAAACTGTATTCCCCACTGAAAGTGGGCGCGATCACGGCGGCAAACCGTATTTTTATGGCACCGCTGACACGTCTGCGCAGTATTGAACCGGGTGACATCCCTACCCCGTTGATGGCGGAATACTATCGCCAACGAGCCAGTGCCGGTTTGATTATTAGCGAAGCCACGCAAATTTCTGCCCAGGCAAAAGGATATGCAGGCGCGCCTGGCATCCATAGTCCGGAGCAAATTGCCGCATGGAAAAAAATCACCGCTGGCGTTCATGCTGAAAATGGTCATATGGCCGTGCAGTTGTGGCACACCGGACGCATTTCTCACGCCAGCCTGCAACCTGGCGGTCAGGCACCGGTAGCGCCTTCAGCACTTAGCGCGGGAACACGTACTTCTCTGCGCGATGAAAATGGTCAGGCGATCCGCGTTGAAACATCCATGCCGCGTGCGCTTGAACTGGAAGAGATTCCGGGTATCGTCAATGATTTCCGTCAGGCCATTGCTAACGCGCGTGAAGCCGGGTTTGATCTGGTGGAGCTCCACTCTGCTCACGGTTATTTGCTGCATCAGTTCCTTTCTCCTTCTTCAAACCATCGTACCGATCAGTACGGCGGCAGCGTGGAAAATCGCGCACGTCTGGTGCTGGAAGTGGTCGATGCCGGGATTGAAGAATGGGGAGCCGACCGCATTGGCATTCGTGTTTCGCCAATCGGTACTTTCCAGAACACGGATAATGGCCCAAATGAAGAAGCCGATGCACTATATCTGATTGAACAACTGGGCAAACGTGGCATAGCTTACCTGCATATGTCCGAACCGGACTGGGCGGGAGGCCAACCGTATACTGATGCGTTCCGCGAAAAAGTACGCGCCCGTTTCCACGGTCCGATTATCGGCGCAGGTGCATACACGGTAGAAAAAGCCGAAACGCTGATCGGCAAAGGGTTAATTGATGCGGTGGCATTTGGTCGAGACTGGATTGCAAACCCGGATCTGGTCGCCCGCTTGCAGCGAAAAGCTGAGCTTAACCCACAGCGTGCTGAAAGTTTCTATGGTGGCGGTGCGGAAGGCTACACGGATTACCCGACGCTGTAATCCAGCATTGCGAGCGGCGCAAAGCCGCCGCTATACTAAAACAACATTTTGAATCTGTTAGCCATTTTGAGGATATAAAGATGCGTCTTCTTCATACCATGCTGCGCGTTGGCGATCTGCAGCGCTCCATCGATTTTTATACCAAAGTACTGGGCATGAAACTGCTGCGTACCAGCGAAAACCCGGAATACAAATACTCACTGGCGTTTGTTGGCTACGGCCCGGAAACCGAAGAAGCGGTGATTGAACTGACCTACAACTGGGGCGTGGATAAATACGAACTCGGCACTGCTTATGGTCACATCGCGCTTAGCGTAGATAACGCTGCTAAAGCGTGCGAAAAAATCCGTCAGAACGGCGGTAACGTCACCCGTGAAGCGGGTCCGGTAAAAGGCGGCACTACGGTTATCGCGTTTGTGGAAGATCCGGACGGTTACAAAATTGAATTAATCGAAGAGAAAGACGCCGGTCGCGGTCTGGGCAACTAATCTTCTGCCGGGCGTGAACTCATCACGCCCGCATCTTTACTGCATCGGCAAGTAATATTTGTCATAATGCGCGCTGCAATTTATCCGTATTAAGAGAATCAGATGTCCGATAACGCTCAACTTACCGGTCTGTGTGACCGTTTTCGTGGTTATTATCCTGTTGTTATTGATGTTGAAACGGCAGGGTTTAACGCTAAAACTGATGCACTGCTTGAGATCGCTGCTATCACGCTGAAAATGGATGAGCAAGGCTGGCTGATGCCGGACAATACGTTGCATTTTCATGTTGAACCTTTCGAAGGGGCGAATCTGCAACCGGAAGCCCTTGCCTTTAACGGCATCGATCCGAACGATCCACAACGTGGTGCAGTACGCGAATATGATGCCCTGCATGCCATCTTTAAAATGGTGCGTAAAGGCATTAAAGATACAGGCTGTAACCGCGCCATTATGGTTGCGCATAATGCGACCTTCGATCACGGTTTTCTGATGGCAGCAGCCAACCGTGCTTCTCTCAAACGTAACCCTTTTCATCCGTTTGTGACCTTTGATACCGCCGCACTCAGCGGGCTTGCACTAGGGCAGACGGTACTCTCTAAAGCCTGTACTGCGGCGGGAATGGCATTCGATAGCACTCAGGCACACTCAGCACTGTATGACACTGAACAAACGGCAATGCTGTTTTGCGAAATCGTTAACCGCTGGAAACGTCTTGGCGGCTGGCCGCTTCCCGTTACGCCTGAAGAGTGAAATGCAGAGCCTGAGAACGTTACAAGTTGGCGTTTTAAGTGCAATACTGTTCCTCCAGAGGAGTCGACATCCGGGGGAACAGCATTTATGGCAGAAAATAACCCAACATCATCTTCCCTACCGGAGTTTTTTTCACCCGCCACTCGTGAATGGTTTTCTTCAACATTCAGTCAGCCGACACCCGTTCAGGCACAAACATGGGCAGTGACCGCCGCAGGTCAAAATGCGCTGGTGATTGCACCCACCGGTTCAGGTAAAACGCTCGCGGCTTTTTTATTCGCCCTCGATCAGCTGTTTCGCCAGCCGCATACCGAGTCAGGGTATAAAACCAGTCGTATCCTTTATATCTCGCCGATAAAAGCACTGGCGACTGATGTGCACCGCAATTTGCAGATACCGTTACAGGGTATCCGAGACGCCCGATACAAACGCGGAGATGCAGAAGTTACGATAACGGTTGGGATGCGCTCCGGTGATACTTCCTCGCAAGAACGCGCAAAACTTGTTCGTCATCCGCCCGATATTTTAATTACCACGCCTGAATCGCTTTATTTATTACTGACTTCTCGCGCCCGTGAAACTTTGCGCGGCATAGAAACGGTGATAATCGATGAAGTTCATGCCGTAGCGGGTAGCAAGCGTGGCGCGCACCTTGCGCTAAGTCTGGAACGACTGGATGCCCTGCTTTCACAACCTGCACAGCGAATTGGCTTATCAGCAACCGTGCGTCCGGTCTCAGATGTGGCGCAATTTATCGGGGGGATTCATCCGGTAACCGTAGTTAATCCCGCAGTCAGCCGTATTCCTGATATTCGTATTGTGGTGCCCGTCGCCAACCTGGATAACGTAGTTGCGAATCATAGCGAAGCGGGAGAATCCAGCCTGACAGGAAGAGAAGGTTCCATCTGGCCCTATATTGAAAATGGAATTCTTGATCAGATCCTCAGTCACCGTTCAACCATCGTTTTTACTAACTCCCGGGGCCTTGCGGAAAAGCTCACGGCGAGGCTTAACGAATTATATGCCGCTCGTACGCATCATCGCCCTTCCCGGCAAACGGAAGTTGCTCAGTACGATTCATTAACAGGAGCAACATCCAACCGTGTGCAGACGGGTACAGAATTTATTGCCCGCTCTCACCATGGCTCAGTTTCTAAAGAACAACGCGCGATAACTGAACAATCTTTAAAATCAGGAGAATTGCGCTGCGTTGTCGCTACCTCAAGCCTGGAATTGGGTATTGATATGGGCGCGGTCGATCTCGTTATTCAGGTTGCAACGCCTCTCTCTGTGGCTAGTGGTCTGCAACGAATTGGTCGGGCAGGACATCAGGTCGGAGGAATTTCAAAAGGGCTGTTTTTCCCCCGCACACGGCGGGATCTGATTGACTCTGCTGTCATTGTTGGTTGTATGCAGGCCGGAAGACTGGAAAAGCTCACGCCGCCGGGTAATCCCTTAGATGTGCTGGCACAGCAGACGGTTGCCGCCGCAGCCATGGATACGCTCAATGTTGATGCGTGGTTTGCACTCGTGCGCCGGGCTTCTCCATGGCGGGAATTATCACGCAACGTTTTTAATGCCACGCTCGATATGCTCAGTGGCCGCTTTCCCTCGGGGGATTTCAGCGTCTTTCGACCTCGTCTTATCTGGAATCGTGAAACAGGAGAAATCATCGCGCGGCCTGGCGCGCACCTTCTCGCCGTCACCAGTGGCGGAACTATCCCTGATCGTGGGATGTACAGCGTAATGCTTCCTGAAGGCGAAGAACAGGCGGGCTCCCGACGTGTAGGTGAACTGGATGAGGAAATGGTTTACGAATCACGCGTTAATGACATTATCACCCTCGGTGCAACGTCCTGGCGTATCCAACAAATCACCCGCGACCAGGTGATTGTGACACCTGCACCAGGGCGCTCTGCTCGTCTGCCCTTCTGGCGCGGTGAAGGCAGCGGACGACCTGCAGAATTGGGGGAAATGACAGGCGATTTTCTCCAGGCCGCTTCCAACGAAAATTTTTATGTCAATCTTCCCCCATGGTTAGCAGCCGAAAACGTTATCAACAATATTAAAAGCCTGATTGATGAACAGCGGGAAGCCACGGGCGTAGTTCCTGCCAGTCGTCACCTGGTGCTGGAGCGCTGTCGTGATGAAATGGGTGACTGGCGCATCATGCTGCACTCTCCATGGGGACGTCGAGTTCATGAGCCCTGGGCACTGGCGATCGCCGGAAGGCTGCATGCGCACTGGGGCGCAGATGCTTCAGTTGTTGCCAGCGATGATGGTATTGTTGCACGCCTGCCAGATAGCGAAGGGAAATTACCCGATGCTTCTCTGTTTTTGTTCGATGCAGATACACTTGAGCGCATCGTACGTGAAGCAGTAGGCAATACCGCGCTTTTTGCCGCGCGCTTTCGTGAGTGTGCCGCTCGCTCACTGCTAATGCCCGGTCGTACGCCAGGACATCGAACACCACTCTGGCAACAGCGTCTACGGGCAGGCCAGTTACTGGAAATTGCTCAGGGATATCCTGATTTCCCGATTATTCTGGAAACAGCAAGAGAATGTTTGCAGGATGTCTATGATCTGCCGTCACTCCATCAGTTAATGCATCGCCTTAACGGTGGTGAAATCCAGATTTCTGAAGTCACTACCACCACACCCTCACCTTTCGCCGCTAACCTGCTTTTCGGTTATGTTGCGGAATTTATCTATCAGTCCGATGCCCCACTGGCTGAGCGAAGAGCTTCAGTACTCGCACTGGATAGCGAATTATTGCGAAATCTGCTGGGGCAAGGTGATCCTACAGAACTGCTTGATCCACGCATTAATCAACTGCTGGAAGATGAGTTGCAACGGCGGGTAGCAGAAAGACAAGCCAAAGGTAAAGAAGGCGTTTACGACCTTTTGCGTGAACTGGGACCGATGAATCTGCAAACATTAAATGCGCGGCACGTCGCCAGTACAGCAGAAATTGAAAATTATCTTGCGCAGCTTGCTGAAGAAAAACGGATATTCTCAACGGATATAAGAGGAACTCATCAGTATGCCAGTATGGAAGATGCAGCAACATTGCGTGATGCCCTTGGCATCAAATTACCCACCGATATTACGGATTCCTTACTGCATCACGTTAAAGCCCCCCTACGGGATCTATTGCTCCGCTTTATCCATACCCATACCTTGTTCAGCACTGAACAATTAGCCAGTCAATTTGGTCTTGGTGTTGCGGTGGTGGATGAGCAATTAGCATTGTTGCGAGAACAAGGGCTGGTTTTATGCCTACATCAACAGACAAACCAACACGAATCAGCGTGGATTAGTGAAGAGAACTTTCGCCGCTTGCGTCTGCGATCACTCCAGGCAGCACGAGAAGCTACTCGCCCTGTTTCTGCGAATATCTATACCCGCCTGCTTCTGGAGTGCCAGGGGATTTTGCCAACAACGGATGGTAGTGCGGCATTGTTTAATCAGGCTACACAGGGGATCTATGAAGGCACTGAAGGTGTGGTTCGGGTCATTGAACAACTCGCCGGGTTAGGTATTCCAGCCTCGTTATGGGAAAGCCAGATCTTTCCTGCACGCGTACAGGATTATTCAACAGAAATGTTGGACGAACTGCTGGCAACAGGTGTGGTGGTCTGGTCCGGGCAGAAAAAGTTAGGTGACGATGATGGTCTGGTCGCCTTACATTTACAGGAGTATTGTGCAGAAACACTGACGCTGCCACCACTTGATGCTCCTTCGCTCTCACCGCTAGAGCGCGCAATTTTACGTGTACTGGCTACTGGTGGCGCATGGTTTGCACAACAAATTAGTTTGCAGGTTACTCCTCAACCGGGAGATGCCAGCCAGTTCCACGAGGCCTTGTGGGGGTTGGTCTGGCAAGGATATATCACCTGTGATATCTGGACACCACTTCGCGCACTAACGCGGGCGGCACCTCCTGTTCGTCATCAGTCGCGAAGAACCTCCCGACTGCGTCGGGGCCATGTAAGCTATGCTCCACGCCCGGAAAGTACGTTGCCGCGAGCGTCTTATCATACCGCCGCTCTTGTCGGACGTTGGTCTCTATTGCCAACAGCGCCTATGGACACCACCGAACAGATGCTGGCCCAGACAGAGAACATACTTGATCGCTATGGCATTATTAGCAGACGTGCAGTTATGGCTGAAAATCTGGCGGGTGGATTTCCGGCAATGCAGACGCTTTGCCGAAGTATGGAGGACACAGGACGTATTTTACGTGGGCGCTTTGTAGAGGGATTAGGGGGCGCACAGTTTGCAGAAAGAAATACCATCGACCGGTTACGTGATCTCGCTGCCACTTTAGCGCTAAAGGCGAAGTTTACACCCGTTAGCCTGTCAGCCAGCGATCCTGCTAATCCCTGGGGATATTTGCTGCCCTGGCCCGAACATTCATCTTCTCTTGTTCCCACTCGCCGTACGGGTGCATTGGTGGTGATTTGCGGTGGGCGATTACAGTTATATTTGGCTCAGGGAGGAAGGAAAATGCTTGTCTGGTATCACGACGAAAGTGAAATTTTGCTGCCAGATGTATTACAAGCCTTAACCAATGGGCTACGTCGTGAGCCTCGATTGCGTTTTACTCTGCTGGAAATCAATGACAAACCTGTCCGCCAGTCACCGTTATTCACCCCTTTACGCGAAGTCGGTTTTTCCAGTTCCCCCCAGGGGCTGGACTGGGGATAAGATTAAGAAAAAGGGAATCTTATTTTACAAGATTCCCCTGAGACTGATGGCAAACGCCAAATTGCCAGATGCGCTTAGCCAGTGACGGTGATTTATTCAGCGTCAGTCTGATCTTTATATTTTGCGGCGGTTTCTTTAATTAACTGCTGCAATTCACCACGCTGATACATTTCAATCACGATATCACAGCCACCGACCAGCTCGCCGTCTACCCACAACTGCGGGAATGTCGGCCAGTTGGCATATTTCGGTAACTCAGCACGAATATCTGGGTTCTGCAAAATATCAACATAAGCAAAACGCTCACCGCAAGCGGACAGCGCCTGCACTGCCTGAGCGGAAAAACCGCAGCTAGGGAGTTTTGGCGAACCTTTCATGTACAGGAGAATCGGGTTTTCAGCGATCTGGCGCTGGATTTTTTCGATTGTGGAGCTCATTGTCTTGCTTCCTTAACTTCTTTACGACAGAAACCTGCATTGTAACGGCACAGGCTGCTATCAGAAAATAACATTTTCATTACGCTTATTAATTTTATCCCCTGTTGCCAAAAGTTGCATTGAAAATATTGTTTACGACCTTGCTGAGCACGTTTCAATCTCAGGGTATGGCCCTGGTTAATCACGCCGTTTTTTTGCGCTATTTAACGAAACGCAATTTTTAACAATTAAAGCTATTAACTTTTTTACTTTCTTTAGTTTAGAATCATCGAGTTTTGTAAATCACCCGCAGGCATGATGGACCTGCCTTTACAGAGGATTGCTCAGTGGCGCGGATAAACCGAATCTCGATCACGCTCTGTGCTTTGCTGTTTACTACACTCCCTTTCACGCCAATGGCCCATGCTTCCAAGCAAGCCAGGACAACGTCTGCCACAACGCATGTAACACAAAAGGCAGAGAAAAAGAAAAGCACGACCACAACGAAAAAAACAGCGAAAGCCATTAAGAACACCAATAAAAAAGCCGTCAGCAAAAATAAAACTAGCAGTAAAACCGCCTCATCGTCTAAAAAACGTCTTAACACATCACCCGCTAAAGTCAGCAAAACAGCCAGCCACAAGGCTAAAGCAACCGCCAAAAAGGTAACGACTGTCGCCTGGACCGAGAAATGCACACCACGTAAAGGGCGTAAACCAGTCTGTGTAAAAGTGCGTAATGCCGCGCCAGGCACCATTGCTGATGCCCATAAAGCCAGAGTGCAAAAAGCCACTAAAACGGCAATGAACAAACTAATGCAGCAAATTGGCAAACCGTATCGTTGGGGAGGTACATCTCCACGCACTGGTTTTGATTGCAGTGGTCTGGTTTATTACGCCTACAAAGATCTGGTTAAATTCCGCATTCCTCGTACTGCTAATGAGATGTATCACCTGCGTGATGCGGCGCCCATTGAACGCAGTGAATTGAAAAATGGTGATCTGGTGTTCTTCCGTACCCGAGGTCGTGGTGCTGCAGATCATGTAGGGGTTTATGTGGGTAACGGAAAATTCATCCAGTCGCCGCGTAGTGGTCAGGAAATCAAAATCACCTCTTTGAGTGAAGATTACTGGCAACGCCATTATGTCGGCGCTCGCCGGGTGATGACCCCACAAACCATCCGCTAAAAATTTACCCTGTTGTGAACGCAACAGGGTAAGTTCATCTTTTGTCTCACCTTTTATTTTGCTACCCTATCCTCACTCACAATAAGGCTATTGTGCGTATACTCGTCATAGTTCAGGTTGAATGGGGTATGGTTGCGTTCGCTTACCGTCTGCCTGCAACCCGAATTAAGAAGAGTAATTCCAATAATGAAGAAGGAGAGTAGCAATGTCGTTTGAATTACCTGCACTACCGTATGCCAAAGATGCATTGGCTCCGCACATCTCTGCGGAAACCATTGAGTACCACTATGGCAAACATCACCAGACGTATGTCACTAACCTGAACAACCTGATCAAAGGTACCGCGTTTGAAGGTAAGTCTCTGGAAGAGATTATTCGTAGCTCTGAAGGTGGCGTATTTAACAACGCCGCTCAGGTCTGGAACCACACCTTCTACTGGAACTGCCTGGCTCCGAATGCTGGCGGTGAACCAACAGGTAAACTCGCGGAAGCCATCGCAGCCTCTTTCGGTAGCTTTGCTGACTTCAAAGCACAGTTTACTGATGCGGCTATCAAAAACTTTGGTTCTGGCTGGACCTGGTTGGTGAAAAACAGCGATGGCAAACTGGCTATCGTGTCGACCTCTAACGCGGGCACTCCGCTGACTACTGACGCGAAACCACTGCTGACCGTTGACGTCTGGGAACACGCTTACTACATCGACTATCGTAATGCACGTCCTGGCTACCTGGAGCATTTCTGGGCACTGGTAAACTGGGAATTTGCTGCGAAAAACTTCGCTGAGTAATTGTGATAACGCAGAAGGCTTTCCCTTCTGCGTTTTTGTTTGCTATCAACCCGCCACGCATACCGCCTCAGGTTGTTTACGCGCCGAAATAAACACCAGCAGTAACGCCACCCCGGCAATGATTGCCCCCATCACCGGAACAAAACTGTAGCCCAGGCCGCCGGATATCACCGCGCCACCAGCTGCCGCACCTAAAGCGTTTCCTAAATTAAACGCCCCAATATTGACCGAAGAAGATAGCCCCGGCGCTTCACTGGCAACGCGCATCACCCGCATTTGCAATGGTGGAACAACAGCAAAGGTAGCCGCCCCCCAGACAACCATCGCGACCGCGGCACCATACTCATTGCGTGCCAGGAATGGAATCAGCAACATAATCACCATCAGCAAGAATAAAAAGCCTTTTAGCGTTCCATTCACAGAGCGATCAGCAAATTTGCCGCCCAGGTAATTGCCGATAGAAAAACCAACACCAATCAACACCAGCATTGCCGTTACGAACACAGGCGTCGCATGGGTAATGGTTTGTAATACAGGAGAGATATAGGTATAGAGCGTAAACATGGCCCCCGCGCCCAGTACCGTGGTCAGCAGTGCTGAGAGCACTTGCGGTCGTAACAGCACACCCAGTTCTTTTTTGACATCTGGCCGTGCCCCTGCCCCACCTTTTGGTAAAGAGAACCAAAGACTGACCATTGAAACCACCCCTAACACTGCCGTTGCCATAAAGGACATTCGCCAGCCAATTGTTTCACCAAGCCAGGTGGCTGCGGGTACGCCACCAATATTAGCCAGCGTCAACCCCATAAACATCGTGGCAACGGCACTCGCCTGCTTGTGCTTAGGCACTACGCTTGCAGCGACAACCGAACCAAGACCGAAGAAGGCGCCATGGTTAAGGCTGGTCAAAATACGTGACAGCATTAATGTGGTGTAATCTGGCGCAATCGCAGAAAGTACATTACCAAGCGTAAAGATTGCCATCAGAAAAATTAGGGCGTTACGTCGGGCGCGATGAGAAAGTAACAATGTCATTAAAGGCGCACCAACCATGACTCCCACGGCATAGGCGCTAATCAACATACCAGCCGCAGGTATGGAGACATCCACACCACGAGCGATCACAGGCAACAAGCCCATTGGGGAGAATTCCGTTGTCCCAATACCAAATGCGCCAATTGCCAGCGCCAGCAAGGGATAATTTATCTTCATGCTTCGACTCCACGTCTTCGCGTTTTACGCGATACCTAAGTAAGTGGAGAAAAGCATGACATCAATCACAAAATAATGAAAATAACAAATTTACAAAACACTTTTGCAGATTTGCTAACAATTGGAGAAGAGCGAATGAGGGAGAGAATTCTCCCTCGGGGTAAAAATCAGTGCAGAGCTGCGGTCAGACCACCCGCAACGATCAAAGCGAGGACGATTAAGGTCGTAATTAAAGAGTATTTCAGATCATTGCTCATCAAGTTTTCTCCTTTTTATTCCCACACAAAAAGTGATGTAGCGCATTTTTGCATACATTTGGCTAAAAATCTCCCGCCATTTAGCGTGATAACTGTTTTTAGCACTTCCCCTTTTGGTCAAGATCGGCCAAAATTCCACGCTTACAAGTATAGCGTACCGGCCATTGACCCCTTCCTGTCGTTCCGTGTCGTATTTTCCGGCGTGCCGCAACCCTGACGTTGCGCTCAGGGTGTGTAAAGGCAAACGTTTACCTGGCATTTAATGGAGTTATGGATCGGGTCTGGAGTGAGATGTAATGGCAACAATTAAAGATGTAGCGAAGCGAGCAAACGTTTCCACTACAACTGTTTCACACGTAATCAACAAAACACGCTTTGTTGCGGAAGAAACCCGTAATGCCGTCTGGGCAGCAATCAAAGAATTGCATTATTCTCCGAGCGCCGTTGCTCGAAGTCTGAAGGTTAACCACACCAAGTCAATCGGCCTGCTGGCAACCAGTAGTGAAGCTGCTTATTTTGCGGAAATCATTGAAGCGGTTGAGAAAAACTGCTTCCAGAAAGGCTACACGCTGATTTTGGGTAATGCCTGGAACAACCTGGAAAAGCAACGTGCTTACCTTTCCATGATGGCGCAAAAGCGCGTGGATGGATTGCTGGTAATGTGTTCTGAATATCCAGAGCCCTTGCTCACCATGCTGGAAGAGTATCGCCACATCCCAATGGTGGTCATGGATTGGGGTGAGGCAAAAGCTGATTTCACCGATGCCGTGATTGATAACGCTTTTGAAGGCGGATACATGGCAGGTCGTTACCTGATTGAACGTGGACACCGCGATATCGGCGTAATCCCCGGACCTCTGGAACGTAATACCGGCGCGGGTCGTCTGGCAGGCTTTATGAAAGCGATGGAAGAAGCGCTGATTAAAGTGCCGGAAAACTGGATCGTACAGGGAGATTTCGAACCAGAATCTGGTTATCGCGCAATGCAGCAGATTCTTGCGCAAACGCATCGCCCCACGGCAGTTTTCTGTGGTGGCGATATCATGGCCATGGGTGCATTGTGTGCTGCCGATGAAATGGGCCTGCGTGTACCACAAGATATTTCAGTGATCGGTTATGATAACGTGCGCAACGCCCGTTACTTCACGCCAGCACTGACAACTATTCACCAGCCAAAAGATTCACTGGGCGAAACAGCATTCAACATGTTGCTGGACCGTATTGTGAATAAGCGTGAAGAACCGCAATCCATTGAAGTACATCCGCGCCTGATTGAACGTCGTTCTGTCGCAGATGGTCCTTTCCGCGACTATCGTCGTTAAGATGTCTTTGTGGGAGCCGATTCTGGCTCCCGCAACCACTCTTTATTCAGCGTTTCGCTGTCTCCCAGATAATCCAGCAACCAGGCGAGCGCTGGTGACATATCGTTTTGCTGCCAGGTAAGACAACAGGCAGCGTCCGGGAATGGATTTTCAAGCTGTAGCGCTACCCATTTACCGCTGTCGATCCACGGCTTGGCAAAATGCGTAGGTACCATCGCCATGCATAACCCAGCGGAAATACAGGTAGCTGAAGACTCCCAGTCCGGTACCACTACCCTTTTTTGGTTATCCAACAACCAGGTAATACGTTTTGGTAGATTTCTTGATGTGTCTTCACGCACCAACGAGGGCCAGTTGCGCAACGTATCATCACTTAATGGCCCCGGCATTGCTGCCAGTGGATGATGACTGGCAACCACGCAACACCAACTCAACATTCCCATATCGCGAAACGTATAGCGCCCCCCTACAGGAATCGCTTGTGTCGCGCCTATAGCCAGTTCCACACGTCCGTCAGCCAGTGCATCCCAGACACCATTGAAGACTTCCTGGAATACGCGCAATTCAACATCGTCAAAATGACGGTAAAAATCGACGATCAATTGACGTGTACGTTCTGGACGAACAATGTTATCCACCGCGATGGCCAACTCACCTCGCCACCCATTGGCAATTTGCTGGCATTGTTGTCGCGTGATCTGCATTTTTTTGATAACAGATCGCCCCTCTTTCAGAAACCATGCTCCCGCCGGAGTCAGTTCTACATCACGGTGTCGGCGTTCGAAAAGAGGCACCGCTAACCATTCTTCCAGTTGTCTTACGGTATAGCTGACGGCAGAAGGCACTCGATGTAATTCCTGTGCTGCTGCGCTAAAGCTGCCATTGCGCGCCACCGCATCAACCACTTCAAGAGAGTATTCAGACCACATATTCTGCCTACAAAATTTTTGAAATCACCCGTCAAATATTAACGTTTCACAATCAGAATTTCACTCCCTACACTTTGCGCCGATGTCTTACTGATAACTACAGAGAATGAATTATGCAACCTGGGAAAGGATTTTTAGTCTGGCTGGCAGGTTTAAGCGTACTCGGTTTCCTGGCAACCGATATGTATTTACCTGCTTTCGCCGCTATACAGGCAGATCTGCAAACCCCGGCTTCTGCCGTTAGTGCCAGTCTCAGTCTGTTTCTGGCGGGCTTTGCCGTCGCGCAGCTGTTATGGGGACCGCTATCAGACCGTTATGGTCGTAAACCAATACTGCTGCTTGGCCTGACCATCTTTGCCCTCGGAAGTTTGGGGATGCTGTGGGTCACTAACGCTGTAGGATTACTCGTTTTGCGCTTTATCCAGGCGATTGGTGTCTGTGCCGCAGCGGTTATCTGGCAGGCACTGGTGACCGATTATTATCCTTCGCAAAAAGTAAACCGTATTTTCGCCACGATTATGCCGCTGGTGGGGTTATCTCCTGCCCTGGCGCCGTTAGTGGGAAGCTGGCTACTGGTGCATTTTTCATGGCAATCCATTTTTGCCACGCTGTTTGCCATCACTGTCTTGTTGATGATTCCTGCTCTGCGCCTTAAACCTGCGCGTAAAAATCAGGAAAATAAGCAGCAGTCACTCACTTTCACTACCCTGCTGCGTTCAAAGGCTTACCGTGGCAATGTGCTGATTTATGCAGCGTGTTCTGCCAGCTTTTTCGCCTGGCTGACAGGTTCGCCATTCATTCTCAGTGAAATGGGTTACACCCCGGCGGTGATTGGTTTGAGTTATGTTCCACAGACTATCGCTTTCCTGATTGGTGGTTATGGTTGCCGTGCGGCATTGCAGAAATGGCATGGCCAGCAAATGTTGCCCTGGTTATTGGTACTGTTTGCGCTGAGCGTTATTGCCACCTGGGCGACCAGCTTTATCAATCACGTTTCGCTGGTTGAAATTTTAATTCCGTTCTGTGTGATGGCGATTGCCAATGGTGCGATCTACCCGATTGTTGTGGCGCAGGCGTTACGTCCGTTCCCGCAAGCGACCGGACGTGCAGCTGCGTTGCAAAATACTCTGCAGTTGGGATTATGCTTTCTCGCAAGCCTGGTGGTTTCCTGGCTTATCAGCACCCCGTTACTGACCACAACCAGCGTGATGTTAGCCACTGTTGTGTTGGTTACTGTGGGCTATAAGATGCAAAGCCATGCAGAAACTGCGAACGAATGCTGTCAGCGTAGCGATATGGCACACGGTGAATCGCACTGATAAATTGATATGATTTATGGATAGGTCGCTAAGATTTTTCTGTTGTATGAATGGTTTTTGCGGCCTATACTAATTTTCAGTTGTTAAAAAAGACGATAATTATTATGCGTTAACGGGATCAGGATGTTCCCGGTTTACTATGGATGGTCATTTCGGCAAGGGTTTCTCCCTTCCTCTGTTCTACGTCGGATTCCAGGCTCACGGAATTTTTCCGTGAGATTTCTCACAAAGCCATAAAAGCGACTACGCTGTTTTAAGGTTCTGATCACCGACCAGTGATGGAGAAGCTATGAGTTCATCGTGTATAGAAGAAGTTAGCGTACCGGATGATGACTGGTATCGCATCGCCAACGAATTACTTAGCCGTGCTGACATTACAATCAATGGCTCAGCACCGGCGGATATTCGTGTCAAAAACCCCGATTTTTTTAAACGCGTTTTGCAGGAAGGATCGCTGGGCTTGGGTGAGAGTTACATGGATGGCTGGTGGGAATGCGACAGACTCGATATGTTCTTTAGCAAAGTCCTGCGCGCCGGTCTGGAAAACCAACTCCCCCGCCATCTCAAAGACACACTCCGTATTGCAAGCGCTCGCTTGTTCAACCTGCAAAGTAAAAAACGCGCCTGGATAGTGGGCAAAGAACATTACGATTTGGGTAATGATCTATTCAGCCGAATGCTTGATCCCTACATGCAATATTCCTGCGCTTACTGGAAAGATGCCGATAACCTGGAAGCTGCCCAGCAAGCGAAGTTGAAAATGATTTGCGAAAAATTGCATTTGAAACCAGGGATGCGGGTTCTGGATATCGGCTGTGGCTGGGGCGGCTTGTCGCAGTATCTTGCCACTCATTATGGTGCCAGTGTTGTTGGGGTAACGATTTCTGCTGAGCAACAAAAAATGGCTCAGGAACGTTGCGCCGGGCTAGATGTGGAGATTCTGCTGGAAGATTATCGTGATCTTAACGACCAGTTTGATCGGATCGTTTCGGTTGGGATGTTCGAACATGTCGGGCCAAAGAATTACAACACTTACTTCGAAGTGGTAGACCGTAATTTAAAACCAGACGGTTTATTCCTGCTACACACCATCGGTTCCAAAAAGACCGACCATAATGTTGATCCGTGGATTAACAAATACATTTTCCCTAACGGTTGCCTTCCCTCCGTACGGCAAATTGCCTGTGCCAGTGAGCCACATTTCATTATGGAAGACTGGCATAACTTTGGGGCAGATTATGACACGACGCTGATGGCATGGTATGAACGCTTTCTTGCCGCCTGGCCAGAAATTGCCGATAACTATAGCGAACGCTTCAAGCGTATGTTTACTTACTACCTGAATGCCTGTGCCGGAGCGTTTCGCGCCCGCGATATTCAGCTCTGGCAGGTCGTTTTCTCACGTGGTGTTGAACACGGTTTACGCGTTCCTCGCTAACTAAACCCCCCGCGAAATGCGGGGGTAGCCATCATTGCTTTCAGACCTGCGTCTCGCTGCCTGGCTCTTTCAACGCATTTTCGCGCGCAGCCAGTACGCGCTCTACGGTATCTACCACCGCCTGCGTTTGCGGATCGATTTCAATATTAACGCGCTCTCCCAGTTTCTTTTTACCCAACGTTGTACGCTCCAGTGTTTCTGGAATGAGATGCACACAAAAACGCGTTGGTGTAACTTCACCCACTGTCAGGCTTATTCCATCAATACCGATGAATCCTTTATACAGGATGTATTTCATCAGTTGCTTATCCTGCACTTTGAACCAAATCTGGCGGTTATTTTCCGAGGTTAATATTTTGGCAATTTCTGCTGTGGTCATAATATGACCCGACATCAGATGCCCACCAATTTCATCACTGAATTTGGCTGCACGCTCAACATTCACCCAGTCACCTGGTTGCAGTTCACCAAGATTGGTAATACGCAGCGTCTCTTTCATCAGATCGAAACTAACCTGGTTACCTTTAATTTCGGTCACGGTAAGACAACATCCGTTATGGGCCACCGATGCGCCAGTTTCCAGCCCATCAAGCATATAGTCAGGCAACTCCACGATGTGAGTCCGAAAGTTAGGTTTTTCATCAATAGACACCAACTTCGCCGTGCCTTGCACAATACCGGTAAACATACCTGCAACTCCTGAAATTAATTAACTCATAATGTTCTGCACAATAGCAGGAGGAAAATCAGCTTGCCAGTAAAGCAATCTAAATGGCTATTTTTTCACTGGAGAATTAATAATTCCTCGCTACAATAGACTGAAAATTCCTCAGATTCTTCTTTTCGCTGCCTCTCGAGGCGGCTTTTTTAGTCTCTCATATAACAACAATATAAAAGGTGTTCACGTGCAGAAGTACATAAATGAAGCGCGTCAGTTATTAGCGTTAGCTATTCCGGTGATTCTCGCGCAAATCGCCCAAACCGCAATGGGGTTTGTTGATACGGTCATGGCCGGTGGCTACAGTGCCACGGACATGGCGGCAGTTGCTATTGGTACATCTATCTGGCTACCCGCCATTTTGTTTGGCCATGGCCTGTTACTGGCATTGACTCCGGTTATCGCGCAGCTTAACGGTTCTGGTCGCCGTGAGCGTATCGCTCATCAGGTGCGACAAGGTTTCTGGCTGGCAGGATTTGTTTCGCTGTTGATTATGCTGGTGCTATGGAATGCGGGCTATATCATTCGCGCTATGGATAACATTGATCCTGCTCTGGCAGACAAAGCCGTAGGATACTTACGCGCACTGCTCTGGGGTGCGCCAGGTTATCTCTTCTTCCAGGTAGCTCGTAACCAGTGTGAGGGACTCGCCAAAACCAAACCGGGAATGGTAATGGGATTTATCGGCTTGCTGGTGAACATCCCCGTGAACTATGTGTTCATTTATGGTCATTTCGGTATGCCGGAGCTGGGTGGTGTTGGTTGTGGCGTTGCGACTGCGGCCGTTTATTGGGTCATGTTTGTCGCTATGCTCTCTTACGTGAAAAACGCGCGCTCTATGCGTGATATCCGTAATCAACAGCATTCAGGTAAACCAGATACAGCGGTAATGAAGCGCCTTGTTCAGTTAGGTTTGCCTATTGCCCTGGCGTTATTCTTTGAGGTTACACTCTTCGCCGTGGTTGCGTTGTTAGTATCCCCACTCGGAATTGTCGATGTGGCCGGTCACCAGATTGCCCTGAACTTCAGCTCTCTGATGTTCGTATTACCGCTGTCTTTGTCAGCTGCTGTGACGATCCGCGTTGGTTACCGTCTGGGACAAGGCTCAACACTTGATGCCCAAACAGCTGCTCGTACCGGACTCATGGTAGGTGTATGTATGGCGACAGTGACGGCGATCTTTACTGTCTCGTTCCGTGAGCAAATTGCCCTGCTGTATAACGATAATCCGCAAGTCATCACCCTCGCGGCACATTTAATGTTACTGGCTGCGGTTTATCAAATTTCTGACTCAATTCAGGTTATCGGTAGCGGTATTCTCCGTGGTTATAAAGATACGCGTTCTATCTTCTTTATCACGTTCACCGCTTACTGGGTGTTGGGATTACCGAGCGGATATATTCTCGCCCTGACCGACCTGGTCGTGCAGCCCATGGGGCCGGCGGGCTTCTGGATTGGCTTTATTATTGGTCTGACCTCAGCGGCCATTATGATGATGCTGCGGATGCGTTACTTACAACGCCTGCCTTCGGCAATTATTCTGCAACGTGCTGCGCGATAAACCAGCAATAGCCGCCTGACGGCGGCTATTCTGTCAACATTTTGCATGTTTCCTCCGCAATCGAGTGAAAAACGGAAGAAAATTACCATTTGCCTCTTGCCTCCTCCCATCTCTGCCGCTAATATTCGTCCCCGTTGTCACCCACAACATTGCGTTCATAGCTCAGTTGGTTAGAGCACCACCTTGACATGGTGGGGGTCGTTGGTTCGAGTCCAATTGAACGCACCATCCTGCGTCCGTAGCTCAGTTGGTTAGAGCACCACCTTGACATGGTGGGGGTCGGTGGTTCGAGTCCACTCGGACGCACCAGATTTATTCAATCTGGTGCCACTTCTAAAATTCCTTTTTTCTCCTCTATATTCAAAGCATTAATCGTCTTACACTACCCTTCATGTTGTTTAACGAAGGAGATAAGCGATGGCAACTTTATTACAACTCCATTTTGCATTTAATGGCCCTTTTGGTAACGAAATGGCAGAACAGCTACGCCCACTGGCAGAAACCATTAATCAGGAACCGGGTTTTCTGTGGAAAGTCTGGACTGAAAGTGAAAAAAATCATGAAGCGGGAGGAATCTACCTGTTTGCCAGCGAAGAAACAGCTCTCGCCTATCTGGAAAAACATACTGCACGCCTGAAAAATCTGGGTGTGGAAGAAGTGATTGCCAAAGTTTTTGATGTGAATATCCCATTAAGCCAGGTCAATAAAGCAAAGCTGGATTAACTTTTCATTTTTTCAGGGGGATTATTCCCCCGGTTTTAAGCCCCTTCCGAAAATAATCCCCCCGCTGGAACAATGCCCATTTTCATCCACACTTATCAGGTACGACGTTATTGCCTGGAAGACTGACAACCTTATAAACAATAAAAATGGGTAACTGATAATGAGAAGAATAGCCATTGTGGGAGGCGGACCCACCGGGATCTACACCTTAAACTCCCTCCTTGAACAGCAAACGCCGGTTTCTGTCACTCTTTTTGAACAGGCTGATGAAGCGGGTGTCGGGATGCCCTACAGCGACGAAGATAACTCGAAAATCATGCTGGCTAACATTGCGAGTATAGAAATCCCACCAGTAAATATTACTTATCTGGAATGGTTACAACAGCAGAGTGATGAGCATCTCGCGCGCTATGGTATTCAACGCGCTACGTTACACGACCGTCAGTTTTTGCCAAGGATCTTGCTCGGCGAATATTTTCGTGCGCAATTTTTGCAATTGGTGAAGCGGGCTAAAGCACAACATTTTATAGTTAATATTCACGAGTCCTGCCGCGTCACCGATATCGAAGCTACGACAAAGGGCGTGCGTATATGGGCTGAAAACAGTAGCGATGCCGGGGAGTTCGATCTCGCTGTCATTGCTACCGGGCACGTTTGGCCAGATGAAACACAAGCAACGAGATGTTATTTCCCCAGTCCATGGTCAGGATTAATGGAAGCTAAAATCCCCCCCTGTAAAGTGGGAATTATGGGTACCTCACTTAGTGGACTGGATGCAGCAATGGCGGTTGCTATTCAGCACGGTAAGTTCACTGAGTCAGCCAATAAACAGTTGCGATTTCATCTCAATGAAAATAGTGACAATCTGGAGCTGACGCTGATGTCTCGTACAGGTGTCCTGCCGGAAGCCGATTTTTACTGCCCTATTCCCTACGAATCTTTAACTATCGTAACTGCTGCAGCGATTGAACAAGAAATTACAGCTGGCTCACAAGGTTTACTCAACAGGATATTCCGCCTGATTGTTGCGGAATTAGAAGTTGCTGATCCCGCATGGTGCCAAAGCATTGCCTTAAATACTCTGGATGCAGATAGTTTTGCCACCGCCTGGTTTGCTGAGCGGAAAAGTCATGATCCATTTCTGTGGGCAGAAGCGAATCTTCAGGAGGTAGAGCGAAATAAACGTCAGAAATATACTGTGCCCTGGCGCTATACCATTTTGCGGCTACACGAGGTGGTTCAGGAAATCGTCCCTCACCTTAATGAGGAAGACAGTCAACGGTTTAGTAAGGGGCTCGCGCGGGTATTTATAGATAATTACGCGGCAATACCTTCCGAATCTATCCGCCGACTTCTGGCCCTGCATAAAGCAGGCCTTATTACTGTACTTGCTCTGGGGAACGAGTATGAAATGACTGTTAACGAAACCGAGACTGTGATTACCACCACTGAGTGTAAATACACATTTGATCTGTTTATTGACGCGCGGGGCCAGCGGCCATTGAAGATTAATGATCTCCCCTTTCCACGTTTACGCAAACAACTTGCTGCTTCCGGGGAGGATATTCCTGATATTGGCAGTGATTATACTTTACAGTCACCAGAGATTGTCCGTGGTCGCATTGCCTTTGCGGCACTCCCGTGGCTCATGCATGATCGTCCTTTCGTTCAGGGATTGACAGCATGTGCTGATATTGCTGAGTCGATGGCAAAAGCCATTTCTCAGTCCGCACCATCTCGCCGCAAGTATCTTATATACACCGAAGAATAGAAAAACTGGAGATGGCAAGATTGTCATCTCCAGCTCTGTTATCCCGCAAGCGCTTTGATAACAGTCTCCATTGCCTGCTTTTCCAGTTCTGTACGTTTGATACGCTGATTTGCTAGTGCTGTACGCAATACACCTGCTATCACAATATGTTTTGGCTCCTGACCGAGATCACGCATTTCCAGAACAACCTTGCCAACCACCCGGCACATCTCCCGGTACAAATCGTCTTCTTTTGTTTGATTACCCATACTTTTCGCTCATCGCAAGGTGAAACAAAAAGCTTATATCACTCTGTTGATAAAAACAAAAATCATTAAAAATCAAATAAATAAAACAAGATATTATTGCAAGACTATAAATAATCAATTAAAGCATTATCGGTTGTTGCGCAACGTGACGTGTCTTACACGCGTTTCTGTATGTTGAGCAGAAATAAAAGAGTTGTTAGCAGATATCATCAATCTGCCAGGTTCTGTTTTGAAACACCGTTTTCATTTTCCTTTTTTGCTTTTTTCAGCGTATAATGCGCGCCAATTGTCACTTGAATGGTTTCAGCCACTTGTACAGTCATACTCAGCGACTAAAAACGACTCTTTCCTGTTGGGCTGAAACGCAAGCACACATTCCTCTGCACGCTACATTGAAGTCACCTATCCTTAGTGCGAGGCATCATTTTTTTCGTAAAACAGGTTTAGCTTCCCGGCCGTGCGCCCCTGAAGCCAGATTTTCCAATCCTTCTCAACTTAAAGACTAAGACTGTCATGAAAAAGACGAAAATTGTTTGCACAATCGGCCCGAAAACCGAATCAGAAGAGATGTTAACCAAGATGCTCGACGCAGGCATGAACGTCATGCGTCTGAACTTCTCTCACGGTGATTACGCAGAACATGGTCAGCGCATCCAGAACTTGCGCAACGTTATGAGCAAAACCGGCAAACAAGCAGCCATCCTGCTCGACACCAAAGGCCCGGAAATCCGTACCATCAAACTGGAAGGCGGTAATGACGTTTCCCTGAAAGCAGGCCAGACCTTTACTTTCACTACTGATAAATCTGTGGTGGGCAACAATGAGATCGTTGCAGTAACTTACGAAGGCCTGACTTCCGACCTGTCTGTTGGCAACACTGTTCTGGTCGATGATGGTCTGATTGGCATGGAAGTTACCGCTATTGAAGGTAACAAAGTTATTTGTAAAGTGCTGAACAACGGCGATCTGGGCGAAAACAAAGGTGTGAACCTGCCTGGTGTTTCCATTGCCCTGCCAGCACTGGCTGAAAAAGACAAACAGGATCTGATCTTCGGCTGCGAACAAGGCGTTGACTTTGTTGCTGCTTCCTTTATTCGTAAACGCTCCGACGTAGAAGAGATTCGCGCACACCTGAAAGCGCACGGCGGCGAAAACATCCAGATCATCTCCAAAATTGAAAACCAGGAAGGCCTGAACAACTTCGACGAAATCCTCGAAGCGTCTGACGGTATCATGGTTGCGCGTGGCGACCTGGGTGTTGAAATCCCGGTTGAAGAAGTTATCTTCGCTCAGAAGATGATGATCGAAAAATGTATCCGTGCACGTAAAGTCGTTATTACAGCGACTCAAATGCTGGATTCCATGATCAAAAACCCACGTCCAACCCGCGCAGAAGCAGGTGACGTTGCTAACGCCATTCTGGATGGTACTGACGCAGTTATGCTGTCTGGTGAATCCGCAAAAGGTAAGTATCCGCTGGAAGCTGTTTCTATTATGGCGACCATTTGTGAACGTACTGATCGTGTAATGACCAGCCGTCTGGATTTCAACAACGACAGCCGTAAACTGCGTATCACCGAAGCAGTTTGCCGTGGTGCGGTTGAAACTGCAGAAAAACTGGATGCCCCGCTGATCGTTGTAGCGACCCAGGGCGGTAAATCTGCACGTGCGGTGCGCAAATACTTCCCGGATGCAACCATCCTGGCGCTGACCACCAACGAAAAAACTGCACATCAGCTGGTGCTGAGCAAAGGCGTTGTGCCACAGTTGGTGAAAGAAATCACCTCTACTGATGACTTCTATCGTCTGGGTAAAGAACTGGCTCTGCAGAGCGGTCTGGCTCAGAAAGGTGATGTTGTGGTCATGGTTTCTGGCGCACTGGTCCCAAGCGGCACAACCAATACCGCATCTGTTCACGTACTGTAATAATTGTTTGTGAATTAATTTATCCAGGAAAGCGCCCTTGCGGCGCTTTTTTTATTTCTGTAATAACGACGATTATTAAAATTGCAAATCGGATTTCACTATCTAATGTAAAATTATCTAAGACGAATCCGATGGAAGCACCCTGTTTTCACTCATCTTTTTACCTGTTTTTGTTACATTAGGTGCTTCTTTGAGCGAACGATCAAAAATAAGTGCATTCCCATCAAAAAAATATTCTCAACATAAAAAACTTTGTGTAATACTTGTAACGCTACATGGAGATTAACTCAATCTAGAGGGTATTAATAATGAAATCTACTAAACTGGTACTGGGCGCGGTAATCCTGGCTTCTACTCTGCTGGCTGGTTGCTCCAGCAACGCTAAAATCGATCAGCTGTCTTCTGACGTTCAGACTCTGAACGCTAAAGTTGACCAGCTGAGCAACGACGTGAACGCAATGCGTTCCGACGTTCAGGCTGCTAAAGACGACGCAGCTCGCGCTAACCAGCGTCTGGACAACATGGCTACTAAGTACAAAAAGTAACAGTACCTGTGTTAGAGCAAATGGCGCACGTTGTGCGCCATTTTTTTTGCTTTTTATTGCGTGACCTGTTCTTGTACACCAGCGACTGATGGCGCATTCTGCGCTGAATTAATCACAGGCGCTCCACCTGTTACCGCTCCTCCCTCGCTCACCGCAACCGGATACCCTGCCCGACGATACAACGCTTTATCGACTAACTTCTGATCTACAACCTTATTGTCTTTAAATTGCGTGAAACCTACGGGCAGTGTGTACGGCATTGTCTGAACGTTCTGCTGTTCTTCTGCTGATAGTGGTCGATGTACTTCAACGTAACGCATCCCGTTAGGCTCCACAGAATATTTCACCGGTTCGTTGATCACTTTCACCGGAGTTCCCGTCCGCACGCTGGAGAACAAGGCTTTAATATCCGGTGCATTCATGCGAATACACCCTGAACTGACGCGCAAACCGACGCTGTCCGGCGCACTGGTGCCATGAATGAGGTATTCGCCATTACCATGCGCGAGGCGCAGTGCGTAACGTCCTAGTGGGTTATTTGGCCCGGCAGGAACGACTGGCGGTAATTTAATGCCACGCTCCAGCGAACGCTGACGAATGCCCGCCGTAGGCGTCCAGGTTGGGTTAGGGATTTTCTGCCCCACACGCGTTTCCATCACTGGCGTTTCCAGCCCCTGCAAACCAATACCTATCGGATAGACCTGCACGATATTTTCTCCCGGCGGATAATAATAAAGGCGCAGCTCTGCCAGGTTAACGATAATCCCCTGACGCGGCGCATCAGGTAATAACAGTTGCGAAGGAATCGTTATCGTCGTACCGGGTTTTGGCACCGGGGCGATAGTGTTATTGGCTTCAAGGATCAACATTGCCGCAGTATCAAAACGTCGGGCGATGGCCTGAAGGTTTTTATCCCCTTCTTGCACCGTATACGTTTGATTTTGCCCAACCAGTCGGCTTTCGGTTGGTGGTAGCGGATAATCAACCGCCCAGGCAGCCTGGATGGCGCTAAAAGCGCCGATAAGCGTGAGTGTAAGCAAAGACGCGCGTTTCATTGTAAACCTCCTGTATTTGCCGGAGACTCACGCTGAAACGTCGGATGGCGCTTATGTTCACCTGAAACCGAAACACTCCTGTGCAGGTCAGTGTAAACATTGACCATCCGGCAATGTGAGCCAACCGGATGAAAGCTGTCCCTTTAGTTTAGCTAAGTGCAGCGGCTTTGGCGCGAATTGCGCGAATCATCGCTTCCAGACCTTGTGAACGAGATGGGGTGAGATGTTGGGTGAGCGCCATTTTTTCAAACCACGGACGCACATCGAAATTGACAATATCCTGCGGCGTCATCTGATCGTAGAGTATAAAGACGACCGCAATAAGCCCTTTCACAATGGCCGCATCGCTGTCGCCCTGTAATTCAATAATTCCCTGCGCATTTTGACGCATCACAATCCATACCTGACTCTGGCAGCCCTGGATGCTATTTTGCGGGCTTCTGTCTTCGTCGTGTAATTCTGGCAGACGCTGGCCCAGCTCAATAATGTAGAGATATTTCTCTTCCCAATTGGCGCAGCGTAAAAAATTACGCAGCAATTTTTCTTTATCCGGCAATAAAGCCATAGTGCCTCCCTGTTATCCCAGCAGACGGTGAATACGTTGCAGGCCGGTCACCAGACGATCCACTTCTTCATGGGTGTTATACATAGCCAGCGACGCCCGACACATGGCAGGAACGTTGTAATAGGCCATTAATGGCATAGCGCAGTGATGTCCGGTACGTACTGCAATACCGTAGTTATCAAGAAAACTGCCGACGTCATAGGCGTGGTGTTTGCCAAGATTAAAAGCAATAACGCCAAGCCTGTTCTGGGGACCATAGAGAGTGAGATCCGGTACAGATTCCAGCTGTGATAGCGCGTAGTGCATCAGATTCTGTTCATACTCGGCTATATTATTAAGCCCCAGCGCCGACACATACTCCAGCGCCGCGCCAAGACCAATAATGCCTCCGGTATTGGGTGTGCCGGCTTCAAACCGCCACGGTGCTTTAGTCCAGGTTGTGCCTTCACTCAGGCTGACGGTGGCGATCATAGAACCGCCCCCTTCCCACGGCGGCATTTCCTGCAACAAGGCTTCTTTGACATAAAGAATGCCAATCCCGGTGGGTCCATACAGTTTATGCCCGGAGAACACGTAAAAATCGCAATCCAGCGCCTGAACGTCCACCGGATGATGCATCACCGCCTGAGCGCCATCCACCAGTACTTTTGCGCCATGTTGGTGCGCAAGCGTGATCATCTCCACCAGCGGATTTTCTGTCCCAAGCACGTTGGAGACATGGGTAATTGCCAGCAGGCGAGTTTTCTCATCAAACAGCGTAGGCAGCGTCTCCAGTTGCAGCGTACCGTCGGGGTTGAGAGGGATCACACGCAGCTCTGCGCCAACGCGTGCGCAAAGCATCTGCCAGGGAACAATGTTAGCGTGGTGCTCCATCTGACTGATGATGATGTTATCGCCCGCCCGCACATTGCTGTTGCCCCAGCTATTGGCGACCAGATTGATCCCTTCCGTCGTGCCGCGGACGAACACCAGCTCTTCCGCCGAACGGGCGTTGATAAACAACGATGCCCGCTTGCGCACGTTCTCCATTTTCTCGGTCGCCTGGGCGCTTAAGGTATGAATACCGCGATGCACCGCCGCGTAGCCATGACGATAAAACTCAGCCTCGGCATCAATCACCTGGCTCGGTTTCTGCGCACTGGCGGCGCTGTCGAGATAAGCCAGCGGCAAACCGTTCACCTCACGCGAAAGCACCGGGAAATCGGCCCGCACCTTATCAACGGAAAAAGTCATCTTGCACCTCCTGGCAGCCGTTGACCGATTCGGGCCAGCACCTGCTGTTTAAGCCCTTCATCACGCAGTGCTTCCGTCAGTTCGGCAGCAAAGGCGTAAATGATCATCTGCTGGGCATCCTGCTGATTGATCCCGCGCGAGCGCAGATAGAACATCTGTTCATCATCAATACGCCCCACCGTCGCGCCGTGGCTGCATTTCACATCATCTGCATAGATTTCCAACTGCGGTTTAGTATCCACTTCCGCCAGTTTTCCCATCAGCAGATTATTGTTGGTCATCTGACCATCCGTTTTGATGGCGTGCTGCGCGACGTTGATCAAACCGTTAAATACCGCGCGGCCTTTGTCGCTGACGATAGTTTTGTGTAACTGTCGGCTGTTACAAAAACCTTTATTGTGTTCCAGCCAGGTACGGGTATCACACACCTCGTTTTTCACCGGCATCGCCAGACTATTGATCCGCAGCGTGCTGTTTTCGCCATTGAGTTGCGTACTGGTGTTGTGTCGTAACACTGCGCCACCAAGCAGGAAACTGTGGCTAAATGCAGTGGCATCGTTAGCCAGCAACAAATCGTTATGGGCAAAGTGGTGACTGACCGGGTTTTCAAACGCCAGCTTGATATGCTGCAAGTGGGCGTTCGCTGCGACATTGATGGTAAAGCGCGCTCCGGTGAAATGACGAGCGTCATTCAGGCTAACAAAATGCTCAATCACCGTCGCTTCGGCACCTTCTGCCAGATCCAGATGATGCCGGTAATGAGCTGTGTTCACCACTTCACCTGCCACGCCCTGGGTGATATGCATTAAAAGCAATGGCTTTGCCGGCCGTTGACCGCGCTTCACGGCGATATGCGTCACGCTTTGCGCCAGGCTTTCCGTCAAATGCAGAAACACTTCCGCCTGAATAGCGTCGGGTAATCCCTGACGGTCGTCGTTAATGCTCACTTCATACCCGCTGCCTTCAGTCGCATCGCTCAGTACGGGCACGTAACGTCCATCGACAAACACCAGCCGCACGGCGTCTAACGTTAACGCTAAGGCATCACGCTGCTGTGGGGATATCTCCCCCGCAATGCTGACAAACTGGCTATTGGTCAGCCCTTCCAGCGGCGTATATTTCCAGTGCTCATGTTTGCGTGTCGGCAGTCCGGTACGCAGCAATTGTTGTAAATGCTGCTGTGCTTGCGGGGAGCGTTTTGCACCCTCAGCTTCAAACAAGTGATGCCACTGTTGCAGCGCGTTACTGCTGTTCGGTAAGCCAGCCATAACCCTGCTCCTCCAGTTGTTTGACCAATGTGAAATCGCCGGATTTCACAATTCGTCCCTGATACAGCACATGGACGTAATCAGGTTTGATGTAGTCGAGAATGCGCTGGTAGTGCGTAACAATGATGAATGAACGCTTGCCATCACGCAGCGAGTTCACGCCATCGGCAACCACTTTTAATGCGTCGATATCCAGCCCGGAGTCCGACTCATCAAGAATGCACAACTCCGGTTCCAGCACCGCCATTTGCAAAATATCGTTGCGCTTTTTCTCGCCACCAGAAAAACCAACGTTTACCGAACGGGTTAATAAATCTTCCGGCATTTTCAAAAGAGCGATTTTCTCTTCCATCAAATCCTGAAAATCAAAGCGGTCGAGCGTTTCCTGGCCGCGATAGCTGCGTACCGCATTAAGTGCCGTTTGCAGGAAAAACTGGTTACTGACGCCGGGAATTTCCACCGGATACTGGAAGGCCATAAAGATGCCTTCGCCTGCACGTTCTTCCGGCGACAACGCAAGCAAATCTTTGCCTTTGAACTCAACCGTGCCGCCCGTCACTTCATAATCTTCTCGCCCGGCAAGCGTTGCTGATAAGGTACTTTTCCCCGAACCGTTTGGTCCCATAATGGCGTGAACTTCGCCGGGACGAACGTTGAGGCTTAATCCGCGCAGGATAGCTTTATCTTCCACGCTGACGTGTAAATCTTTAATACTTAACATGTTTATTCCTTATCCGACGCTGTGTTCAAGACTGATGGCGAGGAGTTTTTGTGCTTCAACGGCAAATTCCAGCGGCAGTTCCGAGAACACGTCTTTGCAGAAACCGTTAACAATCATCGAGATGGCGTCTTCTTCGCTGATCCCGCGTTGCAGGCAGTAAAACAGTTGATCTTCACCAATACGTGATGTCGTTGCCTCGTGCTCCAGTTGCGCGCTGTTATTGCGACATTCGACATACGGGAAAGTATGCGCCCCACAATTAGCGCCTATCAGCATTGAGTCGCACTGGGTGAAGTTACGTGCATTGGTTGCCGTCGGCATGATTTTCACTAAGCCGCGATAACTGTTCTGGCTGTGTCCGGCTGAGATCCCTTTAGAGATAATGGTCGATTTGGTGTTTTTACCAATGTGGATCATCTTGGTGCCGGTATCCGCCTGCTGATGACCGCTGGTCAGTGCCACTGAGTAAAACTCACCGATGGAGTTATCGCCGCGCAAAATGCAACTGGGATATTTCCACGTAATCGCTGACCCGGTTTCTGATTGCGTCCATGACATTTTGCTGTTTTCGCCTTCGCACAAAGCACGCTTGGTGACGAAGTTGAGAATACCGCCGGTGTTGTTATCGCCAGGGAACCAGTTTTGTACCGTGGAATATTTCACCTCGGCGTTTTTATGGATGATGACTTCCACCACCGCCGCGTGTAACTGATAGCTGTCACGCACCGGAGCGGAACAGCCTTCAATGTAGCTGACGTAGCTGTCTTCGTCGGCCACCAGAATGGTGCGCTCAAACTGCCCGGTTTTTTCCGCGTTAATACGAAAATAGGTGGAAAGTTCCATCGGGCAGCACACGCCTTTAGGCACATAAATAAACGTACCGTCAGAGGCTACCGCCGCATTAAGTGCGGCAAAGAAGTTGTCATTCCCCGGCACCACGGTGCCGAGATATTTACGCACCAGTTCCGGGTGATCGTGGATCGCCTCGCCAAAGGAACAAAAAATAATTCCCTGCTCCGCCAGTTTTTCGCGATAAGTGGTGGCAACCGAAACAGAATCGAAAATGGCATCCACCGCCACCTCTTTGCCTTCCCGCACAGGAACGCCCAACTGCTCAAACGCCGCCTCCACCTCTTTACTTAAAAAGGCGTTCGCGCCAGTTTGCTGCACCGCGCCGGGTTCCGACGCGCAAGTGTCGTCACAATTACCGCACGATGGTGCTGAGTAGTAGCTGTATTCCTGATAATTCAGCTTGTCGTAGTGCGCTTTCAGCCAGTGCGGCTCTTCCATCTCCAGCCATGCGCGATAAGCTTTGAGACGAAACTCCAGCATCCACTCCGGCTCATTACGCTTCGCCGATATTGCGCGCACCACCTCTTCGTTTATCCCCTTTGCCAGCTCATCGGTGGCTAACTGGGTGAAGAACCCTTCTTTATAATTCAGCGGGCCGCCGGTCCAGGTTTTGACATCGTCAGTTGCTTCAGTATTACGAGACATAGTACCGCCTATACCCCAAAGCTTTCGCCACAGCCACATTCATTCTGGGCTTTAGGGTTGTGAAATTTGAATATCTGATTAAGTCCTTCACGAACGAAATCGACTTCCGTGCCATCAATAAACGGCATCGCTTGCAGCGGGACAAACAGCTTCGCGCCGTCGTGTTCAAACAGCAGATCGTCTTTGTCCGGCTCGCTAACACTGTCGAGCACATAGCCAAAGCCCGCGCAGCCCGTTTGCTTAACGCCTAAGCGCACGCCGACCATACCTGGTTGCTTTGCCACCAGCTCACGGATGTGGACCACGGCAGCGGGTGTCAGCGTTAAGCCCTGCCAGGCAAATTCATCGGGATTAAAAGTTCCTGTATGCAGTTCCATAGATTTACCTCATTTCATACGCCGCCACGGGATAACATCATGTTAGTGATAATCATTATCACTTCAACCCCGCGACCAAAGGGGTTTTCGCCAAAAGCCCCTTTTTAAACGGCTTTTAGTAAGCATAGACCCTGTCTCAAGGGATAGCCTGGCAGAGAAAACGTAATTAACTTATTGATTTTAATAAGGGGAATGAAATTAAAAAGTTACAGAAATAAAAGATGTATAGAAAATATCAATTTTAGAAAGAGGAACAGACATTGGATAGGGGCTTATCCCTTAAGGTTGCAACGGCAGCCTTAAGGGCTCGACGGCAGAATGAGGGGGATTACTCAAGTACAAGGGAATTTATTATTGAACGCCCAGACGCCAGGCGAAATAGATCTCTTCTTTTAATTCAGCGGAGGAAAGTGTCATGAGATCAGTAAATTCAAGCTCCAGCTGTTTCAGGCGCTTAAGATACTGGGCAGGAGAGAGTTGAGTTTTGTCACGGCGTAAAAATTCAATTGCCAGTTGGGCTGGATCAAATTGCGTAGTCATATCGTCCTCGCTTTTGTTCAAAACCTGCACAGTATATCACCTTTTACTGTGCAGATTATGACCAAAAGCAATATGCATCACATTTTTTTGGTGACAACGTCACAAAATTGCCGTTGTCAGGCGTGATGTACAACACAAACGTCCCTGCTCATCGAAAATCTCGATTTGCCAAACCTGATGCCTGGTTCCGGTATGCAATGCTTTACAAACGCCACGTACTCGCCCTTCCCTGGCTGAGCGAACATGATTAGCATTTACCTCAATGCCTACCACTTTTTGATCCCCCTGGGTGCAGAGATAACCCGCCACGGAGCCCAGCGTTTCCGCCAGTACCACTGAGGCACCGCCGTGTAACAGCCCAAAAGGTTGCTTTGTGCGCGAGTCTACCGGCATGGTCGCTTCCAGTGAATCGTTACCAATATGCTCAAAACGAATGTCCAACAGTCCAACCATATTGCCTTCCCCAAGAGCATTGAGCGCATCAATGTTGGTTTCACGTTTCCAGATCATTTCATCAACTCCAGTAGTGCCTGTAACGGGTGACGAACCCCCGTCCCTTCAATACGTTTAACCTGACTGCGACAGGAATATCCCGTTGCCAGGCAGCGTTGGCGCGGTAATTTTTCCATTGCCTGGTGCCACGATAATTCATAAATGCCTAACGAATTTTTGTGGTTTTTCGCCTCATGTCCATACGTTCCCGCCATTCCGCAACAACCGACGTTGACGTTGTCCAGTTTGGCGCCAAATCGCGCAAAGATGGTTGCCCACTGTGCTGGCGCGCCTGGTATGGCAGTAACTTCGGTACAATGGCCAAAGAAATACCAGGTCTCGCCACTCATTTCACGTGTCGGCACAGATTCCAGTACGGATGAAAGCCATTCATTCACCAGCATGACATGGAAATCCCCCCGCTTTTCGCCCAGCGCCAGTTTGTATTCATCCCGATAACAAAGCACCAGTGCTGGATCTACGCCCACCATAGGCATTCCCAATTGGGCAACACGGTTAAGTAACTCTGAGGTTTTTTTCGCCGTTTTAGTAAAACGAGTCAGGAAGCCCTTTATATGCTGGGCTTTGCCATTTGGTGAGAATGGAAGCAACACTGGCTGAAATCCTAATTTCTCGATAAGGCGAACAAAATCAGCCACCACCTGGGCTTCGTAATAGCTGGTAAACGGGTCCTGTACCACCAGCACAGTCCGCGCCTTATGTTCTGTAGTCAGATTCTCCAGTTGCTCCAGCGTCATATTTGCCGAGCGATGCCCCACCATTTGTTGTTGCAGCGAGGGAACCGACAGCAGCGGCAAATCAACCATGCCGATATGTTTTTCCGAGAGTTTGCGCACCAGCGGCTGGTTAATGAAGAAGTTAAAGGTTTTCGGCGCGCGTGCCATCAGCGGCGCGTAGCTCTCAACCGTTGCCACCAAATGGTCACGTAATGGGCGTAAATAACGTGTGTGATAGAGCTGCAGGAAACGAGAGCGAAACTCCGGCACATCAATTTTGATGGGGCACTGGGTCGAACAAGCTTTACAGGCCAGACAGCCCGACATCGCCTCTTTGACTTCGTGTGAGAAGTCATATTCGCCTTTATTCGCATGCCAGCTATTGCGCATGCGCGCAATTAACGTTCGCAAACTGACTCCGGATTCAGGCAGTTCTTGTTCCAGTTTTAGTGGGTCAACGCCGCGATCCGCCAACAAACGCAGCCATTCACGCACCAGCGTTGCGCGCCCTTTCGGTGAATGAATCCGGTTCTGGGTAATCTTCATCGACGGGCACATCGGACTGCGGGCATCAAAGTTGAAGCATAAACCGTTGCCGTTACACTCCATTGCACCACGCCACTGCTGGCGTACCGCGATGGGGATCTGCCGGTCATATGTGCCACGCTTCACCGCATCCACTTTCATCATAGGCGCGTCGATACCTTCCGGTGGGCAAATTTTCCCTGGGTTGAGCCGGTTTTGTGGATCAAATGCCGCTTTGACTTTACGTAATTCGCCGTAAAGTTCCTCTCCAAAAAACGCCGGGCTGTATTCGGCACGAAAACCTTTACCATGTTCGCCCCACAACAAACCACCGTATTTCGCAGTCAACGCCACTACATCATCAGAGATTTGCTTCATCAAAATCTCTTGTTGTGGATCGCACATATCCAGCGCCGGACGGACGTGCAAGACACCTGCATCGACGTGACCGAACATACCGTAGCTTAAGCCGTGGCTGTCGAGCAGCGCGCGAAATTCAGCAATATAATCCGCCAGATGTTCCGGCGGTACGCAGGTATCCTCAGCAAACGGAATCGGTTTGGCTGCTCCTTTGGCATTACCGAGCAGGCCGACGGCTTTTTTGCGCATGGCATAAATACGCTCAACACCTGCCAGCTCACTGCATACCTGCCAGCCGATCACACCTGCTTGCTGGCTGGCGATAAGTTCATCCAGCCGCGCACAGAGCGCATTCACCTGCTGATCGATAAGTGCTTCATCGTCTCCGGCAAATTCAACAATGTTTAGCCCGAGCATCTGTTTGTCGGGCACATCGGTAATCAGTTCACTGACGGAATGCCAGACGATATCTTCCCGCGCCAGGTTAAGCACTTTAGAGTCCACTGTCTCTACCGAAAGCGCCCGAGCTTCAACCATAAACGGTGCGTTACGCAGCGCGGAATCAAACGAATCATACTTCACGTTTACCAGACGGCGCACTTTAGGCAAGCGAGTTATATCCAGCTGAGCCTCAGTAATAAATGCCAGTGTTCCTTCTGAACCGGTGAGAATGCGAGTCAGGTCAAACTCGGTCATCTCGTCGTTAAAGACATGACGCAGATCGTAACCAGTCAGAAAACGGTTAAGTTTGGGGAATTTGTCGATAATTAACTGGCGTTGCTGGTGGCAACGTTGATAAACAGTGTTGTAGATACGCCCGATAGTGGTATTGGTTTTGCCGAGTGTTTCCGCCAGTTCAACAGGCAAAGGCTGAGTATCAAGAATATCGCCACCCAGTAAAACTGCCCGCACACCAAGCACATGATCTGATGTTTTCCCATACACTAAAGAGCCCTGACCGGAGGCATCGGTATTGATCATCCCGCCGAGCGTTGCGCGATTGCTGGTCGAAAGTTCTGGCGCAAAAAAGTAGCCAAATGGTTTCAAATACTGATTGAGTTGATCTTTAATCACCCCAGCTTCCACGCGCACCCACCCCTCTTCAGGATTGATTTCGATGATGCGGTTCATATAGCGGGACATATCAACAATAATCCCCTGATTAAGCGCCTGACCGTTAGTGCCAGTGCCTCCACCACGGGGAGTAAAGATCAGGGATGTGTAGCGTTCCTGTGCAGCCAGACGGGCAATAAGTGCCACATCTGCTGTCGAACGTGGAAACACTACTGCGTCAGGAAGCAACTGATAGATACTATTGTCCGTCGACATCGTTAAACGTTCGGCATAACTTGTTGCCGTGTCGCCAGTAAACCCTTGTTGCTCCAGTTCTTGCAAAAAATTGACCACCAGCTGAACGATGCCGGGAGCCTGAGAAATTTGTGGGATCATTATCGTGACCTTTTCCTGCGGTCTGTGTTGTCGTTGATACACACTTACTTTTTCACAACTATCATGGAGAGTGCGACGAAAGTTAGAGCGTATAATCGTTTGCGTATTACATACTTTGTTGTATCACATTTTTTTCTTATACGCCTGGCAGAATTAGAGGCAGAATCGGCCTGTTAAAAACCGCTGAAATTGCTCATCATTATGTAATGAGTTCTGCGTGTTCACGTCGCGTCAACGTTTTGACGCACAAAAAAGGTGAAAAGTGTTTATGGTAAATGTTCGTCAGCCCAGGGATGTTGCCCAAATTCTGCTCTCGGTGCTGTTTTTAGCCATCATGATTGTGGCATGTTTATGGATTGTTCAACCCTTTATTCTCGGTATCACATGGGCCGGTACAGTGGTTATCGCCACCTGGCCTGTTCTGTTACGCTTGCAAAAAATCCTCTTTGGCCGCCGTTCTCTCGCTGTTCTGGTGATGACGTTACTGTTAGTGATGGTGTTCATCATTCCTATTGCCTTATTGGTAAATAGTATTGTGGACGGCAGCGGTCCACTGATCAAAGCCATCTCCAGCGGTGACATGACATTACCAGACCTCGCCTGGTTAAATACCATTCCGGTGATTGGCGCGAAGTTGTATGCCGGTTGGCACAATTTGCTGGATATGGGCGGCACAGCGATCATGGCGAAAGTCCGTCCTTACATTGGCACAACGACCACCTGGTTTGTTGGACAAGCTGCGCATCTCGGACGTTTTATGGTGCATTGTGCGCTGATGCTACTTTTCAGCGCCTTGCTGTACTGGCGCGGTGAACAGGTTGCGCAAGGTATCCGCCATTTTGCGACACGTCTGGCGGGCGTTCGTGGTGATGCAGCTGTGCTACTCGCCGCACAAGCCATTCGCGCCGTGGCGCTTGGCGTAGTGGTAACTGCGCTGGTACAGGCAGTACTTGGTGGGATTGGTCTGGCTGTTTCAGGTGTTCCTTACGCAACGTTATTGACCGTATTAATGATCCTCTCCTGTCTGGTACAGCTTGGGCCATTACCGGTATTGATCCCGGCGATTATCTGGCTCTACTGGACCGGAGATACCACATGGGGAACTGTGTTACTGGTGTGGAGTGGAGTGGTCGGTACACTGGATAACGTCATCCGACCAATGCTAATTCGTATGGGCGCCGACCTACCGTTAATACTGATCCTATCTGGTGTCATTGGTGGTTTGATTGCCTTTGGGATGATCGGTCTGTTTATCGGCCCAGTTCTGTTAGCGGTTACCTGGCGCCTGTTTGCCGCCTGGGTTGATGAAGTTCCCCCGCCAGTTAACGATCCCGATGAAATCCTCGAAGAGTTGGACGAGATCGAAAAGCCACAACATTAAGTCAAAATCACCGGGTAAATAATCTGCCCGGTTTTTCTTTTCATCCCCGCGATATTTTTACTTTCACCACTCAATGATCATTAATGTGTCGCAAAATGTTTACAGTTTTTAAACTATTGAGACGAATCTGATCGACGCTAAAACGCCCCATGCCTACTATTAGGTCACGGTTATAAATCAACGTATTGATTTATAAGCATGGAAATCCCCTGAGTGAAACAACGAATTGCTGTGTGTAGTCTTTGCCCATCTCCCACGATGGGCTTTTTTTTAACATTTCCATTTCGTTACCGTTCAAATTGAATAAATTGAGTTGTGATTCTTCTCAAGCCGTTAGCGGGCTAATAGTGCTATTATGTAACATCGATTTTTTAACTTGCCGACAAATAATGAACGGATACGAATTAAAAGCACTACGCCTGATTTTTGCTATGACGACACAAGAATGTGCCCAGTGGATTGCTCTGGATGGCAATGAAGCTAACTGGCAACAATGGGAAAACGGCGACCATGACATTCCAGCCAACGTGATTGAAACGTTGTTGACCATGAGAAGTCAAAGGAAGGACCGTATTCATGCCATTATCAGTAAAATAAATAGTCGTATCGGAAATAACACCATGCGTTATTTCAACGATCTGAGCAGTTTTCAGGCGGTATATCCGAATGCAGATTTTCTCGAGTGGAAAATTTACCAGTCAGTGGCTAATGAATTGTACGCCCACGATTTAGAGCGTCTTTGTTAACTCCTCGCACCATAAAAAAAGCAGTGTTGCCACAATTGTGACAACACTGCTTGTCGATCACGTTGTTAAATTACTTTTTCAGCTCTGCAAGGCTCAACCATGTCTGAACGACGGTATCCGGGTTAAGCGACAAGCTGTCGATTCCCTCTTCCATCAGCCAGGCGGCGAAGTCTTCATGATCAGAAGGCCCCTGCCCACAAATCCCGACGTATTTACCCTGTTTTTTAGCTGCACGAATAGCCATCGACAGCAGTGCTTTCACCGCCTCGTTACGCTCATCAAACAGCTCAGAGACTACGCCAGAGTCACGATCCAGGCCCAGTGCCAATTGCGTCATATCGTTAGAACCGATTGAGAAACCGTCGAAGTATTGCAGGAACTGATCCGCTAACAAGGCATTAGACGGGATCTCACACATCATAATGATCTTAAGACCGTTCTCGCCGCGTTTCAGCCCCTGGCGCGCCAACTCCTCAACTACCGCTTTCGCCTGGTCTACGGTGCGCACAAATGGGATCATGATTTCAACGTTGGTCAGCCCCATGTCGTTGCGTACGCGTTTCACCGCTTCACACTCCAGCGCAAAGCAGTCGCGGAAGCTGTCGGAAACATAACGCCCTGCACCACGGAAGCCCAACATCGGGTTCTCTTCTTCCGGTTCATAACGTTCGCCACCAACGAGGTTAGCATACTCATTCGATTTAAAGTCAGAGAGACGTACGATGACACGCTTCGGATAAAACGCCGCTCCCAGCGTAGCAATACCTTCTGTCAGACGACCGACATAGAACTCACGCGGTGAATCAAAACCTTTCATCATCTCGCGGATTTCTTTTTGCAGCTGCGGTTCCTGATCGTCAAATTCCAGCAGTGCGCGCGGGTGAACACCAATCATACGGTTAATGATGAACTCTAGTCGCGCCAGGCCAACGCCTTCATTTGGCAGACAAGCGAAGTCAAACGCACGATCCGGGTTACCAACGTTCATCATCACTTTCAACGGTAAGTCAGGCATGGTATCTACGCTGGAACTTTTCACACTGAAATCAAGAAGATCGGCATAAACATAGCCAGTGTCGCCTTCTGCACAAGAAACCGTTACCTGCTCGCCATCTTTCATCCGTTCAGTAGCATCACCACACCCAACCACTGCCGGAATTCCCAGCTCACGGGCAATAATCGCTGCGTGACAGGTTCTGCCGCCTCGGTTAGTTACGATGGCTGCTGCTTTTTTCATGATCGGCTCCCAGTCGGGATCGGTCATGTCAGTGACCAGAACATCACCTGGCTCAATGCGATTCATTTCACTAATGTCCTGAATCACTTTCACTGTTCCAGCACCAATGCGGTGACCAATTGCACGCCCTTCCGCAATGATCTTGCCTTGCGCGTGAAGGGTATAACGCTCCATAACCTGACCACGGGAGCGCACTGTTTCCGGACGCGCCTGGACGATGAACAATTTGCCAGTATGACCATCTTTGGCCCATTCGATATCCATCGGACGTCCATAGTGTTTTTCAATCTGAACAGCCTGTTTCGCCAGTTCCTGCACTTCATCGTTGGTCAGCGAGAAAATGTCTCGTTGCTCTTGCGGTACATCTTCAATTCTGACTTGCTTGCCATGTTCCTGGGTTGATGCGTAGACCATCCGAATTTTTTTCGACCCCATGGTGCGGCGAACAATGGACGGACGATTTGCGGCCAGCGTCGGCTTGTGTACGTAAAATTCATCCGGGTTTACAGCGCCCTGCACCACCATCTCACCCAGCCCCCAGGCCGAAGTGATAAATACCACCTGATCGAAACCCGATTCGGTATCAATGGAGAACATCACGCCAGAGGATGCCAGATCTGAGCGCACCATCCGTTGAACACCAGCAGACAAAGCGACACCACGATGGTCATATCCCTGGTGTACGCGATAAGAAATGGCGCGATCATTAAACAGGGAGGCAAATACGTGTTTTACCGCAATCAGGACGGCATCGAAGCCCTGCACATTGAGGAAAGTTTCTTGTTGGCCCGCAAAGGACGCATCCGGCATATCTTCTGCAGTAGCAGACGAGCGCACGGCGAAAGATGCATGTTCGTCATCCGCAGAAAGCTGGGCATAAGCTTCGCGAATAGCATTTTCCAGCTCTGGCTGGAAAGGAGTGTCGATAATCCACTGGCGAATCTGCGCACCTGCTTTAGCAAGTTGCGAGACATCGTCAATATCTGTTTTATCCAGCAGTTCATAGATACGCTGGTTTACACCGCTCTGATCGAGAAACTGATTAAACGCATCGGCGGTTGTGGCAAAACCATTCGGTACGGATACGCCCATTCCAGAAAGGTTAGTAATCATTTCACCCAGGGAGGCATTTTTGCCCCCAACTCTGTCTACATCATTCATGCCGAGTTGGTTATACCAAAGCACCAGCGGTGACGAGCCATTGTTGGACATCGAACAATCCTTTTGTGATAAATGAACGGATTTAAGAACCATCTTACTGCGTAATTATCCTGCCATATTTGTCTCGCAGAAAAAAACAGTGAATCGTTCAAGCAAATATATTTTTTAATTTTTAAGACAGTTCCCGTCGTTTGCGCAAACCCAGCATTGGCGGGCGATTCCCACAAAATACGTCGGTATAATAGTAAATATGGAAAATGAAAATGCTGTTTCATTAAATATAAAATTTGTATTTCAGAGAAAGAACGGATGTGTTGCTCTACGCTTCTTCTTTATTTTAATTTATGCTTTAAGGGAATTATCGTTGCCGTAAAGGATAAACAAAAATGGATAGTGCTGTAGATCGTCACGTTTTCTATATTTCTGATGGCACCGCCATTACTGCAGAAGTTTTAGGCCATGCGGTGATGTCACAATTCCCGGTAACCATTAGCAGTATTACTTTACCGTTTGTTGAAAACGAGAGTCGTGCCAGGGCAGTTAAAGATCAAATCGATGCTATTTATCATCAAACGGGTGTACGACCACTGGTTTTCTATTCCATCGTCTTACCGGAAATTCGCGCTATCATTTTGCAAAGTGAAGGATTTTGCCAGGATATCGTCCAGGCGCTGGTGGCACCTTTGCAACAAGAAATGAAGCTCGATCCGACACCGATAGCTCATCGAACGCATGGCCTGACACCCGGTAATCTGAATAAATACGATGCCCGTATCGCGGCTATCGACTATACCCTCGCTCACGATGATGGTATTTCGTTGCGCAACCTTGATCAGGCGCAGGTCATCTTACTGGGCGTTTCTCGCTGTGGTAAAACCCCTACCAGCCTGTATCTGGCGATGCAATTTGGTATCCGGGCGGCTAACTACCCCTTTATTGCTGATGATATGGATAACCTGGTGCTTCCTGCATCGCTCAAACCATTGCAACACAAACTCTTTGGTTTGACGATCAACCCAGAAAGATTGGCAGCAATTCGTGAAGAGCGACGTGAGAACAGTCGCTACGCCTCATTACGTCAATGTCGAATGGAAGTTGCGGAAGTGGAAGCGCTGTACCGTAAAAACCAGATCCCGTGGATCAACAGTACCAACTATTCGGTAGAAGAGATTGCCACCAAAATTCTGGATATTATGGGGCTGAATCGAAGAATGTACTAGATTACTAGTTTATGAGTTCGCTTTTTTGTTATCATACCGTTAATTGCGTGAGGTGCTTTCTGCCTCGCACTTGAAATCAGCAGGAATTGGTGTACATACAAAATCTTTCAAGCTGTATCGAATCGGCAACTGACCGCACCCCCAGTCACAGAGTAAACCCTGTGAATGGGGTGAAGACATGAAGTCAACAAAGAGACTGTTTGAAGAATTAAATATGTTATCGTGATGCGCATCACTTCCCGGTAGTCCTGCCGTAGAAGCAAAAAATTTTTGAGACTTGCAATGAACAAAACTGACGAACTCCGCACGGCGCGTATAGACAGTCTGGTAACTCCGGCTGAACTGGCCCAGCGGTATCCCGTGTCCACTGATGTCGCCCGTCATGTTACTGACTCCCGACGACGTATTGAAAAGATATTGAATGGTGAAGATCATCGACTGCTGGTCATAATTGGCCCCTGTTCCATTCATGATCTTGATGCAGCGATGGATTATGCAAAGCGATTGCAAAGTATGCGTAATCAGTATCAGCATCGACTTGAAATCGTGATGCGCACCTATTTTGAAAAACCACGTACCGTCGTGGGCTGGAAAGGACTCATTTCCGACCCTGATTTAAACGGCAGTTATCGGGTGAATCATGGTCTGGAGCTGGCCCGGAAATTATTGCTCCAGGTCAATGAACTTGGCGTTCCCACGGCTACTGAATTCCTCGATATGGTGACCGGGCAATTTATTGCCGATCTGATTAGCTGGGGGGCTATTGGTGCACGGACTACTGAAAGCCAGATCCATCGTGAAATGGCTTCCGCCCTGTCCTGCCCGGTTGGCTTTAAAAATGGCACCGATGGCAATACCCGTATCGCGGTCGATGCTATTCGCGCCTCTCGCGCCAGCCATATGTTCCTGTCACCAGATAAAAATGGGCAGATGACTATTTACCAGACCAGCGGCAATCCTTACGGTCATATCATTATGCGTGGTGGCAAGAAACCAAACTACCATGCAGAAGATATTGCTGCTGCCTGTAATACGCTGCACGAGTTCGATCTGCCAGAGCATTTAGTTGTAGATTTCAGCCACGGCAATTGCCAAAAGCAGCACCGGCGACAGTTGGATGTTTGTGATGATATTTGCCAACAGATACGTAATGGCTCTACCGCCATTGCCGGTATCATGGCGGAAAGTTTTCTGCGTGAAGGCACTCAAAAAATCATCAGCGGTCAGCCACTGGTCTACGGTCAATCTATTACCGACCCTTGCCTTAGCTGGGAAGACTCAGAAATCCTGCTGAGTAAGCTTGCTTCAGCTGTCGACAGCCGCTTCTGACTGACTGCCCGCTCTTACCTGAGCGGGCCGTTTCTTCTCTCTCCCGACAATCTCCTGAGAATTTGTGCTTGCTGTTACTTGTTGATTTATTGATAATAAAAATCATTGTGATACATATTATTATTAATGATTATGCCTGATATGGATTTTGTCGCCAGAACAGTAGTAAAGGAAAAAGAAAAAAAACTTACCGCCACACCGCCCGTACGGCGGATAGCCAGTAAAACGTTGTTGGGCCCGGAAGGTAAAGTCATTATCGATCATGACGGTCAGGAATACCTGCTGCGTAAAACGCAGGCAGGTAAGTTATTGCTAACAAAGTAGTTTAGCTCGAACAACTGACTTCCAGCCGTTTACCCCATTCAGGAGGACGGCGGGAGTAATCATCATCACGATCGTTGAAGGGATTACGCAATACGTCATGCAATCGATGCAGTTCCTCCATATCTCCTTTCTGTGCATCGTTGATTGCTCTTTGGGCCAGCCAGTTACGTAACACAACCGCTGGATTGACGCTTTTCATCTGTAGCTGACGCTCATCATCCGTAACCTGCTCTGTTTGTATCCGTGCACGATAACGGCTAAACCAGCTATCAAATGCTGCACGATCAATAAATTCATCACGTAACGGCGATGACGCACTGTTCTGCTCAGTCTGGCTTAGCATCCGGAATGTGCGGGTATAATCGCTACCTTCACGTGCCATTAAGGCAAACAGTTCATTTAATAAATCGTTGTCATTGTTTTGTTCTGTATAGAACCCCAGTTTCTGGCGCATCCGTTTACCATACACGGCTAATAACACCTGCTTGTAGCTGTCCAGGGCATCATTTAACGCATTAACAGCAATAAAAGGTGACAAGGTTTGGGCCAGCCTTTGTAAATTCCACAACGCTACCGCTGGTTGATTATCAAAACTATAGCGCCCCTGATGGTCAGAATGGTTACAAATAAATTGCGGGTTATAATCATCAAGAAAACCAAATGGCCCGTAATCAAGCGTCAGACCCATTATCGACATGTTGTCAGTATTCATAACACCATGCGCAAATCCCACCGTTTGCCAGCCAGCAATAAGTGAAGCCGTCCGCGCGACGACATCACGAAACCAGATCGCATATTTATCCTGTTCTTCTTGCAAGTGAGGCCAGTAGTGACGAATAGCGAAATCCGCCAAAAGTTGTACTTTCTCAATATCACGCCGATAGTAGAAATGCTCAAAATGACCGAAGCGCATATGGCTTTGCGCCAAACGCATCAGCATCGCTCCCGTCTCAGTGGTCTCACGGTAAACCGGGGTATCGCTGGTGACAATAGCCAGGGAGCGGGTGCCCGGAATACCCAAATAATGCATCGCTTCACTCGCCAGACTTTCGCGGATGGTCGAACGCAGCACTGCACGCCCATCGCCCATACGTGAATAAGGCGTTAGCCCCGCACCTTTCAGATGCCAGTCCATGGTTGTGCCATCTGCTAATAATTGTTCGCCTAACAAAATCCCTCGGCCATCGCCTAACTGCCCGGCCCAGACACCAAACTGATGCCCACTGTAGACTTGCGCCAATGGTAACATTCCGGGAAGTAATGCCTCACCGCCCCAGACACCAGCGCCTTTGTTATCAGCAAAAAGGGATTGTGGGATCGCCAGTTCGTGCGCCAGTTCCGCGTTATGCCAGATAAGCCGCGCATTATGCAATGGCGTCGGGTTAAGAGCGGTCCAGGTTGCTGGTAATTCGTCACGCCAGCGCGTGGTAAAAGACAGGGTCATAGCCCCTCCTGTCTGATAGTGTAGAGGGGAAATGCTCTCTTAAATACCCACAAACAGGAGGATTACTACTGTACCAACGTGGTAACGTGCTTCGTCGCGACCGCGGGCCACAAACCGCCTTGCATTGCAAAGAAATGAAAAGGCATTACTTGCTGAAATAATTTATCTGAGTCAATGCCACAGACCATTAATGATTCAGTGTGTACAGATATCTGCGCAATAATAGCGCGTATAAAAGGCTCAAAAGATAAACGAGACGATTGTTTGTGAACAAATGACTTATCAAAAATTACGCGTTTAAACAGGTCTTCGAAGATCGCTTTTGTCGATAACTCACCAGTACCGAAGTTTGCCAGCACTAATGCAAATTGGTGAGAAAGAGCGATCAGACTCAGATTTATCACACCTCTGGCGATTTCTACATCATTTTCGTTTATCAACAATTCAATGAATGACAAGCGTAAAATACGCATCAGAGTTTCATCATCATTTAATAACGATTCAGCTATTGGCGCCGATAAATAAACCCATGCCAACAAATTATGCTGCATAAAAAAATGCTGACAACGTTCGATGACGTCCAGTTGCTCCTTAAAAAGGCGATATTGCTGTTCACCCGACATGCGCGGTATCACCAGTTCCGTAGGGATGCGCACTTGCCCATCATCAGAGACAAAATTGGTAAAAACGGTTAAACCGATCAGTTTATTTTGATAATTCCGTGCGGGGAGAAAATAAAGTTCAGAATGATAATTATTATCCAACGAAATCTTCATGTTATATCCCTTGAAGACAAAACACCTTTTCCCGCCCTGTACCAAAGAACATTCAGGTATGCAACTGCAATTATTAAGGGGGATGTATTCATGTGTTCCATTTTAACCGCAGCGGCAGATCCTTTAATTCAGCTTATTCTTATTATATAGCATTATCCAGCAATAAGCTTTTTTACATCCATTGAGCGGAGATGAAAAGGCGAAGCCGTTGTGCCAAAGTGTCACAACGGCAGTAAGTCGTTCGATTAAATTCTTCTCGCCTGCCAGAAGTTTTTTTGCCAGTAAACGTTATCCAGCGAAGAGCGCATCACACCTTTGCTGGTAGATGCATGAATAAATTGGTTGTTGGTGTCATAGATGCCGACATGCAGGCCATTCTGCCCGGAACCGGTTTTGAAAAAAACCAAATCGCCCGGTAACAATTCTTCTTTATCGATTTGCGTACCAATCTGCGCCTGCTCACGAGTTTCTCGTGGCAGCTGCAGTTCAAAACGATCACGCATAGTAACCAGTACAAAACCTGAGCAATCAACACCATGACGGCTCATACCACCGTAGCGGTAAGGTGTTCCCCGCCAGGACTGCAATTGATCATTTAATCCGGCAATAACTGTAATGGAATCGGAAAGTCTGGCATTTGGTGGTGGCGCACGGTGGTGACCGCAGCCAGCCAGCAACAAAGTGGCAATAAAAAGAAGGCATAATCGCATTCAGAACAATCCTCTGTTTTTTTATTCTTCAGATAATTTAGCGTCGTCTTTAGCCGTTTTTCAAGGTCATGGCTCAATTAACTGGTAGAGATGAGCATTCGATGCCCTTCTATATCAAGGCGACGGAAATTTAAGCCATACGCTAATGCCAGATTAGGTGGCGTCAACACATCTTCCCGTGGGCCACCAGCCAGAAGTTTGCCTTGTTTTAGCAGCCATGCCCTGTGAGCATGGTGTAGCGTGTGGTTGAGATCGTGACTACTCATCACCACAGCGATACCCTGCTGACAAAGATGACTCAATATGCGATCCAGCGCGTTTTGTTGTGCGACATCGAGACTATTCATCGGTTCGTCTAGCAATAACAACTGACCGTGTGGATTCGATTCCGGGTCAATTTGTAGCACAACTGCGGCCAGGCGCACGCGTTGCCACTCGCCGCCCGAGAGTTGATTAGCCGGACGTTCAAGTTTATCCGCTAATCCTAACGATTCAGCCATTTTGGTGAGTAAGTCAGTGCGTGTCTTATCTGGCTGATGTAGAGATAAAAAATGCCAGACAGGCATTGCAAAAGGTGGATTTTGTTGCTGGGCAAGGTAAGCCCGATGCAGTGCCAGCTTTGTAGCTGACCAGGATTCCAGTACAGAACCGGCGAAATAAACACGACCAGGACCAGTAGTCAAACCTGCCATCCGTGCCAGTAAAGTACTTTTCCCGGCACCATTTGGTCCAACAAGATGGAGGATTTCACCTGCACGAATTTCACCAGAAAGCGGCCCCAGGCGGTGAGACTCGGCAACATCTTCTAATAGCATTAATTGCGTCATATCTTACGCCCGACTTTTCAGCAATAACCAAATGAAAACTGGAGCGCCCAGCGTAGCCGTCACTACACCAATCGGTAATTCTGCGGCGACAAGCGCAACTCGTGCGACAACGTCTGCCAGCAATAATGCAATTGCTCCTGCCAGCGCACAGCCAGGTAATAACATCCGATGATCTGTTAACCCGCATAAACGTAAAATATGAGGGATCACAAGGCCGATAAAACCAATTGCCCCCGCCAGTGCTACACTCACACCTACCATCCATCCCGTAGCTACCACCAGCACGTTACGCCAGAACCACAAAGGTAATCCCAATTGACGTGCAGAAGTTTCCCCCAGTGCCAGCATATTCATTGCCTGTGACTGGCAACAGATCCACAGTAACACCGGTATAAGCGCTACCATTAACCAGGCTTGTTGCCAGTTTACGCCGCCAAACCCGCCCATCATCCAGTACATTAGCTGGCGTAAATCGAATGACGTTGAGAAATAGATTGCCCAGGTCATCATAGCGCTGCATATGATTCCCAAAGCTACGCCTGCTAATAAAAGGCGACTTGTGGAGAGATGACGGCGGGCAAAACGCAGAAGAATCAAAGTAATTATCAAAGCTCCCGCAATCGCACACAATCCTAATGCCCAACCGGGCAATTGCCCCTGCCCTAAGAATACAGCAGCAATAAGACCGACTCCTGCACCATTAGAGACGCCGAGTAAGCCAGGCTCTGCCAGTGGATTTTCGAAAAGTGCTTGCATTACGGCACCGGACAACGCCAGGGCCGCGCCGACCAGTAGTACTGCCAGCGTACGTGGCAGACGAATTTGCCAGACGAAAAGCTCACCCTGAGGAGAAAACCAGTCAGCGGGTAAAATCCATTGTTCACCTGCGCAAAGACTTAAGACAAGCGTCAGCAGCATCAATGCTGACAAACAAAAGAGCCAGCGAATGTTTTTTCGCTGTTGTTGGCGGGCAAATGTCAGCATAGTATCCATTCAGCTGAAGAGTGATGGCGTTGATTTTACGGTGACTCTTCAAGAGTGAAAAGAAAAAAGGCCGCAAAGCGGCCTTTTTAGTTAGATCAGATTACTCGTCTTTAGGCGAGGCGTTTTCGACCCGGCTTTTTAACTTCTGCCCTGGTCTGAAAGTCACCACGCGCCGTGCTGTAATGGGAATATCTTCGCCCGTTTTCGGGTTACGTCCCGGGCGTTGATTCTTATCACGCAGATCGAAGTTACCAAAACCAGAGAGTTTCACCTGCTCACCGTTTTCCAGAGCGCGACGGATCTCTTCGAAAAACAGTTCAACCAGTTCTTTGGCATCCCGCTTGCTAAGCCCAAGCTTATCAAACAGATATTCTGACATTTCAGCTTTTGTAAGCGCCATAGGTTCAATCCCTCAATGATGCCTGGAATCGCTCTTTTAATGCCTCTACACATTTGGCGACGGTAGCGGCAATCTCCTCTTCTTCGAGTGTACGGCTGGTATCTTGCAGGATCAGGCTTATGGCGAGGCTCTTATACCCCTCCGCAACACCCTTACCGCGGTACACGTCAAATAAGTTTACGCCAACTACCTGATTTACGCCAACTTTCTTACATTCGGATAAAATATCCGCTGCGGGAACGTTTTCTGCGACCACTACTGCGATATCACGACGGTTCGCCGGGAAGCGAGAAATCTCACGCGCTTGAGGCACCACGCGGTCTGCGAGCTTGTTCCACTCCAGTTCGAACACCAGAGTGCGACCGTTAAGATCCAGTTTACGTTCCAGTTCTGGATGAACAACCCCAATAAAACCAATACGTTCACCTTTCAGATAAATCGCTGCGGATTGTCCAGGATGTAGTGCAGGATTTGCTTCTGCGCGGAACTCAACATCAGCCAGTTTACCGGTCAGGTCGAGAACGGATTCAAGATCGCCTTTCAAATCATAGAAATCAACGGTCTCTTTTGCCAGGTTCCAGTGCTCTTCGTAACGGTTACCGCAAATCACACCGGCTAACATCAGATCCTGACGAATGCCCAACGATGCCTGAGTATCTGGCACGAAACGCAGACCACTTTCGAAAATGCGCACACGGTTCTGCTGACGGTTCTGGTTGTACACCACGGTTGCCAGCAGGCCGGTCCACAGGGAAAGACGCATTGCTGACATTTCAACGGAAATAGGGCTTGGCAGCAATAAGGCTTCAACGCCTGGATGGATCATCTGCTGCACTTTCGGATCAACGAAGCTGTAGGTGATCACTTCCTGATAGCCTTTGTCGTTGAGCAGCGTTTTCACGCGCTTGAGCGACAGATCGGCTTCGCGGTGAGTACCCATAATCAGGTTTGCCTGCACCGGCTCATCAGGGATGTTGTTGTAGCCGTAAACACGCGCGACTTCTTCGACCAGATCTTCTTCAATCTCCATGTCGAAACGCCAGCTCGGCGCAACTGCCTGCCACTCGTCTTTGCCTTCGGTCACTTCGCAGCCGAGACGACGCAGAATGTCAGTGACCTGCTCATCGGCAATATGATGGCCAATCAGGCGATCCAGTTTGCTGCGACGCAAAGTGATGGTTGCACGCTTCGGCAGCGTTGCTTCGTTGGTGATATCAATTACCGGACCAGCCTCACCACCGCAGATGTCGATCAGCAGACGGGTCGCACGTTCCATCGCTTTGTGCTGCAGTGCCGGATCAACGCCACGCTCATAACGGTGAGACGCATCAGTATGCAGGCCATGACGACGAGCACGACCGGTGATAGACAGCGGGCTGAAGAAAGCGCATTCCAACAGGACGTTTTGCGTTTCGTCATTCACGCCAGAGTGTTCGCCACCAAAGATGCCGCCCATCGCCAGCGCCTTGTTGTGGTCGGCGATGACCAGGGTGTCAGCGTTCAGCTTCGCTTCGGTACCGTCGAGCAGTACCAGCGTTTCGCCCTCTTTCGCCATCCGCACCACAATGCCGCCTTCAATGCGATCTTTATCGAAAGCGTGCATCGGCTGGCCCAGTTCGAGCAGCACATAGTTGGTGACGTCAACGACTGCATCGATAGAACGAATCCCGCAACGACGCAGTTTTTCTTTCATCCACAGTGGAGTTGGCGCTTTAACGTTAATGCCTTTTACCACACGACCAAGATAACGCGGGCAGGCTTCCGGCGCTTCGACTGCAATCGGCAGCGTGTCGTCGATGGTCGCACCAACCGGAACGATTTCCGGTTCAACCAGCGGCAGCTGGTTCAGCACGGCAACATCACGCGCCACGCCGATAATGCCTAAGCAATCGGCACGGTTTGGCGTTACGCTAATTTCGATGGTGTTGTCATCGAGTTTCAGGTATTCGCGGATATCGGTGCCAATCGGCGCATCCGCTGGCAGTTCGATAATGCCGCTGTGATCGTCAGAAATTCCCAGCTCAGAAAAGGAGCACAGCATCCCTTCAGATGGTTCGCCACGCAGTTTCGCCGCTTTAATTTTGAAATCACCCGGCAGAACAGCACCAATAGTCGCTACCGCCACACGCAGGCCCTGACGGCAGTTTGGCGCACCGCAGACGATGTCCAGCAGGCGATCGCCGCCGACATTGACTTTTGTCACACGCAGTTTGTCAGCGTTCGGATGCTGAGCACACTCAACCACTTCACCAACGACCACGCCGTGGAAGCTACCGGCAACCGGTTCTACACCGTCTACTTCCAGGCCCGCCATGGTGATTTGATTTGCCAACGCATCACTATCAATCGCCGGGTTCACCCATTCGCGTAACCACAGTTCACTGAATTTCATAATCTATTCCTGCCTTATTTAAACTGTTTGAGGAAACGCAGATCGTTTTCGAAGAATGAACGCAGGTCGGTGACGCCGTAACGCAACATAGTCAGACGCTCCATCCCCATCCCGAAGGCGAAACCAGAGTAAACTTCCGGATCGATGCCAACATTACGCAGCACGTTCGGATGCACCATCCCGCAGCCCAGTACTTCCAGCCATTTACCGTTTTTACCCATGACGTCCACTTCTGCAGAAGGTTCGGTAAACGGGAAGTAGGAAGGACGGAAGCGGATCTGCAAATCTTCCTCAAAGAAGTTACGCAGGAAGTCGTGCAGCGTGCCTTTCAGGTTGGTAAAGCTGATGTTGGTATCAACAATCAGACCTTCCATCTGATGGAACATCGGCGTGTGAGTCTGGTCGTAGTCGTTACGATAAACGCGGCCAGGCGCGATGATACGAATCGGTGGCTGCTGAGCTTTCATGGTGCGGATCTGTACGCCAGAGGTCTGGGTACGCAGCAGGCGGGTAGCGTCAAACCAGAAAGTGTCGTGGTCAGCGCGCGCCGGGTGGTGACCAGGAATGTTCAGAGCATCGAAGTTATGATAATCGTCTTCGATTTCCGGCCCGGTTGCCACGGTAAAGCCAAGCTCACCGAAGAAACTTTCGATACGGTCGATGGTACGGGTCACCGGATGCAAACCGCCGTTTTCAATACGACGACCCGGCAGGGAGACATCAATCGTTTCCGCAGCCAGACGCGCATTCAGCGCTGCGCTTTCCAGTTCAGCTTTACGCGCATTCAGCGCCTGCTGCACTTGCTCCTTTGCTTCGTTGATAACCGCACCAGCTGCCGGGCGCTCTTCTGGCGGCAGTTCACGCAGGGTCGTCATCTGAAGGGTTAAGTGCCCTTTTTTACCCAAATATTCGACGCGCACATTGTCTAACGCGGCAACATCTGACGCCTGGCTAATGGCCGCCTTCGCACTGGCAACCAGTTCTGCGAGATGTGACATGGTTTTCCTCATTGTGTCAGTGGTGACACTGGTTCGTTGGACTTAGAGCCTATCCCATCAGGCTATTTTACTTGCCATTTTGGTCCCGGGCAGTGCTCGAAATCCTCACGTACTTAAGTACGCTCCGGTTTCTCCGCGCTGGCCGTGTCCAGACTGGCTGCGACAATTACGCATGATGAGACAGACTTTTTATTTTTCAAAACGCGCATACAAAAAAAGCCTCCACTGGGAGGCTTTCAGGCGCTGTTTTCCGTTTCTCTTCTCACGCGCTAGCCTCCTGGAGTCAGGTGCTAAAGTAAAAAAAGAAGCGGAAAATAGCAGCATTCATTGCTTGCGTTACCTTTTGGTACTCTTTAAAAGACCTTTATTGAAAAGGCTATAGCGATAAAAGTCAATGTTTTGATGGCGTTGAAACGAAAAGAGGGAGACTAGCTCCCTCTTTCAACTGGCTTATGCCAGAGCTGCTTTCGCTTTTTCAACCAGAGCGGTGAACGCTACTTTGTCGAATACTGCGATATCAGCCAGGATCTTACGGTCGATTTCAACAGAGGCTTTTTTCAGGCCATTGATGAATTTGCTGTAAGAAATACCGTTCTGACGTGCTGCTGCGTTGATACGCGCAATCCACAGTTGACGGAACTGACGCTTACGTTGACGACGGTCACGGTAAGCATACTGACCAGCTTTGATAACAGCCTGGAAGGCAACGCGGTATACGCGAGAACGCGCACCGTAGTAGCCTTTAGCTTGTTTCAAAATTTTCTTGTGACGTGCGCGTGCAATAACACCACGTTTTACGCGAGCCATATGTGCTCTCCTGTATCTATATTCTAATTAAAAAGTTAAAAACGTTAACGGCTTATGCGTACGGCAGGCACGCGATTACCAGGCCCAGATCGCCTTTGGAAACCATGGCTTTCGGACGCAGGTGACGTTTACGTTTGGTCGCTTTTTTGGTCAGAATGTGACGCAGGTTAGCGTGCTTGTGCTTAAAACCACCTTTACCGGTTTTTTTGAAGCGCTTAGCAGCACCGCGTACGGTCTTAATTTTTGGCATTTTAATAACTTCCACTTCGCATTGTTAATAAACGAAACAAAGGCGAACAATGCCTGTGAAGCCCAAAGGCTCCACAGACAGTGCTACTTGAAGGCCTTACTGTTTCTTCTTAGGAGCGAGCACCATGATCATCTGGCGGCCTTCGATCTTCGTTGGGAAGGATTCGACCACTGCCAGTTCTTGCAAATCGTCTTTCACGCGATTAAGCACTTCCATACCGATTTGCTGGTGCGCCATCTCACGACCGCGGAAACGCAGCGTGATTTTGGCTTTATCACCCTCTTCGAGAAAGCGAATCAGGCTGCGGAGTTTTACCTGATAGTCGCCTTCATCTGTACCAGGACGGAATTTAATTTCCTTAACCTGGATAACTTTTTGCTTTTTCTTCTGTTCCTTAGAAGACTTGCTCTTTTCATAGAGGAATTTGCCGTAATCCATTATACGACAAACCGGCGGCTCGGCGTTAGGGCTGATCTCGACTAAGTCTACTCCGGCTTCTTCTGCTTTCTCCAGAGCTTCTCTCAGACTCACAATACCAAGCTGCTCGCCTTCCAGACCTGTTAAGCGAACTTCCTGGGCGCGAATTTCGCCATTGATACGGTTAGGGCGCGCCGTTTGAACTCGTTTTCCGCCTTTAATACCTTATTCCTCCAATTGTTTAAGACTGCGGCTGCGAATCTCTTGTTGCAGCTTCTCGATCACTTCATTTACGTCCATGCTTCCCAGGTCTTTACCACGGCGGGTGCGAACGGCTACTTTGCCTGATTCCACCTCTTTATCACCACAGACCAGCATATATGGGACGCGACGCAAAGTGTGCTCGCGGATTTTAAAGCCAATCTTCTCATTTCTCAAGTCTGCTTTAACACGAATGCCCGCATTTGATAGTTTTTGCGTCAATTCGTTAACGTATTCAGACTGAGAATCGGTAATATTCATGATAACTACCTGAACTGGCGCAAGCCAGGTCGGGAAGAAACCAGCAAATTCTTCGGTCAGGATACCGATAAAACGTTCCATCGACCCCAGAATTGCGCGGTGAATCATTACCGGTACTTTACGTTCATTGTCTTCGCCTACATAAGAAGCGCTCAGACGAGAAGGCAAAGAGAAGTCCAGCTGTACTGTACCGCACTGCCATGCACGATCGAGGCAGTCATACAGGGTAAATTCAATTTTCGGACCGTAGAAAGCGCCTTCACCCAGTTGATATTCAAACGGGATGTTGTTTTCTTCCAGCGCAACCGCCAGGTCCGCCTCAGCACGATCCCACATTTCGTCGCTGCCAATACGTTTTTCAGGACGAGTGGAGAGTTTGACGACGATCTTCTCGAAGCCAAAAGTGCTGTACATATCATAGACTAAACGGATACATCCGTTAACTTCATCGCGAATTTGTTCTTCAGTACAGAAGATATGCGCGTCGTCCTGGGTAAAACCACGCACACGCATCAGGCCATGCAGCGAACCTGAAGGCTCATTACGATGGCAGCTACCAAACTCAGCCATACGCAGCGGCAGGTCGCGATAAGACTTCAGCCCCTGGTTGAAAATCTGCACGTGACCCGGGCAGTTCATTGGCTTAATGCAATACTCACGGTTCTCAGAAGAGGTGGTGAACATCGCATCTTTGTAGTTTTCCCAGTGACCGGTTTTTTCCCACAGGACACGGTCCATCATAAACGGACCTTTAACTTCCTGATACTGGTACTCTTTCAGTTTGGTACGAACGAACACTTCCAGTTCACGGAAGATTGTCCAGCCGTCGTTATGCCAGAACACCATACCTGGCGCTTCTTCCTGCATATGGTACAGGTCGAGCTGTTTACCGATTTTACGGTGGTCGCGTTTAGCGGCTTCTTCCAGACGCTGCAAGTAAGCGTTGAGGGCTTTTTTATCTGCCCACGCAGTACCATAAATACGTTGCAACATTTTGTTGTTGCTGTCGCCGCGCCAGTAGGCCCCTGCCGTTTTCATCAATTTGAAATGGTGGCAGAAACGCATGTTCGGTACGTGCGGACCACGGCACATATCGACATATTCTTCATGGAAGTACAGACCTGGCTGGTCATCATGGGCGATGTTTTCGTCCAGGATGGAGACTTTATAGCTCTCACCGCGTTTAACGAAGGTCTCACGCGCTTCGTGCCAGCTAACTTTCTTCTTAATGACGTCGTAGTTTTTCTCAGCAAGCTCATGCATCCGCTTCTCGAGTGCTTCGACATCTTCCTGGGTTAACGTGCGGTCAAGATCAACGTCGTAATAGAAACCGTTATCAATCACCGGGCCGATCGCCATTTTGGTGTGCGGCCAAAGTTGTTTAATCGCGTGCCCTAACAGGTGTGCACAGGAGTGACGAATGATCTCAAGACCTTCTTCGTCTTTTGCGGTAATGATCGCCAGTTGCGCGTCGTTTTCAATCAGATCACAAGCATCAACCAGTTCGCCATTAACGCGCCCTGCGATACAGGCTTTCGCCAGACCTGGACCAATGTCCAGTGCAACATCCATGGGGCTTACAGCGTGGTCGTAATGGCGTTGGCTGCCATCAGGAAGAGTAATAACAGGCATGTTATGTCCTTTTTTGCAGTGGTGACCCATACGCAAGATCACATACAAAGATTTATCTAGAAATTTACCAAAAAGGTATGGGCTGATTCCCGCTTCACTCTGCGAAATATGTCACAGCGCGCCGGTTGGCGACACCAGACCTACACCCGCTTTTTGATAATACCGCCGGATAGTGTACACGGCATTGCCCGTCGATCAAAGCCGAAATCATTGCCTTACTTTGTTTAAAATCAATTCACTGCCCCTGACGTTAATTTTTATCTATTCTGATACAAAGCCAACTTTGATGGAAACCAACGATGCCAACGAAACGATTTAATAAAAAACACTGGAAGATGATTGTCGTTCTGTTATCTATTTGCGGGGCGTTAATGTTACTTCGTTGGGCAGCAATGATTTGGGGCTAATAGTGGAATTTATTTCCGATAATCGATTTTTTCAGAGAAATAATATGGGCCAGACTCTTTTATTGCATCTGACCCCAATATCATTACATTTTATATCCTAACGACACCACTGTGCGGCGGTCGGTATGCTCCGGTGCTGATTCTGGCGGTTCAGAGTTCCAGGTCACGTTGTAGGCGACTTTCAGTCCAAAGTGTTCATTAATAGCAACATTCAACGCGCTCTCAGAATTGAGCGTAGTATCTTCCGCGCCAAAAACAGAAACACCTTGCGTGAATTTCGCGTTATCTGTTAATTGCCATGCATAAGCACCTGATGCGTAACCCAGCGGCTGTGTTTCGCTGGAATCATCTGTATATTTGTCGTAACGCACACCAGGACCGAATTCAAAACGAAAACTATGAACCGGGCCGTTCAGGAACTGCCGTCCATAACCCGCCGTTAGTACATCGCGTTCACGATAACCGTTATAACGGTCTGTCAGCCAACTTGCCTGGCCGAAAATATAATCGTAATCCGTTAAGTTATAACGAGAACGTCCACCTACTGCATATTTTTCTGAAGAACGCTCATCATTTGACGAAGTGTTGCTGGCGTTACCCCATAAAGACCACGCTGTTGTCTTACCATACCAGGTCATGGTGGAGTCGGCTGTCAGAGAGGAACTTTTGGTATTTCCTGACTGCGCCAGGTATCCCCCGTTGAGATTACCTTCAAACGTTTTCTGCGCAGTCGCAGGATCATCCATGACAGTAAAAACGGAATCATCGGCAGCCGCATACATTGACGCAAGCACGCCCCCCGCCAGCACAACTGCGGCAGGAACTGTCTTCAAGAGCTTCATTTATTAAGAGTCCGCACAACAAAAAAAGAGACCATAACGGTCCCGGAAACTTTCATAGGGATCAATGACAAACGCCCCCTGGAAAGGAGACGAATTATAAAAAGGCATGAATAACATAGCAATCAAATCTTATTTCATTTTTTGATATAAGCATCATGTAAAACCAATAATTTTTTTATATCTGGTTTTCTGAATGAAATAATAAATATCACAGAAATCATATTGTTAATTTCTTCCCTTTCTCGATATTCAGTGCCAGACTGAAATCAACCTGACAGGAGGAAAAGATGGTACGTATCTACACGTTAACACTTGCGCCCTCACTCGACAGCGCGACAATTACCCCGCAGATTTATCCCGAAGGCAAACTACGCTGTTCTTCTCCCGTTTTTGAACCTGGTGGTGGCGGAATCAACGTCGCCCGAGCTATTGCTCATCTTGGCGGCAGCGCGACAGCGATATTCCCGGCAGGCGGTGCTACGGGGGAGCATCTGGTCGCCCTGCTTGCCGATGAAAACGTCCCGGTCGCTACCATCGAAGCGAAAGACTGGACCCGACAAAATCTGCATGTCCATGTAGAATCCAGTGGCGAACAGTATCGTTTCGTGATGCCTGGGGCCACACTCAGTGAAGATGAGTTTCGTCAGCTCGAAGAGCAAGTCTTTGAAATAGAATCTGGTGCCATTCTGGTCATAAGCGGCAGCCTGCCACCAGGAGTAGAACTGAAAAAGTTAACGCAACTTATTTCTGCCGCACAAAAGCAAGGGATTCGTTGCATTATTGATAGCTCTGGCGAAGCACTCGCAGCTGCGCTGGCAATTGGTCATATAGAGTTAGTAAAACCGAATCTCAAAGAATTGAGTGCCCTGGTTAATCGTGAGCTTTTACAACCCGATGACGTCCGCAAAGCAGCTCAGGAGATTGTCGACTGTGGTAAAGCCCATCGTGTAGTGGTGTCGCTTGGACCACAAGGTGCCCTGGCAGTAGACAAGGAATCATGCATTCAGGTCGTTCCTCCTCCGGTAAAAAGTCAGAGTACAGTGGGTGCAGGTGACAGCATGGTGGGCGCAATGACACTGAAGCTGGCAGAAGGAGCCTCTCTGGAAGATATGGTTCGATTTGGTGTAGCTGCCGGGAGTGCCGCAACACTCAATCAGGGAACACGTCTATGTTCTGCTGACGACACTCACAAAATCTATGCCTGGCTTACCAGGCAATAATTTCCGCTACGCGTTAAATCGTACAAACCTGTCGGTGAAGGGAATCACCGTCTATGCTCAAAACTCATGCGATTACAAAGAGGTGAAAAAATGGCCAGCGGCGATGTCACTCGTTACGTCATAACAGTGGTGTTTCACGAGGATACCTTAACTGAAATAAATGAATTAAATAACCATCTCACGCGCAGCGGCTTTTTACTCACCATGACTGATGACGAAGGCAATATTCATGAACTAGGCACCAACAGCTTCGGGTTGATAACCACCCAGACGCCAGAGGAAGTGAAAGCGCTCGCAGCCGGACTGGCAGAAACAGCGTTAGGAATGGAGCCTGAAATTGCTGTTATTACCTGGGACGAATGGAGTAACCACAAACAATAAGTGCCTTTTCTTGAGATATGGAGGCCGTGGTGTGCGTTAGTTCGTGTTTTTTTACCGCATTATTACGCTAACCTTATGATCTGGCAGACAACATGGGAGAGACATCATGTGGCAGGCAATCAGTCGTCTTTTAAGCGAGCAGTTAGGTGAAGGCGAAATCGAGTTGCGTAATGAACTGCCTGGCGGAGAAGTTCATGCCGCATGGCATATACGCTATGCAGGACGCGACTTTTTCGTCAAGTGTGACGAAAGGGAACTTCTACCGGGATTCACCGCTGAAGCCGATCAACTGGAATTGCTATCCCGCAGTAAAACGGTCACGGTGCCGAAAGTGTGGGCAGTCGGCGCAGACAGAGACTACAGTTTCCTTGTGATGGATTATCTCCCTCCCCGTCCGTTGGACGCGCACAATGCTTTTATTCTTGGTCAACAAATCGCCCATCTGCATGAATGGAGTGACCAGCCGCAATTTGGTCTCGATTTTGACAATGCGCTTTCCACCACGCCGCAACCAAATACCTGGCAGCGTCGCTGGTCGACTTTCTTTGCGGAACAACGCATTGGTTGGCAACTGGAGTTAGCGGCCGAAAAAGGCATCGCGTTTGGCAATATTGACGCCATTGTCGAACATATACAGCAACGACTGGCATCACATCAGCCGCAACCTTCGCTGCTACACGGTGATTTATGGTCAGGTAACTGTGCGTTAGGTCCGGATGGACCATATATCTTTGATCCTGCATGTTACTGGGGTGACAGAGAATGTGATCTGGCGATGCTTCCGCTTCATACTGAGCAACCGCCACAAATCTATGATGGTTATCAGTCTGTTTCGCCCTTACCGGCAGATTTCCTCGAGCGCCAACCTGTTTATCAACTCTATACCTTGCTTAACCGGGCAAGATTGTTTGGTGGTCAACACCTGGTGACTGCCCAACAGTCACTGGATCGATTACTGGCTGCATAACGGCCTGGCCGGAGGCGTATTTGTTACGCACTCCGGCCTGTTTAAGCGTTAAATAAAACCAAGTAAAGAAAAGAAGAAATATCCCAACACGATCACAATGACCGGCAGAATATAGAGCGGGAAAAATTGCAGAAAAATGGTGTGATGTGGCACCACAATGCGAGACTCAATTTGTTCACGAGTCAGACCGTCACTCCCTTTCGCCTTTTCAAGAATTAACTGGTCTTCCACCCCTTCCCGCAAAAAACGTGCCTGACGGCTCATTCGAGCGCCGGAATCCTGCATCGCCAGACCGACAAAAATCAGGATAAATATCACCCAGAACATAATATTCATACTGTTATGAAAGTCTGGGGTTGGCGAATTGTACCAGAAGATATTCAGGAAAGGTGTGTTAACACGCATCATGTCGATCATGACATGGGTAAAGTCGAGCATTACGGCATTAATGCCTTCCTGCTCGACGGTTTTTGCATTCATAAATTTTAATGCAGAGATCAATGTGGAAACGAGCGCCGGTATAAAAATGACCCAACCAAGAATCCTTTTTAAGACAGCGATGCGTCCAGCCTGTTGATACGTCATGTGTTCCCCTTGATTAAGACGTGTCGTTTTGCTCTTAGTCTACCTGTTGATAACTGTTTTCGCCCGATCTTTAAAGACGGTATGATAAGCAACGATTCATCAGCAATACTGAATACCTTACATTTTAAGTTCAAAAGGAGAGGTTGTAATGTCAACCCCACGCCAGATTCTGGCCGCAATTTTTGATATGGACGGATTACTTATCGACTCTGAACCGCTGTGGGATCGCGCCGAACTGGACGTCATGGCCAGCCTTGGTGTTGATATCAGCCGTCGGCATGAGCTGCCTGATACACTTGGCCTGCGCATCGATATGGTGGTTGATCTTTGGTATTCCCACCAGCCGTGGATCGGGCCAAACCGGCAAGAAGTTGTTGATCGCGTCATTTCACGTGCGATTTCGTTGATTGAAGAAACCCAACCACTGATGCCTGGCGTGCATGAGGCTATCGCATTATGTAAAGAACAAGGAATGAAGGTGGGACTCGCTTCTGCGTCTCCGTTACATATGCTGGAAAAGGTGCTGACGATGTTTAATCTGCGTGACAGCTTCGATGTACTGGCATCCGCAGAAAAACTGCCCTACAGCAAGCCACATCCACAGGTTTATCTCGACTGCGCAGCTAAACTGGGCGTTGATCCACTCAATTGTGTCGCTCTGGAAGATTCGGTGAATGGGATGATCGCGTCAAAAGCGGCTCGTATGCGCTCCATCGTCGTTCCGGCGCAACACGATTTCGATGATCCCCGTTTTGTACTGGCAAACGTCAAACTCGCCTCATTAGAAGAGCTAAATATTCATCATCTTCGCGGCTGAATTATTATGGGCAATGCTTCATTGCCCATAATTTTTACGCTTCCGGTTTAACTGCTGAATTGCTCACCATTTTTTGACAAACAGTTACACCGTCACTACTTCCTTGCACTGTATAAAAATCCTATACTGTATGAATTGACAGTTTAGTGAGTTTTATCATGACGGCGGAAGGTCACCTCCTTTTTTCTATAGCTTGCGCGGTATTTGCCAAAAATGCCGAACTTACGCCCGTGCTTGCACAGGGTGACTGGTGGCACATTATTCCTTCCGCAATTCTGACCTGTTTACTGCCCGACATCGATCATCCGAAGTCGTTTTTAGGTCAGCGCCTTAAATGGATATCTAAGCCCATCGCACGCGCTTTCGGACACCGGGGATTTACCCACAGTCTGTTGGCTGTTTTTGCGTTACTGACCACCTTTTATTTGAAAGTACCTGAAACCTGGGTGGTTCCTGCAGATGCCCTGCAAGGAATGGTATTAGGTTATCTGAGTCATATTCTGGCTGATATGCTGACACCTGCCGGAGTTCCCCTGCTCTGGCCCTGCCGTTGGCGTTTTCGTTTTCCGATTCTGGTGCCGCAAAAAGGTAACCAACTGGAGCGTTTTCTCTGCATGGCATTGTTTGTCTGGTCAGTGTGGATGCCTCACACACTGCCAGAAAATAGTGCCGTTCGCTGGTCATCACAGATGATCAATACGCTGCAATTGCAATTTAATCGTCTGATTAACCATCAAATTGACTACTAAGCAGTCGATACCATCAGTTTTGGAATAAACAATTCCATTTGAATATAAGAGCCGGGTCACAGTTCTGATAATCTGACGCCAACAGAATCGTCTTGTCGGGCGATTCACATAAAAATATCAGGAGAACGGGGATGAATTTTCCATTAATTGCGAACATTGTTGTGTTCGTCGCTCTGCTGTTTGTGCTGGCGCAAGCCCGTCACAAACAGTGGAGTCTGGCAAAAAAAGTGCTGGTGGGTCTGGTCATGGGCGTGGTGTTTGGTCTTGCCCTGCATACCATTTATGGTTCAGACAGCCAGGTGTTAAAAGACTCAGTACAGTGGTTCAACATTGTGGGCAACGGTTACGTTCAGTTACTGCAAATGATCGTTATGCCACTGGTATTTGCTTCAATTCTCAGTGCTGTTGCTCGTCTGCATAATGCCTCACAACTGGGCAAAATCAGTTTCCTGACCATTGGTACGCTGCTGTTTACCACGCTGATTGCTGCACTGGTCGGTGTGCTGGTCACCAACCTGTTTGGTCTGACCGCAGAAGGTCTGGTGCAGGGTGGCGCAGAAACCGCGCGCCTTAACGCGATTGAAAGTAATTATGTAGGTAAAGTTGCCGACCTCAGCGTGCCACAGCTGGTGCTTTCTTTTATTCCTAAAAACCCGTTTGCTGATCTGACAGGCGCGAATCCAACCTCGATCATCAGCGTGGTTATCTTCGCCGCATTCCTTGGTGTTGCAGCACTTAAATTGCTAAAAGATGACGCACCAAAAGGTGAGCGTGTGTTAACGGCGATCGATACCCTACAAAGCTGGGTGATGAAACTGGTGCGTTTGGTTATGCAACTCACCCCTTACGGTGTTCTTGCCTTGATGACCAAAGTCGTCGCAGGTTCAAACTTGCAGGACATCATTAAGCTTGGCAGCTTTGTTGTTGCCTCTTACCTTGGCCTGCTGATTATGTTTGCTGTACATGGTCTTCTGCTGGGTATCAATGGGGTAAGCCCACTGAAGTACTTTCGTAAAGTGTGGCCGGTGCTGACTTTTGCCTTCACCAGCCGCTCCAGTGCAGCATCCATTCCCCTGAATGTGGAAGCTCAAACGCGTCGTCTCGGCGTACCTGAATCAATTGCCAGCTTTGCGGCCTCATTCGGTGCCACCATCGGTCAAAACGGTTGTGCCGGGCTTTATCCGGCAATGCTGGCAGTGATGGTTGCTCCGACTGTTGGTATTAATCCGCTGGATCCGATGTGGATTGCGACTCTGGTAGGTATCGTGACCGTGAGTTCTGCGGGTGTTGCTGGTGTTGGTGGTGGTGCAACCTTTGCCGCACTGATTGTGTTACCTGCAATGGGCTTACCTGTAACACTGGTGGCGCTACTCATCTCTGTTGAACCATTGATTGATATGGGGCGTACCGCGTTGAACGTGAGCGGCTCCATGACGGCGGGTACGCTGACCAGTCAGTGGCTGAAACAAACAGATAAATCCATTCTGGATAGTGAAGAAGACGCCGAACTGGCGCACCGTTAATCCTGATTTGTTACGTTAAACGCCTGTCATCCCGACAGGCGTTTTTTTATTCTTCGACCTCATTTTCCTGACGAATCTGATTTGCCCAGCGTTGGGCCGATTCTGGCACACTAAACCCTGGTGAACGTCGAAATGACTCTCCGATCAGAACAAATGCAACATATTTGCCACGCAGTATCCAGACATCACGAAACGCATCCATCTTTATTGCATGCTCCGGTGGCGCAGGTTCTACGCGCGGAACATAACTAATAATCGGGCGGTTTTGCTGGCGAAGAGGTTTCATCATTAATGGCTTCACTAAACACATATCGAAAATCAGAAAAACTGTATTTTAGCCGATCTAATCCCCGTCCGTCCTGCTCTGCGTAAATTCGAACTCTGTACCACTTTGCCACATCTCCAGAGTGAACACCTGTTCATGGTCTATAGTTAGAGAGTTTTTTGACCAAAACAGCGGCCCTTTCAGTAATAAATTAAGGAGACGAGTTCAATGTCGCAATATAACGAAAAGAACCCACATCAGCACCAGTCACCACTACACGATTCCAGCGAAGCGAAACCGGGAATGGACTCACTGGCACCTGAGGATGGTTCCCATCGTCCAGCGGCTGAACCGACGCCACCGGGAGCGCAGCCAACCGCGCCAGGGAGTCTGAAAGCCCCTGATACACGTAATGAAAAGCTGAACTCCCTGGAGGACGTGCGTAAAGGCAGTGAAAATTATGCACTTACCACCAACCAGGGCGTACGCATCGCCGATGATCAAAACTCCCTGCGCGCCGGTAGCCGTGGTCCAACGCTGCTGGAAGATTTTATTCTGCGCGAGAAGATCACTCACTTTGACCATGAGCGTATCCCTGAGCGTATTGTTCATGCGCGAGGATCGGCGGCTCATGGTTATTTCCAGCCGTATAAAAGCTTAAGCGATATCACCAAAGCAGATTTCCTGTCTGAACCGAATAAAATCACTCCAGTGTTTGTCCGTTTCTCCACCGTTCAGGGCGGTGCAGGCTCGGCTGATACGGTGCGAGATATCCGTGGCTTCGCGACCAAGTTCTACACTGAAGAGGGTATTTTTGACCTTGTTGGTAACAACACACCGATCTTCTTTATTCAGGATGCGCATAAATTCCCTGATTTTGTCCATGCGGTAAAACCAGAACCACACTGGGCAATCCCGCAGGGGCAAAGCGCTCACGACACCTTCTGGGATTATGTTTCCCTGCAACCGGAAACACTGCACAACGTAATGTGGGCGATGTCGGATCGTGGTATCCCGCGCAGCTACCGCACTATGGAAGGCTTTGGTATTCATACCTTCCGTCTGATTAACGCCGAAGGTAAAGCGACGTTCGTACGTTTCCACTGGAAACCACTGGCAGGTAAAGCCTCGCTCGTTTGGGATGAAGCACAAAAACTAACCGGACGTGACCCGGACTTCCACCGCCGCGAGTTGTGGGAAGCGATTGAAGCAGGTGATTTCCCGGAATACGAACTGGGCTTCCAGTTGATTCCTGAAGAAGATGAATTTAAGTTCGACTTCGACCTTCTTGATCCAACTAAACTTATCCCGGAAGAACTGGTGCCCGTTCAGCGTGTCGGCAAAATGGTGCTTAATCGTAATCCGGATAACTTCTTTGCCGAAAACGAACAGGCGGCTTTCCATCCTGGGCATATTGTCCCCGGTCTGGATTTCACCAACGATCCCCTGTTACAGGGACGTTTGTTCTCCTATACCGATACACAAATCAGTCGTCTTGGCGGACCCAATTTCCATGAAATTCCGATTAACCGCCCGACCTGCCCATACCACAACTTCCAGCGTGATGGCATGCACCGCATGGGTATCGACACTAACCCGGCGAATTACGAACCCAACTCGATCAACGATAACTGGCCGCGCGAAACACCACCAGGGCCAAAACGTGGCGGATTTGAGTCATATCAGGAGCGCGTGGAAGGCAATAAAGTGCGCGAACGTAGCCCGTCATTTGGCGAATATTATTCTCATCCGCGCCTGTTCTGGTTAAGTCAGACGCCGTTCGAGCAGCGACATATTGTCGACGGCTTCAGCTTTGAACTCAGTAAAGTCGTTCGTCCATATATTCGTGAACGTGTCGTTGACCAGTTGGCGCATATCGATCTTAACCTTGCGCAGGCGGTAGCAAAAAATCTCGGTATCGAACTGACTGACGACCAACTGAATATTACGCCGCCACCGGACGTAAACGGGCTGAAAAAAGATCCTGCTTTAAGTCTGTATGCCATTCCTGATGGTGATGTGAAGGGCCGCGTAGTAGCAATTTTACTCAATGCCAAAGTACGTTCAGCAGACTTGCTGGCGATCCTCAAGGCACTCAAGGCCAAAGGCGTTCATGCCAAACTGCTTTATTCACGGATGGGTGAAGTGACTGCGGATGACGGTACGGTGCTACCCATTGCCGCCACCTTTGCCGGTGCGCCTTCGCTGACAGTAGACGCAGTGATTGTACCTTGCGGTAACATCGACGATATCGCCGACAACGGCGATGCCAATTACTATCTGATGGAAGCCTATAAACACCTTAAACCGATTGCGCTGGCGGGAGACGCGCGCAAGTTTAAAGCAACAATCAAGGTCGATGACCAGGGTGAAGAAGGGATTGTGGAAGCCGACAGCGCTGACGGTAGTTTTATGGATGAACTGTTAACGCTAATGGCAGCACACCGCGTCTGGTCACGTATTCCTAAGATTGACAAAATTCCTGCGTAAATATGGATAAGGTCACGCCCCCAAGGGAGTGACCTTACCACCTTACTTACACATCAAGATAACTACCCAACCGATAACCACGCTCAGCAATCGCATATTTCAACGACGCTGAGGTCAGCACATCCAGTTCTGTTAACCGAGGGAAGCAATAAGCACTCTGGCGAATCGTATTATCGATAAACGCAGGATGACACATCACTTCCAGAGAGCGCTCACCGCGATGACTGGAGTCATCCAGCACTTTCAGGAACAACGCATTACTGATCTCTTCACCATAAAATGCGCTACTGAATCCCTGCGAACTACGCAACTCTCCAGGCAGGTCGCTGTCATTAAACACCGCCTGACGATCAATGCGCAGTGCAATCCCCTGCTCTGCCGCAAACCTGGCCACAATAGGAAAAATTTGCGGGAACATATGCACATGATGATGGCTATCAATATGGGTCGGTTTACGCCCAAAAAGCTCAATGAAACGCTGATACTGACTCGCCAGCTCCAGGGAAATCTCCTCCAGCGGTAAAGCACCTTCTTCCGCCATCTGCCAGATCCATTTCCCCAGCATCCCTTCTCTGGTCAGCCCCGGCATCTCAGTCAGCGGCTTACCCATGGTGAGGACAAAGTGCATTCCCACCGCCAGGCCTGGCGCCCCACGGCTCAGCTGTGCGGCGTGATCAATAGCTTCACCATTCACCAACGCCGTCGTAGAGGTAACAACGCCGTTACGACAGGCTTCGATAATGCCGTAGTTCTGACCTTTACTTAAACCAAAGTCATCGGCATTAACAATCAGTAAGCGTTCCATAATCAGCCTCGTTTAGTGTGCTTTTTTGAGATCTGCTATGCAGTCAGCAAAGTTTGGCAACCACTTCTCATGTGCCAGAATCATCTCGCGTGCCAGCACCTCGGCGTCACGATCGGAATGCACCAGCGGGCTAAGATTCAGCGCCAGTAACACATCATTAAATTCACCGCTTAGTGCTGCATGGCTGGCAGCAATCTCAAAGCCTTTAATAGTGTGAATTAGCCCCATCACTTTGTCATCGAAATGGGTAATGCGCGGATGAGGCGTCGCACCATTGCGCCCCAGCGTGCAGGTCATTTCTACTGCCCAGTCTGCCGGAATATTATCAACATGCCCATGATGTGGAATATTAATGTAGTGTTCCGTTTGCTTATCGTTATAAATAGCGTTAATCACTTCACACGCTGCGTCGGAGTAATAAGCCCCACCACGCTGTTCCAGCTCTTTCGGTTTAACTTTCAGCTCAGGATTTTTATACAGGTCAAAAAGGTTTTTCTCGACTTTCTGTACTACCTGCGCACGCGCACCGCCTTTGTAGTATTCGCCCATTTCAATCGCCAGCATCTCTTTCTGCTTGAAGTAATACAGTAGATAAGAACATGGCAGCAGATTCAACGAACGAATCAAGCCTTCACTAAACGGCAGGTCGAAAATATTTTTGACAGAGGACGCTTTTAACCGCCCTGACGCCACGCCATCAAGCAATTCGGCAAAGCGAGACTCACCATTTACCAGTACATCTTTAATAAACACCATGTGGTTCAGGCCGAACAGATCGATAGACAAGTCATCGCTCTCATTCAGCGTCAGCACATCACGAATAAACATCTTCATGCCTGTGGGAATATTACACACACCGATAAAGCGTTTAAATCCGGTATGACGATAGACTGCTTCGGTGACCATTCCCGCCGGGTTAGTGAAGTTAATTACCCAGGCATTTGGGCACAGTTCTTCAACATCTTTCACTATGTCAAAAATCACCGGAATGGTACGTAAACCTTTAAACAGTCCACCCGCACCATTGGTTTCCTGACCAAGATAACCATGACTCAATGGGATGCGTTCATCCAGCTCACGGGCTGGCAGTTGGCCCACGCGTAGTTGAGTCGTGACGAAATCGGCATCTTTTAACGCTTCACGGCGATTGAGCGTTTTAAATAATTTTATGGGCACGCCAGCGTTATCAATCATGCGCTGGCAGAGATCAAAAATAATATCCAGTTTCTCTTTGCCGCCTTCTACATCCACCAGCCATAATTCGCTGACAGGTAGTTCGTGGTAGCGCTTAATAAACCCATCCAGTAATTCCGGGGTATAGCTGCTCCCGCCACCGATAGTGACGACTTTTAATTTCTGGCTCATACTTTCTCCCTTCAGTGTGAAACACTGGTGTTCTATGCTTAGCCTGTCTGTCAGGAATAACCTGGCACTGCCAGTGTTATTAAAAGGCAAGCGTGTAAATTAATTTAATGGACAATTCAATTACTGATTAAATTCAGTCAGCCTTTTACGATAGCCATTTGGGGTAAATGATGTCAGTTTTTTAAAGGTTTTAATAAACAGACTTGGACTACTATAGCCCGACTCGTAGGCAATATCTGTAACGGAGTAGTTGGTCATCTCCAGTTGTTTTTTGGCAAAATTAATGCGAATTTCATTAATCATTTGCATCGGCGTTTTGCGGTAATAACGCTGTGTAGCACGGGTTAAATACTCCTGAGATTTACCAGATAGCTTAACCATGTTTTCCAGCGCATGATCTCCGAACTGTGTTTTATCGTGCATTATTTCCACAGTCACTTTTAGCCACTGGGGAATATCGTCATACACTTGTTCTTCACGATAATGACGCAGCCGGTTGATAATATAAAACGAAACCAGTTCAACAAACTCTTCCAGCCCGGTATCACGAAAATTAAGTGACGCGATAACCGTTTCGACATAGGTCATAAAAGCACTGTTGGCGCGATAGACCTGTGAAGCAACAAAACAGAATGGCAATAAAGGCAAATAATGCTGTTCAAAAAAACGCTTGCTAATACCAACATTCAAAATACGTGTAGCGCCAAACTCATAAAAGCTCTGGTGATGTGATCCCAGCGGGATAAACACAAAATCACCACGCTCCAGCAATACACGTTTACCGTTAATCTCCTGGTAGTAGCGGCCAGTTAAAACCAGGGTGAACTCGTAGTAGTCATGCTGATGCAACCCACTGATACTTTCAGTTTTATTGTAGATAAACACATGGAAATTCTTACCATTAAACAGTTGTTGCTCACGGGCCGTGGCAATTTCCGGTGCGCTAATCTGCGGTTGCATCATCGACTCCTTACGGTTTCAGCTTCTCGTGAAGCTCAATTAATTCACTGACCAGTTCACGTGCCAGCATGGAGGTCATCAGATGATCCTGCGCATGTACCAGCACCAGGCTAACTTTCATTTTGCCTTCGCCCTGATCTCCTTCAATCAGCTTTGTTTGCACCAAATGAGCTTCATTAAGCGCCATCCGCGACTGTTCCATCATCGCCTTCGCAGCGGCAAAATCGCCCTGCTTGGCTTGTTTCAGTGCCGCATACGCCAGGCTACGCGCCTGTCCGGAGTTAATAATTAACCCCATCACTACTTCTTCCAGCTCTTCTGCTTCAGTTGGCGCATCAGGAATATTGTCGAGATCCATCATATATCGTTCCTCTCTATTCTTACCGGCAGCGGTTTCCCACTGCCGGTGACAATTAAAATTTCAGTGCGTTAGCGATATCTTCTTCGCTCTCTTCTTCATCAATGACGTTCTGTGCTTTGTTAGCGACTACCACAAATGGCAGGTACACCAGCGTTGCGACACCGAGGTTAAAGAGTGCGACCAGCAGAGCGGCAACACTACCATTAGTGTTAAAGAATGCACCCAGTCCTGTTGGCATGGTCCACGGTGCGATGTTAGTGATAGGTGGAATAATGCCGGTGTAGTAAGCAACCAGGGTAATTGCTGCCAGAATCGGTTGTACCAGAACAAACGGGATAAACATTACCGGGTTCATAATAATTGGCAGGCCAAACAGAATCGGTTCGTTAATCTGGAAGATGCCTGATGGCAGCGCCAGTTTAGCCACTGAACGATAATCAGCGCGGCGGGAAGCGATAAAGATAGCAATAATCAGCCCGAGAGTTGCACCACTACCACCAAGGAAGATGTAGGAGTCAAGCATCGGTTTCGCCCAGACATGGAACGTCTTGCCAGCTTCAACTGCTGCTGCAACAGAACCATATTGCTGGTAAATCGAGATGTTTTCCAATGCCCATGGAGTCATGATACCGCTGTCCAGTGCAGTTAATGCCAGTGAACCGTGAATACCAAAGAACCACAACAGCGGAACAAAAATCACATACGCCCAGCCAACCACCGCGCCCATTGAAGCCAGTGGCGTGGAGATGGAGTCCATAATGATTTGGTGGAAGTTTGTCCCCCAGCTATTTAGCACCCAGGCAATAATTCCCATAAAAGAAAGGATAATAAAGCCGGGGATCAATGCCGAGAAAGAACGCGACACCGAAGCAGGCACACTGTCAGGCAGGCGAATAACCCAGTTGCGACGAACAACAAAGGTAAACATTTCTGCAACCACCAGACCAATAATAATGCCGGAGATAATATTGGCACCACCTAACCAGTTTGCGCCAACAGCATAAGCTTCACCTACGCTATAAGGTGTAACGGTCATAAATGCCGCAACCGATAATAAACCGGCGGCCAGCGCATCAACTTTACGCTCTTCTGCCAGCGCCATACCGATAAAAACGGCGCCATTAACGACATAATGCCTAATGTACCGTTGTAGACGTTTCCGCCAATGCCTTTCAAACCATTCAGTGTTTCGATGGTAGAAGCATCCAGGCGAATACCTAAGGAATAAAAAAATGACCCCTCCCCAAAGCTCAGGAAAACGTTGTTTATTAATACAAACATAGCCCCTGCAAGGGTTAACGGCATTAAGCGAATAAAACCGTTTTTAATTGCATTAATATGTGGCTGCTTTCCTATTTTTACAGCAAAAGGAAGGAGTACCTTTTCAAGTGAAGCAATAACATTACTCATAGAAAAATACCCTATAAAACCGCAATAAATATTGCGGTGAAAGTTTATGAAATAACTCTTTGACGGGAAAAATGTAAAATATAATTAATTAGCAGCAGCTTTTTTAATCGCTGCAACGGCGGCTTTTAACACGCCTAAACCATCAACTTTGCCGTACAGCAGCGAGTCAATGACTTCAACAGGTTTGCCCGGAAGCAAACGTTGAATTTCGGGTAACATATAAGAAATTTGCGGACCAAGCAGTACGACATCGGCTGTAGGCCCTTTTTCACCGGCCAGGGTTTCAGGAAATGCTTCAATAATCACCGGCACTTCATATTTTTCTGCTTGCGCACGCATCTTCGATACCAGTAAAGAAGTTGACATACCTGCAGAACAGAACAGATAAATATGTTTCTTTTCCATTAAGACGTTCCTTATATGCGATTATCTGTCAGCCAGCCATGTCACAAGTCTTCACCTGCATCATGCTCTGGTACCAAGGTAAGAAAATTGTTTATTTGTTTGATGAAACGAGTATACGGGATTGACCGGAGGGATAGTACTTCATTGACCACCAGAATTGTCTCTCATTGACCTTACGTTATGACCAGACTCACATTTCGGGCAAATAATTCGCGACAATAAATAAGATGTTCTGAACAGAAAAAAGCCGACACTGGTGTCGGCTCCTTGTTTGTTCAGGCAATGAACAGTAAACGTTATTTCGTAGCTTGTGGATCCGTGTCGTACTCGGCGCAAGTCTGGTAGCCAGAGTTAATCACATGCCCGGTATCGTCTAAGGCAACAAAGTAGGTTTCAACTTTACCATCACGTTGACCCAGGATGTAGGTCTGACACGTACCACGAGCATGTATCATGCTGACTTCAGACGATGGTTTACCCGCAATTTGTGCAACCTGCGCCCGGCTCATGCCCTTTTTGACATCTTTCACCACAGGCTGGACAAACTGGTCTTTAGTACGATCATAAGCCGTACAACCTGCCAGCATAGTTAATACCGCCGCTGCACCCAGAATTCCTGCCATATTCTTGTTCATATTCCGTCCTCTTGTTTATCAGCGTGTTAGATAAGCCTGGAATACAACGGACTATTTTTCAAGCCTCATAACGAAACGGTTTGGCTTTCAGAAGATTCTTGTATGGCGTTTTAACCACCACTCAGGCCGTCGTCGCTTGTCGTTTCTGCGGCAACGGGTTAGCTTTATGAAAGGCCTATTTTTCATTCGGGAGGGGGTTAAATGACATTACAGCAACAGATTATAAAAGCACTGGGGGCAAAACCACAGATTAATGCTGAGGAAGAGATTCGCCGCAGTATTGATTTTCTTAAAAGCTATCTTAAAACATATCCGTTTCTGAAATCGCTGGTTTTGGGAATCAGTGGTGGGCAGGATTCAACCCTTGCCGGGAAATTATGCCAGATGGCAATCAACGAGCTGCGTGCAGAAACAGGTAACGAAACCTTGCAATTTATCGCTGTACGCCTGCCCTACGGTATTCAGGCCGACGAACAAGATTGCCAGGACGCCATTGCCTTTATTCAGCCGGATCGCGTATTAACCGTCAATATCAAGGGCGCGGTACTTGCCAGCGAACAGGCTTTACGGGAAGCGGGTATAGAACTGAGCGATTTTGTCCGTGGCAATGAAAAAGCGCGTGAGCGCATGAAAGCGCAGTACAGTATTGCAGGCATGACCAGCGGTGTCGTTGTGGGTACCGACCATGCAGCAGAAGCGATTACTGGATTCTTTACCAAATATGGCGATGGTGGCACAGATATTAACCCGTTGTATCGTCTCAACAAACGTCAGGGCAAGCAGCTGCTGGCGGCATTAGGATGCCCGGAGCATCTTTATAAGAAAGCGCCAACCGCTGATCTCGAAGACGACCGCCCGTCACTGCCTGATGAAGCCGCGCTTGGTGTGAGCTATGACAATATCGACGACTATCTGGAAGGGAAAACCGTGCCAGAGCAGGTCGCGAAGACCATTGAGAACTGGTATCTGAAAACCGAACATAAACGTCGCCCCCCCATTACCGTTTTCGATGATTTCTGGAAAAAATAACCATTTGCGCATCATGGCAGGTGTAAATAAGAGTGCAGGCGTCCCCGTCTGATATTTTACAAGGTGCGCTTTTTTCATGCCGGATACTGCGTAATGAACGCCTTATCCGGTCTGAAAGATCTCTAAAATACAATAAATTGCAGGAGTCGAGTGGGCCTGATAAGCGTGGCACAGCAGGCAATTTTCCGGTTGCCATCGGCCCTGCCTCTTTTTTAATCGCTTCCCGCTTGTTACACTGGATAGATAACCAGCATTCGGAGATAACAGTGGTACGGCGTTTAACTTCATCGCGGCTCGAATTTGAAGCAGCGGCAATTTATGAATATCCCGAACATTTACGTTCTTTTCTCAGCGAATTACCCACCCGCCCTGGCGTGTATTTGTTTCATGGCGAAAGTGACACCATGCCGCTCTATATTGGCAAAAGCGTCAATATCCGCAGTCGCGTGCTTTCCCATTTACGCACCCCGGATGAAGCCGCCATGCTGCGGCAATCCCGGCGTATTAGCTGGATATGTACCGCAGGCGAAATCGGTGCTTTGTTGTTGGAAGCAAGGCTAATCAAAGAGCAACAACCGTTATTTAATAAACGTCTGCGTCGCAATCGCCAACTCTGTTCTCTGAAACTGGATAATCAGCGAACAGAAGTGGTGTATGCCAAAGAAGTGGATTTTTCGCGAGCACCAAACTTGTTCGGCCTGTTTGCCAATCGCCGCTCGGCATTACAGGCATTACAGACAATCGCTGATGAACAAAAACTCTGTTATGGCCTGTTAGGACTGGAGCCATTAAGCCGTGGTCGTGCCTGTTTTCGTTCGGCGCTTAAACGTTGTGCGGGAGCATGCTGCGGTAAAGAAAGTCAGGAAACGCATGAGTTACGTCTGCGACAATCTCTGGAACGATTACGTGTTGTTTGCTGGCCATGGCAAGGAGCGATAGCACTGAAAGAGCAGCATCCTGAAATGACTCAGTTCCACATTATCCATAACTGGTTATGGCTGGGGGCGGTGAATAGCCTGGATGAGGCGACAACATTAGTACGCACGCCAGCCGGGTTTGATCATGATGGCTATAAAATTCTCTGCAAACCGCTGCTTTCCGGTAACTATGACATTATTGAACTTGATCCGGTGAATAACCAGGAAGCCAGTTAATTTCACTAAACAGTAATTTCCCTGTCGATTGCAGGAGTCGCAAAGTATGTTTACCATCGTACCAGCACGCTCCCTGGTCGGTGGTTAACACCTTATCGCCCAGTTGCCAGATACCACTGATAACAAACACGACCCCACCCCGAGAGCCAAAAGTAGTAAAGGTACGATCGGCGATTCTGACTTTTGCCTTGCAGGAATTGCAACGCGTCATTATGTTGAAATCCATCGACATCTGCCCTTCGTTCAGTTGCGCTTTCACTATCTGCTCACCGGAAAAAGCAAAAGGTTGCAACTGTTTCAAGGTGTGGCTGAAACTGTCAGTACTTTCAAGGTGTATTTCCCCTCCTTCTAACAGTGTCACCACCCTTTCCATTCCAGGAAAACGCGCAAACTCACCGTTCGTGGCAATGGAAGCAATGCTTGCTCGCCAGTGAAAATCACGGGTAGCGGGTGGGAAGCAACAAATCTCACGAGTTTCCCCTGCGCCATTACGCCATAGATTGACTGGCATTTTGCGGATATCAAAGTATTCCATCATCACTCCCGACACGCTCTTTTGATTGTTATCGTTCAGGCAACCGTTATTTGTTATCGGCAGTGTGGGTGATTTGGTTTAGACCTGGTGGAGAATTTTTTGCTCATCAGGCACCAGCAGGTGTCAAAAAAAACCGCCGATCCTGTCCACCGCCTTATTACAAGGTAGTGGACAAGACCGGCGGTCTTAAGCGTTGAGGCTGAAAGATTATTCAGCAGATGCAGGCATTTTACCTTTTGCCGCAGAGCGTTCTGTCAGACGCTTCTCAAAATTAGCATTAAATTGCTTTTTCTGTTCCGGCGTCAGGATGTTGTAAATCTTGTTCTGGGTTTCCATGTGCGCCAGCATATTAGCTTTGCGCTGTTCTTCCATTTTTGCGATCTGCGCTTCAGCTTTTGCTTTATCGAAGGTATCGCTGGCAATGATGTCATGCATTGCGCGGCGCTCTTCCAGCGGCGGACGTTTCATCTGGTCACGCTGGCCTTTCATGATTTCGCGGATCTGCTGTTTCTGCGCGTCGGTCAGGTTCAGGTCTTTGAACATCATGTCATGATGCGGACCGAACTTGCCTTTATGGTGCATCATCGGCTTCGCGTCAGCCGGTGCTGCGGTAGTAGTGTCTGCGGCGTGAGCCAGGTTAGCCGCGCCAAGAGCCAGGGTAGAGGCAACAAACAGTGCAGTTAATTTACGCATATTCTATATCCTTCCTTTCAGTTATTTATTACGGCTTTCTTAAGTAGCGTGCCGTGTTGACGAGATTAACTTTACTGACTTTAGCGTCAATTAATCAGAGCAACGGTAAAACAATGAAAGTGTAAAAAACACTTTTGCACCAATTATGGAGAAAAAAAGAAAATTTGATGGAGAGTGATGAGAGAATATTACAACGCAATGATTTTGCAGAGATTATGAAGAACTATACCGGATAGCTGGTGATAAATAAAGCAAATAACCAGGATTAATCTGTATTAATTTATAAGAAAGTAACTTAATACCCGCAGAATGATTTCTGCGGGTAAGTATTAGCTTATTTTTTCGAGCATTAATCCCGCGCGTAATCCCAACGCTACCAACGGATTAGGGAATAACACATACTCTACATCATGGGTTACGGTAAAACGTTCCTCACCGTCCTGCGCCAGCAACGTTCCTTTCTTAAACGGCATAAAATTCAGCGTGTCACTTGCCATATGCATTTCGAAGGACGGCGAGTGGCGAGTGATTTGCGAAACCACCCGATAACGTATTGGCGGCGTTCTCACGACACCGACACTTTCACCAGATACCCGCGCAGCAATTGCGCTGGCAGTTACTGCAAACTGGCGAAGATCGTTTTGTCCGAAGGGCAACGCTTTGCCGAGTTCCAGCGTACAGGCCAGCGCGCCAAAATGTCTGGCGCTGAAATGGGTAAACGTACCACCAGGCGCCTGATGGAACACCAGTGCCTCCAGCCCCGCCGTCCCCAGCCACGTCAGAAATTTCTCGTCCCAGGGAATATCACGTTGTGGTAAGACACCGAACTGCGGATGCAAGGAGCCACGAATGGCGGTATGCAGATCAAGGTGCCAGCGAACAGATTCCTTGCCCTGGTCAAAAAAATCTTCCAGGCACTGTTCCAGTTCACGCGCCCGACAGGTTTCCCCGCTTTCAGCAAATAGCTGCCAACGACCGCCAAACATTCGGTTCATGTCGCTATGGCAATAACGTTTCCCTTGCTTCAGTGCAGGAGGATTTCCGAAGATCACCAGCAACCGCCAACGTAACGGGATCTCGCCGTGAGATATCGCGCCAAGCAACGCATCAAGCATCTCTACAGGTGCCGTCTCATTGCCGTGGATCCCCGCTGAAATCACCAGCGCGCCTTGCGGTGGCGTTAATGGTGTCAGTTCCAGCACGCCATCGCCCAGCCAGCGCCAGCGAACGCCGTTAATTTCTCGCTCGGTGGTAACCGGTTTTTTACCCGTTAAGGTTAGAGCAAGAAAATTATCCATTGCCCCCTCCCTCACGCTGGAATGGATAAACCGAACCAAGATCCAATAATTGAGTCAGTGTATCCAGTGCTTCCCTTCCTTCGCGCAGCAATTGTGGATCGGCAAGATCCGCAGCAGTAAGACGATCGCGGTAGTAACGATCCACCCAGTCATTGAGCGCACTAAACAAGGTATCGTTCATCATCACCGCCGGATTTACCGCCCGGCGTTCTTCTTCTGTCAATACCACCCGCAACCGCAGGCACGCCGGGCCTCCACCGTTCGCCATGCTTTCACGTAAATCAAAGACTTTTAGTTCGCTAATCGGGTTGTCAGCGGCAAGGAGTTCATTGAGATAACACCATACTCCGGCGTGTTCACGACACTCCTGCGGCAGCACCAGCAGCATGGAACCATCATCGCGGCTCAACAGTTGGCTGTTAAACAGATACGTAGACACTGCATCTGACACGGAAACCTGAGTCGCCGGAACTTCTATCGCCATAAAACCATTAACCCGCGAACGCAGATTTGCCAGTAATTGCGCCTGGCGAGCGAACGCCTGCTGATGGCAAAACAGCACCTGGCGGTTGCTCACGGCAATGACATCATTATGAAAAACGCCCTGGTCGATAACGTCCGGGTTTTGCTGGGCGAAAATCACCTGTTGTGGATTAACCTGATTCAGCCTTGCCACCGCTTCGCTGGCTTCACGGGTTTGCCGCGCCGGGTAGCGGGAAGGTCGGGAAACATTGCCCTCTTCTCGCCCGTAGACAAAAAGCTGAATACCCGGTTCACCATAATGGCCGCCGAGACGATTGTGGTTTGCCGCCCCCTCATCACCGAGCAAGGCTACCTGCGGCAACGCCGAATGGACACTAAATTTCTCTTCGTCGTTAAAAATCGCTTTTAAAAGTGATTCGGTGACGGGCGCTTCCAGCGAACGGTGAAATTTATTGTTCAGGTTGGCAATGGTGAGATGCACTTTGCCATCCAGCGTATCGGCAGATGGCGCTACCGTGGCTGCATTGGCTACCCACATTGGTGATGCTGAACTAACGCTGGAAAGCCAGTGCGGTGCCTGGCGTGCAACCTTTTCCAGTACCTGCTCATCGCTACCACTGAATCCCAACTGACGTAAAACCGGAATAAACGGGCGCTCGTGCGGTGGGATCACCGCCTGGGGAAATCCCAAATCGGCAAGGGCTTTCATTTTCAGTAAGCCCTGTTTCGCCGCCAGTCGTGGGTTAGAGACCTGAAAACGGTGACTGGTAGAAGCTTCATTACCAAACGACAGGCCCGCGTAATGATGCGTCAGCCCCACCAGTCCGTCGAAATTGACTTCCCAGGCGTTCATCGCTCCACCTCCTCGGAAAAATCCAGACCGGGGTTAAGCGTCGTGGGCAACGTTAACGAGTCTGACTCCAGGCTTGCCATCGGCCAGGCACAATAATCCGCCGCATACCAGGCGCTGGGGCGATGGTTGCCGGAAGCGCCAACGCCGCCGAAGGGTGCGGTACTGGCGGCTCCGGTAAGCGGTTTGTTCCAATTAACAATCCCCGCTCGCGCTTCCAGTAACAGTTGCTCGAACTTATCCCGCCTGGAGGAAACCAACCCGCAAGAGAGGCCGAAGCGAGTATTATTCGCCATTCGAATCGCTTCATCGAAAGTGTCATAACGCCAGACGCGCAATAGCGGCCCGAACACTTCTTCATCCGGCACGCCAGCAACACCCGTCATTTCAACGATCCCCGGCGTAAGCAATGATGTTCCTGCACGCAGTAAACGTGGCGCAAGTAGGGTTCTTCCGCCCATCGCTTCCAGTTCCTGCCAGGCAGTAACCACCTGATGTGCAGCCTGCTCTGATATCAGCCCGCCAATAAACGGCTGCGGTTCATCGTCCCAGTTGCCCGGCGTTAATCGCTGGCTGACGGCAACCAGACGAGCAAGAAACGCATCGCCCTGCGCCCCGCTTTTCAGCAATAAACGGCGGGCGCAGGTGCAGCGTTGCCCGGCTGTAACAAACGCCGACTGAATGGTCAGATGGACAGCCGCGTCGATATCCGCCACCTCATCGATAATCAGCGGGTTATTGCCGCCCATTTCGAGGGCGAGAATTTTCTCCGGCTGACCGGAGAGCTGGCGATGCAACTGGTAGCCGGTATTGGCGCTGCCGGTAAACATCAAGCCGTCGAGATCCTCCAGCGCACTCAGCGCCTGACCCGTTTCACGCCCACCCTGCACCAGGTTCAGCACGCCTGGCGGCAAGCCAGCCTGCTGCCATAAACGCATTACCGCTTCGCCACTCCACGGTGTCAGTTCGCTGGGTTTAAAGATAATGGTGTTACCTGCCAGCAATGCCGGAACGATATGTCCGTTAGGCAGATGTCCGGGGAAATTGTACGGTCCAAACACCGCCAGCACACCGTGTGGACGATGGCGCAAGCTCGCCGCGCCGTCCGGCATTTCGCTACGCTGCTCGCCGGTACGAACGTGATACGCCTTAATTGATATCGCGATTTTATTGATCATCGCCGTCACTTCGGTTGCCGCTTCCCAGCGCGGCTTACCAGTTTCTCTGGCAATAATCGCGGTTAATTCGGCTTTATTGCTTTCCAGCAATCCGGCAAAGCGTTCAACTCTTACCTGACGATCGCCAAAGGAGAGTCGCGCCCAACGCGGAAACGCCGCACGAGCAGCCCGACAAGCCTGCTCGACCTGAGCGGCATCGGCATCATTGCCTTGCCATAGCACCTCGCCCGACACCGGATTACACTTCACACGCAATGCGCCCTGGCCCGTAACCCAGTCACCATTGATCCATAAAGTCATGCTGTTTTCTCCTCTGCGCACAGGCGCACCAGACGAACGCGATCCCCGGCGTGGCATTTGAGAGCATCCAGTTGTGCAGCGGTTAAAATCAAACGCTCGGTCGCTGGATCGGTACGCACCAGCACCACGCGGAAATGGTGATAATTTTCATTGGCGACCAGGCAGGCCGGGAATTCGCCCTGCGCAGGCTGCCCTTCAGCCACTTCCACCAGCCGACTTTTGCGGATGGCACGCACTCGGTCAATATCACACTCAAGCGTCGGTCCGCCGTCAAAAATGTCGATATAGTTACGGTAGCGAAAACCTTCTTTCTCCAGCACCGCGCGGGCAGGCGCGGTCTGCGGATGTACCTGACCGATGACGTCCTGCGCTTCCTGGGATAAAAAGTGGGTATAGATCGGATGTTTCGGCATCAGTTCTGCAATAAACGCCTTTTGCCCGGTGCCGCAGAGAAAATCGGCGCGGCTAAAATCCATCGAAAAGAAGCGTTTACCGAGGCTTTGCCAGAACGGTGAATAGCCGTGTTCGTCTATCACCCCGCGCATTTCGGCGACCACTTTGTCATTAAACTTGTCGCGAAAAGCCGCCATAAACATAAAGCGTGATTTCGACAGCAAATAGCCGTTGCCCTCTTTGCGCCAGTCCGGGTCGAGAAACAAGGTACACAGCTCGCTGCTGCCGGTGTGATCGTTACTGAGAAACAGCGTCGGCAATGCGTTATAGACATTCAGCTCTTTCGAAGCGTGAACCAGCGTGCCGACGCGATAGTTGTACCAGGGATCGTTCAGACCAACCGCTACCTCTATAGCGCAAATTCCCGCCACAGTGCCTGTCTCGCTATCTTCCAGTACAAACACATAACCCTGCTCACTTTTGGGCAGTTCGCCTTGCCAGGTTTTGATTGCCCTTTCGATACGCGCCGAAAGCGTGGCTTCATTGGCGGGAAGCGACGTCAGGCCGCCGCCCGTTTTGCTGGCAAGCTGCATTAACGCTGAGACATCAGTGCGTTCAACGGGACGGATGACCATCATGATGAACCTCCGCTCACAAAGCGTTCACAGGCCACAGCAAAACGATCCAGCCCGGTCGTCACCTCTTCTTCGCTGACGTTGAGCGCAGGCGCAAAACGCACCACATTGCCACCAGCAATCAGCACCATCACGCCCGCTTTTGCCGCCTCCTGAGAAATTTGTTTCGCTTGCCCAGCGTAATCCGCATTCAGCACACAGCCAATCAGCAGACCTAATCCGCGAATTTCACTGAACAAACCGCAGCGGTGATTAATGGTATTAAGACGCTCAACAAACCAGTCGTGACGCTGTTTAACGCCATTAAGCATCTCTGGCGTGTTGATGAGATCCAGCACTTTACCCGCCACCGCCGATGCCAGCGGATTGCCACCATAGGTAGTGCCGTGGGTGCCAACAGTCATCACGCTGGCGCACCCTTCGGTTGCCAACAGAGCGCCAACGGGGAAACCGCCGCCCAGCGCTTTGGCGGTAGTTAACAGATCAGGCGTCACGCCGTAGTGCATATAGGCATACAGTTCCCCGGTACGCCCGACGCCTGTTTGTACTTCATCAAAAATCAGCAATGCATTGTGGCGGTCACACAATTCACGCAGACCCTGTAAAAACAAGTTGCTGGCTGGCACCACACCGCCTTCCCCCTGGATGGGCTCGACAATCACCGCACAGGTAGAGTCGTCAATCAGCGCACTGGCAGAATTGAGATCGTTATACGCCGCATGACGGATATCCGGCGGCAGTGGCGCAAAATCCTGCGAATAGGCAGGCTGCCCGCCCGCACTAACGGTAAACAACGTGCGCCCGTGGAACGCATTTTTAAACGCCACAATGCCGCTCTTATGGCTGCCGTAGCGGTCGTGGGCGAATTTACGCGCCAGTTTCAATGCCGCTTCGTTGGCTTCCGCGCCGGAGTTACAAAAGAAGACGCGATCGGCAAAAGTGGCGTCGATCAATTGTTTCGCCAGTCGCAGTACCGGCTCGTTGGTGTAACCATTACCGGTATGCCAGAACTTACTCGCCTGTTCGTTCAGCGCCTCACGCAGTTCCGGGTGCGCATGGCCCAGTGCGTTCACCGCAATGCCACCCGCGAAGTCGATATACTCTTTCCCCTGCTGATCCCACAAGCGCGAACCTTCGCCACGTACCGGAATAAATGGTGCCGGAGCGTAAACAGGTAACATCCATTCATCAAAGTTTTCACGCGTAATTGGCTGAGACATAGCGACCTCTACAGTAAATAATTAGTTATTTATATGTTAATAATAAGTAATGTTTGCGCTGTAAATGTAGATTGCAGGGTTCGTGCCAGCCAGTGATAAAAGTGCATAAATGGCAGAGGCCAACTGGAAATCAAGCAGTTATAACCAAACCATATGCATTTAAAGTGCATATAAAGTGAATACGTTTGCGATGTGGGTGAATAAAAAGAATAAAAAACGCAATGTTATGCAGAAGTAAAATATAATTCTGGAATTGTGATCATTGACGAAATTTACTGGAAATTACTGCGCCATTCTGACGCAGCGCGCACCAAAAGCGGGCATTTTTTGCGCCATCGTTGACATCATTAACAACCATCGATCAAATCACTTAACAACAGGCGGTAAGCAAAGCGAAATTCTGCTACCATCCACGCATTCTTTATCTGAATTAATGGCAGCGACTATGAAATTTGTCTCTTTTAATATCAACGGCCTGCGCGCCAGACCTCACCAGCTTGAAGCCATCGTCGAAAAGCACCAACCGGATGTAATTGGCTTGCAGGAGACAAAAGTTCATGACGATATGTTTCCGCTCGAAGAGGTGGCGAAGCTCGGCTACAACGTGTTTTATCACGGGCAGAAAGGCCATTACGGCGTGGCTCTGCTGACCAAAGAGACGCCGATTGCTGTGCGTCGCGGCTTCCCTGGCGACGGCGAAGAGGCACAACGGCGGATTATTATGGCGGAAATCCCCTCGCCGCTGGGTAATGTCACCGTGATCAACGGTTACTTCCCGCAGGGTGAAAGCCGCGACCATCCGATAAAATTCCCGGCAAAGGCGCAGTTTTATCAGAATCTGCAAAACTACCTGGAAACCGAACTCAAACGTGATAACCCGGTGCTGATTATGGGCGATATGAATATCAGCCCCACCGACCTGGACATCGGCATTGGCGAAGAGAACCGCAAGCGATGGCTGCGTACCGGAAAATGCTCTTTCCTTCCGGAAGAACGCGAATGGATGGAGAGACTGATGAGCTGGGGGCTGGTGGATACCTTCCGCCATGCAAATCCGCAAACAGCAGATCGTTTCTCATGGTTTGATTACCGCTCAAAAGGTTTTGACGATAACCGTGGCCTGCGTATCGATCTGCTTCTCGCCAGCCAACCGCTGGCAGAATGTTGCGTAGAAACCGGCATCGACTATGAAATCCGCAGCATGGAAAAACCGTCCGATCACGCTCCTGTCTGGGCGACTTTCCGCCGCTAATGACGCAGCCTCCTGACATCCTCCAGGTCAGGAGGCCGATTCTTGAGGATAATCAAGAAACTGGCAGTAAGGATTTGTGACCAGCTTAGGTTTGTTATACCGTCATCGCGTTTTTCACTTCTCTATTATCAAGGCTTGATATAGGAAATCTCCACGATGAAAGCTGAGTGTAAGTTCGTTGTTGGTAGCCTGACTTTTGCTCTGGCAATTTATCTTGTTTATGCTTCAGGCATATTCAATTTCATTAGCGATCTTCCTCACTTGCAGGCACTTATTCGCCAGAGTGGTATTTTCGGTTACAGCCTTTATATTCTGTTATTTGTTATTGCCACTCTTCTGCTGCTGCCCGGTAGTGTCCTGGTCATTGGCAGTGGCATTATTTTTGGTCCATTCTTGGGGACTCTGCTTTCGTTAGTTGCAGCAACGCTCGCTTCGTCGGTTTCCTTTTTGATTGCTCGCTGGATGGGGCGAGAACTGGTGCTGAAATATGTTGGGGATACCACCGTCTTTCAGTCTATTGAGAAAGGGATTGCACGTAACGGTATCGATTTTCTTATTCTTACCCGCTTAATTCCGCTATTTCCTTACAATATTCAAAATTACGCCTACGGATTAACCGCCATTGCCTTTTGGCCATATACCTTTATTTCGGCATTCACGACTCTGCCGGGGATCTTTATTTATACTTTTATGACCAGCGACCTTGTTACTGAAGGCATAACATTATCATTTATTTTCAAACTTTGTCTGGCAGGGCTAATACTGTTTATTCTTATTCAGCTTGCTAAATGCTACGCCCGTTATAAACAAGTGGCACTGACCACTTCTGATAAAACCTCTTTAACCGAACAACAAAGATGAAAGATGAGAGATAAAAACCGTAAAATGTGGCTCTGGCGTGGCGTCATTATCATCTTGTTAATTGTTGCGCTGCTCGCATGGGCGCTGATTCCCGGCGTCCGTGAGTTTATTAACAGCAGCCTTGTAGCCTTTGCCGCCGTGGATCAACAAGGCATTGAACGCTTTATTGCGTCTTACGGCACGCAGGCTGCACTGGTCTCATTCTTTTTAATGATCTTACAGGCCATTGCTGCACCGCTGCCTGCGTTTTTAATTACCTTTGCCAATGCGTCGCTGTTTGGCGCGTTCTGGGGCGGCTTGCTGTCGTGGACCAGTTCGATGGCGGGCGCGGCGCTGTGCTTTTTTATCGCCAGAGTGATGGGCCGCGAAGTGGTGGAAAAATTAACCGGTAAAACCGTGCTTGACAGTATGGACGGCTTTTTCGCTCGCTACGGCAAACACACTATCCTGGTATGCCGGTTATTGCCTTTTGTCCCTTTCGATCCAATCAGCTATGCTGCCGGTTTGACATCAATACGTTTTCGCTCGTTTTTTATCGCCACCGGGATTGGTCAGTTACCGGCGACTATTGTTTATTCCTGGGCGGGCAGCATATTAACAGGCGGTACTTTCTGGTTTGTCACCGGACTGTTTATTCTGTTTGCCCTGACCGTGGTGATTTTTATGGCGAAAAAAATATGGCTTGAACGCCAGAAGAGGAATGCCTGATGGGTTTACCACCGCTTAGCAAAATTCCTTTAAGTTTACGTCCGCAGGCGTGGCTGCATCGTCGCCATTACGGCGAGGTGCTAAGTCCAATTCGCTGGTGGGGACGGATCCCGTTTATCTTTTATCTGGTGTCGATGTTTGTCGGTTGGCTGGAGCGTAAACGCTCACCGCTCGATCCGGTAGTGCGATCGCTTGTCAGCGCGCGCATTGCGCAAATGTGCCTGTGTGAGTTTTGCGTGGATATCACCAGTATGAAAGTCGCCGAGCGTACCGGCAGCACCGATAAGTTGCTGGCAGTGGCTGACTGGCGACAAAGCCCGCTCTTTAGCGATGAAGAACGGCTGGCGCTGGAGTACGCCGAAGCCGCAAGCGTAACGCCGCCAACGGTCGATGATGCCCTGCGCACCCGACTGACTACGCATTTTGACGCCCAGGCGCTCACCGAACTGACGGCATTGATCGGCCTGCAAAATCTGTCAGCCCGTTTTAATTCTGCCATGGACATTCCCGCTCAGGGACTGTGCCGACTTCCTGAAAAACGTTCTTAAGGAGAGATGATGCGCCATTGTGGGTGGTTGCTGGGACTGTTATCGCTATTTTCTTTGGCAACTCATGCCAGTGACTGGCAGGAAATTAAAAATGAGGCCAAAGGGCAAACCGTCTGGTTTAACGCCTGGGGCGGCGATACCGCAATTAACCGCTATCTCGACTGGGTTAGCGGCGAGATGAAAACCCATTACGCTATAAACCTGAAGATTGTTCGTCTGGCGGATGCCGCAGACGCGGTGAAGCGCATTCAGACCGAAGCCGCAGCCGGGCGCGAGACAGGCGGTTCGGTGGATCTGCTCTGGGTGAACGGCGAAAACTTCCGCACCTTAAAAGAGGCCAATTTACTGCAAACCGGCTGGGCTGAGACTCTGCCAAACTGGCGTTATGTCGATACACAACTGCCGGTACGGGAAGATTTTTCTGTACCTGTCGAAGGCGCAGAATCGCCGTGGGGCGGCGCACAACTGACGTTTATCGCCCGCCGCGATGTTACGCCACTGCCACCACAAACACCGCAAGCCTTACTAGAATTCGCTAAAGCCAATCCTGGCACGGTTACCTATCCGCGCCCGCCAGACTTTACTGGCACCGCATTTCTTGAACAGTTACTGATTATGCTGACGCCAGATCCCGCAGCATTAAAAGAAGCGCCGGATGAAGCCACTTTCGCCCGTATTACTGCACCCTTGTGGCAATATCTTGATGCGCTGCATCCGTATTTATGGCGCGAAGGAAAGGATTTCCCACCTTCGCCCGCGCGGATGGATGCTCTGCTGAAAGCTGGCACATTGCGCCTGTCGCTGACCTTTAATCCTGCACATGCCCAGCAAAAAATCGCCAGTGGCGATTTGCCGGCAAGCAGTTACAGTTTTGGTTTTAACGAGGGGATGATTGGCAACGTGCATTTTGTCACCATTCCTGCTAACGCGAATGCCAGTGCTGCGGCGAAGGTTGTCGCCAATTTCCTGCTCTCACCCGATGCACAGCTGCGTAAGGCAGATCCTGCTGTCTGGGGCGATCCATCGGTTCTCGATCCGCAAAAACTGCCTGACGGGCAGCATGAAATATTGCAATCAAGAATGCCGCAGGATCTGCCGCCGGTACTGGCTGAACCGCACGCAGGTTGGGTAAATGCGCTGGAACAAGAATGGCTACACCGTTACGGTACGCATTAATCTTGTTGCTGTGGGCGATGGTGGCGGTGATTTATGCACCGCTGATCCCGGCAGCTCTCACGCTGATATCGCCTGCTTTGTCGTTGGCACACTGGCAGGCGTTATTTGCCGATCCGCAGCTACCGCAGGCATTACTGGCGACGCTGGTGTCAACAACCATCGCGGCGCTCGGCGCATTGACGATTGCCCTGCTGGTAATTGTGGCGCTGTGGCCTGGACCGAAATGGCAGCGTATGTGCGCCCGTCTGCCGTGGCTGCTCGCAATTCCCCATGTTGCTTTTGCCACCAGCGCCCTGTTGCTGTTTGCTGAAGGTGGCCTGGTTTATCAGGTTTTTCCTTTTCTCACTCCGCCGATGGATAAATTGGGTATTGGGCTGGGCCTTACCCTGGCGGTGAAAGAAAGCGCATTTCTGCTGTGGATCTTAGCGGCAGTATTGAGCGAGAAACGGCTGTTGCAGCAGGTTATTGTACTGGATTCGCTGGGCTACAGCCGCTGGCAATGTCTGAACTGGTTGTTGTTGCCCTCCGTCGCGCCTGCACTGGCAATGGCGATGCTGGCTATTGTGGCATGGTCGTTGTCGGTCGTGGATGTGGCAATTATTCTCGGGCCGGGTAATCCACCGACGCTGGCGGTAATTAGCTGGCAGTGGCTAACCCAGGGTGGCATTGACCAACAGACAAAAGGCGCGCTTGCCAGCCTGCTGCTGATGCTGTTACTCGCCGCCTACGTTTTGCTTGGTTATCTGTTATGGCGCGCCTGGCGACGCACGATCCCCCAGGACGATGGCGTTCGTAAGCCTGCCACGCCTTTATTGCCAGGGATTACGCTGGCGATTTTTTTACCCTTAACCGGTGTGCTGTGTGTGGTTCTGCTGGCGATCCTCGCGGATCAGTCGACGATCAATAGTGAAGCGCTCATCAACAGCCTGACAATGGGGCTGGTGGCGACGTTTATCGCTTTGGTCCTGTTACTGCTGTGGCTGGAATGGGGGGCAAAGCGTCGCCAGTTGTGGCTCTGGTTGCCCATTTTATTACCCGCTCTGCCGCTGGTGGCGGGCCAGTACATGCTGGCGCTATGGCTGAACATAGATGGGAGCTGGACAGCGGTGGTCTGGGGGCATCTGCTGTGGGTAATGCCGTGGATGCTGTTTATCCTGCAACCCGCCTGGCAGCGCATTGATTCACGGTTAATTTTGATTGCGCAAACACTGGGCTGGTCGCGGGCCAAAATCTTCTTTTACGTGAAATGCCCACTCATGTTGCGCCCTGCGCTGATTACCTTCGCGGTGGGATTTTCAGTCAGTATTGCGCAGTATATGCCGACGCTGTGGCTGGGCGCGGGGCGTTTTCCGACACTCACCACTGAAGCGGTGGCATTAAGCAGCGGCGGCAGCAACGGCATTCTCGCCGCCCAGGCTTTATGGCAACTACTGTTGCCGCTTATTATTTTTGCCCTGACCGCGTTAGTCGCAAAATGGGTAGGTTATGTCAGACAAGGACTCCGCTAATGCTCTGCGTGAAAAATGTTTCGCTACGTTTACCAGAAAGCCGCTTGCTGACAAACGTTAACTTTACGGTGGATAAAGGTGACATTGTCACGTTAATGGGGCCGTCTGGCTGTGGAAAATCTACACTGTTTTCATGGATGATTGGTGCGCTGGCCGGACAGTTTTCTTGTGCAGGTGAGCTATGGCTCAATGAGCAACGGATTGACATGCTACCCACTGCACAGCGTCAGATTGGCATTCTTTTCCAGGATGCACTGTTATTTGACCAGTTCAGCGTCGGGCAAAATTTACTGCTGGCGCTACCGGCGACACTTAAGGGGAATGCCCGACGTAATGCCGTGAATGATGCACTTGAGCGTTCAGGCCTTGACGGAGCTTTCCATCAGGATCCTGCCACTTTGTCTGGTGGTCAGCGAGCGCGCGTTGCTCTGCTACGCGCCCTTCTCGCCCAGCCAAAAGCGTTACTCCTGGATGAGCCGTTCAGCCGTCTTGATGTGGCTCTGCGCGATAATTTTCGCCAGTGGGTGTTCAGCGAAATTCGCGAACTGGCGATCCCCGTCGTTCAGGTAACGCACGATATCCAGGATGTTCCTCCTGATAGTTCTGTTCTGGATATGGCGCAGTGGTCAGAAAATTACAACAAACTGCGATAACGCAAAGTTTTTCCCAATGCGTCAGTTCAGAATGGCGCACTCAAAACTACAATGTCGGGATTTTCGATGAAACGTGTTTCTCAAATGACCGCGCTGGCAATGGCTTTAGGGCTGGCTTGCGCTTCTTCGTGGGCCGCTGAACTGGCGAAGCCTCTTACTCTTGACCAGCTTCAACAACAAAATGGCAAAGCGATAGATACTCGCCCCAGCGCGTTTTATAACGGCTGGCCACAAACCTTAAATGGCCCTTCCGGTCATGAACCTGCCGCCTTAAACCTTTCTGCTAGCTGGCTCGACAAAATGAGCACCGAACAACTCAACGCGTGGATCAAGCAACATAACCTGAAAGCCGATGCTCCGGTGGCGCTGTACGGTAATGACAAAGATGTCAACGCCGTCAAAACGCGTCTGCAAAAAGCAGGCTTTACGCATATATCCATTTTGAGTGACGCGCTAAGCGAACCTTCCCGTCTGCAAAAACTGCCGCACTTTGAGCAGCTGGTTTACCCGCAATGGCTACATGACCTGCAACAGGGTAAAGAGGTTACGGCGAAACCTGCCGGTGACTGGAAAGTCATTGAAGCGGCCTGGGGCGCTCCTAAGCTTTACCTTATCAGCCATATTCCCGGCGCGGATTACATCGATACCAATGAAGTGGAAAGCGAACCGCTGTGGAATAAAGTCTCTGATGAACAACTGAAAGCGATGCTGGCAAAGCATGGCATTCGTCATGACACCACGGTGATTCTATATGGTCGTGATGTATACGCAGCAGCGCGTGTAGCACAGATTATGCTCTATGCAGGGGTGAAAGATGTGCGCCTGCTGGACGGCCGCTGGCAAACTTGGTCCGACGCGGGACTGCCTGTTGAGCGCGGAACGCCACCGAAAGTGAAAGCTGAACCGGATTTCGGCGTGAAGATCCCGGCGCAACCGCAGTTGATGCTTGATATGGAACAGGCCCGTGGGCTGCTGCATCGCCAGGATGCATCGCTGGTGAGCATTCGTTCGTGGCCAGAATTTATCGGTACGACCAGTGGTTACAGCTATATTAAGCCAAAAGGTGAAATAGCCGGAGCCCGTTGGGGACACGCTGGTAGCGACTCGACGCATATGGAAGATTTCCATAACCCGGATGGCACCATGCGTAGCGCCGATGATATTGCCGCTATGTGGAAAGCATGGAATATCAAACCAGATCAGCAAGTTTCATTCTACTGCGGCACCGGCTGGCGCGCCTCAGAAACCTTTATGTATGCGCGCGCAATGGGCTGGAATAACGTCTCCGTATATGATGGCGGCTGGTATGAATGGAGCAGCGATCCGAAAAATCCCGTAGCAACCGGTGAGCGCGGCCCGGAAAGCAGCAAATAACATTGCAATTACTGGCGCTGGAGCGACTTCAGCGTCAGATACCCACTCCACACCCGCGTAAAGGTCGTCATCCAGCACAACGCACCAAATACCCACGCAAACCACGGAAAATAAGCTGGCAAGAGGCAACTCAGAACAAACAGCAAAATCGTCTCGCTGCCTTCGGTTAACCCGCCCAGATAATAAAACGATTTATGCGCATAACCGGGATTATCAATCTGATGTTTCGCTGCCAGCGCAGCAAAAGCGAGAAAACTGCTGCCCGTGCCGATAAACGCAAACAGCAGCCAGCCGCCTGCCAGGGCGTTTTGCTCCGGTGAGGCGAGGATAAACCCAAAAGGCACCAGCGCGTAAAAAAGAAAATCGAGAGAAATATCGAGAAAGCCACCCGCGTCGGTAAGTCCTCTTCGCCGCGCCAACGCGCCGTCCAGACCATCAAGCAGCCTGTTCAACAAAATGACGATTAGCGCCGCCAGATACCAGCCCAGCGCCAAAAACGGTAATGCCAGCACTCCAATAGCAAAACCGATCAACGTTAAGCCATCAGGGGTAATGGCAGGTTTATCCAGTAGCCGTACACATTGGTGCAACAACGGTTTTATCCGTGGATGAAGATGACGGTCTAACACGGGCGTTCCTTAATCATAAAACCCTTCTGATTGGGCAAATGAGCAGATCTTATAAGGCTGATGACAAACACAAAATTGCCAGATGCGCTACACATATCAGCCTCTACATGATCTCCGCAATCTGTTAAATTTACTCGTTTTGCAGACCGGGTAATACATTCACGCCGCATCCGGCATGAACAAGCGCACCTGGTCAGCAATCTGATATTATGGCATTTTTGTGACTTATTCGTGTAGCTATGAAAACAATCGATGTTGTTGCCGCCATTATCGAAAAAGATGGCAAAATCTTACTGGCTCAGCGCCCCGTTCATACAGATCAAGCCGGTTTATGGGAATTTGCCGGAGGTAAAGTGGAAGCGGGAGAAAGCCAACCGCAAGCGTTGATACGCGAGTTGCATGAGGAACTGGGGATCGACGCTCGCCCTGGTGACTACATTGCCAGCCACCAGCGGGAAGTCTCCGGGCGTATCATTCATCTTCATGCCTGGCATGTTCCTGAGTTCTACGGCACATTACAGGCCCATGAGCATCAGGCATTGGTCTGGTGTTCACCTGCAGAAGCAATGTGCTATCCGCTGGCACCTGCCGACATCCCACTTCTGGAGGCATTTATGGCTTTACGCGGCGCCAGACCAGCGGATTCGTACTGAGAGTTTTCTCATCACGTTGGCACTGCAAGAGAACACCTTCCACTTTAATGACCGCGCCTTCTGAGTAGTTTTCGTCCTGGTAGATACAACATTGATTACATGGCGCAGAACGCTGACCACCAGAGCTGAAAACCTCTGCGGGCACATTCACTTCTACATCAGGGCGATACTGTGGATTAGCGGATGCAGCAACGGGCAATATCAGAAGACCAAAAAACACCGTTAAATTGCGCATGGATATTCCTTATAAAAATGCAACTTGCCTTAATACACTCTAAATAATTCGCGTTGCAGAACAACGCTTGCGTCGGCCCTGGGTTCATTGATGGGACGAATCCCCCGCAGATGAAGCACATGCAACTTGAATTATGATGAGTATATAACGGCATTACGTTGGGTAAACTTTACCCTCTACACATCATCGTTTTTGGTTATGACCCCTTTTGCGTTATTAATTTGCTTAGCATAGTCATTTTTTTCTTGCTTACCGTCACATTGCTGATGGTATAGTCGAAAACTGCAAATGCATTGAATAACAAACAGCATCAATAACATCACTCTAATATATAAGGGGTTTTTATATCTATGGATCAGACATGTTCTCTGGAGTCCTTCCTCAACCATGTACAAAAGCGCGATCCGCATCAGACCGAATTCGCGCAAGCCGTTCGTGAAGTAATGACCACCCTGTGGCCGTTTCTTGAGCAGAACCCACGTTATCGTCAAATGTCATTACTGGAACGTCTGGTTGAACCAGAGCGTGCCATCCAGTTTCGCGTAGTTTGGGTTGATGATCGCGGTCAGGTACAAGTTAACCGTGCATGGCGCGTTCAGTTCAACTCCGCTATTGGTCCGTATAAAGGCGGTATGCGTTTCCACCCATCTGTAAATCTTTCCATTCTTAAATTCCTTGGCTTCGAGCAAACCTTCAAAAACGCCCTGACCACTCTGCCTATGGGCGGCGGTAAAGGCGGAAGTGACTTCGATCCTAAAGGTAAAAGTGAAGGCGAAGTGATGCGTTTTTGTCAGGCACTGATGACGGAGCTTTATCGTCATCTGGGGCCAGACACTGACGTTCCGGCAGGCGATATTGGCGTAGGCGGTCGTGAAGTTGGTTTTATGGCGGGTATGATGCGTAAGCTTTCTAATAACAGCGCTTGCGTATTTACGGGTAAAGGTCTCTCTTTTGGCGGCAGCCTGATTCGACCAGAAGCTACTGGTTATGGTCTGGTGTACTTCGCTGAAGCCATGCTGAAACGCCATGGTCTGGGCTTCGAAGGAATGCGTGTTTCGGTATCCGGCTCTGGTAACGTTGCACAGTACGCAATCGAGAAAGCCATGGAATTCGGTGCCCGTGTGATCACCGCTTCTGATTCCAGCGGTACGGTCGTGGACGAAAGTGGCTTTACCAAAGAGAAACTGGCGCGCCTTATCGAAATCAAATCCAGTCGTGATGGTCGTGTTGCAGATTACGCCAAAGAGTTTGGTCTGGTGTATCTCGAAGGCCAGCAGCCATGGTCTGTTCCGGTTGATATCGCTCTGCCATGCGCCACTCAGAACGAACTGGATGTCGAAGCCGCTCAGGTTCTGATCGCCAATGGCGTGAAAGCGGTCGCGGAAGGTGCAAACATGCCGACCACCATCGAAGCTACGAACCTGTTCCTTGACGCAGGTGTACTGTTTGCCCCGGGTAAAGCAGCCAATGCTGGTGGCGTAGCGACCTCTGGTCTGGAAATGGCGCAGAACGCTGCTCGTTTAAGCTGGAAAGCCGAAAAAGTTGATGCTCGCCTGCATCACATAATGCTCGATATTCACCATTCTTGTGTGGAATACGGCGGCGAAGGCAAGCAGACCAATTACGTACAGGGCGCGAACATTGCAGGCTTTGTAAAAGTAGCCGATGCAATGTTGAATCAGGGCGTGATTTAAGTTGTAAATGCCTGATGGCGCTACGCTTATCGGGCCTACAAATGGGCATAATTCATTGCAATTACGCTCTAATGTAGGCCGGGCAAGTGCAGCGCCCCCGGCAAAATTTCAGGCGTTTATGGGTATTTAATGGATGATGTTCCCCAGGGAACATTTCTGATGGGCCAACGGCATTTCTTACTGTAGTGCTCCCAAAACTGCTTGTTGTAACGATAACACGCTTCAAGTTCAGCATCCGTTAACTTTCTGCGATAGCAGCAGATATGCCAGTAAAGAAATCCCATTAGACTATTTTTTTGATAATCTTCTTCGCTTTCGAACAACTCGTGCGCCTTTTGAGAAGCAATCATTATATAATGCCAGGCCAGTTCTTCTTCAATTGTCCCGTTTTGAAAAGCTGTGCTCGATATCGAGATCATCCATGATAATTCCGCCGCCCATATTAGCTTCGCCGAGGATTTACCGGAGCGATGATTAGCGCAATCATAGATATAGTCTGAGGGGAAAACAGCAAATTTATTCAACAAGGCGATAACCTGCTCTGAGTCTTCCTCCATGTTCGCTTTAAAGGTATTGGCTCCATGGTCGCCAGAAAGAAAATGCTCCATTAAGGCACAATAACTTTCGCTATCTTCGATACCCCATTGATCCTCTAAAGACTCGCGTCTTTTACTGATGATATCGACCGAGTCAAAAGGAAGCACATGATATTGAAAGGTATCTTTGCCAGATTCAGGCTTTCGCGGCCAGAACTCCAGCGTTTCAGACCATTGCTTATGATAGAATCGATAAGGTGCGATCAATTGTAGCGCCTGTAATTTCTTGATACTGAGCGGCTCAATACCTTTAGCCTGATAATAATGCAGTTGTTCTTTTTTTGCTTTAAAACCGGCCCGAACAATAAGACTCATCATAATTAATAGATAAAGAAAAGAGCATCCCGCGATAATCAAGCCTCTTTCATTCAAACCGTTGGATGTTATAGCTGCGAATACAAACATTAGAGCGACAACACATGTTAAATAAAACCCCCACTTACAAAGCAGCATGGCCTTATTTTCTTTAATCATCCGTTCAAAATTACTATTAAATATTTCCCAGCCATTGAAAGAATACTTCTCGCTCCCAGGATGGTTTTGTAATAAAACTTTATTCATTACATTCCCTGTTATTACATACTTTAGAGGCGATAATTTTATCCATGCAAAAAAAATATCCAACGAATTTTCTTGATCCGCTGGATATTTCAGAATATGACTCGAATAGCACGAAAGATTCGCGCGCTTACGCTATCGCCCCGCTTCCAGCTTCATCTGCTGGCGGGCTTTTTTTCGCTGCTCGCTTACGTGATGAAGTCTTTTTATTTCCTTCTCCGCCATCTGGAGCCACTATGCCGCGAAACTGCCGCACCGGCGTACGTTTGGCCTGATCAATCAACTGGTACAACGTCCCCACCAACGGTTGCATAAAGTCCTGATAGCGACACTGCTTTTCGCTGATTTGCGTCAGCACCGATTCCCAGTGCGCGGTCATGTCCGGTCGCGTAGCCATTTCTGGCAGCGAATGGAATAACGCTTTTCCGGCGTCGGTGGAGTGGATATAGCGCCCTTTTTTGGTCAGAAAGCCACGCTTGAACAACAGTTCAATAATCCCGGCACGGGTTGCTTCTGTCCCCAGACCATCGGTGGCACGAAGGATCTTTTTCAGATCTTTGTCCTGCACAAAGCGCGCGATCCCGGTCATCGCCGAAAGCAGTGTTGCATCGGTAAAATGACGCGGTGGCTGCGTTTGCCGCTCTACCACTTCGCCTTTTTCACACAGCAACTCATCGCCTTTCGCCACCACAGGCAGCGGCGTACCGTCGTTTTCTTCATCGCGCTCTTTGCTGCCTAACAGCGTGCGCCAGCCTGCTTCAGCTAGAAAACGGGCTTTAGCGACAAATTTGCCTTTGGCTATTTCCAGTTCGATAACACACTTGCGGAACACCGCATCCGGACAGAACTGCATCAAATACTGACGAGCAATCAGGTTATAGACCTTCGCCTCGTTTTCCGTCAGGTTGATGGCAGAACTCCTCGCGGTCGGGATGATGGCGTGGTGCGCATCGACCTTTTTGTCATCCCAACAGCGGTTGCGCAGATCTGGATCTACCACTGGTTGCGGCAACAGATCCGGCGCATGGACGCTGATAGCATTCATCACCGCGTGGCGTCCGGCAAAATGTTCTTCTGGCAAATAGCGACAATCGGAACGCGGATAAGTGATTAACTTGTGCGTTTCGTACAGCTTCTGGCAAATATCAAGCACATTCTGCGCGCTCAGACCAAAGCGTTTTGCCGCTTCAATCTGCAACGCCGAAAGCGAAAACGGCAGCGGCGCGGATTCTGATTCCCGTTTATCGTTATAGCTGGTGACAATAGCCGGTTGACCACTGATGCGGTTAACTACATGCTCCGCCAGCGGACGATGTAACAAGCGCCCTTCTTCATCCTGGTACGGTTCACACGCTTCGCTCGGTTGCCAGATAGCGGTAAACCGCTCATCGGCAGGTGTCACGATATGCGCTTTGACTTCAAAGAAGTCTTTCGCCACGAAGTTTTCAATCTCTTCATCGCGGCGCACCACCAGCCCGAGCACGGGCGTCTGCACGCGTCCCACGGAAAGCACGCCCTGATAACCCGCATTACGACCGAGAATGGTGTACGCGCGGGTCATATTGATGCCGTATAACCAGTCGGCTCGTGCTCGCGCCAGCGCAGAAACGCACAGCGGTACAAACTCGCTATTGGATCGAAGACGATCGATCGCCCGCTCAACCGCCTGCGGGTTCAGGTCGTTTATCAAGCAACGTTGTACCTGCTGGCGCTTTTCCGGTGCCAGTTGCAGATAGTCCAGCACTTCATCAACCAGCAACTGCCCTTCACGATCCGGGTCTCCGGCATGAACAATTTCGCTGGCTTCATGCAGGAAGCGTTTGATGACATTAAGTTGTTTGGTCACGGAGGGTCGGGGCTGTAATTGCCACTTTTCCGGGACAATGGGGAGATCAGCCAGATTCCAGCGCGCATAGCGGCTGTCGTAGGTGTCTGGCTGCGCCTGCTCAAGCAGGTGACCGATACACCAGGTCACCACCTGACCATTGCCGCACTCGATAAAGCCATCGCCTTTCCGGTGTGGTTTGGGCAGGACATCAGCAATGGCGCGCGCCAGACTCGGTTTTTCGGCAATAAACAACCGCATCGACTTAACGAATCTCAACCATGGCACGACCGCCGCGCGCTGGCACTAGTTCGCCAATCGCCGTCAGTTCAATGCCAAACTCGGCGGCTGTAACTTTGACCTCATTTTCTGCTTCCGGCATAACCGCCAGCAGCAGACCGCCAGAAGTTTGCGGATCGCACAGTAGATCGCGCACTTCACGCGGCATTTCACCCATCAGATGACCATAGCTGGCAAAGTTGCGTTCGGTGCCGCCAGGTACTGCGCCCAGCTTAATATACTCTTCAACACCCGGCAGTTTCGGGATCGCCTCATAATCGACGCGCGCCTGCACACCAGCACCCTGACACATTTCGCTCAAATGGCCCAGCAGACCAAAACCAGTAACGTCGGTCATCGCTTTTACGCCTTCGATATTGGCAAAGGACGCGCCTGCAATATTCATCCGGCACATCACTTCCGTCGCCAGTCCCTGATGTTCCGGTTTCAGCAGCGATTTTTTCTCGGCTGTGGTGAGAACGCCTATCCCCAGCGGTTTCGTCAGGAACAGTTTGCATCCGGCTTGTGCGGTGCTGTTTTTCTTCACCCGCTCGGTCGGTACGATTCCCGTCACCGCCAGACCAAAAATCGGCTCAGGCGCATCGATAGAGTGACCGCCAGCCAGCGCAATACCCGCCTGACGACATGCATAACGTCCACCTTCGGTTACTTCGCGGGCAATTTCCGGGGAAAGTTTGTTGATCGGCCAGCCGAGGATCGCAATCGCCATAATCGGTTTGCCACCCATCGCAAAGATATCGCTGATGGCGTTAGTCGCCGCAATGCGGCCAAAATCGAAAGGATTATCAACGATCGGCATAAAGAAGTCGGTGGTGCTGATGACACTGGTGCCATTGCCCAGATCGTACACCGCCGCATCATCGCGGGTTTCATTACCCACAAGCAAATTCGGATCAACAAACTTCGCCTGTTCACTGTGGAGGATGGTTTCCAACACTTTTGGGGAAATTTTACAGCCGCAACCTGCACCGTGACTGTACTGGGTCAAACGAATCGAGTTCTCGCTCATGGACATCTCCTGTCAATGCAATCGGGGTATGGTAACCCTCATTCCGTTATGTAGTAAGAGAGAGTGTCCGGATTCTGGAGCCTTTGCTCAGAATCCAGACAGTTTCCAGGATATTTTTAAAAATATGTGACGAAAGGCGCCGGGTCTGGCACGTTAATTGTCGTTGAGGCTTTCAGTTGTGGCGTACCCAGATAGAGAAAACCGACGATTTTATCGTCTTCACCACAGCCAAATGCTTCACGAACGACCGGACTTTCAGTTAACGCCCCGCTACGCCAAATCCCCCCAAAACCTTGTGCCACTGCTGCCATCTGCATTGCCATAACAGCACATCCCGCGGACATTTCTTGCTCCCAACGTGGAACTTTATGATTTTGCTGGTATTTCGCAACCACGGTAATAATCAGTGGCGCACGAAAGGGGGCATTACGCGCTTTATCAACGGCTTTTTCATCGCTATCGGCTGCCAGCGCACCTTGTTCCAGAACAGCACTAAAACGTTCACGTCCTTCGCCCTCAATAACAAAGAAATGCCACGGTTGCAGGGACTTGTGGTCCGGTGCACGCATTCCGGCACACAAAATATTTTGCAGTTGTTCACCCGCAGGTGCAGGTTCTGCCAGGCGAGAAGCGCTACGGCGGTTAATCAGCAGATCAAGTGCATCCATTTTGTTAACTCCTGTCATGGTGTTTATTCACAAAATTAACACGGACGCAGAATTTGTTACAGCGCAGACAGTGATTCCTGCTGACAAGAGGCAACCTGATCATTACGATAGCCACATCTTATGCGTCTGTACCAGACGTAATTTTACGAAGGGAGAATACATGCGAACCCTATGGCGATTTGTAGCCGGATTTTTTAAATGGACATGGCGACTGCTCAACTTTGTCCGTGAAATGGTCCTTAATTTGTTATTTATTTTCCTGGTGCTGATCGGTGTCGGTATCTGGATGCAAGTCAGCAGTAATGGCAGTAGCGACTCCGCCAGTCGGGGCGCATTGCTGCTGGATATCTCCGGTGTAATTGTGGATAAACCCTCCAACAATCACCGACTGGGGGTGATTGGTCGCCAGTTATTTGGCGCCAGCTCTGAACGTCTGCAAGAAAACTCATTGTTTGACATCGTTAATACGATTCGTCAGGCGAAAGATGACAGCAATATCACCGGAATTGTGTTGGATCTGGAAAACTTTGCGGGTGCAGATCAACCGTCGATGCAATATATCGGCAAAGCACTACGTGAGTTCCGTGACAGTGGTAAACCCGTGATTGCTATTGGTGAAAGCTATACCCAGGGGCAGTATTATCTGGCCAGTTTCGCCAACAAAATCTGGCTTTCCCCTCAGGGCACGGTTGATCTACATGGTTTTGCAACTAATGGCCTGTACTACAAATCCCTGCTCGATAAGCTGAAAGTCTCCACTCATGTATTCCGCGTTGGGACTTATAAATCAGCTGTTGAACCATTTATTCGCGATGATATGTCTCCGGCAGCCCGTGAAGCTGACAGCCGCTGGGTTGGCGAACTGTGGCAGAACTATCTCAACACTATTGCCGCCAATCGGCAAATTTCTGCCCAACAAGTCTTCCCCGGTGCCCAGGCGATGATTGCTGATCTGACTAAACTGGGCGGCGATACTGCACAATACGCACTCGACCATAAACTGGTTGATGCGCTGGGCTCCAGTGCTGATGTCGAAAAAGCACTGACCAAGCAATTTGGCTGGAGCAAAGCCGATAAAAATTATCGTGCGATCAGTTTCTATGACTATGCGTTGAAAACTCCAGTGAAAACACCAGAGATGATTGGTGTGGTCTTTGCCAACGGCGCGATTATGGACGGTGAAGAAACACCGGGTAATGTCGGTGGTGACACTACAGCAGCGCAAATCCGCGATGCACGTCTTGATCCAAAAGTGAAAGCGATTGTATTGCGTGTTAATAGCCCAGGCGGAAGTGTCACGGCTTCAGAGGTCATTCGTTCCGAACTGGCTGCAGCGAAAGCAGCGGGTAAACCGGTGGTAGTGTCGATGGGTGGAATGGCCGCTTCCGGTGGTTATTGGATCTCCACGCCGGCTAATTACATCATCGCCAACCCCAGCACGCTGACGGGTTCTATCGGTATTTTTGGGGTAATTAATACCGTTGAAAATAGCCTTGATTCCATTGGCGTTCACACCGATGGTGTATCCACTTCTCCACTGGCGAATATGTCTGTTACACAGTCATTACCCACAGAAGTGCAGCAGATGATGCAGTTAAGCATTGAAAATGGCTATAAACGCTTTATCACTCTGGTCGCCGATGCGCGTAAATCAACACCAGAACAGGTAGACAAAATTGCGCAGGGTCACGTATGGACTGGCGAAGATGCCAAAGCAAATGGTCTGGTCGATAGTCTCGGTGATTTCGATGATGCGGTTGCTAAAGCGGCTGAGCTGGCGAAGTTGAAACAGTGGAGTATCAATTACTATCAGGATGAACCGACGTTCTTCGATATGGTTGTCGATAGCATGTCTGGTTCCGTTCGCGCAATGTTACCGCAGGCTATTCAGGCGATGCTTCCGGCACCGCTGGCAACAGCGGCAAGTGCGGTAAAAGCTGAAAGCGATAAACTGGCAGCATTTAATGATCCACAAAATCGTTATGCATTCTGCCTGACCTGTGCCAACGTGCGTTAAATCAGCAAATTATGTGGCCAATGAAATTCTTCTGCGGCCACATTTTTTTGTCTCCAGAATCAGACTGTTTTTCACGGCATAACAAGACTAGAGTGCCTTCGCTCAGGTGAAAATCAATGTGATAAGGAGACATCAGTGAGTAAAGTTCCTCCTCTTTTAGCCGCTATTATTCTTGGTGCCGGTATCGCCGTTTGTGGTTATTTCGTTGGTGATGGTATCCAGCATTTAAAACCCAATAATCGTTACGTTAATGTCCGGGGCTTGTCTGAAAAAGAAGTTCAGGCCGATACAGCAGAGTTAACTGTATCAATCACCCGTAATGCCAATGTTACCGAAGAATTATTCCCGAAACTGGATGCCGTACAAAATCAAATTATTGCCACATTTAAATCTCTTGGAATTAAGGATGATGAAATCCAGCCAGGGCAGTGGATAACCAAACGGACAGATCGCTATTACCTGCAAGACGATCCCAATCTGCCGCGTCTTAATGTTTATGGTTCTGTCACGGTAAAAACTCATAACGTTGTGGCTGTTGAAAAAGCGGTGGCCAAAATCAACGAGTTACAAACCGCAACCAATGGTGCCATTACAGACACATCCCTCTTCTATAGCTTCAATGGTATCAGTGCATTACGCGCAGAAATGATCGCTGCCGCCACCAAAGATGCCCGTAACGCGGCACTGCAATTCGCTGCCGATTCTGGTAGCCAGGTAGGATCAATCAGAGATGCGTCACAAGGGGTATTCCAGATCCTTGCCAGTGGTAGCGACAACGATGATCCCGCATCAGTGAAAAAAACTGTTCGGGTAGTGACCACCGTAACTTATGAGCTGAAAGATTAAGTGCAATAAATATTAAATTTGCTCTCGTTGAGTATTCAACCAAAGGCGGCAAATGCTGCCTTTTTATAATCCTGACGTTATACTTCTCCCCGCTAATCACCACTTTAAAACCATCATGCACAAGAAATCAATTTATGTGGCTTATACCGGCGGTACAATCGGTATGCAACGCTCAGAACAGGGTTATATTCCGGTTTCAGGGCATCTTCAACGTCAGTTAGCACTGATGCCGGAATTCCATCGCCCGGAGATGCCGGATTTTACCATCCATGAATATGCGCCGCTGATGGATTCTTCCGATATGACGCCTCAGGACTGGCAACATATCGCCGAAGATATTCAGGCCCATTATGATGAGTACGACGGATTTGTCATTTTGCATGGTACAGATACCATGGCTTATACCGCTTCCGCACTCTCGTTTATGCTGGAGAATTTGAGCAAACCTGTAATAGTGACAGGGTCACAAATACCTTTAGCCGAGCTGCGATCTGACGGGCAGATCAATTTGCTCAATGCGCTGTATGTTGCAGCTAATTACCCGATTAACGAAGTCACACTATTTTTTAATAACCGTCTGTATCGGGGTAATCGTACGACCAAAGCCCATGCCGATGGTTTTGATGCCTTTGCCTCACCTAATCTTCCCCCATTGCTTGAAGCCGGGATTCACATTCGCCGTCTGTCAACACCAGCAGCACCGCAAGGTCAGGGAGAGCTGATCGTTCACCCGATCACACCACAACCTATTGGGGTGGTGACAATTTACCCAGGGATCTCTGCTGATGTTATCCGCAATTTTCTCCGCCAGCCGGTGAAAGCGCTGATTCTTCGTTCTTATGGTGTCGGGAATGCGCCACAAAACAAAGAGTTTTTGCAAGAACTGCAAGAAGCAAGTTCGCGTGGAATTGTGGTGGTGAATCTTACCCAATGCATGTCTGGCAAAGTGAATATGGGCGGTTATGCAACGGGTAATGCACTGGCCCATGCGGGCGTCATTGGTGGAGCTGATATGACAGTAGAAGCTACGCTGACGAAGTTGCATTATTTGCTCAGCCAGGGGCTGGATACCCAGACTATTCGTCAAGTCATGACTGAAAACTTGCGTGGCGAGCTTACGCCAGATGACTAAGGAGATTTTGATGACGCATCGCGCTCTGCTACTGGTAGATTTGCAAAATGATTTTTGTGCCGGAGGTGCGCTTGCTGTACCGGAAGGTGACAACACCGTTGATATTGCTAACCAGCTGATTAACTGGTGTCAATCACGGGATATACCGGTTATCGCCAGCCAGGACTGGCATCCGGCTAATCACGGCAGCTTTGCCAGTCAGCATCAGGTTGCAGTCTACAGCCAGGGAATGCTTGACGGTTTACCACAAACGTTCTGGCCTGATCACTGTGTACAGAATAGCGAAGGTGCTGCATTGCATCCTTTGCTGAAACAAAAAGCTATCAATCGCATTTTTCACAAAGGCGAGAATCCGTTAGTTGATAGCTATAGCGCCTTTTTTGATAACGGGCGGCGGCAAAAAACCACGCTGGATGAGTGGCTACGTGAACATAATATTGGCGAATTGATAATTATGGGTCTTGCCACTGACTACTGCGTTAAATTTACTGTTCTGGATGCCCTGCAACTGGGTTACCGTGTCAACGTCATCACTGATGGTTGCCGGGGAGTGAATATTAACCCACAAGATAGCGCTCAGGCATTTATGGAAATGTCTGTTGCTGGTGCTACGTTATATACGCTGGCAGACTGGCAAGAGACGCAGGAGTAAAGTTTAACCGGGTGACAAATTTCAGACACGTCACCCGTTCTGTTTTTGTCTGTCACCCAACTCACTGCACTTTCAGCGTCGCAAACGACTTCGGAGCGATCCCAAAATCTTCTTTCAATTGCTGTTTGCTTTTCATCACCATCTGACCATTTGTGTCAATCGTCATATGCTGTGCGTCGGTGTTGTGGCGCGCCTGCCATAACATCACCAGTTGCATACTGTTCTCTTTTTGCTCTGGCGTCAGAGCAACACCATCGGGCCATTTACCTAATTCAACAGCCGTAGACAGGCGTTGATATACCTCGGGGGTCATACTGTTAATGATGTCGTCAAAATTCATGCTGGTTGCGCTCCCATGGAATAATTTGCTGAATCGTTTTATCAACCTTTAATTTGGTCGCCACTTTGCTCGTCAGTAAAACTTAGTGAGGCCGAATTGACGCAATAACGTTCACCTGTGGGCTGCGGACCATCAGGAAAAACATGCCCTAAATGAGCGTCACAATGACCACAACGAATCTCTATGCGCTCCATACCGTGAGATAAATCTGTTAAATATCGTATTGAATTTTCATTAACAGGTTCGTAAAAACTTGGCCAACCGCAGCCGGAGTCATATTTACTTTGGGAGTTGAACAGCGGCGTGTCGCAAACAAGACAACGGTATACCCCGTCGCGTTTGTTATGCAGCAAACGCCCGGTATATGGCGGCTCGGTGCCATGTTTCTGCGTGACGTAGAACTGCATTTCGGACAAATTTTCTTTGAGATCGTCCACCGAAGGTTTATTCGCCATTTGCTAACATCTCGCTTTTAATCAGGCTCGTATTACGCGACCGATTCTAACAAAACATTAACAGCCAGGCGTCAACTTTTGTTCTAAACTTGTATCTAACCAAATGGCAGGTTGTGATTCGTGACGCACATCACTTTTTTATCTCTCCTGCCCTTTAAAATTCTGGGCGCCGCCCCCATGTGGTCTCAAGCCCAAAGGAAGAGTGAGGCGAATCAGCTGCACAATGCGTAAGCATAGGATTGATTTGTCGCAATGATTGACACGATTCCGCTTGACGCTGCGTAAGGTTTTTGTAATTTTACAGGCAACCTTTTATTCACTAACAAATAGCTGGTGGAATATATGACTATCAAAGTAGGTATCAACGGTTTTGGCCGTATCGGTCGCATTGTTTTCCGTGCTGCGCAGAAACGTTCTGACATCGAGATTGTTGCAATCAACGATCTGTTAGACGCTGACTACATGGCTTACATGCTGAAATATGACTCCACTCACGGTCGCTTCGACGGCACCGTTGAAGTGAAAGACGGTCATCTGATCGTTAACGGTAAAAAAATCCGTGTTACCGCTGAACGTGATCCGGCTAACCTGAAATGGGACGAAGTTGGTGTTGACGTAGTTGCTGAAGCAACCGGTATCTTCCTGACTGACGAAACCGCTCGTAAGCACATCACTGCTGGTGCGAAAAAAGTTGTTCTGACTGGTCCTTCCAAAGACAACACCCCGATGTTTGTTAAAGGCGCTAACTTTGACAAATATGCTGGCCAGGACATCGTTTCTAACGCTTCCTGCACCACCAACTGCCTGGCTCCGCTGGCTAAAGTTATCAACGATAACTTCGGTATCATCGAAGGCCTGATGACCACCGTTCACGCAACTACCGCTACTCAGAAAACTGTTGACGGCCCGTCTCACAAAGACTGGCGCGGCGGCCGTGGTGCTTCTCAGAACATCATCCCGTCCTCTACCGGTGCTGCTAAAGCTGTAGGTAAAGTACTGCCAGAACTGAACGGCAAACTGACTGGTATGGCGTTCCGCGTTCCTACCCCGAACGTATCTGTAGTTGACCTGACCGTTCGTCTGGAAAAACCGGCTACTTACGAGCAGATCAAAGCTGCTGTTAAAGCTGCCGCTGAAGGCGAAATGAAAGGCGTTCTGGGTTACACCGAAGACGACGTAGTATCTACCGATTTCAACGGCGAAGTTTGCACTTCCGTGTTCGATGCTAAAGCTGGTATCGCACTGAACGACAACTTCGTGAAACTGGTATCCTGGTACGACAACGAAACTGGTTACTCCAACAAAGTACTGGACCTGATCGCTCACATCTCCAAATAAGTTGAGATGATACTGTGATCTCTAAGAGCGACTTCGGTCGCTCTTTTTTTTGCCTGAAGATAAAGGACTGCGTCATGATTAAGAAAATTTTTGCCCTTCCGGTTATCGAACAAATCACAGCGGCCCTTTCCCGCCGCCAACTGGATGAACTCGATGTGATTGTTGTCGATCATCCGCAGGTAAAAGCCTCTTTTGCTTTGCAGGGTGCCCACCTGCTCTCATGGAAACCAACTGGCGAAGAAGAAGTTCTGTGGCTGAGCAACAATACCCCCTTTAAAACTGGCGTCGCTATTCGTGGTGGTGTGCCGATTTGCTGGCCGTGGTTCGGTCCGGCAGCTCAACAAGGTCTGCCAGCACATGGTTTTGCGCGTAACCTGCCCTGGAAACTAAAATCTCATGAGGAAAATGCCAACGGCGTCGCGTTAACCTTTGAACTCAGCCACAGCGAAGCGACAAAAAAATACTGGCCGCATGACTTTAGGCTGTTAGCGCATTTCAAAGTGGGTAAAACCTGTGAGATGGAGCTGGAAGCACACGGCGATTTCGAAACCACTTCTGCCCTGCATACCTACTTCAATGTCGGCGATATCGCAGAAGTCAAAGTTAGTGGACTGGGTGATCGTTACATCGATAAAGTCAATGATGCCAAAGAAGGTGTACTGAGCGACGGTATACAGACTTTCCCGGATCGAACTGATCGTGTTTACTTAAATCCTCAGACCTGTAGTGTGATTGCTGACGCGGCGTTGAAACGTAAAATTGACGTTGAACATCGCAATCATCTCAACGTTGTCGGCTGGAATCCCGGCCCGGCGCTGTCGATCAGCATGGGCGATATGCCTGACGACGGTTATAAAACGTTTGTTTGCGTTGAAACGGCTTATGCTACCGCACCGCAAAAAACAACTGCAGAGAAACCGTCTCGCCTGACGCAAATTGTTCGCGTCGCTAAAGACTAAAAAAAACTGCCGGTGGTTGAAACCATTCGGCAGTTTTTACGTAAGGATTAATTCTGTTTAGCTGTCAGCTCAGCAATACGCACAATTACCTGCACGGCCTTTTCCATACCCTCCAGGGTCACAAATTCATGTTTGCCATGATAATTGTAACCACCAGTGAACAGGTTCGGGCACGGTAATCCCATAAACGACAGCTGCGCGCCATCAGTACCGCCTCGAATGGGTTTCAACTGCGGTTCAATACCACAATCACGCATTGCCTGTTGTGCAATATCAAGAATGTGAGGATGTTCGGCGACTTTCTCGCGCATATTGTAGTAGCTGTCTTCAATTACCAGCTCAATGTAGCAGTCCGGGTGCAAGCCTTTCCCGACCTTTTTCGCGATCTCCATCATTTTGCGTTTACGCGCTTCAAACTGCTTACGATCAAAATCACGAATGATGTAGTGCATATCGGCCCGTTCAACGGTGCCTTTCATGCTCGCCAGGTGATAGAAACCTTCATAGCCTTCTGTCATTTCCGGGCTTTCATCCGCCGGAACTTCTGCATGAATACGTGCAGCCAGCGACAGCGCATTCACCATTACACCTTTAGCTGTGCCCGGGTGAACGTTATTGCCTACAATTTTGATATTGACCGACGCGGCGTTGAAGTTTTCAAACTCCAGTTCACCTACGCCACCACCATCAACGGTGTAAGCCCAGCGGGCATCGAAGGCGTCAACATCAAAATGTTTCGCCCCTTTACCCACTTCTTCATCCGGGGTAAAGGCGACGCGAATATCACCATGCGGAATGTTTTTCTGTTGCAATACCGCCAGCGCGGTCATGATTTCTGCAATACCTGCTTTGTCATCTGCACCTAACAGCGTTTTGCCATCCGTGGTGATAAGCGTCTGACCCAGCAGCTGATGCAGGACCGGGAACATGACCGGAGATAAGACTTCGTCACCTACCCCAAGTGCGATATCGCCACCACGGTAGTTTTCAACAATTTGCGGATTCACATTTTTACCGCTGCAATCCGGTGAGGTATCCACATGAGAAATAAAGCCAATCGCCGGGATATCGCCAGGGACGTTAGCCGGTAACGTCGCCATCAAAGTGCCCTTCTCACTTAAGGTCACATTGATAAGCCCCATCTCTTCGAGCTCCTCTTTCAGCAGATGCAATAACTTCCATTGGCCTTCCGTGCTGGGAACCTGTCTCACCCCCGCTTTTGATTGGGTATCCAGAGACACGTAGTTCAAAAATCGCTCAAGTAGTTTATCCATGTAGTCACCCTCACTTTTTGTGACAACATTATCAATAAGCGCTAAAGGACAAATATTGCGTCAGGTCACTTTTAGCCCTGCAAGCCGGAAAATTATCAACATTCCTTAATTGAATATAAGGCTAAGCCAGTAATTCACAACAAACATTGGCGAATACAGCGGTTTGCCGTAGAATTACGGCCCTCATTACGAGTCATCAAGGTGGTTAACCACAAACCCCGCGGCGGTAAGCCATCCGTTGCGTTTACATGGGACAGAGTAAAAAATTGAATAAACAACCCCGTTCGCTTTCACCGCTGGTGCAACTAGCCGGAATTCGCAAAAGTTTCGATGGTAAAGAGGTCATTTCGAACCTTGATTTGACCATCAATAACGGTGAATTTCTAACGCTGCTTGGCCCCTCTGGCTGCGGTAAAACAACCGTTCTTCGCTTGATTGCCGGTCTGGAAACTGTCGATTCCGGGCGCATCATGCTGGATAACGAAGACATCACACATGTTCCGGCTGAAAATCGCTATGTGAACACTGTTTTTCAAAGCTATGCACTTTTCCCCCACATGACCGTTTTCGAGAATGTGGCTTTTGGTTTGCGCATGCAAAAAACACCGGCAGCTGAAATTGCTCCCCGTGTGACGGAAGCGTTGCGTATGGTGCAACTGGAGTCTTTTGCTCAGCGTAAACCGCACCAACTCTCTGGCGGTCAGCAGCAACGTGTAGCCATTGCCCGCGCGGTGGTTAACAAGCCTCGTCTGTTGTTGCTGGATGAGTCGCTCTCAGCACTGGACTACAAACTACGCAAACAGATGCAGAACGAGCTGAAAGCGCTACAGCGTAAGCTCGGCATCACTTTCGTCTTCGTCACTCACGATCAGGAAGAAGCGCTCACCATGTCAGACCGCATCGTCGTGATGCGTGACGGACGTATAGAGCAGGACGGCACACCGCGTGAAATCTACGAAGAGCCGAAAAACCTGTTTGTTGCCGGGTTTATCGGTGAAATCAATATGTTCAACGCTACGGTGCTGGAGCGTCTTGATGAACAACGCGTAAGGGCAAACGTCGAAGGTCGCGAATGTAATATCTACGTTAACTTCGCCGTTGAACCGGGGCAAAAACTGCATGTTCTGCTGCGCCCGGAAGATTTGCGCGTCGAAGAGATCAACGATGATAACGAAGCCGAAGGATTGATTGGTTACGTTCGCGAGCGTAACTACAAAGGCATGACGCTGGAGTCGGTTGTTGAACTGGAAAATGGCAAGATGGTGATGGTCAGCGAATTCTTCAATGAAGACGATCCTGACTTTGACCACTCTCTCGACCAAAAAATGGCCATTAATTGGGTAGAAAGCTGGGAGGTCGTACTGGCTGATGAAGAACACAAGTAAGTTCCAGAATGTAGTGATTGTCACTATTGTCGGTTGGCTTGTGTTGTTTGTCTTTCTGCCCAACCTGATGATCATTGGCACCAGCTTTTTGACCCGCGACGACGCAAGTTTCGTCAAAATGGTCTTTACGCTGGATAACTACACGCGACTGCTCGATCCGCTTTATTTTGAAGTGCTATTGCACTCGCTGAATATGGCGCTGATCGCCACCCTCGCCTGCCTGGTGCTGGGCTACCCGTTTGCCTGGTTTCTGGCAAAGCTGCCACACAAGGTGCGTCCGCTGCTGCTGTTTCTGCTGATTGTTCCGTTCTGGACCAACTCATTGATTCGTATCTACGGGCTGAAAATTTTCCTCAGCACCAAAGGCTATCTTAACGAGCTTTTGCTCTGGCTGGGCGTTATCGATACACCAATTCGCATCATGTTCACGCCCAGCGCGGTGATAATCGGTCTGGTTTACATTCTGCTGCCGTTTATGGTGATGCCGCTGTACTCCAGTATCGAAAAACTGGATAAGCCGTTGCTGGAGGCGGCGCGCGATCTCGGTGCCAGCAAGTTGCAGACCTTTATCCGCATCATTATCCCACTGACGATGCCGGGGATTATTGCCGGATGTCTGCTGGTGATGCTGCCAGCGATGGGCCTGTTCTATGTGTCCGACCTGATGGGCGGTGCGAAAAACCTGCTGATCGGTAACGTCATAAAGGTACAGTTCCTCAATATTCGTGACTGGCCGTTTGGTGCAGCCACCAGCATTACGCTGACTATCGTAATGGGCCTGATGTTGCTGGTTTACTGGCGCGCTTCTCGTTTGCTGAATAAGAAGGTGGAACTCGAATGATCGGTCGACTGCTTCGCGGCGGTTTTATGACCGCTATCTACGCGTACCTGTATATCCCAATCATTATTTTGATTGTGAACTCTTTCAACAGCTCGCGCTTTGGCATCAACTGGCAGGGTTTTACCACCAAATGGTATAGCCTGCTGATGAACAACGACAGTCTGTTGCAGGCAGCTCAGCATTCACTGACGATGGCGGTGTTTTCGGCGACGTTTGCTACGCTTATCGGTTCACTGACGGCAGTTGCGCTGTACCGTTATCGCTTTCGTGGTAAGCCGTTCGTAAGCGGAATGCTGTTTGTGGTGATGATGTCGCCAGATATTGTGATGGCGATTTCTCTGCTGGTGCTGTTTATGCTGCTGGGTATTCAGCTTGGCTTCTGGTCGCTGCTGTTCTCACATATCACCTTCTGCCTGCCGTTTGTGGTGGTGACGGTGTATTCGCGCCTGAAAGGTTTTGATGTGCGAATGCTGGAAGCGGCGAAAGATCTCGGTGCCAGCGAATTTACTATTCTGCGAAAAATCATTCTGCCACTGGCAATGCCAGCGGTAGCGGCGGGCTGGGTGTTAAGCTTTACCCTGTCGATGGACGACGTGGTGGTTTCTTCGTTTGTCACCGGGCCGAGTTATGAAATTCTGCCGTTAAAAATTTATTCGATGGTCAAAGTCGGCGTATCGCCGGAAGTTAACGCGCTGGCAACCATATTACTGGTGCTGTCGCTGGTGATGGTAATTGCCAGCCAGCTTATTGCTCGTGATAAAACGAAAGGTAACACAGGGGACGTTAAATGAAAAAATGGTCACGCCACCTGCTCGCGGCGGGTGCTCTGGCACTGGGCATGAGCGCCGCTCACGCCGATGACAACAACACGCTGTATTTCTACAACTGGACCGAGTACGTGCCGCCAGGACTGCTTGAACAGTTCACCAAAGAAACCGGTATTAAGGTTATCTATTCGACTTACGAGTCGAACGAAACCATGTACGCGAAGCTGAAAACGTACAAAGACGGTGCCTATGACCTGGTGGTTCCTTCAACCTATTACGTCGATAAAATGCGTAAAGAAGGGATGATCCAGAAGATCGACAAGTCGAAGTTAAGCAATTTCAGCAACCTCGATCCAGACATGCTCAACAAGCCGTTTGACCCGAATAACGACTATTCCATTCCGTATATCTGGGGTGCGACGGCGATTGGCGTTAACGGTGATGCGGTGGATCCGAAATCTGTCACCAGCTGGGCCGATCTGTGGAAACCTGAGTACAAAGGCAGCCTGCTGCTGACCGACGATGCCCGTGAAGTGTTCCAGATGGCGCTGCGTAAGCTGGGCTACTCCGGTAACACCACCGATCCGAAAGAGATTGAAGCTGCATACAACGAGCTGAAAAAACTGATGCCAAATGTCGCGGCGTTTAACTCCGATAACCCGGCTAACCCGTACATGGAAGGCGAAGTTAACCTCGGCATGATCTGGAATGGTTCTGCTTTCGTGGCACGCCAGGCGGGTACGCCAATTGATGTGGTGTGGCCGAAAGAAGGCGGCATTTTCTGGATGGACAGCCTGGCGATCCCGGCAAATGCCAAAAACAAAGAAGGCGCGCTGAAATTGATCAACTTCCTGCTGCGCCCGGATGTGGCAAAACAGGTTGCTGAAACTATCGGTTATCCAACGCCAAACCTCGCCGCGCGTAAGCTGTTAAACCCGGAAATAGCGAACGACAAGACGCTCTACCCGGATGCTGAAACCATTAAAAATGGTGAATGGCAGAATGACGTTGGCGCAGCCAGCAGCATTTATGAAGAGTATTATCAGAAGCTGAAAGCAGGACGTTAATTCAGCAAGCGGGCGGTGGTATTACCGCCCGTTTTTTATTTAGCAAGGATGTGGCTAATGAGTCAGGACAGTAAAATTTTCTTTCGTATATTCCTCGGTATCGGTCTGGTACTGATCCTCATTTCTGTTGTTTATCTTTTATAACCAGTTCACCTATAGCAAAGACGCGATTCATACCGAAGGCGTCATTGTTGATACCGTCTGGCACTCCAGTCATTCTCATCGCACGGGTAAAAATGGTTCGTGGTATCCCGTCGTTGCCTTTCGCCCGACGCCAGATTACACGCTAATTTTCAATTCGAGTATCGGCAGCGATTTTTATGAAGACAGCGAAGGCGATAAAGTTAATGTTTATTATTCTCCAGGGCATCCTGAAAAGGCTGAGATAAATAACCCGTGGGTTAATTTCTTTAAATGGGGGTTTATCGGCATTATGGGCGTTATTTTTATCGCCGTCGGTTTATTAATCAGTATGCCCTCCTCTAAAAAGACACGCAGGAAACGGAAGTCCCGCCCATGAAAAAAATCATAATACTGCTCAGTTTACTGATACTTCTGCCTCTGACGGCAGCCAGTAATCCATTGATTCCAATAATGAAGACACTTTTTACGGATGTTACAGGTACTGTACCGGATGCTGAAGAGATCGCGCATAAAGCCGAGCTTTTTCGCCAACAAACCGGAGTTGCACCGTTTATTGTGGTTTTACCCGACATTAATAATGAAGCCAGTCTCAGGCAAAATGGCAAAGCGATGCTGGAGCATGTGTCATCTTCAATGAGTCATGTAAAAGGCAGCGTCCTGTTACTCTTTACCACCCGCGAGCCACGGTTAATTATGATAACCAACGGCCAGGTTGAAAGCGGTCTGGACGATAAACATCTGGGACTGCTGGTAGAAAATCATACGCTGGCTTATTTACATGCAGATCTCTGGTATCAGGGAATCAATAATGCATTGGCTGTTTTACAAGCACTGATATTAAAACAACCGACGCCACCACTGACATATTACCCGCATCCAGAACAACTGCATGAGAATGCTCCTCCCGGCAGTACCACGACATTAGGCCTTTTTGCCTGGGCGGTTGCATTCATCGTCTTTACTGCATTTTTTAACTACACAACGCGCCTTAATTATGCATTAAAGTTTGCAGTGGCGATGACTATTGCCAATATGGGTTATCAGGCTTTATGTTTGTATATCGATGACAGCTTTGCGATTACCAGAATATCGCCGCTCTGGGCTAGGCTGATTGGTGTTTGTACGTTTATTGCCACGTTGTTATTGACGAGTAAACGGTAAAAGAGGCAGTAAATTGTGCGTGTATTATGCCGGATGCGGTGCGAACGCCTTATCCGGCCCACAAAATCCGCAAATTCAATTAATTGCGCCCCTTGTAGGCCTGATAAGCGTAGCGCATCAGGCAATTACTCCTGATTTATAATCCCTTCAGCAACTTCTCAACAAATTCAGGCACCACCTGACTTGCCGGGCCGTAATATTTCTCGGCAAATTCATTACCGACCTGGCTCGGTTCGAGATTGAGTTCAACCGTATGTGCGCCATGCAGCTTCGCTTCGTGGACAAACCCAGCAGCTGGATAAACATGCCCTGATGTGCCAATAGCAATGAAAATATCGGCCATCGACAGCGCCATATAAATTTCATCCATGCCGAGTGGCATTTCGCCAAACCATACTACGTGTGGGCGCAGCGGAGCCGGGAACTGGCAGCAATGACATTTGTCTTCTGGCGTGACGTCTCCGGTCCAGTCGAGAACCTGACCACTTTGCGAACAACGTACTTTCAGCAATTCCCCATGCATATGAATCACATTGGTATTACCGGCACGTTCATGCAGGTTGTCGATATTCTGCGTCACCAGTAAAAAGCGATCGCCGAGAGCATCTTGCAGTTTAGCCAGCGCAAGATGCGCGGCGTTAGGCTGAATTTCTGGCTGCTGCAACTGTCGACGGCGGGCGTTATAAAATGCTTGCACCAGATCAGGATCACGATCGAAACCTTCCGGCGTTGCCACATCTTCAACCCGATGTTCTTCCCACAGGCCATCTGCGGCGCGAAAGGTACGAATACCTGATTCTGCAGAAATCCCTGCACCTGTAAGGACTAATACTCTTGGTTTTTCCATCACTTCCGGCACCACCCTGTCTCTGAAAAAAATACGCTGACGCAGTCGTTCGCGTAGATGGCGTTTGTTTTTACGAAAACGTTTTAATCGGTGATTCTGACGCGACAGCATAACAACCCCTTTTGATTAATCGCTAAGATGTAAAAAGGCCGCGCCGCGCATACCACCTGCATCTCCATGACGCGCACGTTCAATACGCGGCACACGAGCTACAGGTAACAGATGCCGGGGCAACCTGTCCGCCAGTTGTGTTGTTATTGCTGTAAAGTTTGATAATCCCCCGCCAATCACCACCAGATCAGGATCAACAATAGTCAGGATATTTCCCAGACACACTGCCAGCAAATCCAGATAGCGATCAACGTGTGCCTGCGCCCGCTCATCGCCTTCTTCCCATAAGGCAATAATTTCAGGAGCCTGCAACGGTTGATGATAATAGTGTTGCCAGAGCCACGCAAAGCCCCGACCCGATAGATAATTTTCGATACAACCAATTTGACCACAGCCGCAGCGGCGTAACGGGAAATCCAACCCCATCATGGTTAATGCATCAACCGGCAGACGCATATGGCCAAACTCGCCGGTAATGTAGCTTTTACCGGTAATCGGTTTACCGTTGAAAATCAGCCCGCCGCCAACGCCAGTGCCGAGAATCAACCCCATCACCAGTGGATATTGAGTAAATTCATCATCCCATGCTTCAGAAAGGGCAAAACAGTTGGCATCGTTATCAAGGCGTACATCGCGATCAAGACGTGCGCTCAGGTCGGCACGCAGCGGTTTACCGCTGGCAGCAGGGACATTGGCGGCATACAGCGTACCATCTTCTGTTTCCGGCATTCCCGGAATACCGATGCCGACAGAACCTTTACAGCCAAAACGTTGGTCAGCTTCAGCCACCAGCTCGCACACTGCATCTAAAAATGCGTCATAGCTGTCACGCGGTGTCGGCACCCGCTTTTCCCACTGCAACTGCCGACCGCTATCAAACACGCCAAGCGCAATTTTTGTTCCACCAATATCAAACCCGTAATACATTGCCGCTCCTTGTTTTAATGTACTGCCTTTACTGGCCGCTAAGGACTCGCGCAGGGTCAATATTACTGGCGCGCCGCGCCGGATACCAACTTGCCAAAAGACTCAGCAACAATGCTGTGACCAGTACGTAGAAGACGTCCAGCCAGTGCAATTCCGATGGCAGGAAGTCAATAAAATAGATATCGCTGGAGAGGAACTGATGACCGATCAGCTTTTCAATCCACTCAATAATCGGGGTAAGTTGCAGTGAAACCACCACGCCGATAATCACACCACACAGGCTGCCGAACAGCCCTGCCAGCAATCCATACCAGACAAAGATGGCGCGAATTAAACCATCTTTCGCCCCCAGCGTTCTTAATACTGCGATATCGCCACTCTTGTCTTTCACCGCCATCACTAAGGTAGAGACGATGTTGAAACAGGCCACGCCAATCACCAGTACCATCGCCAGATACATAATGGCGCGGATCATCTGGATATCGCGATACATATAGCCGTAAGTACCAATCCAGCTTTTAATATAAACATAGCTGTTGGTCACTTCACCCGCATCGCGTACCAGCTTATTGGCGTTGAAAACATCCGTCATTTTAAGGGCAATACCTGACACGCTGGAACCCATATCAAGATATTGTTGGGCATCTGCCAGCGGGATCATGGCAAAACTGTGATCGAGTTGGCCACTCAACTGCAAAATACCGGCAACGTGCAAACGCACACGTTTTGGCTGCATCAGTTTATGCTCGGGATTCGAATTTGGGATCATAATCGACACCCAATCGCCCTGCTTCACTTTCAGCGCATCCGCCACGCCTTTGCCGATGATAATTTGCTGTTCGCCTGCTTTAAAATTGCTCCACGCATCGTCCTGGACAAACGAGGGTAATGCGCTCAAACGCTGTTCCTGTTGCGGGTTAACGCCCTTGACCTGAATTGCGCGCAGATTGGCACCACTTTCCACCAGCCCGGTGAAATTGATATACGGCGCGGCAGCGGCAATACCCGGCACTTTTTGCACGTTATCCAGGGCTTCTTGCCAGTTAGTCCACGGCTGATCCACCGCCTCAATTTCGCCATGCGGCACCACCGCCAGAATGCGGTTGTTCAGTTCGCGTTCAAAGCCGTTCATCGCGCTTAAGCCGACGATCAATACCGCCACGCCGAGGGCAATGCCAATGGTAGAAATGACGGAGATCAGCGATACCATGCCGCCGCGCCGCCGTCCGCGACTAAAACGCAGGCCAATCAATAACGATAAAGGCATCGCCATTACTCCGCCCCCATCAGGCTCAGTTCCGCCGTCAGACGTCCATCACGCATTTCCAGTTGGCGGCTCATACGTTTCGCCAGTTGCAGGTCGTGAGTAACCACCAGGAAGGCGGTGCCCTGCAAGCGATTCAATTCCCCAAGCAACTGGAAGATGCTGTCGGCGTTACGTGCATCGAGGTTACCAGTAGGTTCATCCGCCAGTACCAGTCGGGGGTTATTGACCAGCGCACGGGCAATCGCCACACGCTGGCGTTCGCCGCCAGAAAGTTCAGATGGGCGGTGATTCGCACGATGCTCCAGCCCCACCGCTTTTAACATCTCCAGCGCACGGCTGTTGATTTCAGCGGGCTTTTTCTTGCCAATCAACAGCGGCATAGCCACGTTTTCCAGGGCGGTAAAATCCGGCAGCAGGTGGTGAAACTGATAAATAAAGCCCAGCTTCTGGTTGCGCAGTTCTGCTTTCGCCGCCGACGACAGTTTGCTCATCGGCTGACCATTAAAAACCACATCGCCGGAGGTTGGCGTATCCAGCCCGCCCAGCAGGTGCAGCAAGGTACTTTTACCAGAACCAGAGCTACCGACGATCGCCATCATTTCACCTTCGCCGACGCTGAAACTGACATTGTGCAGTACATCGGTTTGCACACTGCCTTCCTGATAGCGTTTGCACAGGTTGTCGCATTGCAACAGGATCTTATTCATAACGTAAAGCCTCAGCGGGTTGAGTGGCGGCAGCGCGCCATGAAGGGTAAAGCGTAGAGAGCAGCGCGATAGCCATCGCCACCAGCGCAATAACAATGACCTGTAAAGGTTCGATAGCGACTGGCAGTGCCGCGCCATCAAGCAGGACGCCGATTATCGGCATCAGATTATTCAACTGGCTGGCAAGCAGTGCGCCAAGGGCCGCTCCGAGGATCGCACCGATAATCCCGGCGCTGGCCCCTTGCACCATAAAGACCATCATGATTTGTCGCGGAGTTAAGCCTTGCGTTTGCAGGATCGCCACTTCGCCCTGCTTCTCCATCACCATCAGCCCCAGCGAAGTAATAATGTTAAACGCCGCAACGGCGACAATCAGGCTCAGCAGTAAGCCCATCATATTTTTTTCCATGCGTACGGCCTGGAACAGCTCGCCTTTACGATCACGCCAGTCCTGCCATTTGCTGCCTTCAGGCAGTTTTTGCTGGCTTAAAGAATCAACTTTCAGCGGCTCATCCAGCCACAAACGCCAGCCAGTGATATTGCCTGCCGGATAACGCATCAGACGCGAGGCATCCTCAATATTCACCAGCATTTCATAGCCATCGACTTCACTGTTGGCGGCGAAAGTGCCAATCACATTGAACAGGCGCTGGCTTGGAATACGCCCCATCGGCGTGAACTGGCTGGCAGACGGCACCATCACGCGGATTTGATCACCGCGATTGACACCTAACTGTGAGGCAAGTTGTTCGCCGAGAATGACATTATATTTCCCCGGTTCGAGATCAGCTTGTTTCACATTGACCAGATACGGCGTTAGTGGATCTTTTTGTGCCGGGTCGATACCCAGCATCACCCCGACCGCCACGCTGCGTGCACTTTGCAGTACCACATCACCGGTAGTGACAGGTGCGATGCGATTAACGCCGTCCAGTTTGACTGCCGTTTCCGGGAGTTGCTGCGGGTTAAGAGAGCCATGCTCAGAAGAGAGAATTGCCTGTGGCATCAGGCCAAGGATGTTGTTTTGCAGCTCGCGCTCAAAGCCGTTCATCACTGACAATACTGTGACCAGCGCCATCACCCCGAGGGTAATGCCGATGGTAGAAAGCCAGGAGACGAAGCGACCGAAGCGATCCGCTGCACGCCCACGCATGTAACGCAGGCCAATAAATAGAGCGACAGGTTGGTACATGAAATCCGTCTGGTTGCTGTTAGCAAAGACACGAGTATATAAGCGAAAGCAAGATGGGTAAACGTCTGAACTGTAAGTGATCGTCAGGGCTAATCTGAAAAGTACCGACAAATCAATCGGCTAAAGTGCCTCATTTTCTCATCGGTCTTGTGGCCTGATCTTTTTCTGAAAAATAACCAAATACAGACAGATACGCATTACACCACGCGACTCGCCCCGCAGGATCAACAGCATGTTAAATAAAAAGAGCGTGTTGTCCTGATGAAACAAAAAGAGCTATGGATTAACCAGATCAAAGGGTTATGTATTTGTCTGGTGGTGATTTATCACTCGGTCATTACCTTTTATCCGCATCTGACCACTTTTCAGCATCCGTTATCGGAAGTCCTGAGCAAATGCTGGATCTATTTCAATCTTTACCTTGCGCCCTTTCGTATGCCGGTGTTTTTCTTTATATCCGGCTATTTGATTCGCCGCTATATCGATAGCGTGCCGTGGGGAAATTGTCTCGATAAACGCATCTGGAGCATCTTCTGGGTGCTGGCACTGTGGGGCGTGGTGCAGTGGCTGGCGTTAAGTGCGCTGAATCAGTGGCTGGCACCTGAGCGCGATTTAAGCAATGCCTCCAATGCCGCTTATGCCGATTCCACCGGTGAGTTCCTGCACGGGATGATCACCGCCAGCACCAGCTTGTGGTATCTGTATGCTTTAATTGTCTATTTCGTGATATGTAAACTTTTTAGCCGTCTGGCGCTGCCACTATTCGCCTTGTTTGTACTGCTGAGTGTCGCTGTTAATTTCGTTCCCACGCCGTGGTGGGGAATGAACAGCGTGATCCGCAATTTGCCTTATTACAGTCTTGGCGCATGGTTTGGCGCAACATTAATGACCTGTGTTAAAGCGGTGCCGTTGCGCCGCCATCTGCTGATGGCTTCTTTGCTGGCTGTTCTGGCGGTCGGTGCCTGGTTGTTTAATATCTCGCTGCTGTTGTCGCTGGTATCGATTGTGGTGATCATGAAGCTGTTTTATCAGTACGAGCAACGCTTCGGTATGCGCTCCTCCAGCCTGCTGAATGTGATTGGCTCCAACACCATTGCTATCTATACCACCCATCGCATACTGGTAGAAATATTCAGCTTAAGCCTGATTCCGCAAATGAACGCGGCACGCTGGTCGCCGCAAGTCGAACTGACGCTCCTGCTGATTTACCCCTTTGTCAGTTTGTTGATTTGTACTGTTGCGGGCTTGCTGGTAAGAAAACTTTCACAGCGCGCATTCATCGATCTGTTGTTCTCCCCGCCTTCTCTGCCCACAGCCGTCAGTTACTCCCGCTAAGCCATCGCCCCAGCCGGGGCGATTCAATTTGCTAAACCATGTCGATTACGGATAATGAACAGCATTGCTTATCAGAGATATGCCCCCATATGTTGAGGCATATCCTAACGAGAATCTGACAACCGTTATGCCTGAACAATATCGTTATACGCTGCCCGTCAAAGCGGGTGAGCAGCGTCTGCTGGGCGAGTTAACCGGTGCTGCCTGCGCGACGCTGGTAGCGGAAATTGCCGAACGTCACGCCGGTCCGGTGGTACTTATTGCACCAGATATGCAAAATGCTCTGCGTTTGCATGATGAAATAAGCCAGTTTACCGATCAGATGGTGATGAATCTGGCGGACTGGGAAACCCTTCCCTACGACAGTTTTTCGCCTCATCAGGACATTATCTCCTCACGCCTTTCCACTCTTTACCAGCTACCGACGATGCAGCGTGGCGTACTGATTGTTCCGGTGAATACGCTTATGCAGCGCGTTTGCCCGCACAGTTTTCTCCACGGCCACGCGCTGATGATGAAAAAAGGTCAGCGGTTATCTCGTGACGCCTTGCGTACGCAACTGGACAGCGCAGGTTATCGCCATGTTGACCAGGTTATGGAGCACGGCGAATACGCCACGCGCGGCGCGTTGCTGGATCTTTTCCCGATGGGCAGCGACTTGCCTTATCGTCTTGATTTTTTTGATGATGAAATCGATAGCCTGCGCGTATTTGACGTTGACAGCCAGCGTACGCTGGAAGAAGTAGAAGCGATCAATCTGTTGCCCGCGCACGAATTTCCGACAGATAAAGCGGCAATTGAACTGTTCCGCAGCCAGTGGCGCGATACCTTCGAAGTGAAGCGCGATGCGGAACATATTTATCAGCAAGTGAGTAAAGGCACATTACCTGCCGGGATCGAGTACTGGCAGCCGCTATTCTTCAGCGAACCGCTGCCGCCACTGTTCAGTTATTTCCCTGCCAATACGCTGTTTGTGAATACTGGCGATCTGGAAAACAGTGCCGAACGTTTCCAGACTGACACGCTGGCGCGTTTTGAAAATCGCGGCGTCGATCCGATGCGCCCGCTATTACCGCCACAATCGCTCTGGCTGCGCGTAGACGAGCTCTTCTCAGAGCTGAAAAACTGGCCCCGGGTGCAGCTAAAAACTGAACATTTACCTGCGAAAGCAGCGAATGCCAATTTAGGTTTCCAGAAACTGCCAGACCTGGCCGTTCAGGCACAACAAAAAGCACCGCTGGATGCGCTGCGTAAGTTCCTCGAGTCTTTCGACGGCCCGGTGGTGTTCTCGGTAGAAAGTGAAGGCCGCCGTGAAGCGCTGGGTGAATTGCTCGCGCGAATTAGAATTGCTCCGCAACGCATTATGCGTCTTGATGAAGCTAGCGACCGCGGGCGTTATCTGATGATTGGCGCTGCCGAACATGGCTTTATCGATACGGTACGTAATCTGGCGCTGATTTGCGAAAGCGATCTGCTCGGTGAACGTGTTGCTCGTCGCCGTCAGGACTCACGGCGCGCCATCAATCCTGACACGCTGATCCGTAACCTCGCGGAGCTGCATATTGGTCAGCCGGTGGTCCATCTGGAGCACGGCGTCGGTCGCTATGCCGGAATGACCACGCTGGAAGCCGGCGGCATTACCGGCGAGTATTTGATGCTCACCTATGCCAACGACGCCAAATTGTATGTTCCGGTGTCGTCGCTGCATCTGATTAGCCGTTACGCTGGTGGCGCGGAAGAAAACGCCCCGCTGCATAAACTTGGTGGCGATGCGTGGTCACGCGCGCGGCAGAAAGCGGCGGAAAAAGTGCGTGATGTGGCGGCGGAATTGCTGGATATCTACGCACAACGCGCCGCCAAAGAGGGCTTCGCGTTTAAACACGATCGTGAGCAGTATCAGTTGTTCTGCGACAGCTTCCCGTTTGAAACTACACCGGATCAGGCGCAGGCCATTAATGCGGTGCTTAGCGACATGTGTCAGCCGTTGGCAATGGATCGTCTGGTGTGCGGCGATGTTGGCTTTGGTAAAACTGAAGTCGCGATGCGCGCCGCTTTCCTGGCGGTAGATAACCACAAGCAGGTGGCGGTGCTGGTGCCTACCACCCTTCTCGCGCAGCAGCATTACGACAACTTCCGCGACCGTTTCGCCAACTGGCCGGTACGCATCGAAATGATCTCCCGTTTCCGCAGCGCCAAAGAGCAGACGCAAATCCTTGCGGAAGTGGCGGAAGGGAAAATCGATATTCTGATCGGTACGCACAAACTGCTGCAAAATGACGTCAAGTTTAAAGATTTAGGTCTGCTGATTGTCGATGAAGAACACCGCTTCGGGGTGCGTCATAAAGAGCGGATTAAAGCGATGCGCGCGAACGTGGATATTCTGACGCTTACCGCTACGCCGATCCCACGTACGCTGAATATGGCGATGAGCGGAATGCGTGACCTGTCGATTATCGCCACGCCGCCCGCCCGTCGTCTGGCAGTTAAAACCTTTGTCCGCGAGTATGACAGTCTGGTGGTCAGAGAGGCGATCCTTCGCGAAATTCTGCGCGGGGGACAGGTTTATTATCTCTACAATGATGTGGAAAACATCCAGAAAGCCGCCGAACGGCTGGCAGAACTGGTGCCAGAAGCGCGGATCGCCATCGGTCACGGGCAGATGCGCGAGCGCGAACTGGAACGGGTGATGAATGATTTCCATCATCAACGTTTCAACGTGCTGGTTTGTACCACCATTATCGAAACCGGGATCGACATCCCTACCGCCAACACCATTATCATTGAACGCGCGGATCACTTCGGTCTGGCACAGCTGCACCAGTTGCGCGGTCGCGTCGGACGTTCGCATCATCAGGCATATGCATGGTTGCTGACGCCGCATCCAAAAGCGATGACCACCGATGCGCAAAAACGTCTTGAAGCGATTGCCTCGCTCGAAGATCTCGGAGCAGGTTTTGCGCTGGCAACGCACGATCTGGAGATCCGCGGCGCGGGTGAACTGCTTGGCGAAGAACAAAGCGGCTCGATGGAAACCATCGGTTTCTCACTGTATATGGAGTTGCTGGAAAACGCCGTCGATGCGCTGAAAGCCGGACGCGAGCCGTCGCTGGAAGATCTCACCAGCCAGCAAACGGAAGTCGAACTGAGGATGCCATCGCTATTGCCAGATGATTTCATCCCTGACGTGAATACGCGTTTGTCGTTCTATAAACGTATTGCCAGCGCCAAAACGGAAAACGAACTGGAAGAGATCAAAGTTGAGCTTATCGATCGTTTCGGCCTGCTGCCGGATCCGGCACGCACCCTGCTGGATATTGCTCGTTTGCGCCAGCAAGCGCAGAAGCTGGGGATCAGGAAGCTGGAAGGTAATGAGAAAGGTGGCGTGATCGAATTTGCCGAGAAGAATCACGTTAATCCGGCATGGCTGATTGGTTTGCTGCAAAAACAGCCGCAGCATTATCGCCTCGATGGCCCGACGCGCCTGAAGTTTATTCAGGATTTGAGCGAGCGGAAAACGCGTATCGAATGGATTCGCCAGTTTATGCGTGAACTGGAAGAGAACGCGATCGCTTAATGGTAAATCGGGGGCGTTTCTGCGCCCCCATATCCAACATTTACAAATTATTTGCACTTCCCTGCACTATCCGACACTGTCACCATCCATAATTCATACTTATCTTTTTATTACAATAACCTTATATTTATTATGGATTTTTGGTGATGATCAAAACGCGTTTTTCTCGCTGGCTAACGTTTTTTACGTTCGCCGCTGCCGTGGCGCTGGCGCTACCGGCAAAAGCCAACACCTGGCCTCTACCGCCTGCCGGCAGTCGTCTGGTTGGCGAAAACAAATTTCATGTGGTGGAAAATGACGGCGGTTCGCTGGAAGCCATCGCCAAAAAATATAACGTCGGCTTTCTCGCTCTGTTACAGGCTAACCCTGGCGTTGATCCTTACGTACCGCGAGCGGGCAGCGTGTTAACGATCCCGCTGCAAACCCTACTTCCAGACGCGCCGCGCGAAGGCATTGTGATTAACCTTGCAGAACTGCGTCTCTATTATTATCCGCCGGGAAAAAATTCGGTAACCGTGTATCCCATCGGTATTGGTCAGTTGGGTGGTGACACGCTGACGCCGACAATGGTGACCACCGTTTCGGACAAGCGTGCGAATCCAACCTGGACGCCAACAGCAAACATCCGCGCCCGTTATAAAGCACAGGGAATTGAGTTGCCTGCGGTAGTTCCGGCTGGACCGGATAACCCAATGGGCCATCATGCGATTCGTCTGGCGGCCTATGGCGGCGTTTATTTGCTTCACGGTACGAACGCCGATTTCGGCATTGGCATGCGGGTAAGTTCTGGCTGTATTCGACTGCGCGATGATGATATTAAAACACTTTTCAGCCACGTTACTCCTGGCACCAAAGTGAAGATTATCAATACGCCAATAAAGGTGTCGGCAGAACCAAACGGTGCGCGTCTGGTTGAAGTGCATCAACCACTTTCAGAGAAGATTGATGATGATCCACAGCTGTTGCCAATCACGCTAAACGGCTCAATGCAGGCGTTTAAAGATGCGGCGCAAACCGACGCCGATGTCATGCAACATGTGATGGATGTCCGTTCCGGGATGCCAGTGGATGTTCGTCGGCACACTACCGGGAACAATACGATTCATAGCCTGGCGCTATAAAAAGTTACATGGCCCGCTAACATTGCGGGCCATTGCTTTTATTGCGGGTATTCCTGCAAAAGAGCATTTAACCTTTCAGCCATTAAGTCTCCACGCCAGCCGGAGATCATCTCTGGCAGTGAATGCTGCGGTTTTAATTTCCAGTGCCAGTTTAGCAACTGGTTAATCTGACGGCGTGAAGCCAGCAATTCTGCACTGAGTTTATTCGCCTCACTGACTCCAACTACCAACGCCTTAATCGCTTTAAATGCTTTACGATAACCAGGCATATCCATCAAATTTTGCAACGGTTGTGGCAGAGCCTCTTCTGGCAACGCCTGCGCTTTTTCAACCAGTGAAAGCAATGACTTACCATGAAAGCGAATTTCGCTGCCAGAAAGCCCCAGGCTATCCAGCTCACCAAGGCTACCTGGCATATATCGGGCCACTGACCACAGGTGCTCTTCACGTACCACAAAATTTACCGCCAGATCGCGTTCCCGAGCTTTTCGCAAACGCCAGTCGGCGAGCAGTTGCAGGCAGGCTAACTGACGGGTGCGTAGCTGCCAGGCATTAGTGATATCACGCCAGGCATCTTCCGGCGCAACGACTTCCTGACGACGCATTTGCATCAGGCGGCATTCATCCAGTGCCGCAGGTAACCAGCCAGAGGCTTCAGTTTCTGCCATCAGTTTTGCGGTAATCGGTAACAGATACCAGACATCTGCTGCTGCATATTCACACTGACGCTCGGTCAGCGGCCTGGCCAGCCAGTCGGTACGTGACTCGCTCTTGTCCAGGATTACGCCTGAATACTCTTCAACCATCGAGGCAAAACCCCAGGACATCGGCCGTCCGCAAAAAGCAGCCAGAACCTGGGTATCGATTAGGGGCTGGGGCATTTCGCCAAATTTATTAAGGAATACTTCAAGATCTTCGCTACCCGCATGTAAGAACTTAGTTATTGCCGGGTCACGCAGCACTGATTTTAAAGGAGACCAGTCACGAATGGTGAGTGGGTCGATAAGAGCGAGATGTTCACCATCAAATAACTGGATAAGCCCCAGTTGCGGGTAATAAGTACGTGTGCGAACAAACTCTGTGTCAAGGGCTATAGCCGGAAACGCACGAACCGCCTCACACAGGGAAGCCAATGCATCGTCCGTGGTAATTAATTGATAATTCAAATCGTGTTCTCTTTGGTGGGCGACAAAAAACGCCGGATTAACCGGCGCTGTTTGTCATTTTTAACGCTCAGGCTTTATTGTCTACTTTGCTGCGCGCTTCGTCACGTAATTCTCGCCGCAAAATTTTTCCGACGTTTGATTTTGGCAACTCATCACGAAATTCTACCAGCTTCGGTACTTTGTATGCAGTTAACTGTCGACGGCAGAATGTCACCAGGGCCTCTTCGTTAAGTGAAGGATCTTTTTTCACCACAAAGATTTTCACCGCTTCACCGCTGGAACCAGAAGGTACGCCAACAGCCGCGACTTCCTGTACGCCCGGATGCTGCATGACGACATCTTCAATCTCGTTGGGATAGACGTTAAAACCGGAAACCAGAATCATGTCTTTTTTGCGATCAACGATGCGTAAGAAACCTTCTTCGTCCATTACGGCAATGTCGCCAGTGTGTAGCCAACCGTTTTTGATGATTTCATCAGTGGCATCCGGACGCTGCCAGTAGCCCAGCATCACCTGCGGTCCTTTGACACAAAGCTCACCCGGTTGACCCGGTGGTACTTCGTTATTATCGTCATCCACCAGTTTGGCTTCTGTTGACGGTACAGGTAAGCCGATACTGCCGCTGTGGTAATCAATATCGTACGGGTTAACACTTACCAATGGCGCACATTCGGTTAAGCCATAACCTTCAAGCAGATATTGTCCGGTCAGTTTCACCCAACGTTCAGCCACCACTTGTTGAACAGGCATACCACCGCCTGCAGAAAGATGCAGACTGGAGAAATCCAGCTGCTGGAACTCTTTATTGTTCAGCAACGCATTGAACAAGGTGTTTACGCCAGTGATAGCGGTAAACGGATATTTTGCTAACTCTTTCACCAACCCAGGAATATCGCGCGGGTTAGTGATTAACAAGTTCTTCCCACCCAGTTCGATAAACAGCAGGCAGTTAATGGTCAGTGCAAAAATGTGATACAGCGGCAGCGCCGTTACTACCAGCTCTTTGCCCGGATGCAATAGCGGCCCATAGGTCGCATTGACCTGCTCCAGGTTCGCCAGCATATTACGATGAGTCAGCATCGCGCCTTTCGCCACGCCAGTTGTGCCACCGGTGTATTGCAGAAAAGCTAAATCTTCCGGCCCCAGTTCAGGTTTGACGTACTGCATTCGGTAGCCGTTATGCAGGGCGCTACGAAATGAAATCGCATCTGGCAGATGGTATTTCGGCACCAGACGCTTGATGTATTTAACAACGAAGTTGACTACTGTACCTTTTGCCGTAGATAGCTGATCGCCCATACGGGTCAAAATAACGTGCTGAACAGCAGTTTTATCAACCACTTTTTCCAGTGTGTGGGCAAAGTTAGACACGATAACAATCGCCAATGCGCCGCTGTCGTTAAGCTGATGCTCAAGCTCACGCGGGGTATACAGCGGGTTGACGTTCACGACAATCATCCCGGCACGCAAAATGCCAAACAGGGCTACCGGATATTGCAATAAGTTAGGCATCATCAACGCAACGCGATCGCCCTTTTTAAGCCCCAGGCCTTGTTGCAAATAAGCGGCAAATGCGCGGCTACGCTCTTCCAGCTTGCGGAAGGTCATCACCTCCCCCATATTCACAAACGCGGGTTGATCGGCGTAGCGGACGACCGACTGCTCAAACATATCTACCAGAGATTGATAACGGTCAGGGTTGATCTCCGTCGGAACGTCCGCGGGATAACGGTTAAGCCAAACCTTCTTCAATTCTTCACCTCTAAAATGCGTGTTCGTCGTCATCGCAACCCCAAGTGATAAACATGCTGTTAACATAATATTAACTCATCTTACCAGCTTGATAATTAGACAACGAAAAGGTTGCGAAGCGCGTCACTATTTATTTTTATAGTTGCCGTATGAACGCAGAAACAGCGGACCAGCCGCTGTTTCTTTTCCTTTAAAAACAATTTGTTACTCGGTTACAATTGTTTCAACTCTTGCAGGGCCCGGATTATACCAGCCCCATCCGCCGTAACCATAGGGCCAGCCACGTCCACCGTAAAACCATGGATCAATTGGCTGCGGCGGCATAATCACCTGTTGAGTGATATGCCAACGTTTGTAACCCGTTACCTGCATAACCATAAATTTATATGGTGCGTTATTTACTTTGCCATCCACTGTACCAGTGATTGGCCCGACAACCGTGACCAGTTGTCCACGAAAATCGACCGGATCAAGAAAACCGTTCACATCGGCATAAATGCGACCGCGAGAAGATTCTCCCAGAGTTGGTCTTGCTCCGCTGTCCAGCGGGACGGTCGCAATTTCCAGGCGGGTTTTCCCTTGCTGGTTTTGTACCGCAACCACTTTGCCGCCAAAGCGCGCTTCCTGTCCAACATATAAATCTGGCGCATTCATCACGCGTACCAGATCTTGCTGTGGTGTTGGACTACTGCCTTTAATGGCGTCCGGCACAGTGACACAACCGCTCAGCATGAGCGCAAACGTACCGACCAGTATGCCTTTGATAACATTCTCTTGAACCGCCATGATGCGACTCCTTTTTTCTCAGGGCATACACTTAAGATTCATTCTTTGCCAGGAAGTTTCTTCCACGCGACGTTGTTACGTAAATAAACCGGCTCGGCATGTTCCACCGCCACCGTTTTACCCTCAGTAAACATCTGGCTGGCAATGGGCAACATATCTTCGGCGGCAGGCAGTAATACTTCACCATCGCGCAAAACCAGCCCGCTCTCTTTACCGAGATCCGGCCAGGCTTGCCAGCCTGTCCCTACGGTCACCCATTCGCCGGAAAGCTGTTGCATCCGTTCATGAACGAGTTCTGGTTTGAGTACGGCTTCGGTTTCTTCACCGTGCCAGATGCCGTTTTCATCACGCTGATATTCGGCCCAGTAAACTTCTCCCATTCGCGCGTCAATGGCTGCCAGCACGCGTGTTGCGCCGTTTTTGCGCCACGCCCCTTGCGCCATCGTCATTAGCGTGGAGACGCCAATCATCGGCAGCTCCGCGCCAAGCGCCAGCCCTTGCGCGATGCCAATACCAATGCGCACGCCGGTAAAGCTACCGGGGCCGCGCCCGTAAGCAAGAGCGTTTATGTCAGTCAGGGAAGTTCCGCTGGTGATCAGGATCTCCTGCACCATCGGTAAGATTCGTTGAGTATGTTCACGAGGGCAAAGCTCAAAATGAGCGTTGACAGTACCGTCGTTCCACAGGGCAACAGAGCAGGCCTCTGTCGCGGTATCGATAGCCAGAATTCGCATGGGTCTTCGTGCTTAGATCAATAAAAAGGCGCGCATCATACCATACTCCGTAACAAATTACCTGGAGGATGGTATCGCAAGGAAACGAACCGCACGGGCAATGTCACGGGTGCGCGGCGCGGGCGGCAGGCTGGCAAGGAACGTCGCACCATAAGGGCGCATCACCAGCCGATTATCGCAAATCACCAGCACGCCGCGATCGTCGGCGTCGCGAATCAGTCGCCCTACTCCCTGTTTGAGAGTAATGACGGCATCTGGCAGCTGCACTTCATCGAACGGGTCACCACCGCGCAAACGGCAATCTTCCATGCGCGCTTTTAACAGTGGGTCATCCGGCGAGGTAAACGGCAACTTGTCGATAATCACCAGCGACAGCGTATCACCGCGCACGTCCACACCTTCCCAGAAACTACTGGTCGCCACAAGCAGCGCGTTACCGGCGCTGACAAACTGCTGTAGCAGTTGGCCTTTGCTGGTTTCCCCCTGCAACAACACGGGAAGCGTCATGGTGGCGCGGAACTGCTCAGCCAGATCGCGCATCATGGCGTGCGAGGTACAAAGCATAAAACAACGACCGTTGTTAGCTTCGATGATCGGTCGCAGCATTGCCGCCAGTTGCCGCGCGGAACCCGGCTGGTTGGTTTGCGGCAGGTTGCGCGGCACACAGAGTAACGCCTGGCGGCTGTAATCAAACGGGCTTGGCAACAGCAACGACTCCGCCTGTTCTATCCCAAGCCGCGAGGTGAAATGGTGCAGATCGTCATTCACAGACAATGTTGCCGAGGTAAAGATCCAGCTACCTGGCTTTTGCGCCATTAACTCTTTGAATTTATCCGCAACGCTTAGCGGCGTCAGCGCGAGAGTGAAATGGCGCGAGGTACATTCGTACCAGTAGCTGTAACCCGGCTGATTAATCTCTTTCAGCCGTTTAAGCCGCGTACGATAAAGGGTGGCGCGTTCAAATGCTGCATCCAGCAAGGCGGAACGCCCCAGTGACAGTTTCGCTACGTCATAACAAAGTTCAAGGGTGTCATCGAGCAGTAAAAATGCCCGCTGAATTTGCGGATTGGCTAACAGTTCGCGCAAATTGCCGCGATAACCTGGCTCACCTAATTGCAGGCGAAAATCCTGCGCGCTCTGGGCAAGACGGTCGGCGCACTTTTGTAACTGCTGGGTATCTTTTAATTCGGTACGGTAGGCGATGGTGATGTCTTTTGCCAGGTCGAGCAGTTGTCGACTGGAGAGTGACTGACCAAAGTACTGGCTGGCAATGTCCGGCAACTGGTGGGCTTCGTCGAAGATCATCACGTCTGCTTCCGGGATAAGTTCGCCAAATCCGCTCTCTTTCACCACCATATCCGCGAGAAACAGATGATGGTTCACCACCACCACATCGGCGTCCATCGCTTTTTTGCGTGCTTTAACCACAAAGCAATCTTTATACATCGGGCAATCGCTGCCAAGACAGTTGTCGTTGGTGCTGGTGACCAACGGCCACGCCTGTGAATCTTCCGCCACGCTGACGCAGGTGCTGATATCACCATCTACCGTCTGATTAGACCAGGAGCGCAGGAGGATCACATCACTTAAGGTTTGTACTGGCAAATCGCCGCCCGCCAGCGCCTGCTGTTCGAGACGTTCGAGGCAGAGGTAGTTTGAGCGCCCTTTCAGCAACGCCACGTTGCCCGTGTATTTCAATGCCTTTGAGACCGTTGGCAAATCGCGGCTGTAGAGCTGATCCTGCAACGCTTTTGAGCCGGTCGAGATAATGACTTTCTTTTTCGCCCGCAGCGCAGGGGCCAGGTAAGCGTAGGTTTTGCCCGTACCGGTTCCTGCTTCCACCACCAGCGGCTGGCTTTTTTCTATCGCCTGGGTGACGGCTACCGCCATCTGTCGCTGTGGTTCACGCGGCTTAAAGCCTGGTATCGCTTTTGCCAGTTGGCCGTCTGGTGCAAAATCGTCTGTCACACTACCCCCTGTTGATTTGAACAGGGATTATGTCAGGGTCGCAGGCTTTATGCCACGGTTGCCTTTCTCTGCAGAAGCGTACTTTGATGAGTAAATAACGTTTTATTTATGTTTAGTCTTTATAATTATCGCAAATAATATTATTTAACAATATCCAGGCATTTTAAATATCACCACAATCTATATATATTTAATCGTCGTGAGATATTTCTTTTTAAAGCTTTATCAATTACCATTTGCAACGGCAAGGAGTAGTTTAATCACACAACTTTCATATGTAATTCAAGGATAAGAGAGTGAAAGAGTATAAAGCCGTCATTTATCAGGAAGGGATGTTAGGGAGTATTCTTTTCGGTGCTTCTAAAGTCGATCCCGTTAAATTTTCAATTTTTCTCAATAAAAATGCCCAGGAAGGATGGCGTGTAATCACAATGGAAAAAGATATGCGTCGTATGCTGTTGTTTTTCCGTCGTGAAGCTTACGTCGTCATCCTCGAAAGAGACCTATGAAAACCACATCAATAATTTGCCTGACTATCCTGGTTCTCTGGTCAGTACTGGCGCTATTTCAACTTTGGGTTACGCCGTTACGCGCAGTCACCTTTGTTAAAATATCTATAACTGCTGGTGTTATTGATGTTATCGTGCTGGTCATTGGCCTCTGTCGCCGTGAGTATTGTGAAGAAAAGCAAATGAAAAAAGATGGTTATATTGATTAATACTCAATAATTCAAGTCGCAGCACATGCCACTCGAAGTATGACGAATATAATTGTCTTTAAGATTAAGCACCCTATACGTAATAAAAAACGATATGGTGCTTTTTTACTTTTATTCACCAATAACTCTAAATAATTCGAGTAGTGCGCACCATTGCTGAGTTTTTTTTAACCAATCAACATAAGCAGCAATGACGAAAAGGTTAAGATATGGCAGTCTTAGTGGTTGATGAATATATCAATGGAGATTCTCATGACCATTATCCGTATCGACGCCGAAGCCCGCTGGTCTGATGTTGTGATCCACAATAACACCCTCTACTACACTGGTGTGCCGGAAAACCTTGACGCCGACGCTTTCGAACAGACTGCCAATACCCTTGCGCAAATCGATGCCGTGCTGGAAAAACAGGGAAGCAGTAAGTCACGCATTCTGGATGCCACCATTTTCCTGGCTGACAAAAGTGATTTTGCAGCAATGAATAAAGCATGGGATGCATGGGTTGTCGCAGGCCATGCTCCGGTGCGCTGCACGGTACAAGCGGGACTGATGAATCCACAGTATAAAGTTGAAATTAAGATTGTTGCTGCGGTTTAAGTTATTCCAGCGCAGAAAATAACCAGATAATACTGACCGATTTTGCAGGATTCGGTCAGTCCTTCGCGAACCCACTCTGTTATCCCTCGTTCCGGGCGCAATAAAACAGGCTTAAACTGTGTCGCGCCTCACTGTGTTCGGCAAAAAACACAGATGTCAACAGACTAGCGCATGATAGATGTTTATAATCCCTTTGATCTTAGAGGCAATTTGAGGTCATATAGACTTATTGATTACGTGGTTAATTTTAAGGATAAGAATATGCCTGCTGTAATAGATAAAGCCCTGGATTTCATTGGTGCCATGGATATATCAGCATCAACGCCAAGTTCTATGAATGAAAGCACTGCAAAGGGAATCTTTAAATGTCTGAAAGATTTGGGAGTACCCGCGAGTGCCGACGACATCATTGCGCGAGGGAACGAGGAAGGATGGAACCCTGAGTTCACACAGAAGATGGTTCGCTGGGCAAAAAAAATGGAGTCTGGTGAGCGTGTGGTGATAAAAAACCCGGAATATTTTACGTCATATATGCATGACGAACTCAAAGCGCTGGTATAGTTTAACTCTCTATCAGCAGAAATCGACATGGACGCTTTCATCTAAATCAGAAAAGCGTCCATTTTTTTGCCATCATACAACTCTCTTGTTCTTCTTTTTATCAGTGCGCCCACTGCAATCTCGCGTGCAAGAAGTACAGTGATAGAGCGGACATATCAATAAAATATCGACGGTGCGATCTCTCCATAATAGAGTTCTGTTTCAGTCATTACTAAAATCCATTTGCCACGCATCTTCCTGAAAACCGGGTCGATTTGCCGCCCACCAGGCTGTGTAAATACAATATCATCATGTTTTTTAAATCGCTGTCCGTCTTGCCTGAACACAGAAAAGGAATAAGATTGTTGATAGCCGTTATCAGCAATGATCCATGGTAAACAAACAGCAAAACAACTCATCCCTTCAACGGGAATTTCATATCGTGTGAAGGTACTATTTTTTATATGAACAAGTTCAAAATCCGCATAATAATAAAACCAAACAGATGCCGCATTATCAACATTTAATGTATAGCAATCAAAAATACAACACTCATTCTGTTCCCATAAAACATTACCGTAGAGATCATATTTTACCAAACCGTTTTGTCCCATAGGGATCTGCCAGCCATAATTTCCAAAGACACCTTCATCAAAGTAGCTTACCCATATTTCTCCCTTTTCTGTCACACTGACATCCTCGATGCCATCGCCCAATGTAAATCGCCGTACCAGTCTTCCATCCATGGTGTAAATGGCTGCATTTTTCTCCCCCTCGCCATTTTCAAACCGACTCCGGGCACCTACTAATAAAATATGCTGGTTGTCAATAACCTGTATTTTGTGGAAGTTATAAGCATCGTGAATATTAATCTTTCTCGCATAATGAGGCTTTATCCCATATAGCGTAATGTACCAGGTTCTTTCCTCCGTTATTGTCGAAACAAACATCCCCTGGATACGTTCAGGTATCTGATCGACTTCCAGTACAGATATTTGCCCATTAAAACTGACAGAACAAGAAACAAACTCGCCGCAAGGCTGATGGCCCATTGCGGTTAAAGGAATATTTATCATTTACTACCTCCTGTATTATGATTTATTATTTTTATCAACAAATCATCCGTGAAAAAATTTACTTAAGTATGTATTACGGCTTTAAATATGACACGGAAACAGCCCATTGCAATAACAGGACCATAATCCCTTCACCGCCCAGGATTGTTGATCCCCCATGACCATACGTTTGCTAATCAACTCAATATCATCAGATATTCTGGCGGAAATATCACTGTTTCCCGTTATACGAAAAGCCAATTTGAAAGATCTCTCACGTAATGTATCTATTACGTTAATTACTTCTTCAGAAAAGACTCTTCGCTGGACGGCATTAAACTCGCACATCCAGCGTTCATCAAATGGTGAGTCGTCTCTGAGATCCAGTGCGCTATCAACATTGATTTGACTTAGAAAAGCAAAAAATCCGGTTCCTCAAGTGCGACTTTCACGCCCGCCAATGCCACCAGACTCTCCATAATAAATTCCCTCTCATACTTACGACCTGACGCATAACGTTACTCGTCTTCATCCTCAAAACGCGCCACAATTCGTTCGCCAGAGTGGTTGGCACGCAGCTCTTCGGCCACCAGCGCGATTGCCTGGCCGCTGCTCATCCCTTGCGCCATCAGTTCCTGGATCCGCTCGACGGCTTTTTGCTGCTGTTCATGGGTGAGTGAAGGTAAACCTGCAAACATTGTTAACTCCTGCTAAATTGTTGGCGCTAATTATTTCATGCTACCCGGCACATAGCCAGTAGAGTCAGGACTGATGAAGACGTTAACTCCCGCTGTGATTACTTTACCCTGGCGCCAGGACGCCGCTGAATTTTATTTCTCCCGCTTAAGCCACCTGCCATGGGCGATGATTTTACATTCTGGTTATGCCGATCATCCGCATAGTCGCTTCGATATTGTGGTGGCCGAGCCGATTTGCACTTTAACCACTTTCGGTAAAGAAACCGTTGTTAGTGAAGGCGAAAAACGCACAACGACTACCGATGACCCGCTACAGGTGCTCCAGCAGGTGCTGGACCGCACCAACATTTGTCCAACACATAACGAAGATTTGCCATTTCAGGGCGGCGCACTGGGGTTGTTTGGCTACGATCTAGGCCGCCGTTTTGAATCATTGCCTGAAATTGCGGAGCAAGATCTCGATCTGCCTGATATGGCAGTGGGTATCTACGACTGGGCGCTGATTGTCGACCATCAGCGTCAGGTAATTTCTCTGCTCAGCCATTTTGATGTCAATGCCCGCCTGGACTGGCTGGAAAGCCAGCAAATCACGTCAAAACTTGATTTCCAGCTCACTTCTGCCTGGCAATCCAATATGACCCGCGAGCAGTACGGCGAAAAATTTCGCCAGGTACAGGAATATCTGCACAGCGGCGATTGCTATCAGGTGAATCTTGCCCAGCGTTTTCAAGCGACCTATTCTGGTGATGAATGGCAAATATTCGTTCAGCTTAATAAGGCCAACCGCGCGCCATTTAGTGCTTTTTTGCGTCTTGAACAGGGCGCGATTTTAAGCCTTTCGCCAGAGCGGTTTATCCTTTGCGATAATAGTGAAATTCAGACCCGCCCGATTAAAGGCACGCTGCCACGCCTGTCCGACCCTCAGAAAGATAGCAAGCAGGCAGAGAAACTGGCGAACTCCCCCAAAGATCGCGCTGAAAATCTGATGATTGTTGATTTAATGCGTAATGATATCGGTCGCGTTGCCGTAGCCGGTTCGGTAAAAGTTCCAGAGCTGTTCGTGGTCGAACCCTTTCCTGCCGTGCATCATCTGGTCAGCACCATAACGGCGCGGCTGCCAGAACAGTTACACGCCAGCGATCTGCTGCGCGCGGCTTTCCCTGGAGGCTCAATAACTGGTGCACCGAAAGTACGGGCTATGGAAATTATCGACGAACTGGAACCGCAGCGACGCAACGCCTGGTGTGGCAGCATTGGTTATTTGAGCTTTTGCGGCAACATGGACACCAACATCACCATCCGCACGCTGACGGCGGTTAACGGGCAAATTTACTGTTCCGCTGGCGGTGGTATTGTCGCTGATAGCCAGGAAGAAGCGGAATATCAGGAAACTTTTGATAAAGTTAATAAGATCCTACGTCAACTGGAGAAATAAACGTGGAATACAGTAGCCTGACGCTTGATGATTTTTTATCGCGCTTTCAACTTTTGCGTCCGCAAATTAACAGGGAAACGTTAAATCATCGTCAGGCTGCCGTGTTGATCCCCATTGTACGCCGACCACAGCCAGGGTTATTGCTTACCCAACGCTCCATTCATCTGCGTAAACACGCCGGACAGGTGGCTTTTCCTGGCGGTGCGGTGGATGACACCGACACATCAGTCATTGCCGCCGCGCTTCGCGAAGCTGAAGAAGAGGTTGCTATTCCGCCTTCCTCGGTCGAGGTTATAGGCGTACTACCGCCAGTCGATAGCGTCACTGGCTACCAGGTAACGCCAGTAGTCGGCATTATTCCCCCAGATTTACCCTATCGTGCCAGCGAAGATGAAGTATCCGCAGTGTTTGAAATGCCCCTCGCTCAGGCGCTTCATCTGGGCCGTTATCACCCTTTAGATATCTACCGCCGTGGTGATTCACATCGGGTATGGCTTTCCTGGTATGAACACTATTTTGTATGGGGAATGACAGCAGGCATAATTCGTGAGCTGGCGCTGCAAATTGGTGTTAAACCCTGACTATACTTATCTTTACACGCACAAAACACTACTTGAGACAATCATCGTAATATTAGTTAAATCGCGGTTTTTGATTAGTTTAATTCATGTGAATAGTTAAACTGATCGCCGCGTTCCCTCTTACACTATGCGCTGTAATTAGCTCGTTACTGGAAGCCCAGTCACCTTGTCAGGAGTATTATCGTGATTAGTCTATTCGACATGTTTAAGGTGGGGATTGGTCCCTCATCTTCCCATACTGTAGGGCCTATGAAGGCAGGTAAACAGTTCGTCGATGATCTGGTCGAAAAAGGCTTACTGGATAGCGTTACCCGCGTTGCCGTGGACGTTTATGGTTCACTGTCGCTGACGGGTAAAGGCCACCATACCGATATCGCCATTATTATGGGGCTGGCAGGTAACGAACCTGCTACCGTGGATATCGACAGTATTCCCGGTTTTATTCGCGACGTAGAAGAGCGCGAACGTTTGCTGCTGGCACAGGGTCGGCATGAAGTGGATTTTCCGCGTGACAACGGGATGCGTTTTCATAACGGCAACCTGCCGCTGCATGAAAACGGGATGCAGATCCACGCTTATAATGGCGATAAAGTTGTTTACAGCAAAACTTATTATTCCATCGGCGGCGGTTTTATCGTCGATGAAGAACATTTTGGTCATGATGCCGCCAACGAAGTCAGTGTGCCGTATCCGTTCAAATCCGCCACCGAACTGCTGGCTTACTGCAATGAGACCGGTTATTCCCTTTCCGGCCTGGCTATGCAGAATGAGCTGGCATTGCACAGCAAGAAAGAGATCGACGAGTATTTCGCTCATGTCTGGCAAACCATGCAGGCGTGTATCGATCGCGGCATGAACACCGAAGGGGTATTGCCAGGCCCGCTGCGCGTTCCCCGCCGTGCGTCGGCGCTGCGCCGGATGCTGGTTTCCAGCGATAAACTGTCTAACGATCCGATGAATGTCATCGACTGGGTAAACATGTTTGCGCTGGCGGTGAACGAAGAGAACGCCGCAGGTGGCCGCGTGGTGACTGCACCAACCAACGGTGCTTGTGGCATTGTTCCGGCGGTACTGGCTTACTATGACCACTTTATTGAATCTGTCAGCCCGGATATCTATACCCGCTACTTTATGGCTGCGGGCGCGATTGGCGCACTCTATAAAATGAACGCCTCTATCTCGGGTGCGGAAGTCGGTTGCCAGGGCGAAGTGGGTGTTGCCTGTTCAATGGCTGCTGCGGGTCTTGCAGAACTGCTGGGCGGTAGCCCGGAACAGGTTTGCGTAGCGGCAGAAATTGGCATGGAACACAACCTTGGTTTAACCTGCGACCCGGTTGCTGGACAAGTTCAGGTGCCGTGCATTGAGCGTAATGCCATTGCCTCTGTGAAAGCGATCAATGCCGCACGCATGGCCTTACGCCGCACCAGTGCACCGCGCGTCTCGCTGGATAAGGTCATCGAAACAATGTATGAAACCGGGAAAGATATGAACGCTAAATACCGTGAAACTTCTCGCGGTGGTCTGGCGATTAAAGTCCAGTGTGACTAATACTTTTCCTTCGCCCATCTGCAACGGATGGGCGAATTTACCCCTGCTTTCTCGTCTGCTGTAATTTTCCCCACTACACTTCCACTGTTGCGTCAGGCATTTGTCGCCATACGCTTACAGGGTGGCCCGCATGCAAAAAAGCACAACGGATCATTAAAACCTATCGCCGTAATCGAATGATTGTTTGTACAATTTGCGCACTCTTTACGCTTATCACTACATTAAGCGTACGATTTATTTCACAGCGGAACTTAAATCAGCAGCGGGTGGTGGTGTTTGCTAATCATGCGGTGGAAGAGCTGGATAACGTCTTGTTTCCTTTGCAATCCGGACGTGATGTCTTGTTACAGTTGATTGGCCTGCCCTGCTCAGTCAGCCATTTGCCTTTGCGCAAACAGGCAGCGAAGTTACAAACCGTGCGATCTATCGGTCTGGTGCAAAATGGTACGCTTTATTGTTCCAGTATTTTTGGCTACCGCAATGTCCCTGTCCGCGAGATTCAGGCCGATTTACCAGCCAGGCAGGCTTTACTTCGTTTGACGATAGATCACGTTCTCATTAAAGGCAGCCCGGTACTGATTCAATGGTATCCCTCTGCGGCTAACGCGCAAGACGGGGTGCTGGAGATGATCAATATCGAGTTGTTAACGACAATGTTACTTGAGCCGCAGTCACCACAAATTACCAGCGCCACTCTGACAGTAGCTGATCGCCATTTGCTCTATGCCAATGGTATTGTGGATTCATTGCCTCCCCTGAACGACGAAAGGCGCTATCAAGTTTCTTCGCACAATTTTCCTTTCACGATTAGTGTGGATGGCCCCGGCGCTACAGCGTTGGCACTTAAAAATCTCCCCTCACAATTACCTCTGGCGTTATTACTGAGTTTACTTGTGGGTTACATGACCTGGCTGGCAACGGCCCATCGGATGAGTTTTTACCGTGAAATACATCTGGGTCTTGCACAGAGAGAGTTTGAACTGTTTTGCCAGCCTCTGCTTAATGCAAGGAGTCAGCAATGTATCGGCGTTGAAATTTTGTTGCGCTGGAATAATCCACGTCAGGGCTGGATTTCGCCAGATGTCTTTATCCCTATTGCGGAAGAACACCATTTAATTGTGCCACTGACTCGCTACGTGATGATGGAAACTATTCGTCAGCGGCATGTATTTCCAATGAATAACCAGTTTCATATTGGTATTAACGTTGCCCCCAGTCACTTTCGCCGGGGGGTGTTATTAAAAGATCTCAATCAATACTGGTTCAGTGCAAACCCGATTCAGCAGCTCATTCTCGAAATAACAGAGCGTGATGCTTTGCTGGATGTGGATTACCGTATAGCACGTGAGTTGCATCGTAAAAATGTTAAGCTGGCAATTGATGATTTTGGTACGGGCAATAGCTCGTTTTCCTGGCTGGAAACACTACGGCCGGATGTGTTGAAAATTGATAAATCATTCACCGCTGCAATTGGTTCAGATGCCGTTAACTCTACGGTAACCGATATTATTATTGCCCTAGGGCAACGGCTAAATATTGAACTGGTGGCGGAAGGCGTGGAAACCCAACAACAGGCGAAGTATTTACGCCAGCACGGCGTACATATTTTGCAAGGTTATTTATACGCGCAGCCAATGCCACTGCGCGATTTTCCCAAATGGCTGGCAGGAAGCCAGCCCCCGGGCACCCGGCATAACGGGCATGTTACCCCCGTCATGCCATTACGTTAGCGTTACTCGTCTTCGTCGTTGAGCGGTTTATCTTTAACAATACGAACCAAATCAACGCGATAGTCGTTAGCTTCAACAATAGTGATATGCAACGGTCCAACGTCAATCACATCACCAATACGGGGAATGTGACCATTTGCGGCAATCACCAGGCCAGCAACGGTAGCGATATCATCATCGTCATCAACCAGGTGATCTACCGCCAGGGCTTGCTGTAAGGCATGTAAATCCGTTCCGCCTTTAACCAGCCAGCCGTCGCCATCAGTGATAATTTCTGGCGTTTCGTCAGCATCCGGGAACTCACCAGCTATCGCTTCCAGCACATCCAGCGGTGTAACCAGCCCCTGAACTACGCCAAACTCGTTAGTCACGATAACAAAACTACCACGAGCACGGCGCAAAACGCCCAACAGGTTGATTGGGTCGAGAGTTTCTGGCACGACAATGGCCGGAGAAGCCGAAGCAATTGCCGCAACATCCACTCCTTCTTCCAATGCCACCAGCAACTCTTTGGCACGCACAATACCGATGATTTCATCCAGTTCACCGCGACAAACCGGGAACAGACTATGAGGAGAAGAGAGCAATTGCTGACGGATTTCGTCGACACTCAGGTTGGCATCAACCCAACTTATTTCGCCGCGCGGCGTCATAATGCCACGCAGAGAACGTGAAGCCAGAGTCAACACTCCGTTGATCATATACCGTTCTTCTTCCGCAAATGCACCTTCTGGTACCGGTATTGCCACCTGATTGTCGCCATCGTGCTGAACATTTACCTGACGTTTTCCACCCATCAATCGCAAAATGGCATCCGCAGTACGCGCCCGCAAAGGCAAAGTTGACTGGTGGCGAATAAAGTTACGACGTGCAATCTGGTTAAACACTTCGATGATGATCGAGAAACCAATCGCCGCGTACAGGTAACCTTTCGGAATATGGAAGCCGAAACCTTCCGCGACCAGACTCAGACCAATCATCAACAGGAAGCTCAGGCAGAGCACCACAACCGTGGGATGTTGGTTGACGAAACGTGTCAGCGGTTTCGAGGCCAGGAGCATTACAGCCATCGCTATCACGACGGCAGCCATCATTACCGGCAGATGGTTTACCATCCCTACAGCAGTAATTACAGCATCAAGTGAGAACACGGCGTCCAGAATGACAATTTGCGTTACCACTACCCAGAAGCTGGCATAACCTTTGCCATGCCCGGAGTCATGCTCGCGATTCTCCAGCCGTTCATGCAATTCCGTTGTGGCTTTGAACAATAAGAATATCCCCCCCAACAGCATGATCAGGTCACGCCCTGAGAAGGTGAAATCCATTACTGAGAACAGCGGCTTAGTTAGCGTCACCATCCACGAAATAATCGACAACAACGCCAGACGCATGATTAACGCCAGCGATAAACCCAGTAAGCGCGCTTTATCACGCTGTTTTGGTGGCAGTTTGTCGGCAAGAATGGCGATGAAGACCAGATTATCGATCCCGAGAACAATCTCGAGAACGACAAGCGTGAGCAAACCCGCCCATATCGAGGGGTCCATTAAGAATTCCATGACAAGCTCCTGCTTAAGGAATGACAAATTGACGCCAGGATTAACGCAGGCGATACAGCTTTAGGCAAATAAGTAGAGTGGCAAAAGTTGCCAGAATGGCAGGCGTTTTGCGGCCTGAAGATGAAAAGACGTCGGTGACGATCCATACAGCGGGCTACTGCCCTATACTCCTAAGTTATTAAACGGAAGCTAAACATAACAGAGACAATTAGTTTTTGGCAAAGATTTACCTTCCTTTGCACTAAGATTTAACAGAGATATTTTGTCTTTCGAAATTTATCTTAATCGAAAGCTGATTTGCGGATCTTCATCACATAAATTAATTTTTTCGATATCTAAAATAAATCCCGCAAATCATATGTTTTCGTTGTATCCCTTATCTGAATCGATTCGAGTATGGACGGCGATTCACAAATACATCTGTACGTTGAGGTGTTAACGATAATAAAGGAGGTAGCAAGTGACCATTGCTATTGTTATAGGCACACATGGTTGGGCTGCAGAGCAGTTGCTTAAAACAGCAGAAATGCTGTTAGGCGAGCAGGAAAACGTCGGCTGGATCGATTTCGTTCCAGGTGAAAATGCCGAAACGTTGATTGAGAAGTACAACGCGCAGTTGGCAAAACTCGACACCAGTAAAGGTGTATTGTTCCTTGTTGATACCTGGGGCGGTAGTCCGTTCAACGCGGCAAGCCGTATCGTGGTTGATAAAGAGCATTATGAAGTTATTGCCGGTGTCAACATCCCCATGTTGGTGGAAACGTTGATGGCTCGTGATGACGATCCGAGTTTTGATGAACTGGTTGCGTTAGCTGTTGAAACCGGACGTGAAGGCGTTAAAGCGCTTAAAGCGAAACCGGCTGAACCTGCAAAAGCGGCCCCGGCCCCTGCTGCTGCACCTAAAGTTGCGGCTCCCGCAAAACCGATGGGACCTAATGACTATATGGTCATCGGGCTTGCCCGTATTGACGACCGACTGATTCATGGTCAGGTTGCTACCCGCTGGACTAAAGAAACAAACGTCTCTCGCATTATTGTTGTCAGTGACGAAGTGGCTGCGGATACCGTACGTAAGACACTTTTGACTCAGGTCGCACCTCCGGGCGTAACAGCTCACGTTGTTGATGTTGCCAAAATGATTCGTGTTTACAACAACCCGAAATATGCCGGCGAACGTGTGATGTTGTTATTCACTAACCCAACAGACGTAGAGCGTCTTGTTGAAGGCGGCGTGAAAATTACCTCTGTTAACGTCGGGGGTATGGCATTCCGTCAGGGTAAAACTCAGGTTAATAACGCCGTTTCGGTAGACGAAAAAGATATCGAAGCGTTTAAGAAACTGAACGAACGCGGTATCGAACTGGAAGTCCGTAAGGTCTCCACCGATCCGAAACTGAAAATGATGGATCTGATCAGCAAAATGGATAAGTAACCATTTTGTTGATTGTTAATCAGCTTTCGAACTTTAGTCTTACGTTAACAGGAGAAGTACAATGGAGATTACCGCTCTTCAGATTGTGCTGATATTTATCGTAGCCTGTGTCGCAGGTATGGGATCTATCCTCGATGAATTTCAGTTCCACCGTCCGCTAATCGCGTGTACCCTGGTGGGTATCGTTCTTGGGGACATGAAAACCGGTATTATTATCGGTGGTACCCTGGAAATGATCGCCCTGGGCTGGATGAACATCGGTGCAGCTGTTGCACCTGACGCCGCGCTGGCTTCTATTATTTCTACCATTCTGGTTATTGCTGGTCATCAGAGTATCGGTGCCGGTATCGCACTGGCTATCCCGCTTGCTGCAGCAGGCCAGGTTCTGACCATTATCGTTCGTACCATCACCGTTGCTTTCCAGCACGCTGCGGATAAGGCGGCTGAAAACGGCAACCTGACAGCGATTTCCTGGATCCATGTTTCTTCTCTGTTCCTGCAAGCAATGCGTGTGGCTATTCCAGCCGTTATCGTTGCGCTGTCTGTTGGTACCAGCGAAGTGCAGAACATGCTGAATGCGATTCCGGAAGTGGTGACCAATGGTCTGAACATTGCCGGTGGTATGATCGTGGTTGTTGGTTATGCGATGGTTATCAACATGATGCGTGCTGGCTACCTGATGCCGTTCTTCTACCTCGGCTTCGTAACCGCAGCATTCACCAACTTTAACCTGGTTGCTCTGGGTGTTATCGGTACCGTTATGGCGGTGCTCTACATTCAGCTTAGCCCGAAATATAACCGCGTCGCCGGTGCGCCAGTTCAGGCTGCTGGTAACAACGATCTCGACAACGAACTGGACTAACAGGTGAGCGAAATGGTTGATACAACTCAAAATACCACCGAGAAAAAACTCACTCAGAGTGATATTCGTGGCGTCTTCCTGCGTTCTAACCTCTTCCAGGGTTCATGGAACTTCGAACGTATGCAGGCGTTGGGCTTCTGCTTCTCTATGGTACCGGCTATTCGCCGTCTCTACCCTGAAAACAACGATGCCCGTAAACAAGCGATTAAACGTCACCTGGAATTCTTTAACACCCAACCCTTCGTGGCTGCGCCAATTCTGGGCGTAACCCTGGCACTGGAAGAGCAGCGTGCTAATGGTGCAGAGATCGACGATGGCGCAATCAACGGTATCAAAGTTGGTCTGATGGGGCCGCTGGCTGGTGTGGGCGATCCAATCTTCTGGGGTACTGTACGTCCGGTATTTGCAGCTCTGGGCGCGGGTATCGCTATGAGCGGAAGCCTGTTAGGGCCGTTGCTGTTCTTTATCCTGTTTAACCTGGTACGTCTGGCAACCCGTTACTATGGCGTGGCATATGGTTACAGTAAAGGACTTGATATCGTTAAAGATATGGGCGGTGGCTTCCTGCAAAAACTGACGGAAGGGGCGTCCATACTCGGCCTGTTTGTCATGGGGGCGCTAGTTAACAAGTGGACGCACGTTAATATCCCGATGGTTGTCTCGCGCATCACTGACCAGACGGGTAAAGAACATGTGACGACTGTTCAAACTATTCTTGATCAGTTAATGCCGGGCCTTGTACCGTTGCTGCTGACTTTCGCCTGTATGTGGCTGCTGCGCAAGAAAGTGAATCCGCTGTGGATCATTGTTGGCTTCTTTGTCATTGGTATCGCCGGTTACGCTTGCGGCCTGCTGGGACTGTAATACTGTTGTACACTACCGGGGCCTTTAGGCCCCGTTTTTTTATCTGGAGGATTAATGACAATCACGGAACTGGTACTGATTCTCTTTATTGCCGCGCTACTCGCCTTTGCCATTTATGATCAGTTCATCATGCCCCGCCGCAACGGCCCTACCCTGCTGGCAATTCCTTTGCTCCGACGTGGTCGCATCGACAGTGTTATTTTCGTCGGGCTGATTGTCATTCTTATCTATAACAATGTCACAAATCATGGTGCGCAAATAACCACCTGGTTATTAAGTGCGCTGGCATTAATGGGTTTTTATATTTTCTGGATCCGCGTGCCGAAGATCATCTTTAAACAAAAAGGTTTTTTCTTCGCCAATGTCTGGATTGAATATAGCCGGATAAAGGCGATGAACTTATCGGAAGATGGCGTGCTGGTTATGCAATTAGAACAGCGTCGTTTGTTAATCCGTGTAAGAAATATCGACGATCTTGAAAAAATTTATAAACTTCTCGTTTCCACTCAATAAGTTATAAATTTAGCCCAGGCTATGTTTAGTGTATTTTTAATAATCAGACATAGCTTAGGCTATATTATACCTTCCTTTATTTGTTATTTATTTTAACGTTTTATTGATATATAAATCTAAATGAAAATCGTTATCAACAAAACAATGAGATAATATATTCCAACAGTTGTTTTATATTCTCAAAATATGTTAAGGTTGCGCCCTCATTTGGGGAGTAGCCAATTTCCATTTTATGGAAATGTACGTGTCAACATACTCGTTGCAAAACGTGGCACGTACGGACTGAAAAGTTCAGTCAGGCGAGACCATATGCACATCAATCGCTATGTCTGTCTGTATGCTGACGCGGCAATTCCGCTCATCGTGCAACATGCATGTTTGCTGGGGGCGATGGTGTGTTTTATGGATACCCCGGTCAGGATGTTGTCATGAATATCACTGCTACTGTTCTACTTGCGTTTGGCATGTCAATGGATGCTTTTGCGGCGTCGATTGGCAAAGGTGCCACACTCCATAAGCCGAAGTTCTCAGAAGCACTGCGTACAGGCCTAATTTTTGGTGCTGTAGAAACGCTTACGCCCCTAATTGGTTGGGGTATGGGAATGTTAGCCAGCCGCTTTGTCCTCGAATGGAATCACTGGATTGCCTTTGTTTTGCTAATCTTCCTTGGTGGACGAATGATCATTGAAGGCATTCGCGGTGGTGACGATGAAGATGAAGAACCGCGTCGCCGGCATGGATTCTGGCTACTGGTAACCACTGCTATCGCCACTAGTCTGGATGCTATGGCCGTAGGTGTTGGTCTGGCCTTCCTGCAAGTCAACATTATCGCCACTGCGTTGGCAATTGGCTGTGCAACGCTGATTATGTCAACCTTAGGTATGATGGTTGGACGCTTTATCGGACCGATTCTTGGCAAAAAAGCTGAAATTCTGGGTGGGCTGGTACTGATAGGTATCGGCGTCCAGATCCTCTGGACGCATTTCCACGGTTAATTCGACCGCTGCCAGATGTGAAGATTAAAATCCGTCTGGCAGTCAAATATAGCTTTGGTAGCTAACTCTTCCCATACTTCTGTCTTCGCGCGCCACGCAAATGGTGTCATCTGAAGTAACGCAACCGCTTCACTGCCTTTCAAATGCATTGGGTAGCTTAATGAAATCCCCTTCACCAAATTGAAACCTTCCAGTACTTCTGTATGTGGATCGTGTAACCGTACCTGTTCATAAATAAGTCCTTTCAGTTCCATTAAGTGGTGTGGACCAGGCGTTGCAGTGATCACTAATCCACCGGGTTTTACCACTCGCGCTAACTCTTCAGCTTTGCAGGGTGCATAAATGCGAATAATTGCGTCCATACAGGCATCAGCAAACGGTAACCGATGACTGGAGGCCACGCAAAATTTGACTTGTGAATAACGCTTCGCTGCAGCTCTGATAGCGACCTTAGAGACATCCAACCCATAAGTCGTAACTGCGGGAACCGCATCTGCAAATGCGTGCGTGTAATACCCTTCCCCACAACCAATATCCAGAATTGCACTGGCGTTTTTGCTCAGTTGTTCAGTCAGGATGGCGACAATCGCTTCACGCAAAGGAAGATAATATCCGGCATCGAGAAAAGTCCGTCGAGCCTGCATCATTTCCGCACTATCGCCAGGATCACGAGAACGCTTATGTTGTACAGGCAGCAGATTCACATATCCCTCTTTCGCTACATCAAACTGGTGTCGCTGTGGGCAAACATAGCTGGTATGAGTTTGAGTAAGAGACTGATGACATAATGGACAGGAAAACGACATGGCTACTCCGGCAGTATACTAAAGGCCGCAAGTTTAGCGCGATTAACGGGTCCGGCAAACAACAACCCACCGGATACAGATGTTAAAAAGCCTCGCACTGGCGAGGCTTTATAGCTGAGATTGATGCGTCTTAACGCCTCAAATCAGTGGTTTCGATCAGATAGCTGTTACGTTAACAGCAGCCGGACCTTTCTGGCCGTCCTGAATTTCGAACTCAACGTTCTGGCCTTCTGCCAGAGTTTTGAAGCCATTACCCTGAATAGCAGAGAAGTGTACGAATACGTCTTTGCTACCATCTGCCGGAGTAATGAAGCCAAAACCTTTTGACTCGTTGAACCACTTAACTTGACCTTTAATCTTTGCCATTTGCAAAATTCCTTAGAGTATATTCTTCGCCCGCAGGCTTAACATAGATAAAACTGAGACATTACTGCATGAGGCACTAATATAAGGTTCGGCAGAGAAGCGGTATTCAACGTCAACGTGTTTACTCTGGACTTCTTTACTGAAAATGCCACACATAAACAGAACTGTACCTCGTTTAACCCAAAACGTGTTATCACATACAACGTTAATTATGGCAAGCCATTTTTAAACGTGTCTCGATCAGCCGCACAAATTCCAGGTAATTTTTTGCAGACTAACGCACACTTATGCGTCAGGGCACGACCTGATATATTTGTCCGTTACTTCTTTTGCATGTCAGGGAATGACCTGAGCAAGCACTTTTTTACCATAGCTCAATAACTTCGCCTCTTCCAGGCTAAGTGTTCAACTTCTCGCCAGAGCTCACACATATCACTTTTTATGCTATAGATTGCATAATTTGTCATAATAACAGTAATCGTTTTTCTTTAAACTCACGTTAGTTATGTTTTTTCATTTCTGATTAACTATCATCAGAAAATGTTATCTTTTTATCGCATTGAATAATGAACCTATGATGACATTACTCGAAAAAAGTGAGAGAAACGTTTCGCAAATAATTAAATGACAGGAATCACAATTTGGGCATAATCATAATAATGTATTATGGCGAGATATTATTGGAATCTGGATCGCAAAAGATAGAACGTGGAGTAAATTAACCCGATGACACTTTCAACCAACATATTTTCTGTTGCACTGAATTAGTGCATTTTACTTTTTGTCCGGGAAATATAGGAACCTGCCCCAACAAATCTAATTGTTGCAGGCAGTTTAGAAACACGCAGAGCGGAAAACCGGTACGTATGCGCAGTAAGTGACTATTTAGCTCATTGCCCAGGGCCCAAGTGGCAAATAAAATCGACTATCCAGGTTGGGCTCTATGTCGCTCATTGATATCGAGCGACTTTAACCAATGCATTAGCGCTCTGCGACTAAGCGGATAATGTCATCTCGATCTTCTTCATCATTCGATTCAGAAGATGCTTCTGGTGCCTTTTCCGGCTCGTTAGCTTCGCATAATCTGCGCAGCAAGGCATTTTGTCGTTTTTGCTGATCCAGCATCGCTTCAAGTAGCTCAATTTGTTCGTTTGTCCGGGAGCTTGCCCGGTTAACAAAGAACCACAAAACCAGACCAATGACCAGTACAACCACCGACACAATCAAAGACGCAAAGTTAAGTACGCCTGAATTTAATACTTCGTTCATTTCACACCTCGCTGTAGACGCAACATTCTACCACCGCCACACCGGAAGGAAATCAACAGATGCAAAAAGAGGATTACCAGGGGATAAATTTATTGATCGCACAAATTCCGCTGAAAAATTGCACATCCTGATCGCACATGATGTTTATCACCTGCGCCCAAAGCACCAGACAGGCAAGCACAACTACGATCAGAACAAGCCACCGAAACTTTTTCACTTCATGCTCCATATCAACAAACTACTCCTCTACGCTAGCACGACAAACTTAAACCGAGGCTAACTGTAACCAAAGTGTTTTTTCGGAATTATGGCCTTGTTGCGTGCCATGCTCAGGCTAATCTTAAAGTGTCATAATAATAAAAGAGGTTGTGATGCGTATATTCGTTCGCACAGTTACCGTGATAGCACTTGGATGGATTGTTTTATTAATGAGTGGATATGGGGTATTAGTGGGAAGTAAGCAGAACGCGGCGGGGCTAGGCCTGCAATGCAAGTATCTTACCGCTCGTGGTACATCGACAGCTCAGTATCTTCATACAGAGAGTGGCATAATCGGTTTTAGCGATTGCCCGGTTTTACGTAAAAGCACAGTCGTTATTGATAACGATTAATTATTAACCTGAAGAGATGTAAGGATACATTTCTCATTGATATGATTATTGCTATCAACAGGGGTATTTGTTACGCGTTTTACTAAAAGCATCCCTAAAACCTGCTTCGCGGACTGCTGGCAGGTTTTTTATCGACTGCAATTTCAATATCAAAAGTATATTGGTCATAATCGCCATACTTCAAATTGCATGTGCTGCAACTCGAAATATTTACCCTATGTATCCCATTTGAGCTGAAATTTTCCGCGCTGCATTCTGCAAAATAGCGACATACTCCTGCAAGCGTTCTTGTGAGAAACGCAGTGTAGGGAATGAAATACTCAGGCCAGCGATCACCACGCCAAAGCGGTCGAATACCGGGACAGCAATACAACGCAGCCCTGCTTCCTGCTCTTCATTGTCTTCACCATAGCCCTGAGCACGAACTTGATCCAGCACAGGCAGTAACGCTTCAGTACTAGTAATGGTGCGCTCGGTACTCCGCTTATATTCGACGTGTTCCAGGATTTGTTTGATTTCTTCATGGTCACGCCATGCCAGCAAGACTTTACCAATTGCGGTGCTGTAGAGCGGATTTCGACGACCAATACGGGAGTACATACGTAAATTGTACATGGAGTCGATTTTATGAATATAGACAATGCTGTCTTCGTCCAGCGCGCCAAGGTGAATGGTTTCTTTGGTAAGTCTGGAAAGTTCGCGCATTTGAATATCTGCGCTACGAATCAAATCGACATTTTGTAATGCACGGGCACCCAGTTCGAATAATTTCAACGTCAGGGAATATTTTTCTGACTCCCCCTCCTGAGCAACATAGCCCAACGTTTTCATGGTTTGCAAAAAGCGATAAACGGTACTTTTTGACATCATAACGCGTTGAGAAAGCTCGGTAATACCAATTTCACGCTCTTCGCCTAATGCCTGTAAAATACCGAAAACTTTCAACACGGAAGAAACAGAATCAGGTTGTTTACCCAGATCTGTACTGGCCATTCATCACCTCATTGCGAGTGTTTTAGAAAAATCAGAACCGAATTTTATTATAAATTCACGATCCTGGCGTCGCAATGCAAGTTTTGCCGCTTCGTTACAATTCTGCGACATCCCACACCAGTATCAATGCTAGAATCATTAATCTGCTTATCAATTCCTGAAGACCAAGATTCTTATGCAAAAAATTCAGGCCGATGGCCTGCCGTTGCCGCAACGGTACGGTGCCATTTTAACCATCATCATTGGCATTTCAATGGCAGTGCTGGATGGTGCTATTGCTAACGTCGCACTACCTACCATCGCATCAGATCTTAACGCCACACCTGCCAGCTCTATTTGGGTCGTTAACGCTTATCAGATCGCCATTGTCATTTCATTACTCACCTTCTCATTTTTAGGTGATATGTTTGGTTACCGACGAATTTATAAATTTGGTCTGGTGGCATTTCTTCTTTCTTCGCTGCTTTGTGCACTCTCAGATACGCTTCAACTACTCACCATGGCGCGCATCGCGCAGGGTATTGGAGGGGCCGCGTTGATGAGTGTTAATACCGCGCTCATTCGTCTTATCTATCCCCAACGCTTTTTGGGGCGCGGTATGGGTATTAACTCCTTTATTGTGGCGGTATCTTCTGCAGCAGGCCCTACGATTGCCGCAGCCATTCTCTCCGTAGCATCATGGAAGTGGCTATTTTTAATTAACGTTCCGTTGGGCATTCTGGCGTTAATTTTAGCGATGCGTTTTTTACCACCAAATGGCTCTCGTGGTAGCAAACCGCGTTTTGATCTTCCCAGCGCTATTATGAATGCGCTCACGTTTGGTCTGTTGATTACTGCTTTAAGCGGTTTTGCTCAGGGACAATCATTAACGCTTATTGCTGCGGAAGTTGCAGTGATGATTGTGGTGGGTTATTTCTTTATTCGCTGCCAACTCGCCCTTCCAGTTCCTCTGTTGCCCGTTGATTTACTGCGCATTCCCCTTTTCTCGCTCTCTATTGGCACTTCAGTTTGCTCTTTCTGCGCGCAGATGCTGGCGATGGTTTCTTTGCCCTTTTACCTGCAAACTGTACTTGGTCGAAGTGAAGTAGAAACAGGCTTGTTACTCACTCCCTGGCCTTTAGCTACCATGGTTATGGCTCCACTTGCCGGGTATTTGATTGAGCGTGTACATGCAGGATTGTTAGGCGCATTAGGGATGATCATTATGGCCTCGGGGCTTTTTGCCTTAGTGTTACTTCCTGCCTCACCAGCCGATATCAATATTATTTGGCCGATGATTCTTTGTGGTGCAGGATTTGGTTTATTTCAGTCGCCAAATAACCATACGATTATTACCTCCGCCCCGCGCGAACGTAGCGGTGGTGCCAGTGGTATGTTAGGCACAGCACGACTACTCGGGCAAAGCAGTGGCGCAGCACTGGTTGCACTTATGCTGAACCAATTTGGTGATAACGGTACACATGTGTCGTTGTTGACTGCCGGAATACTGGCGGTGATTGCGGCGGGAGTGAGTGGCTTACGCATCACACAACCTCGAGTGAAAAGGTAAAAAAAGAGCGCGTTAATCAGAACGCGCTCTTTTTGTTTTGCTATCGCTTACTTCAGATATTCACCTGTCCGCAGCGCTTCGATACGTTTATCCAGCGGTGGGTGAGTCATAAACAATTCACTCAGCGATTTCGATTTACCGTTGATGCAAAATGCCATCATGCTGGTAGCTTCTTGTGGTTCATAACTGGTTTTCAAACGCTGCAGTGCAGCAATCATTTTCTCACGACCAACCAGTTTTGCCGAACCGGCATCAGCATGGAATTCACGGTGACGCGAGAACCACATGGTGATAATGCTTGCCAGAATACCAAAGACCAACTCCAGTACTGTGGCGACTGCAAAATAAATCAGAGGGTTACCGTTACTCTCTTCACCATCATCACGGTTACCACCCATAAAACCAGCAGCCAACTGCGCGAGAATTCGTGAAATAAAGATAACGAAGGTGTTCACCACGCCCTGAATCAGCGTCATGGTCACCATGTCGCCATTGGCGATGTGGCTGATTTCATGAGCAATTACTGCCTCGGCTTCATCCGGACTCATGTTTTGCAGTAAACCAGTGCTGACAGCAACCAGAGAGGCATCACGACGGGCACCGGTCGCGAAAGCGTTGATATCCGGTGCATGGTAGATAGCTACCTGCGGCATAGCAATCCCCGCCTGACGCGCCTGAGTTGCTACAGTATTGACCAGCCAACGTTCCCTTTCGTTACGCGGTTGCTCGATCACTTCCCCGCCCACAGATCTCAACGCCATCCATTTGGACATCAGAAGCGAAACGAAGGAACCACCAAAACCGAACAGCAAGGCCATAATCATCAGCCCCTGAACGCTGCTCGACTGTATCCCTGTCAGGCTCAGTACCAGCCCGAAAACGACCATAACGGCCAGGTTCGTTAGCAGGAAGAGCGCGATTCGCATCATAATTTTCTTTTTACCTCAGTTTAACAAAACGCACTACGCGTAACCCACATCGTATGGGTTACGCCGCCATTTTCAAGTCTGAACGCTGTGTAAGTCAGTAGAAAGACACAACTTTACATTTTGTAGCATTTGGCTGACGTGTGAAAAAAAACAGGCACATTATCTTGTGCCTGTTTGACATTACTTAGTAGACGCGGGGTTTTCCGCTGGCTTCTCTTTTTCAAGATGCGCCAGGTCGAGCGCTATTTTTACCGTTTCATCAAGATACGGATCTGGCTCCTGATAATCTTTCGGCAGATCATCCAGTTTCTTCAACTGTGGTTTACCTTCCCGTTTAAACCGATCATTGAGGCGCTGCAGACGCAGTGCATCATCTTCGTTATTCTCTTTTTCGCGTTGTGCAAAATTGAGCGAGGCAATACTACGCTTCTCCTTCATCGCTTTGAAACGGGCAATATCATTCATGATGTACTGGAATTCAGGATCATTAGCGATACGAGCGTTATGCTCTTTAAGCAGCACCGGCCCAAACGATTTCAGATCACCTGATTTCACGTAAGTTGCGGCGTCAATACTGTCCCACGGTAATGCATTGTCTTCGAATTTTTCTCCGGTTTCCGTCTCTTCATTGCCCGTAGGCATGATGATGTCTGGCGTTACACCTTTACGCTGTGTACTGCCACCGTTAACACGATAAAATTTCTGGATTGTATACTGTACTGAACCTAATGCAGGCCATTCAGGACGCAACATTTGATCGTAAATACGATTCAAAGAACGGTACTGCTGTACGGTACCTTTACCAAAGGTCGGTTCGCCAACCACCAATGCCCGGCCGTAATCCTGCATCGCCGCAGCGAAGATCTCTGACGCAGAGGCACTAAAACGATCAACAAGGACAACAAGCGGACCTTTGTAATAGACCACACCATCGTTGTCGCTATCTTCACGTACCTTGCCGTTGTTATCACGCACCTGCACCACCGGGCCAGATGGGATAAACAAACCGGAAAGCGAAACTGCCTCGGTCAACGCACCACCGCCGTTACTGCGCAGATCGATAATCACACTGCTGACGTTCTGTTTTTCCAGTTTCTGCAACTGCACTTTAACGTCATCGGTTAAGCCCACGTAGAAACCAGGGATATCCAGCACACCAACTTTTTCTTTACCGACGGTTTTCACCGACATCTTAACGGCGCGATCTTCCAGGCGAATACGTTCGCGCGTCAGGGTAATCGTTTTAGTTTTAGTGCCCTTACCTGCTGGCAGGATCTCAAGTCGTACCTTACTGCCCTTAGGGCCTTTAATTAAGGCAACGACATCATCCAGACGCCAACCGATAACATCGACCATCGGTTTACCCGTTTGCCCAACACCAACAATACGATCGCCCACACTTATCGCTTTGCTCTTCGCTGCCGGACCACCGGCAACCATGGAGTTGATAACGGTGTAGTCATCATCCATCTGCAATACTGCGCCAATACCTTCCAGCGACAGGCTCATTTCAGTATTGAACTGTTCGGTATTACGTGGAGAGAGATAATTGGTATGAGGATCGATTTCACGTGCAAATGCGGTCATCGCCAGCGAGAAGACATCTTCACTGTTGGTTTGTGCCAGTCGACGAATAGCAAATTTATAACGACGCGTCAGGGTGTCACGAATTTCCTGATCGGTTTTACCGGTCAATTTCAGGCTTAATTCGTCAAATTTCACCTTGCCATCCCACAACGCATTCATTTCCGCTTCGTCTTTCGGCCACGGAGCTTTGCTGCGGTCAAGGTTATAGGTGTCGTTACCCGTGAAATCCATCGGGCGTTCCAGTACTTTCAATGCGTACTGATAACGTTCAAATCGGCGCTTTTGTGCCAGATTATAGAGATCATAAAAGACGTCCAGTTTGCCCGTACGTAATTCATCACCAAGCTGATTTTTCTTTTTAGCGAAGGCTTCTACGTCACTTGCCAGCAACACATTGTGGCTGTAATCAAGCAGATTCAGATAACGATCGAATATTTTCGCAGAAAACGCCTGATCGAGGTCAAACTGACGATAATGCGAACGCGTAAAACGAGAAGTCACGCGCTCACTTACTGTCGCGTGTTGAGTCTCTTCCTTCAAAACAGGAATTTGCTCAACACGTGTAATATCATCTACAGCGAAGGTCTGGCCTGCTATTGCAAGCAGGCCAGCAAACGCGGTAAGCCTAAAAAAATTGTTCATGCCAGGCCCGGCCTCCGTTTCAGAACACCAGGTGTTCTGCGCGCACAATCAAAGACATACCCGAATTCAGCTGTACCCGGACGCCGTCTTTGGTGATTTCGAGTACGGTGGCATCCATCGCATCGTTGCCTGCTTTCACTTTAAGCGCCTGCCCTACGGTCAGTGCAGAAATATCGGAAACAGGTGTGTGCTTCTCTTCGCGAGGTGCTCGTGGTGCTTTCGCTGCGGGCTTTTCAGCGCGAGGCTTGCGCTCTGCGCCTTCTTTACGGCGAGGTGCTGCAGGACGCGGTTTGCGCTCACGACGTGGTGCAGATTCTTTATCCCCTGCAGCCGCAGCTGCTTCACGCTTTTTCGCCTGCTGTTCAGCACGTTGCGCCTGAACGCGAGCTTTTGCTTCTTCAAGCTGCTTACGGGCATGCTCAACGTGCTGCTCCTCCAGCTCACCACACGGGTTACCGTCGAGATCGACACGTATTGCGCCTGGTTTTACGCCATACAGGTAGCGCCAGCTTGAAGTATAAAGACGTAAAGCGGATCGCAGTTGCGTTTTGCTGAGGTTCATTTCCCCGGCAACACGGTCAACCAGATCCTGAAAAATACCGATTTTCAGCGGACGCGCTTCACCTTCCGCACTGAAACAGTGGGGAAAACGCTCGGCCAGAAACGCGATTACTTCTTTACTGCTATTCAACTTAGGTTGATTTTCCATGAAATTTCCTGATTACAACGGACGTAGCCAACAAGCGCAGGCATGAACAGGCGTCATTATAATGACGCCATCAGTAATTGCTACGTTATCCGTTGATTATCCTGCGACGCTCGCAAAGAATTTTTTGTAATCCGTCATTGCAAGCACTTTTTCCAGCTCCGTCACCAGCAGGCGCAGGCCTTGTTCATCCTCTTCTGTGAAGCGGCCAAACTGAGTGCTATCAATATCCAGAACGCCAATAATCTGATCTTCAACCACCAGCGGCAAAACTATCTCCGCGTTGCTGGCTGCATCACAGGCGATATGACCATCAAAAGCGTGGACATCTTCAATACGCTGCACTTCATTGCGAGCAACAGCCGTACCGCACACGCCACGTCCAACCGGGATCCGTACACAGGCGATTTTGCCCTGAAACGGCCCCAGCACCAACGTCTCGCCTTCGAGTAAATAAAATCCTGCCCAGTTTACATCAGTCAGGCGCTCATACAGCAAAGCACTGGTATTCGCCAGTGTTGCCAGAAAGCTAGTTTCTCCAGCCATTAATGCCCGAAAATCACGGTTTAAATCCGCGTAAAATTCTGTTTTGTTCATTATATAATCACTTGGTTGTCTTACCTGGAACTGCCAGCCTATTAAAATAAGCATTAAATGCGTTAATGCTCAAGATCATTCCCATCATGGGTTATTATTAATGTTAATTCTTATTACATTTGGCACGTCATGGCTCTTAACACCCCGCAAGTTACGCCATCAAAAAAAATAACAGTAAGGTCAATTGGCGAGGAACTTCCACGTGGTGATTATCAACGTTGCCCGCAATGTGACATGCTGTTTAGTCTGCCCGAGATAAATTCTCATCAAAGTGCCTATTGTCCGCGCTGTCAGGCAAAAATTCGTGACGGGCGCGACTGGTCGCTAACGCGTCTGGCAGCAATGGCATTCACCATGCTGTTGCTGATGCCGTTTGCCTGGGGCGAACCGCTGTTGCATATCTGGCTGTTAGGCATTCGTATTGACGCCAATGTCATGCAAGGCATCTGGCAAATGACCAAACAGGGCGATGCAATAACGGGGGCGATGGTCTTTTTTTGCGTTATTGGTGCCCCCCTCATTCTGGTGACCTCCATAGCTTATTTATGGTTTGGTAACCGACTGGGAATGAATCTACGTCCGGTACTGCTGATGCTTGAGCGACTGAAAGAGTGGGTAATGCTCGATATCTACCTGGTCGGCATTGGCGTTGCTTCTATAAAGGTACAGGATTATGCCCATATCCAGGCGGGTGTCGGCTTGTTCTCTTTTGTGGCGTTGGTGATTTTAACGACGGTGACATTGTCACATCTTAATGTCGAAGAACTGTGGGAGCAATTTTATCCGCAGCGCCCCGCTACGCGTAGGGACGAGAAACTCCGTGTCTGTCTTGGGTGCCATTTTACCGGCTATCCTGATCAGCGTGGTCGCTGCCCGCGTTGCCATATTCCGCTACGCCTGCGTCGCCGTCATAGTCTGCAAAAATGCTGGGCGGCGCTGTTAGCGTCAATCGTTTTGTTGTTACCTGCCAACCTGTTGCCTATTTCTATCATTTATCTGAATGGTGGCCGGCAGGAAGATACGATACTTTCCGGGATTATGTCGCTGGCAAGTAGCAACATTGCGGTCGCCGGAATCGTCTTTATCGCCAGTATTCTGGTGCCGTTTACTAAAGTGATCGTCATGTTCACTTTACTGTTGAGTATTCATTTTAAATGCCAGCAAGGTTTACGCACACGCATTCTATTACTGCGGATGGTGACCTGGATTGGTCGCTGGTCGATGCTTGACCTGTTTGTCATATCTTTAACCATGTCGCTGATTAATCGCGATCAGATCCTCGCTTTTACTATGGGACCGGCTGCGTTTTATTTCGGCGCAGCGGTAATTTTGACTATTCTTGCTGTGGAATGGCTGGACAGCCGCTTACTTTGGGATGCACATGAGTCAGGAAACGCCCGCTTCGACGACTGAAGCGCAGATTAAAAATAAACGCCGTATCTCACCTTTCTGGCTGCTGCCGTTCATCGCGCTAATGATTGCTGGTTGGCTGATTTGGGACAGTTATCAGGATCGGGGTAATACCGTCACCATCGACTTTATGTCGGCGGACGGTATCGTCCCCGGCCGAACGCCTGTTCGTTATCAGGGTGTTGAAGTCGGAACTGTGCAGGATATCAGCCTGAGCGACGATCTTCGTAAGATTGAAGTCAAAGTCAGCATCAAGTCCGATATGAAAGATGCGCTGCGCGAAGAGACACAGTTTTGGCTGGTGACGCCAAAGGCATCGCTGGCAGGAGTCTCCGGGCTGGACGCCCTCGTCGGTGGTAACTATATCGGCATGATGCCGGGTAAAGGTAAAGAGCAGGATCACTTTGTCGCACTCGACACCCAACCAAAATATCGGCTGGATAACGGCGATCTGATGATCCACCTGCAAGCCCCCGATCTCGGTTCACTGAACAGTGGTTCACTGGTCTATTTCCGCAAGATCCCGGTGGGTAAAGTCTACGACTATGCCATCAATCCCAATAAACAAGGTGTGGTGATTGATGTCCTGATCGAGCGGCGTTTTACCGACCTGGTAAAAAAAGGTAGCCGTTTCTGGAACGTTTCCGGCGTTGATGCCAACGTCAGTATCAGTGGCGCGAAGGTGAAACTGGAAAGTCTGGCGGCACTGGTTAACGGTGCGATTGCCTTCGATTCACCTGAAGAGTCGAAACCTGCCGAGGCGGAAGATACCTTTGGTCTGTATGAAGATCTGGCCCATAGCCAGCGTGGCGTAATAATAAAACTGGAACTGCCGAGCGGTGCCGGATTAACCGCCGACTCGACGCCGTTAATGTATCAGGGGCTGGAAGTTGGACAACTAACTAAACTGGATTTAAATCCTGGTGGTAAAGTCACCGGAGAAATGACCGTTGATCCCAGCGTCGTCACGCTGTTACGGGAAAATACCCGCATCGAATTACGTAATCCAAAATTATCCCTTAGCGATGCTAATCTCAGTGCCCTGCTGACCGGCAAAACCTTCGAGTTGGTGCCGGGCGACGGTGAGCCACGTAAAGAATTTATTGTTGTTCCTGGCGAAAAAGCCCTGCTCCATGAGCCAGATGTTCTGACGCTGACCCTGACCGCGCCGGAAAGTTACGGTATTGATGCTGGTCAGCCGCTCATTCTTCACGGCGTGCAGGTAGGCCAGGTTATCGATCGTAAACTCACCAGCAAAGGCGTCACCTTTACCGTCGCCATCGAGCCTCAGCATCGCGACCTGGTAAAAGGCGATAGCAAATTTGTCGTCAACAGTCGTGTCGACGTGAAAGTGGGGCTGGACGGCGTCGAGTTTCTCGGCGCCAGCGCCTCAGAATGGATCAACGGCGGGATCCGCATTCTTCCTGGTGATAAAGGCGCAATGAAACCCAGCTATCCGCTGTATGCCAATCTGGAAAAAGCGCTGGAGAACAGCCTTAGCGATTTGCCCACCACAACCGTGAGTTTGAGTGCAGAGACATTGCCGGATGTGCAAGCGGGATCGGTAGTGCTGTACCGTAAATTTGAAGTTGGTGAAGTTATTACCGTACGTCCCCGAGCTAACGCGTTTGATATCGATCTGCATATTAAGCCGGAATACCGCAACCTCTTGACCAGTAATAGCGTGTTCTGGGCAGAAGGTGGGGCGAAAGTTCAGCTGAATGGTAGTGGCTTGACCGTACAGGCATCCCCGCTCTCCAGAGCATTAAAGGGGGCTATTAGCTTCGATAACCTCAGCGGTGCCAGCGCCAGCCAACGTAAAGGTGACAAGCGAATTCTGTATGCTTCCGAAACAGCGGCCCGTGCGGTTGGCGGACAGATTACGCTCCACGCTTTCGATGCCGGAAAACTGGCAGTCGGGATGCCAATTCGCTATCTCGGTATTGATATCGGGCAAATTCAGACGCTGGATCTGATTACCGCGCGCAATGAAGTACAGGCAAAGGCGGTGCTCTACCCGGAATATGTCCAGACCTTTGCGCGCGGAGGTACACGCTTCTCAGTGGTCACTCCGCAAATTTCGGCAGCGGGCGTTGAGCATCTTGATACTATCCTCCAGCCGTATATCAACGTCGAGCCTGGTCGGGGCAATCCTCGCCGTGACTTTGAATTACAAGAGGCCACCATAACTGATTCGCGTTACCTGGATGGCTTAAGCATTATTGTTGAAGCGCCGGAAGCCGGTTCGTTAGGCATCGGTACGCCTGTGCTGTTCCGTGGTCTGGAAGTAGGTACGGTTACCGGAATGACGCTGGGGACACTGTCAGATCGCGTGATGATTGCGATGCGCATCAGTAAACGCTATCAACACCTGGTGCGTAACAATTCCGTCTTCTGGTTGGCATCGGGTTACAGTTTGGATTTTGGTCTGACTGGCGGCGTGGTGAAAACCGGCACCTTTAACCAGTTTATCCGTGGCGGCATCGCCTTTGCCACGCCTCCGGGTACTCCGCTGGCACCGAAAGCCCAGGAAGGTAAACACTTCCTGTTGCAGGAAAGTGAACCGAAAGAGTGGCGTGAATGGGGAACTGCGCTGCCCAAATAATGTCCATTGCTCCGGCGTGCCTGCGCCGGAGCGTTTATGCTAAACTGCGCGCCTGTTTTTTTGCCTGTGGTACATGCTCGTGGCCCAACACACCGTTTATTTCCCGGACGCCTTTCTGACGCAAATGCGCGAAGCAATGCCTTCGACGCTCTCATTTGATGATTTTCTCTCCGCCTGTCAGCGCCCGTTGCGCCGCAGTATTCGCGTTAATACGCTGAAAATCTCCGTTGCTGATTTCCTGCAATTAACCGCCACTTATAACTGGACGCTTACGCCTATTCCGTGGTGTGAAGAAGGTTTCTGGATTGAACGCGACGATGAAGATGCATTGCCGTTGGGTAGTACCGCAGAGCATTTAAGTGGCCTGTTTTATATTCAGGAAGCCAGTTCAATGTTGCCCGTCGCCGCCTTGTTTGCTGACGGTAATGCACCACAGCGGGTGATGGATGTCGCTGCCGCGCCCGGCTCCAAAACGACGCAAATTGCCGCGCGGATGAATAACGAAGGGGCGATCCTTGCCAATGAGTTTTCCGCCAGTCGGGTAAAAGTGTTACATGCCAATATCAGCCGCTGTGGTATCAGTAATGTTGCGCTCACACATTTTGATGGCCGCGTGTTTGGTGCGGCATTACCCGAAATGTTCGATGCCATTTTGCTGGACGCTCCCTGCTCCGGCGAAGGCGTGGTGCGTAAAGATCCCGATGCGCTAAAAAACTGGTCACCAGAAAGCAATCAGGAAATCGCAGCTACCCAACGGGAACTGATCGACAGCGCCTTTCATGCATTACGCCCTGGCGGTACACTGGTTTACTCGACCTGTACCTTAAACCGGGAAGAAAACGAAGCCGTTTGCCTGTGGCTTAAAGAGACTTACCCCGACGCAGTAGAGTTTTTACCGCTTGGCAATCTCTTCCCTGGTGCAAACAAGGCGCTGACCGAGGAAGGCTTTTTGCATGTTTTCCCACAAATTTACGACTGCGAAGGCTTCTTCGTTGCTCGTCTGCGTAAAACTCAGGCGATTCCCGCCTTACCCGCCCCAAAATACAAAGTGGGCAATTTCCCGTTCAGCCCGGTGAAAGATCGCGAAGCTGGACAAATTCGTCAGGCGGCTGCTGGTGTTGGCTTAAACTGGGATGAAAACCTGCGCCTCTGGCAACGCGACAAAGAACTGTGGTTGTTCCCGGTGGGCATTGAAGCCTTGATCGGTAAAGTCCGATTTTCTCGGTTGGGGATTAAACTTGCCGAAACACATAACAAAGGTTATCGCTGGCAGCATGAAGCGGTTATTGCCCTTGCCTCCCCCGACAATGTGAACGCTTTTGAACTAACGGCGCAGGAAGCGGAGGAGTGGTATCGCGGGCGCGATGTTTACCCGCAAGCCGCGCCAGTTGCGGATGATGTATTGGTTACTTTCCAGCATCAACCGATTGGTTTAGCCAAACGGATTGGTTCGCGACTGAAAAACAGCTACCCGCGTGAACTGGTGCGCGATGGGAAACTTTTTACCGGTAACGCCTGAAAGCGCACAAAAAAAGCGCACGTTTTGACTGGCGCATTCGGCTACCTCAACTAGGCTGAAAAATGGCGCGATCGGACTGGTCGTACCACAACCGACAGCTAAATGGAGAGCACGAAGATGAAAACCAGTGTGCGCATAGGCGCTTTTGAAATCGACGACGGCGAGTTACACGGTGAATCGCCGGGTGATCGAACGTTAACCATTCCTTGTAAATCTGACCCCGATTTATGTATGCAACTGGATGCCTGGGATGCCGAAACCAGTATCCCTGCCCTGCTAAATGGCGAACACTCTGTCCTTTACCGTACCCGTTACGATCAACAATCTGATGCCTGGATTATGCGTCTTGCCTGATCCAAAAAGAACCCGTCGGCATGGCGGGTTATTTATCCTGGTTATTCCCTCGTTGTAAAATCTCTCCTAAACTTAACGGTACGGCACCACACTTCGGGGATGAAATGTTCGCGCTGGTACTTTTTGTTTGCTACCTGGATGGCGGTTGTGAAGATATTGTTGTGGATGTCTACAACACGGAACAGCAGTGTCTTTATTCTATGAGCGATCAACGGATCCGCCATGGCGGTTGTTTTCCGATTGAGGATTTTATTGATGGTTTCTGGCGACCTGCCCAGGAGTACGGTGATTTTTAGTTATTGCAATTGTACAAGAGTCAGTTGGCCCCCAAAGACAGCACCGGTATCAATATAATGCAGGTTGCCAATATCCACGCGATGGCGCAACGGTGTATGACCAAACCAGAAATGATCAGCACCTGTAATTTCCTTCCCTTTTTGGCCTTCACGTAATCGTGAGCGGCTCCACAAGACCTGATGCAAATCGACGTCCTTTTGCCATTCATAAACATCATTAGGATAATCGGCATGAGCAATAACATGTTTGCCGGTGCAACTGTGTACTTCAAGAATAAAGGGCAAATACTGACATTTTTCCAGCGCTGTTTTCGCTTGTTTCTGTTGATTATCTACCAACTCAACAAACCAGTCGCCGCCATTCATTAACCACAACGACATCTGCTGGGATGCCAGCGCATCCATCGCCATCTGTTCATGATTGCCTCTTACCGCACGAACCCAACGTTCTCCAAGTAACTGCAGACAACGTAAACTTTGCGGCCCACGATCGATAACATCTCCCACTGAGATAAGTAAATCTCGCCACGGATCAAAACGACAATGCCATAATTTGCGGCGCAACTGCTCCAGGCATCCATGTAAATCGCCGACCAGCCAGATATGTCGCCATTGACCACCCTCGATTTTCTGATACACGGGAGCAGGCTGTTTCATCAGTTTTTCCTCCCGCGCTAAAGATCACATAATTTTAACAAGAATGTTAAAAAACGCTGGACTAAGACCGTGGAGTGTGTGTTATGGTTGAATATAAAGTCAGCGAATGGAATATTTCTGGCTTTTAACAGATAAAAAGAGACCGAACACGATTCCTGTATTCGGTCCAGGGAAATGGCTCTTGGGAGAGAGCCGTGCGCTAAAAGTTGGCATTAATGCAGGCTTAGTTGCCTTGCCCTTTAAGAATAGATGACGACGCCAGGTTTTCCAGTTTGCGTGCAAAATGGTCAATAAAAAGCGTGGTGGTCATCAGCTTAAATGTTAAAAACCGCCCGTTCTGGTGAAAGAACTGAGGCGGTTTTTTATTGGAAATCAAAAGGCTATTTTAGGTAATTAACAGAGTTTTTCAGCTCGTTCTATAAACGGCGTCAGACTCATTTTTTCACCAGGTTTGTTGGGATCATCAATCTGAATCACCGAAATCGGTTGGGCATTGGTCTTCCCGCTGGCGACTTCCTTTTGTGCGATATCGTTCAAAGGATACTGCACCAGGGTACTCGGATTAATAACATACAAAGCATGGCCCGGTCGGCATGTCAGCATCACCTCTTCGCGGTTAAATGCCCATTTGTCTTTACCCATTTCGAAACGACTCACGGTTATCACCTGTGGAGCCGCCAGGGCAGTTGCTGAACTGGTAAGCAACAGTAGTGCGAGAGTGATTTTTTTCATCATTATTCAGTCCATCAAAAAGGTTCGAGAGTTGCAAGCAGGCTAATAATCACCAGCACCACGGCACCGATTTGCCATTCAAGTTTACTCATCCAGACAAACCAGAGATCAGCGCGGCTACTGGCTTGCCCCATTCGTGGCACAAGAACATACCGATTCACCAGAGCGATTGCCACCATCACAATGACAAGGGCACATTTAAGCAAAAGGAGTTGCCCCCATCGGGTCTGCAAAGATAGCGATAACCCATTAATAAATAATGCGTTAGCAATTCCCGTCAGCAAAACCCCCGTCACCGCAAGATGCCCATATCGGGAAAATTGCATCATGGTTACGATAGCCTGTTGTCGCCAGCGACCTTTGGCCAGGCGCATACAATAGATAACAGGCAGCAGTCCGCCAAACCACCCTGCTACGCAAATTAAATGCACTGCATGGTTTAGTCGGTGTAATGCCCCCGTAATTCCATCATGTAATGTTGCATGGCCCACTGCTGCCAGCAAAATAAACTGCGCAAGGGTCAGTGCCAGTAATAATCGAGGTAACGAACGCGGAGACATCAGTGCCACGATAAGGGTGATAAATGCAAAAACAATTTGCCAAAGCCAGACGTGACCAAATCGTGTTTGTAATACTGCGGTCCAAACTGAGGGGGAGACGACATCCTGCCAGCCATTACCCATCAAGCCACTTTGTATCACCAGCATCGTCAAGGCACTGACAAAACTAAAAGCTGCGGCATATTGCTGTGGACGGAGAAATCGACGCATCATCAGACGGCGAATTGATACCGGAGCCAGCCATGCACCGTACAAGGCATAGCCAAAGATCAGCATTAACGCAGCAAAGTGGATGAAGCGCAGCGCAATCCAGGTAAACATCAGCATGGTTATTTCACGCTAAAGGTGTATTGCCCTTTGGTTTTATGCCCGTCCACAGACACAACATGCCAGTCCACGGTATATTTTCCGGGCTTGAGTGATTCATCCAGTGGCACAATCAGTTGTGATTTATCCTGTTCGTTACGCTTTGCCGGGCGCAGTTTAATGACTTCTTGTTTCGGGCCCGTAAGGGTGGCACCGCTAAATCCCGGTTCAATGCCTTCCGAAAAATTCAATGTCAGCGCCTGGGGAGCTGCGGTCACTTCTGCATCAGCGGCAGGATACTGGTGAGTCAGATGGGCATGAGCCCATGAAGCTGGTGGAATCAGTGCAGTAACAACAAACAGAACAGTCCAGCAAATTTTTTTTACAGATGAAGCCATATTTACATTCCCTTTTGTAATAACTTATTAGCAAGAGCATAACCTTCAATAATGAATGAGTCGAGAATCATCAACTCAGACTTGCTATCGAACGCTTCTCTTAGTAACTTTTGCCCGCTATCGAATCAGGAGAAGCTCATGAAGATTAATCTGGCGCAGCTTGATCAAGTGGAAATGGATAAGGTGAATGTTGACCTTGCCGCCGCAGGAGTTGCTTTCAAAGAACGTTATAATATGCCGGTTATCGCCGAAGCCGTGGAACGTGAACAACCAGAGCATTTGCGTTCATGGTTTCGCGAACGACTGATCGCCCATCGCCTCGCTTCTGTTTCTCTTTCACGGTTGCCCTACGAACCCAAAATGAAATAAATTAGCACTATAATTACAATTCCTTACATGTTGCCTGTTAATTTATAAGCAAATTCTTAACCTATGCTTTAGAGTTGCTAACAGGCACTATGAAAAGGAAGTCATTATGTCCCCCTGGAAGATCGCAGCCGCCCAATACGAACCTCGTCAGATTTCACTATCAGAAAACATTTCTCTCCATCTGGAATTTATTCACGCTGCTGCCAAGCAGTATTGCGAATTACTGGTTTTCCCTTCCCTGTCTTTGCTCGGATGTGATGAGACCAAAGGCACGCTTCCCCCACCACCGGATGACCTGTTATTGCAACCCTTAGCGTATGCCGCAGCCTCCAGGCGGATTACAGTTATCGCTGGTTTACCTGTAGAACAAAACGACCATTTTGTCAGAGGCATTGCCGTTTTCGCCCCCTGGATGACCAAACCACATTATTTTCCCCAAAGCCACGGAGCCTGTCTTTCCAGACACTTAAAACACATTAATGTGATAACCAGGCAACCTGATGCGCTTGATTTGGACTCAACCAGTTCGCTTTTCACAACTTTCCAGAACGTAAGTGAACGAGACTTGATAGCATCGACGTCTCATTTACAGTATTTTTCCCACAAGTATTCCATTGCTGTGCTGATGGCAAATGCACGAGGTAGCAGTGCATTATGGGATGAACACGGACAGCTGATTGTTCGGGCTGATCGGGGATCATTATTATTAACCGGACAAAGAACGAATGAAGGTTGGCAAGGAGATATCATTCCTTTACGCTAAGCTTTTTGGTCAGGAGCAAAGCCATGTTGCGCGTCATCGATACAGAAACTTGTGGTTTACAGGGCGGAATTGTTGAAATCGCGTCTGTTGACGTGGTGGATGGAAAAATTACTAACCCTATGAGTCACCTGGTACGCCCTGACCGTCCAATCACCCCTCAGGCAATGGCTATCCACCGTATTACTGAAGCCATGGTCGCGGATAAACCGTGGATTGAGGAAGTGATCCCGCATTATTACGGTAGCGACTGGTATGTTGCACATAATGCCAGTTTTGACCGTCGTGTATTGCCAGAAATGCCTGGCGAGTGGATCTGCACCATGAAGCTTTCGCGGCATTTATGGCCGGGAATCAAATACAGCAATATGGCTTTGTATAAATCGCGCAAACTGAATGTTCAAACACCACCAGGGCTACATCATCACCGGGCCTTATATGACTGTTACATTACTGCGGCGTTGCTGATTGATATTATGAATGTCTCTGGCTGGACAGCAGAGCAAATGGCCAATATCACCGGACGTCCAGCCTTGCTGACGACATTTACCTTCGGCAAATATCGTGGCAAAGCGGTCTCTGAAATTGCTGAACGTGATCCGGGCTACCTGCGATGGTTGTTTAACAATCTCGACAGTATGAGCCCGGAACTACGGTTAACGCTGAAACATTATCTGGGAAATGCGTGATTGTGCGTAGTGCCTGGTAATGTTCCCTGCGCCAGTGCGATCAAAAATGCGAACTCCAGGGCTACGCCTTCATAAGATTTAAAACGCCCGGATTTCCCACCATGCCCCGAATCCATGTCTGTACAGAGCAGTAAAAGATTTTTGTCGGTTTTTAATTCCCGCAGTTTAGCGACCCATTTTGCCGGTTCCCAGTATTGTACTTGTGAATCATGCAGACCAGTTGTCACCAGCAGATGGGGGTAATCCTGCGTAGTAACATTGTCATACGGGCTGTAGCTTTTTATATAGCTGTAATACTCGGGATCTTGCGGATTGCCCCACTCTTCGAATTCTCCTGTCGTTAAAGGGATCGACTCATCAAGCATTGTTGTCAGTACATCGACAAACGGAACTTGCGCAATAACACCGTGAAACAGTTCAGGTCGTTCATTAATGGCAACCCCCATTAACATCCCGCCTGCACTCCCTCCCATGCCGAAACAAAGTGAAGGTGAACCGTAGCCCAGTTTTAATAACGCATCGCAAGCATCAAGATAGTCGTTGAAGGTATTTTTCTTTTTGAGAAACTTGCCATCTTCGTACCATTGTTGCCCCAGTTCACCGCCTCCACGCACATGCACAATGGCGTAAACAAACCCGCGATCCAACAGGCTGAGTCGGCTACTACTGAAATCCGCATCAATACTTGCCCCGTATGAGCCATAGCCATACACCAGCAACGGATTTTGTCCCTTACGAAAATGTTTTCGATGGTAAACCAGAGAAACTGGCACTTCGACGCCATCTCTCGCCGTAATCCACACATGTTCACTGCGATAGTTATCAGGATTAAAACCGGGCACTTCTGTCTGCTTAAGGACGCGTCGTTCACCGGTATCCATGTCCAGTTCAAATAAAGTATCTGGTGTGGTCATCGAGGAGTAACCATAGCGCAAACGCGAGGTTTCAGGTTCTGGATTGTAAGCAAGCCAGGTTACATATGCAGGATCATCAAAGGCTATACCAATCACTTCCCGTGTTTTGCGATTAATTTGCCGCAAACTTGTCAGGCCGCGTTGCCTCTCCTCTACCACCAGCCAGTCGGTAAACAGCGTAAATCCTTCCAGCATAATGTTTTCACGCGGCGGGATCAGTTCTTCCCACGCCTGCTCATCACGCACCCGGGTACGGTAAAGGCCAAAGTTTTTACCATTTCGATTTGAACGCAGATAAAACTTATGTTGATAGTGGTCGAGACTGTATTCGTGATCTTTACGTCTTGGCAGAAAGACAAACGGTTCGGCATCGGCTAATTCTGCGTCCAACAGTTGCACTTCGCTGGTTGTAGCACTGGCCAGATGAATCACCACATAATGTTTTGATGTGGTTTTGTGCAGACTGACATAAAACGTGTCGTCTTTCTCTTCATAGATAAGCTCATCGTGAGTGAATGGCGTGCCAACGTTATGCCGCCAAACCTGATAAGGCAAAAGTGTGGTGGGATGTTTTCGCACATAATAAAAAGTGAGCGAGTCATTGGCCCAGACAAATTCCGGTGCCACATTGTCGAGCAATTCTGGATACCAGTTACCGGTTTGCAGGTTACGAAAACGAATGCCGTATTGCCGCCGTGAAAGATAATCTTCAGCCAGTGCCATAATGGTGTTATCAGGCGAGATAGCAAGCCCACCGAGTGAATAAAACTCACTATGTGCTGCGCGTTTGTTCGCATCCAGTAATGTGGTCCACTCATCCCACTCTTCACTGAGCACCGACTGGCGTTGATAAATGGCGTATTCGCAACCTGGTTCGTAAATATGACGATAGCGATAACCGTTTTTCACGTAGGGTGCTGATTCTTCTCGCGGCGGAATACGGTCGATAATCTCCTTTAATACCCGATCCTGGAGCGCCTGCTGCGTAGACATAATTTGGTGTCCGTACGCATTTTCATCTTTGAGATACTCCAGCACTTCTGGCTGCGAGCGGGTGTCATCCCGCAGCCAGAAATAATTATCGATGCGCGTGTCGCCATGTAGCGTTAACTCATGGGGTATTCGGTTAGCTTTCGGTAGCATGTTATTGTTCTTTCTGAATGAAACATCCTATAAGGGTGGCAAAAGTCACCCGGGATGCAAGCGAAACATGCAACTCTATGATGGGACGTTAACCTGACAACACATTCTTTTGCTGTTGTAAATCATGTTCAATCCCTTCACGTACATCCTGCGGGATCTTCAGTGCATCACCCAAGGCATTCAGGTAGCTGCGCTCCATAAAATGATCGATATCTATTGCCGCGCAGCTAAGGAAGTAAATTTCCAGTGCCTCTTCCTCGTTACGAATCCCTTTTGCCAGGCGTTGAGGATCAAGCGGCTGTTCAATGGCTTGCTCAATAAGAACTCTTCCCTGCTCTTCAATACCCGCTTCACGTAGCTGAGTGTCAATCGCAGCACGTTCTTTGGCATCAATATGTCCATCGCTTTTCGCAGCAAACACCAGGGCGAGGATTAAGCGCTCAGTGCGTTCATCAAGTGGTGATGACTGATTGCCAAATTGAGGTTCATTTTGATGGGCAGCTCGCACTTTCTCTTTGTACTTATTCCACAGGACCGTACCTGCTACCGCACCACCTCCAACCAGCAGAGCACTGGTACCATATTTACTGAGTAATTTACGAGATGATTTATTGGCAATAAGCAAACCTGCCAGACCGCCTAGTGCGCCAGGTACAAGTAATTTACTTAATCCCTGAACACCAGAGGCGTTTGAAACATTTTGCCCAAGAAGAGATTGTAATTGATTCAGCCAGTTAGCCATTTTGCCTCTCAAAGAGTGATGTTGGATTTGTATAGCATACCTGACGGGTACGTCAGAAAATGTATGTGAGGAAAAAGTTTCGCAAATGAAATGAGCAGAGACGGGAAGTTAAAGAAAAGGCTATCTGCAATACTAGCCCTATCTACTGATAGTATTGCAGTTTAAAGAACAATAAAGATTTTCGACTCCTAACGGAGCCAGGATAATTGCACTAATTTTTGTTTATTGCCGATGATACTCAGCTGTACCTGCTTTGCAATCGACCGTAACCAGATAATGAATATCGGCGCTTTTACCACGAACTGTCAGTGGTACACGCCATTTATCATCCTTACCCTGAATATCCCGCACACTGACCCATGCGACAGGATCGGCCTGGCCGACTGATTTTTGATCGTCAGCCCAGCGTACAACCCTGTTTTGTTGGTAATCACGTTTGACGCTGGCAGCAATGCCATTTGCATCAAGCCCTTCACATTTGGGAAATGTTACCGATTTGCTTGTCTCGTTGTCGACAGCGATAACTGACGCACTCGCACCAAGCAGTAACATAGCCAACAACGCTCCTCTTTTATTCATCTTTTTCTCCATAGCACAATGATTCAGGAGAAAGCATGGTACAAATCGTCAGGAGCGCAAGTCGCTTTATGCTGCCTGAGAATCGTCCTCAGTATCTGAGGAAGGTTCCACCACTTGTGGCGTCGGTAGTTTGCCCGTTTTCAGAATTGTACTGAGCACATCTTTTTGTCCTGCCAGCCACAAAGAGAGCGCCTCTCGCTGTGCATCTTCCATGTGAACTGGCGAACAAGCCAGCCATGTATCGAGCATATCCGCCGTATCAAGCATTTTGTCATACGCATCGGCTTCCTTTTTGCTGGCAAACGACATTTTTTCTTCACCCTCACGAATGACTACGTATTTAACTTCAACCGCCATTTTGCAGCCTCTTACTATAACTGTGTTTTTATACAGTATATTCACTTTAGTTGAGTTTTGCAAGCAATCATAAAGACATACGCAAACGTTTTCGTTTATACTGCGGCGGAATTTTTCAGGGGATTTAGATATGACGGTATTAGGCACAGCGCTGCGTCCGGCAGCAACGCGAGTAATGTTATTGGGTTCTGGCGAACTGGGTAAAGAAGTGGCGATTGAGTGTCAGCGACTTGGCGTGGAAGTCATTGCCGTTGACCGCTATGCTGATGCCCCCGCCATGCATGTCGCGCATCGTTCATATGTAATTAATATGCTGGATGGCGATGCGCTACGTCATGTGGTGGAACAGGAAAAACCCCATTACATCGTGCCAGAAATTGAGGCTATCGCTACTGATACTCTTGTGAAGCTGGAGCAAGAAGGCCAGCATGTTGTGCCTTGTGCGCGGGCCACACAGTTGACCATGAATCGTGAAGGTATTCGGCGTCTGGCCGCAGAAGAACTTCAATTACCCACATCGACATATCGCTTCGCCGAAAGCGAAGAAAACTTCCTTACTGCGGTAGAAGAAATAGGCTATCCGTGCATTGTTAAACCAGTGATGAGTTCATCAGGCAAAGGACAAAGTTTTATTCGCAGTGCCGAACAACTGACTCAAGCCTGGGAATATGCGCAGCAAGGCGGACGTGCGGGCGCAGGCCGGGTCATCGTAGAAGGTGTGGTGAAGTTTGACTTTGAAATTACCCTGCTGACTGTCAGTGCCGTGGATGGTGTTCATTTTTGTGATCCAGTCGGGCATCGTCAGCAGGACGGTGATTATCGTGAATCCTGGCAACCACAACAGATGAGTAAGCTGGCGCTGGAACGTGCTCAGGAGATCGCCCGCAAGGTGGTACTTGCACTGGGTGGTTACGGCCTGTTTGGTGTAGAGCTTTTTGTCTGTGGCGACGAGGTCATTTTCAGTGAGGTCTCCCCTCGCCCCCATGACACCGGAATGGTGACACTAATTTCTCAGGATCTCTCTGAATTTGCACTTCACGTACGTGCTTTCCTCGGCTTACCAATTGGTGCAATTCGTCAATATGGGCCTTCTGCCTCTGCCGTAATTCTGCCGCAACTAACCAGCCAGAATGTAACCTTTGACAATGTGCAACTTGCTGTTGGGGCTGGTTTGCAGATTCGTTTATTCGGGAAACCAGAAATTGATGGCAGTCGTCGTCTGGGAGTAGTACTGGCTACGGCAGAGAGTATTGAAGAAGCAATTGAACGAGCAAAACACGCTGCGGTGCAGGTGAAAGTACAAGGTTAAATACCGACTGTTAGTACTGACCAATAAAAATGCCCGACTTATGATCGGGCATTTTTATTGCTGATATTTTGTGCTTTGTACATGCCGGATGGGGCGTAAGCGTCTTATCCGGCATACAAATTCAATGTATTGCAGGGTCCATCCGGACTTCAGCAATCTTTTTCTTACAACTTCGCGCCTTCTACTGCCTCACGCGCCAGTTTAGTAATACGGTCGTAATCACCAGCTTCCAGTGCATCCGCCGGAACCAGCCAGGAACCACCAATGCAAAGCACGCTCTTCAACGCCAGGTAGTCACGATAGTTTGCCGGAGAGATACCACCAGTCGGGCAGAAACGAACCTGAGAAAACGGTCCTGCAATCGCCTGCAACGCTTTGGTGCCACCATTTGCTTCAGCCGGGAAGAACTTAAACTCTTTCAGACCGTAATCCATACCCAGCATCAGTTCAGAAACCGTGCTGATACCAGGGATCAGTGGAATAGTGCCTTCGGTTGCTGCTTTCAACAGTGGCTCAGTCAGACCCGGGCTGATAGCAAATTGCGCGCCAGCCTCAGTCACTTCGGCCAGTTGCTGTGGATTCAGAACAGTACCTGCACCTACGATTGCTTCCGGCACTTCTTTTGCAATTGCGCGAATCGCATCAACGGCGCAGGCGGTACGTAAAGTCACTTCCAGCACACGTACACCACCAGCAACCAGCGCTTTTGCCATAGGCACCGCATGTTCCAGTTTATTAACCACAATAACCGGTACTACCGGGCCAGTGGTCAGGATGGATTCCGCACTTGTTTTCCAGTTTTTCATCAGAGTTATCTCTCGCCTGATTACAAATTTTAACTTTTAGAAGGTGATACAGGTTGCGCCCTGCTCGGCACCGGATAGTTTTTCGCGTAAAGCACTAAACATTTCACGCCCGGTCCCGATACGCGATGCACTCAGATTCGGAATATGAGGCTGACGGGCGGCAAGTTCTGCTTCATCAACCAGCAGTGTCAGTTCGCCTGTCTGACCATTCACTCGAATAATGTCGCCATCACGTACTTTTGCCAGCAGCCCACCATCGTAGGCTTCCGGTGTCACGTGGATTGCTGACGGCACTTTACCCGAAGCACCAGAAAGCCGTCCATCAGTCACCAACGCAATTTTGAAACAGCGGTCCAATAATACACCAAGTGGCGGCATGAGTTTATGTAATTCTGGCATTCCGTTCGCTTTTGGCCCCTGGTGGCGAACAACAACGACACAATCCCGGTCCAGCATTCCAGCTTCAAAGGCAGGTAAAACATCATGTTGGCTTTCAAATACGACTGCTGGCGCTTCAATAATCTGGTTTTCAAGGGGTACAGCAGACGTTTTCATGACAGCCCGGCCCAGGTTACCGCTTAATACTTTGGTGCCACCATGATGCGAGAAAGGCTTATCGAAAGACGCAATAACATTGTCGTCGAGAGATTTTTCCGCCCCTTCACGCCAATCCAGCTTACCGTTATTCAGCCACGGCTCCATGGTGTAGCGAGAAAGGCCAAATCCTGCCACGGTATTAACATCTTCATGCAGTAAACCCGCATTCAGCAATTCACGCATTAACACCGGTACACCACCTGCCGCCTGGAAGTGGTTAATATCAGCCGGGCCATTAGGATAGAGACGCGCCAGGAGAGGAACAACATCTGAAAGATCAGAGAAATCATCCCAATTGATCTGAATACCAGCGGCACGTGCCATGGCCACCAGATGCATAGTGTGGTTGGTAGATCCACCTGTCGCCAGGAGTGCAACGATACCGTTTACCACAACTTTTTCATCAATCATTTTACCAAGTGGCATCCATTCGCTACCGTTGCCGGTCATACGCGTGACCTGGCGCGCAGCGGCAGCAGTCAGCTCATCACGCAGCGGTGAATCCGGGTGGACGAAAGAGGAACCGGGTAATTGCATCCCCATAAACTCCACCACCATCTGGTTGGTGTTAGCCGTACCGTAAAAAGTACACGTGCCTGGTGCATGGTAGGAAGCGGCTTCTGATTCGAGAAGTGCCATACGATCTACTTTGCCTTCTGCATACAACTGGCGGATACGCACTTTCTCTTTATTTGGTAAACCACTTGCCATTGGTCCTGATGGTACAAACACCGCCGGGAGATGCCCAAAAGACAACGCGGCCATAGCCAGCCCCGGAACAATTTTGTCACATACCCCAAGGTAAAGCGCGCCATCAAACATGTTGTGTGAAAGCCCAACCGCAGCAGACATCGCAATGACTTCGCGGCTCAGCAAGGAAAGTTCCATCCCGTCCTGGCCCTGAGTCACACCATCACACATTGCTGGCACACCACCGGCAACCTGACCAACCGCATTCACTTCATGGAGCGCTTTGCGAATGATATCCGGGTAACGTTCGTAAGGCTGATGGGCGGAAAGCATGTCGTTATAGGAGGTGATGATCGCAATATTGTTACGCAACATGCTTTTAAGTGCGGCTTTATCTTCTGGCTGACAGGCGGCAAAACCATGTGCAAGGTTGCCACATGCCAGTTGCGAGCGATGAACGGTGTTAGTTTTCGCTTGTTCAATACGCTCAAGGTAAGCAGAACGCGTTTCTCGTGAGCGTTCTATAATGCGATTTGTTACGCGTAACATTTGCGGATTCATAATGGCTCCTGAAATTTATTCTTTGAGCAGGAGGCAAAACAAGGCGAAATTCAGTGAATAAAACGCCTGCTAACCGTAGCTCATAGCAAAAACACTACAGCCAGTGTAATAAAAAAAGCCCCACGGGTGAATCCACGTGAGGCTTAAAAGTGTAAAAATTCGGCAGCAAACTGTGCCAGATCATGTTACCGGTAAAATACCACTTTCGTGTAGCTCAGTACGTTACTCGAATTCGTTCCATGAACGACCATCGCGAGTAATCATTGCTACCGAAGCCACTGGTCCCCAGGTTCCTGCCTGGTAAGGCTTCGGCGCATCATTGTCCATCGCCCACGCTTCAGTAATGGAGTCCACCCACTTCCACGCTTCTTCGACTTCATCGCGACGTACAAACAGCGCCTGAATACCTCGCATGGTTTCCAGTAACAGACGTTCATAAGCATCTGCCAGATGCGTCTGGTTAAAGGTTTCTGAGTAACTCAGATCCAGTTTCGTAATCTGCAGATTATGCTTGTGGTCCAGTCCAGGAACTTTATTCAGTACCTGAATATCCACACCCTCATCAGGCTGTAAACGAATCGTGAGTTTATTTTGTGGCAGATCCTGCCAGGATTCTTTAAACAGATTCAGCTCAGGTGTTTTGAAATAGACCACCACTTCGGAGCATTTTGTCGGCAGACGTTTACCGGTACGCAAATAGAACGGAACACCCGCCCAACGCCAGTTGTCGATATCCACTCGAATTGCAACAAACGTTTCGGTATTGCTGCTCTTATTAGCGCCCTCTTCTTCCAGATACCCAGGTACTTTTTTGCCCTGAGCAAATCCGGCGGTGTACTGACCACGCACCGTTTTTTCGCGCACATTGGTGCGATCGATACGACGTAACGACTTCAGCACTTTCACTTTTTCATCACGAATGCTGTCGGCACTCAGGTCGGACGGCGGTGACATCGCGATCATGCAGAGAATTTGCAGCAGGTGGTTTTGAATCATATCGCGCATCTGGCCGGCTTTATCAAAGTAGCCCCAACGCCCTTCAATCCCCACCTCTTCGGCCACCGTAATTTCTACATGATCGATAGTGCGATTATCCCAGTTGTTTACAAACAGAGAGTTCGCAAAACGTAGTGCCAGCAGGTTCAGTACCGTCTCTTTCCCCAGGTAATGGTCAATACGGTAAACCTGGCACTCTTCAAAATATTCACCAACCTGATCGTTGATCTCACGCGATGTTGCTAGCGAAGTTCCCAGCGGCTTCTCCATTACCACACGCGCTGGTTTGGCATTCAGTTTTGCTTCCCCCAGGCCTTTACAGATTGCCCCGAAGGTTCCTGGTGGCATGGCGAAATAGTTGATCGTGATACGTTTTTCTTGATCCAACATGGCAGCCAGGCGAGTAAACGCTGGAGTGTCATTGACATCAAGGTTACAGAAATTCAGACGTCCGCTAAGCGTTTCCCATAAAGCTTCATCGATTTCTTCTTTCATGAAGGTTTCGAGCGCTTCACGCACCACTTTGGTATAGGCGTCTTTATCCCAGTCAGCCCGTCCGACCCCAATGATTCGGGTATCGGGGTGGAGCTGACCGGCTTTTTCCAGTTGATACAGGGAAGGCAGCAGTTTACGACGCGCCAGGTCGCCTTTCGCACCGAAAATGACCAGGTCACATGCCTGGGCTGTTTGCGTTACCGCCATGTCATTCTCCTTAGTTGGATATCCTGGTACTGTCGCCAGGCCATATTTGTAATTTTATTACGGCTCACTGTACTGCTTTTACATAATTCACGAAACCGTAACTGCTTATCCGCTTGTGCGGTTGTCATAAACAGCCGGAAATTTGCTGAAAAAAGCCACATTGAGCACAAAAAAGCTGTTGTTTTCGTACAATTATCAACCTGACAAAATCAGAGGTTGATCATGTTATGAAAAAAAACAACACCTCTTTATCCTTTTTTGCCCCTGCTACTGTGATGGAGGGGTAATATCTACAGCAATCTTCTTTCACCCTTGAGTCTTTCTACATCATGAACATGCTGGAAAAAGTCCAGGCTCAACTGGAACATTTGAGCAAATCCGAACGTAAAGTCGCTGACGTGATCCTCGCCTCGCCTGACCGGGCTATTCACTCAAGTATCGCTGCACTGGCGCTGGAAGCGAATGTCAGCGAACCAACGGTGAATCGTTTTTGCCGCAGCATGGACACTCGTGGCTTTCCTGATTTTAAACTGCATTTAGCACAAAGTCTGGCGAATGGAACGCTCTATGTTAATCATAATGTGAATGAAGATGACAGCGTAGAGTCTTATACACGGAAAATTTTCGAATCGGCGATGGCAAGCCTGGACCATGTTCGCCAGTCGCTGGATAACACGGCAATCAACCGCGCCGTTGATCTTCTCACTCAGGCAAAGAAAATTGCCTTTTTTGGCCTCGGTTCATCTGCAGCTGTTGCGCACGATGCTATGAATAAATTTTTCCGCTTTAACGTTCCAGTCATCTACTCTGATGACATCGTATTGCAGCGGATGAGCTGCATGAACTGTAATGACGATGATGTCGTAGTGCTGATTTCCCACACTGGCAGAACCAAAAATGTGGTTGAACTGGCGCAACTGGCTCGCGAAAACGATGCCATGGTCATCGCGATTACTTCTCCCGGCACGCCTCTGGCCCTGGAAGCTACTCTGGCAATAACCCTGGATGTACCGGAAGATACTGACATTTATATGCCCATGGTCTCTCGACTTGCACAGCTGACCGTGATAGATGTGCTGGCAACCGGATTTACTTTGCGCCGTGGCGCGAAATTCAGAGATAACTTGAAGCGTGTCAAGGAAGCACTTAAGGAATCGCGTTTTGATAAGGGACTTCTTATCAAGGGTGATGATCGCTAAAAGCAATAATAATGTTCTAACCTTTTCGTCATCCGGCGTGTTCATTTACCCCACGTGAAGTTGGGGAACACCCGGATCAATATTCACGCAACACCTAGTTGTTCAGTCAACGGAGTATTACATGTCCAGAAGGCTTCGCAGAACCAAAATCGTTACCACGTTAGGCCCGGCAACTGACCGCGATAACAACCTTGAAAAAATTATCGCTGCAGGCGCCAACGTTGTACGTATGAACTTCTCTCACGGATCACCTGAAGATCACAAAATGCGTGCTGATAAGGTTCGTGAGATCGCAGCAAAACTGGGGCGTCATGTGGCTATTCTGGGTGACCTCCAGGGGCCAAAAATCCGTGTATCCACCTTTAAAGAAGGGAAAGTTTTCCTCAATATTGGCGACAAATTCCTGCTCGATGCCAACCTGGGGAAAGGTGAAGGCGATAAAGAGAAAGTTGGTATTGACTATAAAGGCCTGCCTGCTGACGTCGTACCAGGCGATATCCTGTTGCTTGACGATGGCCGTGTACAGTTAAAAGTACTGGAAGTGCAGGATATGAAAGTGTTCACCGAAGTCACGGTTGGTGGTCCACTTTCTAACAATAAAGGGATCAACAAACTTGGTGGTGGTCTCTCCGCGGAAGCGCTGACTGAAAAAGACAAAGCCGATATCCAGACTGCAGCCCTGATTGGCGTTGACTATCTGGCGGTTTCATTCCCACGTTGTGGTGAAGATCTGAACTATGCACGCCGTCTGGCTCGTGACGCTGGTTGCGATGCCAAAATTGTCGCCAAAGTTGAGCGTGCCGAAGCGGTATGCAGCCAGGATGCGATGGATGACATCATTCTGGCTTCTGACGTAGTCATGGTGGCTCGTGGTGACCTGGGCGTTGAAATTGGCGATCCTGAACTGGTCGGTATTCAGAAAGCGTTGATTCGTCGGGCGCGTCAACTTAACCGTGCGGTGATTACGGCTACGCAGATGATGGAGTCGATGATCACTAACCCGATGCCAACACGTGCAGAAGTCATGGACGTCGCAAACGCAGTACTGGATGGCACCGATGCCGTTATGCTTTCAGCAGAAACGGCCGCAGGTCAGTATCCGGCAGAAACCGTAGCGGCAATGGCACGCGTTTGCCTGGGCGCAGAAAAAATCCCGAGCATCAACGTTTCTAAACACCGTCTGGACGTCCAATTCGACAATGTGGAAGAAGCAATTGCCATGTCCGCAATGTACGCGGCTAACCACCTGAAAGGCGTTACTGCGATCATTACCATGACTGAGTCTGGACGTACTGCGTTAATGACGTCTCGTATCAGCTCCGGCTTGCCGATTTTCGCCATGTCGCGCCATGAACGCACGCTGAACCTGACTGCATTGTACCGTGGTGTAACACCGGTACACTTCGACAGCGCCACTGATGGTGTAGCTGCCGCAAGTGAAGCAGTCAATCTGCTTCGCGATAAAGGTTATCTGGTTTCTGGTGATCTGGTGATTGTCACCCAGGGCGACGTGATGAGTACCGTGGGTTCAACTAATACCACGCGTATTCTGACTGTCGAGTAAATGAAGTGCCGGATGCAGCGTAAACCTCATCCGGCCTATAAAAGTATGCAAATTCAAAACATTGCAGGAACACTCTGACCCAATAGGGCGTAGCGCATCAGGCAATTTTGCATTTGTCATCAGTCTCAGCCTCTCATACCGGGAGGCTTTTTTATTTGATGGGATAAAGATCTTTGCGCTTATAAGGCTGAATTTCCCCCGGCTTACGGGTTTTCAACAGCTTCAAAATCCAGGTGTACTGTTCCGGGTGTGGGCCAACAAAAACTTCCACTTCTTCATTCATCCGGCGGGCGATAGTGCGATCATCCGCTTCTGCCAAATCATCCATAGGAGGACGTACCTGAATCGTCAGGCGATGCGTTTTGCCATCATAAATGGGAAAAAGCGGCACCACACGCGCACGGCAAACTTTCATCAGGCGCCCTATAGCCGGAAGCGTCGCTTTATACGTCGCAAAGAAATCAACGAATTCACTATGCTCAGCACCATGATCCTGATCGGGAAGATAATATCCCCAGTAGCCCTGACGAACAGACTGAATAAACGGTTTAATACCATCATTACGGGCATGTAACCGACCACCAAAACGACGACGCACGCTGTTCCATACATAATCGAAGACCGGATTGCCCTGATTATGGAACATCGCAGCCATTTTCTGCCCTTGTGAGGCCATCAGCATCGCCGGAATATCCACCCCCCAGCCATGCGGAACAAGGAAAATGACCTTTTCATTGTTACGATGCATCTCGTCGATAATTTCACGACCTTGCCATTCTACACGCGGTAGAATTTTTTCCGGGCCGCGAATAGCCAGTTCCGCCATCATAGCCATCGCCTGCGGAGCTGTAGCAAACATCTCATCGACAATGGCTTCACGCTCAGCTTCGCTGCGCTCAGGAAAGCATAACGATAAATTAATCAGTGCCCGGCGGCGGGAACTTTTTCCCAGTCGCCCGGCAAATCGCCCAAGTCGGGCCAACAAAGGATCGCGAAATGCAGGGGGCGTTAAAGCAATTCCTGCCATCGCCGCAACGCCCAGCCATGCGCCCCAGTAGCGCGGATGGCGGAAAGATTTATCAAATTCAGGAATGTATTCGCTGTTGTTCTTTTTCGTTTCCATTCTTGTCCAGTGCCTGTAGCGGCGCAATATCAAACTGGTGATAGTGTAGCGGTGCAACTTGCCCCATTCAAAATAAAAAAAGCCGGCACATATTGCGTACCGGCTTTGTCTGCAATTCTCTTAATCGAACTGAAGTTGCGGTAGCAGTTCTTTAACCTGCGCCAGATATTCAGTGCGATCAGATCCCGTCAGACCTTCTGTACGCGGCAGTTTCGCGGTTAATGGGTTAACCGCCTGCTGGTTGATCCACATTTCATAGTGCAAATGTGGCCCGGTTGAGCGCCCGGTGTTACCAGAAAGCGCAATACGATCACCCCGTTTCACTTTCTGGCCCGGTTTCACTAACAACTTACGCAGGTGCATATAACGAGTGGTGTACGTGCGACCATGACGGATAGCAATGTAGTAACCTGCTGCACCACTTCGCTTGGCAACAACCACTTCACCATCACCCACTGCCAGTACCGGAGTACCCTGCGGCATGGCGAAATCGACACCTTTATGTGGAGCAACACGCCCGGTCACCGGATTCACACGGCGCGGGTGGAAGTTGGAAGAAATACGGAATTGTTTAGTCGTCGGAAAACGCAGGAAGCCTTTTGCCAGCCCGGTACCATTGCGATCATAGAATTTCCCGTCGGCAGCACGGAAGGCATAATAGTCTTTACCTTCAGAGCGTAAACGCACACCCAACAACTGGCTCTGTTCACGTTTACCATCGAGCATTTCCCGCGACATCAGAACCGAGAATTCATCGCCTTTTTTCAGCTTACGGAAATCCATTTGCCACTGCATCGCTTTAATCACGGCGCTAACTTCGGCGCTGGTGAGACCGGCATTTTTCGCGCTGGTAACGAAACTACCACCAACAGTGCCTTTTATCACACTGTTGATCCAATCGCCCTGCTGCATTTCGCTGGTCATTTTAAAGCCGTTAGTTGCCGTGCGATCGTAGGTACGAGTTTCACGGCGGGAAACTTCCCACGTCAGGCGCTGTAAATCACCGTCGGCGGTCAAAGTCCAGGAAAGCTGCTGACCAATTTTCAGATTGCGCAGTTCTTTATCCGCAGCAGCCAACTGCGTGATATCGCTCATATCAATACCATATTGATTGAGGATACTGCTTAGCGTATCACCCGTTGAAACCACATATTCATGAACACCCGCTTCACCAGCGATTTTGTCGTCCAGTTCATCCTGTGGAATGGCTTCATCTTCCTGCGCAGCCTGATCAATTGGCTCGCTGGCCTCCGGAAGCAGAGAGCGAATTTCGTTTTGCTCCAGCTCAATTGTTTTGACAATTGGCGTGGCATCACGATGGTAAACGTAGGGCCGCCAGACAGCGACGGCCAATGTAAGAACGGTAAGCGACCCCAGCATAACGCGGTGAGGTCGCGGCAAATTGTTAAATGCCAGGGCGACAGAGCGGGCTATCTGTTGCACGTAATCACTTCCTCGTTATTCTCCTTTCAGGCAGCTCGCATATTGATTAGCGACCTGGGTCAAAAATGCTGAATAGCTCGTTTTGCCCAGTTTGATATTCGTACCGAGGGGATCCAACGTCCCCATTCGAACGGATGTCCCTCTCGCAACGCTTTCTACGACCGCTGGCCTGAACTGTGGCTCAGCAAAAACGCAAGTTGCTTTTTGCTCAACCAACTGTGTTCTAATCTCATGTAAACGCTGCGCACCAGGTTGTATCTCAGGATTAACGGTAAAATGACCGAGCGGTGTCAGTCCGAAATGTTTTTCGTAATAACCCCAGGCATCGTGGAAAACGAAATAACCTTTACCCTTGAGCGGTGCGAGCTCGTTACCCACCTGTTTGTCGGTTGTGGCTAATTGTGCCTCAAAATCCTTCAGGTTGGCGTCAAGTTTGGCTCGACTTTGCGGCATAAGTTCCACTAATTTTTTATGGATTGCAACCGCTGAGGCCCGCGCTATCTCTGGAGAAAGCCATAAGTGCATGTTGTAATCGCCATGATGGTGATGTTCGTCACTGTTTTCACCCCCGGCATGATCGTGCTCGTCTTCATCATTCCCTTTCAATAGCAATGGTTGTACGTCAGGAAGTTGCGCAATTGTAACTTGTTTCGAGGGCGGAATTTTGTTGACGGCTTTTTCCATGAATGCTTCCATTTCCGGACCAACCCAAATGACTAAGTCCGCGTTCTGTAAGCGTTTAACGTCTGATGGACGCAGTGAATAATCATGCTCAGATGCACCATCTGGTAATAATATTTCTGTATCTGTAACCCCATCAGCAATAGCTGCTGCAATAAAGCCGATTGGCTTGAGAGATGCTACTACAGCGGCATTTGCCGCCTGTGTTGCACTCCCCCATAAGGCGGCGGATAATGCCGCGAAAAGAAGCGTATTTTTATGTAACATAATGCGACCAATCATCGTACTGAATAGAAGAAATGTGATATTATAACATTTCATGACTTCTGCAAGACTAAAATTAACATGACAACCCTGGTTTCACTGGATAAGGTTTCAGTCTCCTTTGGCCAACGCCGCGTGCTGTCTGACGTGTCGCTTGAGCTTAAACCTGGCAAAATATTAACCCTTCTTGGCCCAAATGGTGCCGGTAAGTCCACCCTGGTTCGTGTAGTACTTGGGCTGGTAGCCCCGGATGAAGGTGTTATCAAGCGCAGCGGAAAACTTCGCATCGGCTATGTGCCACAAAAACTGTATCTCGATACCACTTTACCTTTAACTGTCAGCCGTTTTTTGCGTTTGCGCCCTGCCACCCACAAAGAAGATATTCTTCCCGCGCTTAAGCGCGTTCAGGCGGGCCATCTCATTGATGCGCCAATGCAAAAACTCTCTGGTGGCGAAACGCAAAGAGTACTGCTCGCCCGTGCACTGCTAAATAAACCACAATTACTGGTGCTGGATGAACCCACGCAGGGCGTGGATGTAAACGGGCAGGTGGCACTTTATGACCTTATCGATCAACTGCGCCGCGAACTGAACTGCGCGGTGCTGATGGTTTCACATGATCTGCATCTTGTGATGGCCAAAACCGACGAGGTGCTTTGTTTAAATCACCATATCTGCTGCTCTGGTACACCTGAAAGCGTTTCTATGCATCCGGAGTTCATTTCAATGTTTGGCACTCGTGGGGCTCAACAGCTGGGGATTTATCGCCACCAACACAATCACCGCCACGATCTACAGGGGCGAATTATTCTGCGCCGGGGAAATGGCACTCATGATTGAATTATTGTTACCCGGCTGGCTTGCCGGAGTTATGTTGGCCTGTGCTGCAGGTCCGTTGGGATCATTTGTAGTCTGGCGTCGAATGTCCTATTTTGGCGATACGCTGGCTCACGCATCACTGTTAGGTGTCGCCTTCGGCCTGTTGCTGGATGTTAATCCATTTTATGCAGTCATTGCCGTTACGCTACTGCTGGCTGGCGGGCTGGTATGGCTGGAAAAGCGACCGCAACTGGCGATTGATACATTGCTGGGAATTATGGCTCATAGCGCCCTTTCTCTTGGGCTGGTGGTCGTGAGTTTAATGTCTAACATTCGCGTCGATCTTATGGCGTATTTGTTTGGGGATTTACTGGCAGTAACACCGGAAGATCTTATCTCCATCGCTATTGGCGTAATCATTGTATTAGGGATTCTCTGCTGGCAATGGCGTAACTTGCTGTCGATGACGATTAGCCTGGATCTGGCGTTTGTTGATGGTGTGAAATTACAGCGCGTGAAATTGTTGTTGATGCTGGTGACGGCATTGACGATTGGTGTAGCGATGAAATTTGTCGGCGCGTTGATTATTACTTCGCTGCTGATTATTCCTGCAGCTACTGCGCGTCGCTTTGCCCGTACGCCGGAACAGATGGCTGGTGTCGCTGTGTTGGTGGGGATGGTGGCGGTAACTGGCGGTTTAACCTTTTCTGCGTTTTACGATACGCCCGCGGGTCCGTCGGTGGTGCTATGTGCGGCACTGCTGTTTATTATCAGTATGATGAAAAAGCAGGCCAGCTAATTTAAACCTAAAATGTCGGATGCGATGTGAACGTCTTATCCGACTTAAGGTATCGTTATTTCTGACACGGCCTGATAAAACGCGTACAGCGTCGCATCAGGCACTTTGCACAATTGTCGGATTAGGCTTGAATGCCTTATCCGACTTACGGCATTTCTGGCGGCGTAATTCCGAAGTGGTTCCACGCCCGCACTGTCGCCATACGCCCGCGCGGTGTACGCTGCAAAAAGCCTTGCTGAATCAAATAAGGTTCCAGTACATCCTCAATGGTTTCACGTTCTTCGCCAATGGCTGCCGCCAGGTTATCCAGGCCTACCGGCCCACCAAAGAACTTATCGATTACCGCCAGCAACAATTTGCGGTCCATATAATCAAAACCTTCAGCATCAACATTCAGCATATCCAGTGCCTGGGCGGCGATATCAGCCGAGATGGTGCCATCGTGCTTCACTTCGGCAAAATCGCGAACACGACGCAGCAGACGGTTGGCAATACGTGGCGTACCGCGCGCGCGACGAGCAACTTCCAGCGCGCCGTCATCACTCATCTCAAGCCCCATAAAGCGTGCACTGCGACTGACGATATATTGCAGATCTGGCACCTGATAAAACTCCAAACGTTGCACAATACCAAAACGGTCGCGCAACGGTGACGTCAGCGAACCTGCGCGCGTGGTTGCACCAATCAGGGTAAACGGCGGCAAATCAATTTTAATGGAGCGTGCCGCCGGACCTTCACCAATCATGATATCCAGTTGGTAGTCTTCCATTGCCGGATACAACACCTCTTCCACCACTGGCGAAAGACGGTGGATCTCATCAATAAACAGCACGTCATGCGGTTCAAGGTTAGTGAGCATCGCTGCCAGATCGCCCGCCTTTTCCAGCACTGGACCAGAAGTCGTGCGCAAATTCACGCCCATTTCATTGGCGACAATGTTGGCAAGCGTAGTTTTACCTAAACCCGGAGGACCAAAAATCAACAGATGATCGAGGGCATCGCCGCGCAGTTTCGCTGCTTTGATGAAAATCTCCATCTGTGAACGAACCTGCGGCTGACCAACATACTCTTCCAGTAATTTGGGGCGAATGGCGCGATCTGTTACATCTTCCGGCAAAGTGGTACCGGCAGAAATCAGACGGTCTGCTTCAATCATCCTTTACCTCATAACGCGGCGCGCAGGGCTTCGCGAATTAATGTTTCACTGCTGGCGTCAGGGCGAGCGATTTTGCTCACCATCCGGCTTGCTTCTTGTGGTTTATAGCCCAGCGCCACCAGCGCGGCAACCGCTTCCTGTTCAGCATCGTCGGTCGTCGGGCTGGCAGGTGACGTGAGTACCAGGTCGGCAGCTGGCGTAAAGAGATCGCCATGCAAACCTTTAAATCGGTCTTTCATTTCAACAATCAAGCGTTCGGCGGTTTTTTTGCCAATGCCCGGCAGTTTCACCAGCGCCCCCACTTCTTCACGCTCAACGGCATTAACGAACTGCTGCGCTGACATTCCGGAGAGGATTGCCAATGCCAGTTTAGGCCCAACGCCGTTGGTTTTGATCAACTCTTTGAACAACGTGCGCTCTTGTTTATTGTTAAAACCGTACAGCAGTTGCGCGTCTTCACGCACCACAAAGTGGGTGAAAACGATCGCTTCCTGACCCGCTTCAGGGAGTTCATAAAAACAGGTCATCGGCATATGCACTTCATAGCCTACGCCGCCCACTTCAATTAATACCAGCGGGGGTTGTTTTTCAATGATGATGCCTCTGAGTCTGCCTATCACATGACGCTCCTGCGTAATGAATCAAAGATAATGCTGTATGATAAAAAAATGCTGGATAGATATCCAGCGAAGGATGAAGAAAACTTGCGAGGCGTCCCGATGATCTGAAAAATGACGCAGTATAATTTATTCTACAGGTTATATTGGAAGCAAATATTTAAATATTACATATTCAGTGAAGAAATGCGTAATAAAAATATACATTGCGCCTCCTGAAAAAATAAATTTTTTATGCTATTACGTATATTCATATCTATTTCAATGGAATGACAACGTGAATATTAATTGCCCTGCTGAATATGAAATTGGTGATATCGTCTTTACATGTATAGGTGCTGCCTTATTTGGTCAAATATCAGCTGCATCAAATTGCTGGAGTAATCACGTCGGGATCATTATCGGTCATAACGGTGAAGACTTCCTGGTTGCAGAAAGCCGGGTTCCCCTTTCAACCATCACCACGCTATCTCGTTTTATTAAACGTTCTTCTAATCAACGCTATGCTATAAAGCGATTAGACGCTGGGCTGACAGAACAACAAAAAAAACGAATTGTTGAACAGGTTCCCTCCCGGCTACGCAAACTTTACCACACCGGTTTTAAATACGAATCTTCCCGCCAGTTCTGTTCAAAATTCGTTTTTGATATTTATAAAGAGGCGCTATGTATTCCGGTGGGTGAAATAGAGACGTTTGGAGAACTGTTAAATAGCAATCCGAATGCAAAACTCACTTTCTGGAAATTCTGGTTCTTAGGTTCTATTCCGTGGGAGCGTAAAACCGTCACGCCAGCCAGTTTGTGGCATCATCCGGGTTTGGTGTTGATTCATGCGGAGGGAGTAGAAACGCCTCAGCCTGAACTGACCGAGGCGGTATAACTTAACGCAGTCGCCCTCTCGCCAGGTTCAGCCGCGATTCGCTCATTTGCATCGCATTCTGACTAACGTGGCAGTGGGTGATGGCAATTGCCAGCGCATCAGCGGCATCCGCCTGCGGATTAGCGGGCAGTTTCAGCAAGGTGCGGACCATATGCTGCACCTGGCTTTTTTCGGCACTACCAATACCTACCACCGTTTGTTTTACCTGACGTGCCGCGTATTCAAATACCGGTAATTCCTGATTCACCGCCGCCACAATCGCCACGCCACGCGCCTGCCCCAGCTTCAGGGCCGAGTCGGCATTTTTAGCCATAAAGACTTGTTCAATGGCGAAATAATCAGGCTGGAACTGGGTGATGATTTCCGTCACGCCCGCATAGATGAGCTTAAGACGAGACGGTAAATCATCTACTTTGGTGCGTATACATCCGCTACCCAGGTAGGACAGCTGCCTGCCCACCTGGCGGATGACGCCATAGCCGGTCACGCGCGAACCCGGGTCAATGCCGAGAATAATAGCCATCACGCGTCTCCGTTTTGCTGTTTAGCAGGCCTCATCAGAGAGTCGCTGCAACCTCATCAGAAATTTCACCGTTATGGTAGACTTCCTGCACGTCGTCGCAATCTTCCAGCATATCGATCAGACGCATCAGTTTCGGTGCGGTTTCTGCATCCATATCAGCTTTGGTGGACGGGATCATGGAAACTTCCGCGCTGTCTGCTTTCAGACCTGCAGCTTCCAGAGCGTCGCGTACTTTGCCCATTTCCTCCCATGCAGTGTAGACGTCAATCGCTCCATCATCATAGGTCACAACATCTTCAGCACCAGCTTCCAGAGCTGCTTCCATGATGGTGTCTTCATCGCCTTTCTCAAAGGAGATCACGCCTTTTTTGCTGAACAGATAAGCTACGGAACCATCAGTACCGAGGTTACCGCCACATTTGCTGAATGCGTGACGCACTTCAGCAACGGTACGGTTGCGGTTATCAGACAGACATTCAATCATGATTGCCGTGCCGCCAGGACCGTAACCTTCGTAGATGATGGTTTCCATGTTTGCATCATCATCACCACCCACACCACGGGCAATTGCGCGGTTCAGGGTGTCACGGGTCATGTTGTTAGACAGTGCTTTATCAATGGCTGCTCGCAGACGCGGGTTAGCATCCGGATCGCCACCGCCCAACTTAGCCGCGGTTACCAGCTCACGAATGATTTTAGTGAAGATTTTACCGCGCTTAGCATCCTGCGCAGCTTTACGATGTCTGGTGTTGGCCCATTTACTATGACCTGCCATAAAAATATCTCCAGGTAGCCCTGCCTGTTCAGGCAGCGTTAATTACAAACTGTTCAATCGCCTGCCGGTTGCTCCAGGACTTAGTGAGCGCCGCCGCAGCATGCGCATCAAGCCACTTGTAGGCCAGATGTTCAGTGAAAACGATCTGACGCTCGTGCGGAAGTGCAAGACAGAACCAAGATTCCGTATTACGCGTTACGCCCGGCGCATAGCGATGACGTAAATGTGAAAAAATTTCAAACTCCACCGTGCGCTGACAGTCAATTAAGGTCAGTTGTTCAGCGACAACATCAATGGTGACCTCTTCCTTTACTTCGCGCATGGCGGCTTGCGGCGCGGTTTCCCCCTCTTCCACGCTGCCGGTTACCGACTGCCAGAAATCGGGATCATCACGCCGCTGTAACATCAGCACCCGTTTCGTATCTTGCGCATAAATAACCACCAGAATAGAAACGGGACGCTTATAAGTCATATCAATTATTCTCTGCCTTCTTCACAACCTGAATGCTCAGCTCGGACAGAGCAGTCGGGTTAGCAAAGCTTGGCGCTTCGGTCATCAGACACGCTGCCGCCGTGGTTTTCGGGAAGGCGATAACGTCACGGATGTTGTCGGTACCGGTCAGCAGCATGGTCAGACGGTCAAGACCGAATGCCAGACCTGCGTGCGGCGGAGTACCGTATTTCAGGGCGTCGAGCAGGAAGCCGAATTTCTCGCGCTGTTCCTCTTCGTTGATCCCCAGAATGCCAAACACCGTCTGCTGCATATCACCATTATGGATACGCACAGAACCACCGCCCACTTCGTAACCATTGATGACCATATCGTAAGCGTTCGCCACCGCATTTTCCGGTGCAGCTTTCAACTCTGCCGCCGTCATGTCTTTCGGTGAGGTGAACGGATGGTGCATTGCCGTCAGGCCGCCTTCACCGTCGTCTTCAAACATCGGGAAGTCGATAACCCACAGCGGTGCCCATTTGCTTTCGTCGGTCAGACCAAGGTCTTTACCCACTTTCAGACGCAATGCGCCCATCGCGTCGGCAACAATTTTCTTGTTATCAGCACCGAAGAAAATCATATCGCCATCTTGCGCGGCAGTACGATCCAGGATGGCTTCGATGATTTCAGCGTTGAGGAACTTCGCTACCGGGCTGTTGATACCTTCCAGACCTTTCGCACGTTCGTTAACTTTGATGTACGCCAGACCTTTCGCGCCGTAGATTTTAACGAAGTTACCGTATTCGTCGATCTGCTTACGGGTCAGCGATGCGCCACCCGGAACACGCAGAGCAGCAACGCGGCCTTTCGGATCGTTCGCCGGACCTGCGAATACCGCGAACTCAACGGATTTCAGCAGATCGGCAACGTCAGTCAGTTCCATCGGGTTACGCAGATCCGGTTTATCAGAACCATAACGGCGTTCTGCTTCCGCAAAGGTCATTACAGGGAAATCACCGAGATCCACGCCCTTCACTTCCAGCCACAAATGGCGTACCAGAGCTTCCATTACTTCACGCACTTGCGGCGCGGTCATGAAAGAAGTTTCCACATCGATCTGAGTAAATTCAGGCTGACGATCAGCGCGCAGGTCTTCGTCACGGAAGCATTTTACAATCTGATAGTAGCGGTCAAAACCGGACATCATCAGCAGCTGTTTGAACAACTGCGGGGATTGCGGCAGTGCGTAGAATTTACCTTTGTGCACACGAGAAGGCACCAGGTAGTCACGCGCGCCTTCCGGCGTGGCTTTGGTCAGCATCGGAGTTTCGATGTCGAGGAAGCCGTGGTCGTCCATAAAACGACGCACCAGACTGGTGATTTTCGCACGGGTTTTCAGGCGCTGAGCCATTTCCGGACGACGCAGGTCGAGGTAGCGGTATTTCAGTCGCGCTTCTTCGGTGTTGACGTGGTTAGAGTCAAGCGGCAGAACGTCTGCGCGGTTGATGATGGTCAGCGAGGAGGCCAGCACTTCGATTTCGCCGGTCGCCATATCGCGGTTGATATTTTTTTCGTCACGCGCACGTACGGTGCCCGTGACCTGAATGCAGAACTCATTACGCAGTTCAGAGGCCAGCTTTAACGCGTCCGCACGATCCGGATCGAAAAATACCTGCACGATACCTTCGCGGTCGCGCATATCGATGAAGATCAGGCTACCAAGATCACGACGACGGTTGACCCAACCACACAGAGTCACCTGCTGCCCCACGTGGGACAAACGGAGCTGTCCACAATATTCTGTACGCATGAGATATCCCTTAACTTAGCTGCCGGCGGATGTCCCCTGCTGCGCAGGTGACCAAGTCGCAGCGTTAGCTGTATGTCACAACTGAATGAAAAAAGGCGGCTATTATACTGGAAATTCTGCCGCACCGTAAGAGTCTGGCCCGTGCTGGAACGCCTCGTTACCACTTTATATCGGGCCTGAAATCAGACTCTACGCCAGTTTGCTATAAAGGTGTTGCCCGAACTCATAAAAATTAACAAAATTTGTCGTTCCGCCATCGGCTAATCGCATTAAGGTGAGAGGCACGATTTTGTTTTGTCAGGAGTCATCATGCTTGAACTTAATGCTAAAACCACTGCGCTGGTGGTGATTGATTTACAAGAAGGCATCTTACCTTTTGCCGGTGGCCCGCATACTGCTGATGAGGTGGTTAATCGCGCCGGGAAGCTGGCGGCGAAATTTCGCGCGAGCGGTCAGCCCGTGTTTCTGGTGCGCGTTGGCTGGTCTGCCGATTACGCCGAAGTATTAAAACAGCCGGTTGATGCCCCCTCCCCCGCTAAAGTATTACCCGAAAATTGGTGGCAACATCCTGCTGCATTAGGTGCAACCGACAGCGACATCGAAATCATCAAACGTCAATGGGGTGCGTTTTACGGTACGGATCTGGAGTTGCAATTACGCCGCCGGGGTATCGATACAATAGTGTTATGTGGGATCTCGACCAATATCGGTGTTGAATCCACCGCCCGCAATGCCTGGGAACTCGGTTTTAATCTGGTGATTGCCGAAGACGCCTGCAGCGCCGCCAGCGCCGAGCAGCACAATAACAGCATCAACCATATCTACCCACGCATCGCCCGTGTGCGCAGTGTGGAAGAGATCCTCAACGCATTATGATTTACATCGGTCTGCCGCAATGGTCGCATCCTAAATGGGTGCGGTTGGGAATCACCAGCCTTGAAGAGTATGCCCGCCACTTTAACTGCGTGGAGGGGAACACCACGCTATACGCTATGCCGAAACCCGAGGTTGTCCTGCGCTGGCGTGAGCAGACCACAGATGACTTCCGCTTCTGCTTTAAGTTTCCAGCGACCATTTCGCATCAGGCAGCATTACGGCATTGCGATGATTTAGTGGCAGAATTTTTAACCCGTATGTCACCGCTGGCTCCGCGCATTGGGCAATACTGGCTGCAACTGCCTGCCACATTCGGCCCACGGGAACTGCCTGCGCTTTGGCATTTTCTCGACTCTCTTCCCGGCGAGTTTAATTATGGTGTGGAAGTCCGCCATCCACAGTTTTTCGCCAAAGGGGAAGAGGAACAAACGCTTAATCGCGGTTTACATCAGCGCGGCGTTAATCGGGTGATTTTAGACAGCCGCCCGGTTCATGCAGCACGTCCACACAGTGAAGCCATTCGCGACGCTCAACGAAAAAAACCTAAAGTTCCGGTACATGCTGTACTGACGGCGACAAATCCGCTGATTCGTTTTATCGGTAGTGATGATATGACGCAAAACCGGGAATTATTTCAGATCTGGTTACAAAAATTAGCGCAGTGGCATCAGACCACTACGCCTTATCTTTTTTTACATACGCCAGATATTGCCCAGGCACCGGAACTGGTACATACCCTGTGGGAAGACTTACGTAAAACGCTTCCAGAGATCGGAGCAGTTCCGGCTATTCCACAGCAATCTTCTCTTTTCTGAATTTGCCACCTATCATAGACAGGTGCCATCGGCCATTTTAAAGGGAGTTTGTATGGTAAGCGCGCTGTATGCCGTTTTAAGTGCGTTGTTATTAATGAAGTTCTCTTTTGATGTCGTTCGCCTGCGAATGCAGTACCGCGTTGCCCTGGGTGACGGTGGTTTTAGCGAGCTGCAAAGCGCTATTCGTATTCATGGCAATGCGGTGGAATATATTCCCATCGCTATTATCCTTTTATTGTTAATGGAGATGAATGGCGCAGAAACCTGGATGGTGCATATTTGTGGCATCATTTTGCTAATGGGCCGTCTAATGCACTATTACGGTCTGCATCATCATCTGTTTCGCTGGCGGCGCTCCGGCATGAGCGCCACCTGGTGTGCGCTGTTGCTGATGGTGCTGGCGAATCTTTGGTATATGCCCTGGGAGTTGGTTTTCTCCCTGCGTTAGCGCACAATACGCCACTTTCTTTTTCCCGGATTTTTACGTTATGTCTCACCGCGACACGCTATTTTCTGCCCCTATCGCCAGACTGGGCGACTGGACCTTTGATGAACGGGTAGCCGAAGTCTTCCCGGATATGATCCAGCGTTCCGTTCCCGGTTACTCCAATATTATTTCCATGATTGGTATGTTAGCCGAACGCTTCGTTCAACCTGGTACGCAGGTTTACGATCTGGGTTGTTCTCTGGGCGCGGCGACGCTCTCAGTGCGTCGCAACATTCATCATGATAATTGCAAAATTATCGCCATCGACAACTCCCCGGCGATGATTGAACGCTGCCGTCGTCATATTGACGCCTATAAAGCCCCTACGCCAGTAGACGTTATTGAAGGTGATATTCGTGATATCGCCATTGAAAATGCATCAATGGTGGTGCTGAATTTTACCCTGCAATTCCTGGAACCCTCCGAGCGCCAGGCGTTACTGGATAAAATTTATCAAGGGCTGAATCCGGGCGGCGCGCTGGTGCTTTCGGAAAAATTCAGTTTCGAAGATACCAAAGTTGGTGAGCTACTGTTCAACATGCACCACGACTTTAAACGTGCCAACGGTTACAGCGAGCTGGAGATCAGCCAGAAGCGCAGCATGCTGGAAAATGTCATGCTGACCGATTCCGTGGAAACCCACAAAGCACGCCTGCATCAAGCCGGATTTGAGCATAGCGAGCTGTGGTTCCAGTGCTTTAACTTTGGTTCACTGGTGGCATTAAAAGCAGAGGACGCTACATGATCGACTTTGGTAACTTTTATTCTCTGATTGCCAAAAATCATCTTTCACACTGGCTGGAAACGCTGCCCGCGCAGATTGCCAGCTGGCAGCGCGAACAGCAGCACGGTCTGTTTAAACAGTGGTCCAATGCGGTGGAATTTCTGCCTGAAATTAAACCGTATCGTCTTGATTTACTACATAGCGTGACGGCAGAAAGCGAAGAGCCACTGAGCGCCGGGCAGATTAAGCGCATTGAAACACTGATGCGCAACCTCATGCCGTGGCGCAAAGGGCCGTTTTCACTGTATGGCGTGAACATCGATACCGAATGGCGTTCTGACTGGAAATGGGATCGTGTTCTGCCCCATCTTTCTGATTTAACCGGGCGCACCATTCTTGATGTCGGCTGCGGCAGCGGTTATCACATGTGGCGCATGATTGGCGCAGGTGCGCACCTCGCGGTGGGGATCGACCCTACGCAACTGTTTCTTTGCCAGTTTGAAGCGGTGCGTAAACTGCTGGGTAACGATCAGCGCGCGCATCTGCTGCCGTTAGGCATTGAACAACTTCCGGCACTGAAAGCCTTTGATACCGTCTTTTCGATGGGCGTGCTTTATCATCGTCGTTCACCGCTGGAGCATCTCTGGCAGTTAAAAGATCAACTGGTGAATGAAGGTGAACTGGTGCTGGAAACACTGGTTATTGATGGCGATGAAAATACCGTCCTGGTGCCAGGCGATCGTTACGCGCAAATGCGTAATGTTTATTTCATCCCGTCAGCCCTGGCGTTGAAAAACTGGCTGAAGAAGTGTGGTTTTGTTGATATCCGCATTGCGGATGTGAGCGTTACCACGACCGAAGAGCAGCGACGCACCGAATGGATGGTCACCGAGTCTCTGTCCGATTTCCTCGACCCACATGATCCGGGTAAAACGGTGGAAGGCTATCCTGCGCCTAAACGCGCGGTACTGATTGCGCGCAAGCCATGATAAAAAAAGGCCCCTGTTGAAATTGCAGGGGCCTGGTACGAGCAAGCATCATATTGGGCGACATGATGCAACGGTAAAAATCATTTGGCCTGATGGCGCACGATGATTCCTTTCATTTCAGCAACCGCCGCCCCGTCTACGACATACCGCGAATACTCATCCGCGTGTGCATCTGATGACATGGACAATCCTTGATTGCGATAACGCATTGGTGAGGTTTGCCACATTCCAGCGGAACTATGAACTTCCAGCACCCCGGCATTGAGAAGTTGCTGCAGATTAGCTGCACGAACTCCTGCTCCGGCCATAATGCTTATGGCATCAGTTTGGGCAATAAGTTCCATAATTATTGATAAACCTTGCACTGCATCAGATTTTTGCCCTGATGTTAGTACTCGTGCTACACCAAGATCACGTAAATTGTTTAATGTTTTTAATGGATTAGCACACATATCGAAGGCCCGGTGAAATGTCACGGCTAATGGGCCTGCTGCTGCCATGATTTGCGCCATTCGCGGCATATCGACGTTACCGTCTTCATCCAGAACTCCAGTAACCAGGCCAGGGAAACCCAACTCCCGGACCGTTCGTACATCTTCAAGTATGGCGGTAAATTCGCCGTCACTGTAACAAAAGTCCCCTCCGCGCGGGCGAATGATTGGGTGAACGGGGATCGTAACATGCTGGCGAACAGATTTAAGTACCCCTAAGGATGGAGTCAGCCCGCCCTCTTTCGGTGCAGCACATAGTTCAATGCGATCCGCACCGTTACGTTGTGCATTCAATGCACACTCAAGGCTGTAACAGCAAATTTCCAGTAAAGCCATACACACTCCTTTTATGCTGTCCGCTCGCTGGCAACAATTTCTTCAATTGACCAGGGGTGAAATTTAATGGTGGTTTTACCATCGGTCACTGCCAGTGTCGGATTTGGCAATCGCTCATGCTCACCTTTCGGTGAACTGGTTTTCACGGAGATCCCTGGTTGGCTTAAGCCCTCATCAGAAAGCAACGCCAGTGCTCGGGCATTAAGTGTCTCAGCGGCTCCTGGCAGAACGATCTCTATATGCTCCCATCCTTCATGAGGATAACGCTTCTCTCCTGGCCAGGGCAGTTCCACAATATTCAATTGCCAGTGAGCAACATTCACTGGTTCGTGTAATTTAAATAAGCAGATAGGACGGCCATTAATGATATTTTCTGATAGCAGCTCCCCACACTGTTCCAGCCCACGACGCCAGCGTTCTGCTGTAGTATTTTGATGGCAGCGTAATGAAATATGATCGGCGACAAGTGGCGTGATATCCAGCCCCACGCGCGTGGAAAGTTCTGTTAACGCCGCGGTGAATCGCGGCAGATCAGCTGAAATATCATGCAGTTCGTCAATGGTTTGCCAGTTCGCCATAAAATAGACTCGTTTTCTTTACTAAAGCCGCTAATTTACTCTGTTGTGCCGCACCAACCAACTGCTGATTTTTAACAGCAACGGCTGAATGCTTATGCACCTTTTTGTTGTTGATATTTGGCCCATTGAGCAGTACCTCCAGTGCTGACGGCAACGGGCATTTGCAGTATACTCGCGGCCTAATTTCTTAAACTGATGCGGGTGAACAGACTCGCTTCATCAACGTAAGGTATTCCGGTGAATATTCAGGCTCTTCTCTCAGAAAAAGTCCGTCAGGCCATGATTGCGGCAGGCGCGCCTGCGGATTGCGAACCGCAGGTTCGTCAGTCAGCAAAAGTTCAGTTCGGCGACTATCAGGCTAACGGCATGATGGCAGTTGCTAAAAAACTGGGTATGGCACCGCGACAATTAGCAGAGCAGGTGCTTACTCATCTGGATCTTAACGGTATCGCCAGCAAAGTTGAGATCGCGGGTCCTGGCTTTATTAACATTTTCCTTGATCCGGCATTCCTCGCTGAAAACGTTCAGCAGGCGCTAAAATCTGATCGTCTTGGTGTCGCAACGCCCGAAAAACAGACCATTGTGGTTGACTACTCCGCACCAAACGTGGCGAAAGAGATGCACGTCGGTCATCTGCGTTCCACCATCATTGGTGACGCGGCAGTGCGTACCCTGGAGTTCCTCGGTCACAAAGTGATTCGCGCTAACCACGTCGGTGACTGGGGTACTCAGTTCGGTATGCTGATTGCCTGGCTGGAAAAACAGCAGCAGGAAAATGCCGGTGAAATGGCCCTGGCTGACCTTGAAGGTTTCTACCGTGACGCGAAAAAACATTACGACGAAGATGAAGAGTTCGCCGAGCGCGCACGTAACTATGTGGTAAAACTGCAAAGTGGTGATGAGTATTTTCGTGAGATGTGGCGCAAACTGGTCGACATCACCATGACTCAGAACCAAATCACCTATGATCGTCTGAACGTGACGCTGACTCGTGATGACGTAATGGGCGAAAGTCTCTACAACCCGATGCTACCGGGAATTGTGGCTGATCTGAAAGCCAAAGGTCTGGCAGTAGAAAGTGAAGGTGCAACTGTCGTATTCCTTGATGAGTTCAAAAACAAGGAAGGCGATCCGATGGGCGTTATCATTCAGAAGAAAGATGGCGGCTATCTCTACACCACCACCGATATTGCCTGCGCGAAATATCGTTACGAGACGCTACATGCCGATCGCGTACTCTATTACATCGACTCCCGTCAGCACCAGCACCTGATGCAGGCGTGGGCGATTGTTCGTAAAGCTGGCTATGTGCCGGAATCTGTGCCGCTGGAACATCATATGTTTGGCATGATGCTGGGTAAAGATGGTAAACCGTTCAAAACCCGTGCTGGCGGTACAGTGAAACTGGCGGATCTGCTGGATGAAGCACTGGAGCGTGCACGCCGTCTGGTGGCAGAGAAGAACCCGGATATGCCAGCTGACGAACTGGAAAAACTGGCCAATGCGGTCGGTATCGGTGCGGTGAAATATGCTGATCTTTCCAAAAACCGTACTACTGACTATGTCTTCGACTGGGACAATATGTTGGCGTTCGAAGGTAACACCGCGCCGTATATGCAATATGCATACACTCGTGTGCTTTCCGTTTTCCGCAAAGCAGAAATTGCTGAAGAAGAACTGGCAGCAGCTCCGGTGATTATCCGTGAAGACCGCGAAGCGCAACTGGCTGCGCGTCTGCTGCAGTTTGAAGAGACTCTCACCGTGGTTGCCCGTGAAGGTACACCGCACGTGATGTGTGCTTATCTGTATGATCTGGCTGGTCTGTTCTCAAGTTTCTACGAACACTGCCCGATCCTCAGCGCAGAAAACGAAGAAGTACGTAACAGCCGTCTGAAGCTGGCATTGCTGACTGCTAAGACGCTGAAACTGGGTCTGGATACGCTGGGTATTGAAACAGTAGAACGCATGTAAACGTGTTCTGCGTCAAAAAGCCGATGTTGCTGACATCGGCTTTTTGACAAAGTGTACTTTGTTTATGCCGGATGCGGCATTAATGCCTTGTCCGGTAAATAAAACTATGTCCATTCAATATATTGCAGAGACTATGTCGTCCTGATAAACGCAGCGCATCAGGCAACTCTGCATTAGTCATCAGTCTCGTTATTTTATTATCTGTGATAATTCACAATCACTTCATTACGTTGAACTTTGAGCGGTGGAATTAACCGTCCACTACCAGGCACTTCCCAGATAAAACGTAGTGGTTCTAAAGCGGGTACGCCAGAAAATGCCACTGTTGTTCCGCTTTGCCCGTCTAATTCGACACACCGGGATTGTGAGCACAAACGTACACGAAGCCCCGTTGGCGTCGGGCCAATCAGCTGATAGCGCCAGGCTACCAGCGTCATCACTCCCGACACAGGCTGTCGTGCTGCCAGTGGTGTTGATGACATTGACTCCCCACGATGATGTAACGTAATGCCAAAGCTGCTGGCCTGCCACATTCCTTCGCCAGCAGCGGTGGCAACCAGTGGAAATAACAATATTGCCAGTAACTTACGCATTATTTCCCGCCAATCGTTGCCGTCATGCGGATCTGTCGATTATCCGCAAGTTCCAGATTCGACAGCACCACCAGTTGTGGCAGGCTACGGCGTAAAAAGCGAGAGAGCAGCGGACGTAGCGCATGATTTACCAGCAGTACAGGCGGTGCGCCAAGTGTTTCCTGGCGAGACAACGCCTCCTGAGTTTGCGCCAGTAAACGATCAGCCAACCCTGGCTCCAGTCCGCCACCACCCTGTAAAGCCTGCAATAGCAGACGTTCAAGCGCAACATCAAGTCCGATAACCTGCACTTCATTATTACCAGGAAACCAGCGTTGAGTAATCGCTCGCCCCAGCGCCACACGCACAACGGCAGTTAACTCGTGAGGATCGCTCTGAACGGGAGCATGTTCAGCCAGTGTTTCGAGAATAGTACGCATATCACGAATCGGTACTTTCTCATCCAGCAGATTTTGCAACACTTTGTGGAGTGTGGTGAGCGTAATAACGCCAGGAACCAGATCTTCCGTCAACTTCGGCATTTCCTGCGTAACGCGGTCCAGCAACTGTTGCGCCTCCTGGCGACCAAACAGTTCCGCAGCATATAACCCAAGCAGATGGTTAAGATGAGTAGCCACTACAGTGCTGGCTTCGACTACCGTATATCCCTGAATCTGCGCTTGTTCTTTCAGTGCACTTTCAATCCAGATAGCACTTAAACCAAATGCCGGATCAACGGTTTGTTCGCCTGGCAGCGTACCTGCCGCTGTCCCAGGGTTAATGGCCAGCCAGCGCCCCGGATAAGCATCGCCACTGCCAATTTCTACCCCTTTCATCAAAATGCGATACCGTGCCGGTTGTAAATCCATATTGTCGCGAATGTGCACCACCGGTGGCAGAAAGCCCATATCCTGAGCGAATTTCTTGCGGATACTACGAATGCGCCCCAATAGCTCGCCATCCTGTTGCATATCCACCATCGGGATCAGACGGTATCCCACTTCCATTCCGAGCGAATCTTCCAGTTGCACGTCATTCCATGTCGCTTCCATTACTGAATTGTTTTCCGGCATTTTTATCGGTTGTGGTTCAGCAGGTGCCTTTTGTTCCTGACCACGAATCCACCATGCCAGTGCCAGAAGCCCGGCAGTAAACAGCAAAAACACCAGATTCGGCATTCCTGGCACCAGGCCGAGCAAGCCAAGAACGGCTGCGCTGAGCAACATCACCCGAGGGTTACTGAACAGCTGTTTGACCATCTGTTCGCCAACATCCTGATCGGTGCTGACACGAGTAACAATCACCCCTGCCGCCGTGGAGATCACCAGAGCCGGAATTTGTGCGACCAGACCATCACCGATAGTCAGCAGTGTGTAGCTTTCTGCGGCGTGCCCCATACTCATTCCATGTTGCAGCACCCCAACCAATAAACCACCTATCACGTTGATGACCATGATTAAGATCCCGGCGATGGCATCACCACGTACGAACTTACTCGCACCATCCATCGAACCGTAAAAATCCGCTTCCTGAGTCACTTCCGCGCGGCGTTTTTTCGCTTCATCTTCACCGATCAACCCGGCATTAAGATCAGCATCAATCGCCATCTGTTTTCCTGGCATACCATCAAGAACAAAACGCGCACCTACTTCGGCAATACGCCCCGCCCCTTTGGTGATAACCATAAAGTTGATGATGACCAGAATGATAAACACCACGATACCAATGGCGAAATTGCCACCAACCAGAAAGTGACCGAACGCTTCCACCACTTTCCCTGCCGCAGCTGCGCCTGTATGCCCTTCCATTAAAATGATACGTGTTGAAGCGACGTTAAGTGCCAGTCTTAGCAATGTGGTGAACAACAGAATTGTCGGAAACGCGGCAAAGTCGAGCGTGCGCTGGGTAAACATCGCCACCAGCAGCACCATTATCGATAGCGCGATATTAAAGGTGAACAACAAGTCGAGGATAAACGCTGGCAATGGCAGCACCATCATCGACAAAATCAGCAAGATGAGGATGGGTCCGGCGAGGATCTGCCATTGTGTTGATTTCAGGTTGCCGGGCAAGCGCAGCACGGAGGCCAGATTAGTCATCGGTCGTTTTCTCGTTGATAAAATCCAGTGCCTCTGGCACCGGGAGGTTTGCAGGTTTTACCGGGCGTTGTCCACCGGCAATACGCCAACGCTTTAATTGCCATACCCACGCCAGCACCTCTGCTACGGCAGCATACAGTTGACCGGGGATTTGCTGGCCAATTTCGGCATGGCGATATAGCGCACGCGCCAGAGGTGGCGCTTCCAGTGTTGGAATATGATGTTCGGCCGCAATTTCCCGAATACGCAGCGCCACCAGCCCTGCCCCTTTGGCAATCACTTTTGGTGCGCTCATTTTATTTTCGTCGTATTGCAGTGCCACAGAATAGTGCGTCGGGTTATTGACGATAACATCAGCCTGGGGCACATCATTCATCATTCGTCGTCGGGCAGCGGCCCGCTGCATTTGACGGATACGGCCTTTAACGTGTGGGTCGCCTTCGCTTTGTTTAAACTCATCGCGAATATCCTGGCGTGACATGCGAAGTTTCTTAAGATGGCTGAAGATTTGATAAAAAACGTCAAAACCGACCATCGGAATGACACCCAGCACCACCAGCAGTGCGCACAGGCCAACCAGATCCAACGCATTACCCATAGCGGTAATTGGCGATTGCGCCATCAGGCGCATCATCTCTGGCCACTTATGCCATAAGTAAAACCCGGCTACGCACCCCACCAATGTTGATTTGAGGATCGCTTTTAATAACTCTGCTCCGGTCTGGGCAGAAAACATCCGTTTAATTCCTGGTAACGGATTCAGTTTAGAGAATTTCGGTTGTAACGATTTGCCACTAAAAATTAATCCTCCCAGCAAAACCGGAGAGATCAATGCCACCAGCACGACGCCAGTAATCAGCGGCAATAGCGCCATCATCGCTTGTTTAATCAGCAGAATAATTTGCCCAAGGATCAGATTTGGATCGTTAATCAGATGATGGTCAAAGTGCAAACCTGCCGATAACATCGCAGCAAGCTGCCGTGCCAGTGATTCGCCGCCAAACCAAATGACACAAACACCGACCAGTAAGATCAGCATCGACGTGAGTTCACGGGAACGCGGGATTTGCCCTTCTTCCCTGGCTTTTTCCAGTCGGTGAGGTGTGGGGGCTTCTGTTTTGTCGTCGCTCTCGTCAGACACGCGGCAGATCCTGGTAATAAAGATATGCCAATGATGCCAGACCTGCGCGTAGTCAATGGCAAGAGTAAGAGGTGAAATAGGTGGGTTTATCGACTTTTACATCTTAAAAAATAGCCGGAGAGTATAAATCTCTCCGGCCGGGATGCCATCAGTGCTGCTTATCGCACTCCACTAACGCCAGCAATAACTGGCTTAATGCAGCGTAAAAACCAAAGCTGTCATACTGATGGCAACGCGCCGCAAACTCTGGTAACCATTGTTGCAGCGCCGTCAGTACTTTTTGCCGCAAACTGTCGATTCTTCGCGCAGGAACGGTCCCCTCTCCCAGCGAAAAATGCAGATGACTCAACAACTCGAGATAGATCGCCAGATGATCTGCCGGTTCGTTGAAATTGCCGCTGGTTTCCATCCCTGCCTCAACTAACAAGCGTTTAATCTCTTGCTCGTCCTGTTTGTAGGCCGATGCATACGGCAGCGCCGCTTGTTTGTCGGTCATCAGAAACAGGCCGCAAAAGTCAGCGGCCAGTTCCAGACGAGCGTCGTCACGCACTGTCAGAGCGGCAATTTTAGTTTCCAGCTCGTTCACCGCCGCAGTGAGCGGCGGTTCGCTTTTTAGCAACGAAAACCATTCAGCCATCTGCGCACTGGCGATCTGCGTCAGTTGTTCATCGTCCAGCTCACGGGAGAACAACTGCGCCAGCCAGGCGTAGACACAGGCAATCTGTTGTGCTGTCAGCGTGGTCATGATTTCACCTGCGACGCGGGAACATATTCGCACTGCGCCACCATCTCAACGGGGCCATTAAACGCCGTCACCTGCTCCACTGTTCCGTTGTACTTCTCAATTTCCACCAGCGTGGTATGCGCACTGGTCGCCTGCGCCAGCTGCGAAGTACCGATGTCGATAGTCAACACGTTGGGGTTACCGTATTTGCACAGCGCACCAGGCTCACCGCCTTTATCTGGATCGTACCATGCCCCTTCGTGAATTCGTGCCACGCCGGGTGCATAGCGGTCAGAAACCACTGCTCCAGCCAACACCTGACCACGAGCGTTAAAGACGCGTACCACATCACCGTTACGAATACCGCGCGCACTGGCATCCTGCGGGCTAATAAATACTGGCTCTTTACCCGCGACCGTATATTGCTGACGCAAAGTTTCCGACTCACATAACTGCGAGTGAAGTCGGAAATCCGGATGCACAGATTGCAGATGCAACGGATACTTCTGCGAGCCGGGCCCACCGTGGGAGCGTTCGATTTTCTCGAACCACATCGGATGCCCCTGACAATCGTCGTAGTTCATGTCGGCGATGGTTTTTGAGTAGATCTCAATCAGGCCACTCGGCGTGCCCAGCGGTTCGAGATCCGGATCTTCCCGGAATGCCTGGTGGCGAACAAACATCTGCGGATGATCAAACTCGACGTACTCTTTCTTATTCCAGAAGTCATCAAACGCTGGCAGATGAACACCGCGTCCTTTGCCCTGTTGTACACCTTCCTGCCAGATGCGTTTCAGCCAGCCCATTTCGTCCAGCCCTTCGGTAAAGGCTTCTTCACGATTAAAGCGACGGCACAGCTCGCGGAAAATATCAAAGTCGTTGCGTGCCTCAAACTGCGGCGGCACGACCTGTTTCATGGCGATAATGCCACGGTTGGAGTGGTTACCGTACTGGTCGAGATCGTTACGCTCAAACTGCGTGGTCGCAGGCAGTACGATATCGGCAAAGCGGCAGGTTGAGGTCCACTGATTATCTATAGCGATAACCGTTTCCAGCTTGCGCCAGCCTTCGATAATGCGGTTAATCTGCTGATGACGATGTAACGGGTTAGTTCCGGCAAAAATACACATTTTCAGCGGTGGCAGTTTTACCGATTTACCATTCCAGTTGATCACTTTTCCCGGTTCGAGGATCGCATCGACAAAACGGGCAATCGGAATAGTGCTGCTATAGCCTTGGTAGTCGCTGTTGTCGTGAACAGGTGGAATCGACGTAGAGCCGGAGAAACCACTCAGAATAACGCCTTTACGCCCCGGCGTGCCTGCGCCGTTATAGTGCCAGCCAAAACCGAAGCCACCACCCGGCAGGCCAATTTGCCCCAGCATCGCCGCCAGAACCACAATCATCCACGCCCACTGTTCACCGTGCTGCATACGCTGTACGCACCAACCAGCAATAATCTGCGTTCTGTTCGCCGCCATCTGCCGCGCCAGTCCACGAATGGTTTCGGCATCAATGCCAGTCAGTTTTTCAGCCCATGCGGCATCTTTCGGCTGACCGTCTTTCTCGCCCAGCAGATAGGGCAGGAACTGCTCAAAACCCACACAGTAGTTAGCGAGGAAGTTTTTGTCGTACAGGTTTTCGCTGTACAACGTATGCGCCAGCGCCAGTTGCAGCGGCACGTCAGTTTGCGGGTTAACCGCAATGTGCTTCACATGCTCGCGTCCCAGATACTCATGAGTGGATGTAACAACCGGATCGATGCTGATGACCTGAATTTCACCGGCGGCGACTTTCGCTTTCAACTGCGCGTAATATTCATAAACATCGTGATCCGGGCACCACCAGTTCGCTTGCTGGTTTTTCAGCAAATCGGAGCCCCACAGCACAATGGTTTTGCTGTTCTGCAATACCAGCGGCCAGGAGGTTTGCTGTTCATACACTTCCATTGAGCCAACTACACGCGGCAGGATCACCTGCGCAGCACCGGTGGAGTAATCCCCACCCGTACCCACGCTATTACCATGTAAGGCAATAGCTTTCGCCAGCATCCCCGACGCGTTATGGAACATCCCCGTCGATTGCCAACCACTGGCGGTCAACAAGGCACTCGGCCCGTGCGTTTTCTGCACACGTTCCAGCTCTTCATAGAACATGTCGAGGGCTTCATCCCAGCTCACGCGCACAAATCGGTTATCACCGCGCTGGGAAGTGTCGCTCAGATGGCGCTTACGTAGCCAGTCCACGCGTACCATCGGATAACGAATACGCGCCGCGTTGTGTACGTGATCCGGCAATCCGGCGATCATTTTCGACGGATATTTATCCAGTTCGAACGGTTTTGCCGCCACAAAGCGACCATCCTTCACCGTCGCGCGGATAGCCCCCCAGTGCGACCCGGTAATAATGCCCTCTTTCGAGGTGACAGCTTCAGTCGCCGCTTGCGCCGCAGTCGCACGGCGCGGCGTTAACAGTGACGGCCCCAGCATCCCGGCGACAGTTAAGCCGCCGAGTTGTGCCAGAAAACGTCGACGTGATGCCTGAAAGAGATCGTTATTGTTCATTATTTTTCATCCTTCTTATCGCCGTGAGCCTTACCTGCGGTATCAGACGCATTCATTTGCAGATATTTCAGCAAGGTGCGTTCTTCACGTTTATCGAGGCTGGTAAAGCCAATCATGCCGTTGAGCGTGCCAATCCAACCATTAGCGTCAAAGTGGGCGATTTCCGGTGCGCCGTGGCATTGATTACAGGTGCCGTTGTACAGCGAATCCGCGTAAGCCCAGATCGGTTTGATATCGTTCACCATGTCGCCTTTCTTCATCCACGCGGTGGCCTGCAATTTGCTCCACTCGGTATTGGTGTCGGCTACGGTGGTTTTCTCCAGCGTTTTCACCTGCTGCTGAACATCGCCACGAATCGAAGCAACAAAGATGCGTTTGCCAGGGAACTGGGTGAGTACACGCTGACGTCCTGCGCTTTCCGTCCAGCCAGTGATTTCAATTTGCAGCCAGTCGCCGTCACGTTTAAGGACTTTCACTTCCGAAGCAGGCAGCAGAGAACCAGACGCTTCTTTATCGCCTTTCGCCGCATAAATTGGCTTAATATCAATGGAGTACAGCGTATTACCACTATCATTTGCACTGGCGCGCAGCTCATCGAATTGCTTACGGAAGCCGCTACTCATATCCGGCAACTGGTGGGCAATACCTTTATGACAGTCGATGCAGGATTGATTATCTTTCGCTGCCACCTTCATCTGACGTGCCGCTTCAGGATGTTGCTTCGCATGATCCATCGCGTCGTAGTTATGGCAGGAGCGGCAGGTTGCCGAGTTGTTTTCTTTCATTCGCGCCCATTCACGCTCGGCAAGTTCCGCGCGTTTGGCTTCGAATTTTTCAGGTGTATCAATGGAGTGGGCAATAAAGGTCTGGTAGATGTCGTTGCTCGCTTCCAGTTTACGCTTCACCATGCCTGGAATATCCGGCGGGATATGGCAGTCATGGCATTCAGCTCGCACGCCTGAGGCGTTCTGGAAATGCACCGACTGTTTATATTCTTCATACACCGGTTGCATACTGTGGCAACTGACACAAAATTCGGTTGTGCTGGTGACTTTGATCCCCACGTGAGGTAACACAATCAGCGCAATGCCAATCACAATCCCAATAGCGACCAGCGCCAGTACCGACCAACGAGCACTGGGTCGGCGTAACGCGTTCCAGAGTTTCCGCATAATAGCCCCTGTAAAATTATGGTTTAGTTAAGCGATCTTAATGAGCAAATATGAACAGCGGCACTGGTCAGGATGAACGGCTTACGGCAGAATATGAACAGATATGAACAGAATGAGTAAAACTCTCTGATGCCACATCACATTGTTATTGTTGAAGATGAGCCGGTTACCCAGGCGCGATTACAAACCTACTTCACTCAGGAGGGGTATACGGTTTCCGTTACGGCGAGCGGTGCCGGGCTGCGTGAAATTATGCAAAACCAGCCAGTGGATTTAATTCTGCTGGATATCAATTTGCCCGATGAAAATGGCCTGATGTTAACCCGCGCCCTGCGGGAACGTTCGACGGTGGGTATTATTCTGGTTACCGGACGCAGCGATCGGATTGACCGTATTGTTGGGCTGGAAATGGGCGCAGACGATTACGTCACCAAACCGCTGGAACTGCGCGAACTGGTGGTACGGGTGAAAAATCTGCTCTGGCGAATCGACCTCGCGCGACAGGCTCAACCGCTCACTCAAGACAACTGCTATCGCTTTGCCGGTTATTGCCTGAATGTGTCGCGCCATACGCTGGAGCTTGATGGCGAACCGATTAAACTAACCCGCGCAGAGTATGAAATGTTGGTGGCATTTGTGACCAATCCGGGCGAAATTCTCAGCCGTGAACGTCTGCTGCGTATGCTTTCTGCGCGCCGGGTGGAAAACCCCGACCTGCGCACCGTCGATGTGTTAATTCGTCGTTTACGTCATAAACTCAGCGCGGATTTACTGGTGACACAACATGGCGAAGGTTATTTCTTAGCCGCTGATGTGTGCTGATAAAAATAGACCGGACGAAATCCCCCTGGTGACAGCGAGCGGCGGATATGTTCGCGGTCGGCATTTTTCGGCGTCAGGACTAAAATCGGTGGGCTGACATTATCAGACACCGATAGTCCCTGTAATTGCCTGATCGCTTGCTCAACCGCCAGTTCCCCCTGCCAGACCATTTGATCGCTGGCAGCCATAATCACTCTTCCCCGCTTCAACCCGCGATACACCTGATGTGAAAGATAAAACGACACCACGGTAAGCGGTGTTTTCAGGTTACGCCCTTCACCCATTGCCGCCTCTGCCGCAATCGCCGTTCCGGCCACAACGTCGATTTCTGGATGGCGCTCCAACATCTCCTGCAACAGGTTACGCTGGATTTCAATATCGTTGTCGCCGAGCGCAATATCGACAATACGCACCGGGCTTCCGGCAATGGCGGCGCGGAAACCCTCTACCATCTCCTTACTGCCCCCGGCGTTATCGGGGCCGGGCATCAACAGCACGTTCAGTGGTTTTCCGTGACTCCATTGCACCAGATATCGCCCTGGTTGATAGCCCATCTGAAACCACGGCACACCAACGCGGCTTTTCACCTGGGGAGCATCAATAGCATTTACCAGTTCGATCACCGGCAGACTTGCTACCTGCTTTTGCAGGTCGGGAAATGACGTCGTGCTACTACCGAGCAAAATGGCCTCTGCACCCCACTGTTTGCACTGGTCGATTTGTGCTTGCTGGGTAGCCAACTGGCTGTAGCCGCCTGCCTCCAGCACTTTTAAATCCACACCGTAGCGGCGAGCAGCCTCCTGCATACCATAGTTCAACGATAACCAGTATGAATCTTTCAGGCTGGGATAAAGCGCGCACAGTTTCCATGAACGTTTGGCTTTAAGCGGCGTAGAGGGTTGTACCGAGAAATGCTGCGCATCATGCCAGCGCAACAAGTTATCAGCCGAAAAACCAGGCAACATGAAAAGGGAAAGAAGTAACAATAGCAGTACACGCATGATAGCCTCATCAATAATAAGGCTTTATGCTAGATGCATTCCGCTTTGCGACTCAACCTTTTTCACCTTAAGTACACTGACCGTGAATTTAACCCTGACCCGAAGACTCTGGATGGGCTTTGCCCTGATGGCGCTGTTAACCCTGACCAGTACCCTGGTGGGATGGTACAACCTGCGCTTTATCAGCCAGGTGGAAAAAGACAACACTCAGGCATTGATTCCTACCATGAATATGGCTCGCCAGTTGAGCGAAGCCAGCGCCTGGGAACTTTTCGCCGCGCAGAACCTGACCAGTGCCGATAACGAAAAGATGTGGCAGGCGCAGGGGCGAATGCTCACCGCACAAAGCCTGAAGATTAACGCGTTGCTGCAAGCGTTACGGGAACAAGGTTTTGATACCACCGCTATTGAACAACAGGAGCAGGAGATCTCCCGTTCGTTACGTCAACAAGGGGAACTGGTGGGGCAGCGTTTGCAACTGCGCCAGCAACAACAGCAACTCAGCCAGCAGATAGTCGCTGCTGCCGATGAGATCGCACGCCTGGCGCAAGGTCAGGCGAATAATGCGGCGACCTCTGCCGGAGCGACCCAGGCCGGGATTTACGATTTGATCGAACAACATCAGCGTCAGGACGCAGAAAACGCACTTGATCGGCTGATTGATATCGATCTTGAGTACGTTAACCAGATGAATGAACTGCGCCTTAGCGCCCTGCGCGTGCAGCAAATGGTGATGAATCTGGGGCTGGAACAGATCCAGAAAAATGCGTCAACGCTGGAAAAGCAACTCAATAATGCGGTTAAAATTCTGCAACGTCGGCAAATACGCATTGAAGATCCCGGTGTTCGTGCACAGGTCGCGACAACGTTAACTACCGTTAGCCAATATAACGATTTGCTGGCGCTTTATCAGCAGGACAGTGAAATCAGTCATCGCCTGCAAAGTCTCGCGCAAAATAACATCGCCCAGTTCGCGCAGTTTAGTAGCGAAGTCAGTCAACTGGTCGACACCATTGAGCTGCGTAATCAGCATGGCCTGGCGCATCTGGAAAAAGCCAGTGCACGCGGGCAATACAGCCTGTTATTGCTGGGGATAGTTTCTCTTTGCGCACTGATTCTGATCCTCTGGCGCGTGGTTTATCGCTCAGTCACGCGTCCCCTTGCCGAACAAACGCAGGCGCTGCAACGACTGCTGGACGGTGATATCAACTCCCCTTTCCCGGAAACCGCTGGCGTGCGGGAGCTGGACACCATCGGGCGGCTGATGGATGCGTTTCGCAGCAGTGTTCATGCGCTTAATCGCCACCGCGAACAGCTGGCGGCGCAGGTAAAAGCGCGCACAGCCGAATTGCAGGAACTGGTGATAGAACACCGACAGGCACGGGCGGAAGCAGAAAAAGCCAGCCAGGCAAAGTCGGCGTTTCTGGCGGCAATGAGCCATGAGATCCGCACACCGCTGTACGGTATTCTCGGTACCGCGCAACTGCTGGCAGATAACCCCGCACTTAATGCCCAGCGTGATGATTTGCGGGCAATTACTGACTCTGGTGAATCGTTGCTGACCATCCTCAACGATATTCTCGATTATTCGGCTATCGAAGCAGGCGGCAAGAATGTTTCGGTCAGCGATGAGCCCTTTGAACCGCGCCCGCTGCTGGAAAGTACCCTGCAATTAATGAGCGGACGGGTGAAAGGTCGCCCAATTCGCCTGGCAACGGCAATTGCCGACGATGTTCCGACCGCGTTAATGGGCGATCCGCGACGAATTCGTCAGGTCATTACCAACCTGTTGAGCAACGCCCTGCGTTTCACTGACGAAGGGCAAATTATCCTGCGTAGTCGCACTGATGGCAAACAATGGCTGGTCGAAGTGGAAGACAGCGGCTGCGGTATTGATCCCTCGAAACTGGCTGAAATCTTCCAGCCATTTGTTCAGGTGAGTGGCAAACGCGGCGGCACCGGGCTGGGGCTGACTATCAGTAGCCGTCTGGCCCAGGCGATGGGCGGCGAACTCAGCGCCACCAGCACGCCGGAGGTTGGAAGCTGTTTTTGTTTACGCTTGCCGTTACGTATTGCCACGGCACCCGTGCCAAAAACAGTCAATCAGGCGGTGCATCTGGACGGTTTACGTTTGCTGTTAATTGAAGATAACCCGCTAACCCAGCGAATTACCGTTGAGATGCTGAACAACAGTGGTGCGCAGGTCGTTGCTGTTGGCAATGCCGCGCACGCGATAGAGACGTTGCAAAATAGCGAACCGTTTGCTGCCGCACTGGTGGATTTTGATCTGCCGGATATCGACGGTATTACCCTTGCCCGACAACTGGTACAGCAATATCCGTCGCTGGTTTTGATTGGCTTTAGCGCCCATGTCATCGACGAAACGTTGCGCCAGCGTACCAGTTCACTATTTCGCGGGATTATCCCTAAACCGGTGCCGCGTGAAGTGCTCGGTCAGTTACTGGCGCACTATCTCCAACTGCAAACCAGTAACGATCAGCCGTTGGATATATCGCAACTCAATGAAGATGCTCAGTTGATGGGGACGGAGAAGATCCACGAATGGCTGACATTATTTAAACAACATGCCCTGCCGCTTCTCGATGACATCGACATTGCCCGCGCCAGTCAGGAAAGCGAGAAAATAAAGCGTGCCGCACATCAGCTAAAAAGCAGTTGCTCGAGTCTGGGAATGCGTAGCGCCAGCCAGCTATGCGCACAACTGGAGCAGCAGCCTCTGTCGGCTATTGCACTGCGAAAAGAGATTATGAAAAGTATCTCAGCACTGGAAGTCTGGATCAGCCAAAAGTTACACCCGTGATAATTCACCCCTATTAGTGACTATTGAGCGTTTAAGCAGCAACTACACTCTAAATAATTCGAGCCACGGTCCGTATTATATGAAACATGATGAGTATATAACTGATGCAGGAGATACATGATGAAACGATTGTTAGCGTTAGTCATAAGCATATTTTTTATTTCTGCTTGCTCCTCAGCCATTGAAAAACCAGCAAATAATGGCATTACTTTTAGCAATACCGCTCCCTCGGTTACGCCAACAAAAGCCTTCCCAATGCGTCCTGACTATGATCCCTGGGATACCAACCCCACACCAACTCCATCACCAAAACCACCAAAACCGGAGCCCAAAGAACCAACAGAACCTAAACCAACGCCTAAACCCAAAAGTTATGAAAATCATTTTTTATTAGATAATGAAACGCAGCGTAATAACTCACTTATTAACATTCAACAGAATAACGATAAGTTGATTAATCCGGGTCAACAGATGCTGGAAAATAATGGCGGGTACTAATACACAGAAACCCCAGCGATTAATGGCTGGGGTCAGATTGTTGACAAAGCGAGCTTTATTTATGCCGAATTATTGGCCTACAAAAGCATGTTAAATCAACATATTTAGCCTGATAAACATATCGCATCAAGCAATTTTATGATTACCAGCCGCCTCGTCTTTTTTAGCGCTCTCAAACCGTGGCTCAAGCCATACCAGAACCAGTGACGTTATGGTGCACATCAGCAAAATGCCAACAAACCAGAGTTGATACCACATTGTTACTGCTCCTCAATAAAGTTCACTATCGTGGCGGCGAACAGTGTCTGTATTAATTCTTCCCCACAGCTTGTAGTAACTCCATAAGGTATACAGCAATACAATTGGCAGGAAGACCAATACGATAACCAACATAATACTTAATGTTTTATCACTTGATGTACAATCCCAGAGCGTCAGACTTGAAACAGGACTCACACTGGATGGCATAACAAAGGGGAAGAGTGCCACACCAGCGGTAAATATCACGCCAAACTGTGTCAGCGATGCCATGACAAATCCCCAGCCAGGGCGTTTTCGACTCAATGCAAATAATGCCAGCATTGGCCCTACCAGGCCAAGCAGCGGGAAAATCAACAATGAAATGGTGTTAAAAAAGTTGCGCATCCATACGCCAGGCGCGATCACGACAATTTTCATTAATGGATTTGCAGGACCATTAGTATCCTGATCCAGCAGCAAATAACCGTCAATGCCTACCCACAACCAGTATCCTGCCAGCAGGAAGCAAAGCACCACTAATAGTGCACTGCGTTTGGTGGCGGATAACGCCCGCTGACGGAGGATGCCTTCTGTTTTCAATTGTAACCAGACGCCTCCCTGCATGATGACCAGGCATAGGCTGAGCGCCCCACAAAGCAGCGCAAACGGCGATAATAGCTGCCAGAAGGTACCGAAATATTCCACCCTTAATTGCGGTGTAAAAGCAAAAGGTACACCAAGAAGCAAATTGCCAAACGCCACACCAAAAACTACGGGCGGGATAACGCTACCGATAAATAACCCTGCATCCCACATTGTGCGCCAGCGTTTGTTAGCAATTTTGCCACGATAATCAAACGCAAGGGGGCGGAAGAACAATGCGCAAAGGACAAGGATCATGGCGACATAAAATCCAGAAAAAGCAGCAGCATATACTCGTGGCCAGGCAGCGAATAACGCACCACCCGCAAGAATCAACCATACCTGGTTGCCTTCCCAGTGCGCCCCAACGCTATTAATCACCACCCGGCGTTCCTCATCATCCCGGGCAACCAATGGCAGCAGGCAGCCGATCCCCATATCAAAGCCATCGGTCACCATAAAGACCACAAGGATGACACCGATCAGCAACCACCAGATAAACCGTAATGTTTCGTAATCAAACATGACTCTTTTCCTTACCCCTGTTGCTGGACGGGTTGTTCACTGTGCATTGCTCCTGGCCCGAGCCGGGCATATTTCTGCATCAGATAGACTTCTGCGATCAAAAACAGTGTGTACAGCCCAAGGATCAATCCCATTGAAAATGCCAGTTGGCCGACGGTAAGTGCAGAATGAGCCGCCCAGGTTGGTAGAATATCCTGAATCGCCCACGGCTGACGACCAAACTCAGTCATAAACCAGCCGGCTTCAATGGCAATCCAGGGTAATGGTAAGCTCCAGAACACCATGCGTAGCACCCAACGATGTTGTTCGATGCGCCCGCGAATCGTCTGTACCAGAGCAATCAACATCACCAATAACAGTAATGAACCACAGCCAATCATGATGCGAAAACTCCAGAACACAGGGGCTACCTGAGGAATTGCGCCGCGCATGGCCGCCTGGTATTGCTCTGGCGTCACGTTATTCATATCTGGCGCGTAACGCGCCAACAACATGCCATACCCGAGGTCATCCTCAACGGCACGGAATGCGCGTAGTATGTGTGGCGAACGGTCACCCTGCGAAATTTCATTCATTAACAACCAGGCAATACGCCCTCGTTGCAAACGCGGCAAAGTCTCTGCCATCAGATTTTTCAGCCCCGGAACGGGCTTATCTAAAGAATGGGTCGCCAGTATCCCCAGCAACGCCGGAATTTTGATAGCGAAGGCATTTTTTTCCTGCTCTTGCTCAGGCCAGGCTAACAGATGAAAGGGGGCGGGAGCGGGTTCTGTTTGCCACTCCCCTTCCATTGCCGCCAGTTTCACTGGTTGTACTTTTGCTACTTCATAAGCTGAACTGTCGCCAAGTTGTAGCGTTCCCAGAATCGCTAAGGTGCCAAATACCGAACCAATGGCAAACGAGCGCAGCGCCACATCGCGTTCACGCCCACGCAGTAAATACCAGGCACTGATCGCCATAATGAACATCGCACCTGTCACATAACCGGACATAACGGTATGGACAAATTTCACCTGACTTACCGGATTGAGTACCAGATCACTAAAGCTGGTCATCTCCATACGCAAGGTTTCAAGATTAAAATGCGCCCCGGTGGGATATTGCATCCAGCCATTGCCGTTAAGTATCCATAGTGCAGAGATATTGGAACCGAAGGCTACCAGCCAGGTCACCAGTAGATGCTGGTATTTATTGAGACGCTGCCAGCCAAAGAAAAACAGACCGACAAAGGTAGATTCCAGGAAGAAAGCCATTAACGCTTCCATCGCCAACGGTGCGCCGAAAATATCACCCACATAGTTGGAATAGAAAGACCAGTTGGTGCCAAACTGAAACTCCATGGTCAGGCCTGTCGCCACACCAAGAGCAAAGTTAATGCCGAATAACTTACCCCAGAAACGGGTCATGTCACGGTAGATTGTTTTGCCGGTTACCACATAGATGGTTTCCATGACAGCCAGCAAAAAAATCAACCCCAAAGTGAGAGGAACAAACAAAAAGTGATAGAGCGCGGTCAGTGCAAACTGCCAGCGCGAGAGGTCAATAACATCCCACATGCGAACTCCTGTAGGCGATTAGAGGGAAATAACCTGCTAATAGTAGTTCGCTTGCTATACCACTACATCCTATGTGTATATAGATAAGCCGATTGTGGTAATTAAAGAACTAAATTTATTATTTCACTTTGCGGACATATTCTTAGGATTTTTATTATTACGCTAAGTATACAAAAGTGAACGATAAATCCGCATGGAGCGGATTTGAACAAGACTTATCGCGACACCGTGAAAATCTTTGATTCTTGAGGATAATCTCATCTAGTATTATCTGACAGGTTGAAAATCCGACTTGCTCTGGCGGGATAAAACCACCAGTTAATTGAGAAAAGTTGCAGAGGTTTTCAGTGAGTCACTTGGCTGTATTTAAAAGAGTAATTATAAAATTATGGCTGGCATGCAGGCATGACATAACCGCTCTGGCTGTACTTATTAACGGTTTACTTATTTTTAAAACCATTTATGGAATGTCTGTTAGCCTGTTGGATATTTTCCATATCCACGCCTACACAGGATTAGATCTTTCACTGCTTGCTAACGCCCCACTGTTCATGCTTGGGGTGTTTCTGGTTTTGAACTCCATTGGTTTGCTTTTTCGCGCCAAACTTGCCTGGGCCATAAGCCTGATACTGCTGTTGATTACACTAATCTACACACTGCATTTCTATCCTTATCTTAAATTCAGTATCGGTTTTTGCCTCTTTACGATGGTGATGCTGCTGTTACTGAGTAAAGATTTTTCCCACAGCAGCGCCACTGCGGGCAGTATCTTTGCGTTTATCAGTTTCACCACCTTATTGTTTTACTCTACCTATGGTTCGCTATATTTGGGAGAAGGCTTCAATCCCAAAATAGAAAGTCTGGTGACTGCATTCTATTTTTCAATAGAAACCATGACTACTGTCGGTTATGGCGATATTGTGCCGGTTTCAGAGACTGCCCGCTTGTTCACTGTATCGGTAATTATTTCGGGCATTACGGTTTTCGCAACATCTATTACATCGATTTTTGGCCCGCTAATCCGTGGCGGCCTGAACAGACTGGTTAAAGGGAAAAAGCATACTATGAATCGCAAAGATCACTTTATTGTCTGCGGTCACTCTATTCTGGCGGTAAACACTATCTTGCAACTCAACCAGCGTGGGCAAAAAGTTACCGTGATCACTAACCTGCCAGAAGATGAAGCTAATCTGCTGGATCAGCGGTTAGGTGGCAATTTCGATATGATTTTAGGTGACAGTAATGACAGCGCGATTTTGAAAAAAGCCGGCATTGACGACTGCCGGGCGATTCTGGCGCTCAGTGACAATGATGCCGATAACGCCTTTGTGGTGCTTTCAGCGAAAGATCTCAGCAAAGATGTCAAAACTGTATTGGCAGTAAGCGACAGCAAAAACCTGAACAAAGTGAAAAAAGTACAACCTGATATCATCCTGTCACCACAATTATTTGGTAGCGAGATTTTAGCCCGTATCTTAAACGGCGAAGAGATCGACAATAATATGCTGGTATCGATGCTACTGAACTCCGGGCATGGACTGTTTGGTGATAACGATACTGACGAAAAAAAGACGAATGAGGTTAAAGCGTAACTCAATATGGAGGGTACCATGCCCTCCGAGTTTACATATTGCAGACAGTCAGCTACGGCTATGCCCCTCACGATTAAGCAGTGTATTCGGAAAAAGAGAACTTGCCAAACCAATTAAAAGATATTCAAGAAAATTTAATCTTGTTGCGCCGAATTCAGGCCAGACGCCAATATCATTTTTGTTCCAGGCCTTACACCAGAACCAGATATCCTGCTTAAGTTGCGGTTTCTCGGTTGGGAAATCCACAAACACGTTTTTCGCCCAGTGTAGATACTTCTGTGTGACGTACTTTGTATCATGTCCAGGTAAGACACATGCACTGAGATCGCCAATATGATACTGGTAGTTATCCCCCCAACGAGCAAATTTATCTTTCACCCGCTCGACATCTTTTATATTCGCTGAAATTGCATTAATACGCCCTTTCGATTCTGTTTTACCGATATAGAGAGGAATAACATCCTCGTGATCGCGTATAAACATCATATAAATCAAACCATCGAACTGATTGCTTTCACGAGCAATGTCATCCAGCAGAATATTAGTTTGAGAGATAACCAGTGATTCCATAGATTCACTTCGGACCAGGAGACGCCGGGTTGCCTTTTTCCCAACCTGCTTGATACGAACCATAGATTCATTATCAACATCAAAAAGAGGAGTGGTGTTAGCAATGATCTGTTGTCGCTGACAGAAAGCATCCCACAACGCTTTACGTTGCCCAATACTATGTTGAGTCACCATCTTTTTGATTCCTGATAAAAATCTTGTTTTCGCTCTCTTATGTGTAATTCAGGAATTCCGAGGCTTAGTGTCCAGAGAAAGAGAGAAATTTCATGTACAAAAAAACCACCCGAAGGTGGTTTCACGACACTGCTTATTGCTTTGATTTTATTCTTATCTTCCCCATGGTACCCGGAGCGGGACTTGAACCCGCACAGCGTTGCCGCCGAGGGATTTTAAATCCCTTGTGTCTACCGATTCCACCATCCGGGCTCGGGAAGAAATTGGAGGCGCGTTCCGGAGTCGAACCGGACTAGACGGATTTGCAATCCGCTACATAACCGCTTTGTTAACGCGCCAAATTCTTCAGGCCTTTCAGCCAGACACCCGCTTATCGCCGATGCCTTTTAAACTGGAGCGGGAAACGAGACTCGAACTCGCGACCCCGACCTTGGCAAGGTCGTGCTCTACCAACTGAGCTATTCCCGCATTCACCAAGCAATTTGTTAATCACTTGATTTCATTATCGTCTGGCAATCAGTGCCGCCGTTCGATGCGTTGCATTCTACTTACCTGACGCGATGAGTCAACGATATTTTTCGCCGCAGATGATCGTTTGCTGAAAATTGCGGCGAAACGATCACTGTTCAAGCAAATCTGCTCGCGCAGCGTTCAAATACTGGAACATTGACCACAGTGTCAGCACAGCAGCAACGAAGAATAATGCAATCCCCGCATACTCGACCCAAATGTTCGGACGCCATAACAGCCATGCCAGCGCTACCATTTGTGCCGTGGTTTTCACTTTACCAATCCAGGATACAGCCACACTACTGCGTTTGCCCAGTTCCGCCATCCACTCACGCAGTGCAGAAATAATAATTTCACGCGCAATCATGGTTGCTGCCGGTAACGTCACCCACCAGCTGTGGTAGTGCTCGGTAACCAGTACCATTGCAATTGCCACCAGGACTTTGTCGGCAACGGGATCAAGAAACGCCCCGAAACGGGTGCTTTGATTCCAGCGCCGCGCCAGGAAACCATCAAACCAGTCGGTCACTGCCGCGACGCAGAAAATAAGCGCAGCAGCAAATGGCGACCAGGTGACAGGGAGATAAAAGACCAATACAAAGAATGGGATAAGGATGACGCGAAACAGCGTGAGCAACGTAGGGATATTAAATTGCATAATGACGGGTAACTATCTGTTGTCAGAGAAATTACCCCTATGTTGCTACAGCGGACTCAATGTTTCAACGACCAGAAGATCTTTTCTGCCAGACCTTGCGAAATACCCGGCACTTTTGCAATTTCCTCGACACTTGCGTTACGTAATCCTTGCAAACCGCCCATATATTTCAACAGCATTTGACGGCGCTTAGGACCGACACCTTCGATCGTTTCCAGGGTACTGGTGTTTTTGACTTTGGCCCGTTTTTTACGATGCCCGCCAATGGCGTGATCGTGCGATTCATCGCGAATATGCTGGATGACATGCAGAGCGGGAGAATCTGACGGCAAACTAAACCCTTCCCCTTCTGGTTCAAAGAATAACGTTTCCAACCCGGCTTTACGGTCAGCGCCTTTGGCAACGCCCAAAAGCAGCGGACGGTTTTTATCCCAGGGAACATCCAGTTCGGCAAAAACAGCTTTGGCCTGCGCCAGTTGCCCTTTACCACCGTCGATCAGGATAACGTCCGGAATCTTACTTTCTTCGATTGCTTTGCCATAGCGACGACGAAGAACCTGATTCATTGCCGCATAATCATCGCCGGGTGTAATACCCGTAATGTTGTAACGGCGATATTCCGACCGCAACGGACCATTGGCATCAAACACCACACAAGACGCTACGGTCTGTTCCCCCATGGTATGACTGATATCGAAACACTCCATCCGTTTAACTTCAGGAAGTTTCAATACCGTTGCGAGGGCCGAGAGACGCTGATGAACGGTGGATTGTTGCGAAAGCTTGCTGGTCAGTGCTGTCGCAGCATTCGTTCGCGCCAGTTTAAGGTAACGCGCACGATCACCACGTGGTTTGGTCTGGACGTTGATCCGCCGCCCCGCCAGCTCTGTAAGTGAATCGGCAAGCAGCGTTTTATCACTGAGATTAAAATCAAGCAGGATTTCGCCAGGCAACGTTCTCATCTGGCTTCCCTGCAGATAAAACTGCCCGACAAAGGTTTCAACGACTTCGCCAAGCTCAGTGCCTCCAGGAACTTTTGGAAAATAACTGCGACTGCCTAGTACCTTTCCCTGACGAATAAATAGCACATGTACACATGCCATGCCTGCATCAAACGCCACACCAATAACATCCAGGTCATCACCGGTATTAGAAACAAATTGTTTTTCAGTTACCCGGCGAACGGCCTGAATTTGATCCCGAATACGTGCTGCCTCTTCAAATTCAAGGTTCTGACTGGCCTTTTCCATACGTGCAATCAGTTGTGTAAGCACCTGATCATCTTTGCCAGATAAAAACAGGCGTACGTATTCAACCTGCTGAGCGTACTCTTCTTCGCTGACCAGACCAGCTACACACGGCCCCAGGCAGCGGCCAATCTGGTATTGCAGACAAGGACGAGAGCGGTTGCGATAAACGCTGTTTTCACACTGGCGGATAGGGAAGATTTTTTGGAGTAGTGCCAACGTTTCCCGCACGGCATAACCATTTGGGAAGGGGCCAAAATACTCCCCTTTCGCGTGCTTTGCACCGCGATGCATAGCAAGACGCGGGTGCGTGTCACCACTCAGGAATATAAAGGGATAAGATTTATCATCGCGCAACAGTACGTTATAGCGCGGTTGATAAAGCTTAATATAGTTATGTTCCAGTAACAGAGCTTCCGTCTCGGTGTGTGTCACCGTGACATCAATTTGCTGGATCTGAGCAACCAGTGCTTCTGTTTTACGTGAAGCAAGGTTGCTGCGGAAATAACTGGAAAGGCGTTTTTTGAGGTCTTTGGCTTTACCCACATAAATGACCGTACCGCCGGCATCATACATACGATAGACGCCAGGCTGACTGGTAACGGTTTTTAAAAACGCTTTGGCATCAAACTGATCACTCACTGGCTTGATAATGTCTCCGCATTACACAGGCCATGGCGAATCGCCAGGTGGGTCAGTTCAACATCACCGTGAATGTTTAGTTTACTGAACATACGGTAGCGATAACTGTTCACCGTTTTCGGGCTGAGATTCAGTTGTTCTGAGATCTCATTAACCTTCTGGCCTTTGGTGATCATCAGCATAATCTGCAATTCACGTTCGGACAAACTGGCAAAAGGCGTTTCGGTTTTTTCCGGCTCGATCTGGCTGAGCGCCATCTGCTGCGCAATATCCGACGCAATATACCGCTGCCCTGAATAAACAGAACGAATCGCGCTAACCACTTCCTGGGGGGCTGCTCCTTTGCTCAGGTAACCTGCCGCACCCGCCTGCATAACTTTTGCAGGCAACGGGTTTTCAGTGTGAACGGTCAACATAATCACTTTGATATCTGCTGAAGAGCGCGCGATTTTGCGCGTTGCTTCAAGGCCACCGATACCAGGCATACTCATGTCCATCAACACCACATCGACGGTGTTAGAACGGCACCATTTAACGGCGTCTTCGCCGCAACATGCCTCACCGACAACTTTTATACCCTTTATATCTTCCAGAATGCGTCGTATCCCTGCGCGCACCAGTTCGTGGTCATCAACAAGAAGAACGTTGATCAAAGGAATATCTCCAGAATAGGGATAACGCTACTGATATTATGTCGTCCCTATATTAGCGGGTTTTACCCCAACTTTGAAATGTTAAAATGTCCGTCATTAGATTTTGCTCTCGTTTTTGGAAATTATTTCGTACAGTTTCCTGTAACGCCTTCCTCTACAGCCTGCTTGCCGCGCGGTAAGCGAGACAGGTTTCAGAAAAGTGACAAAAAATTCACCTTGCTGTCCATCACATTCAAATTAACATGCATTTTTGTAACAACAATTAACGAACTATATACGCGAGATAAACGATGAATGAATAAAATATAAGCTTGATTGCAAATTGTTTATTCGTCTGGTGGCAATGATATTTACGCTCATAAATTAACCACTGATATTTTTCGCCGGGCTTATGATATACTCCGCCGCCTTCACATTTGTCATTGCAACATTTAGAGGAAAATAAATGAGTACGCCTGATTTTTCCACTGCTGAAAATACTCAAGATCTGGCTCATGAAATCGCTTGCCTGAAGTCCATGTTAACCCTGATGTTACAGGCCATGGGGCAAGCTGACGCCGGGCGCGTAATGTTGAAAATGGAAAAACAGCTGGCGCTGATCGCAGATGAAACTCAGGCTGCGGTATTTTCTAAAACTGTTAAGCAAATTAAACAGGCTTACCGCCAGTAAACAAAAACCGGCTGACAGCCTGACTTTCAGCCGGTTTTTGCCTTTTTCACACAGAACGGTTTTCCCTTCAGATTATCCCCGTTGCCGCCGCATAACAGGCCACCTGCGTTTTATTGGGGGCATTGAATTTTTTCTGCATATTCTTTTGATGAAAATTGACGGTATTTTCTGATATCGACAAAATCATGGCGATCTCTGCTGAAGTCTTCCCTTCTGCTGTCCAGCGCAGGATTTCAGTTTCCCGTTTACTAAAACGCATCGCGGGCGTCATCACCATCTCGTGTTGCAATCGTGCCAGAACATTAAGACTTTCACGTACCAGAAGTTGCAGTTTCAACTCCAGTTCATCATGGGCAATTGGCCCTTCACGAGCACTCATGCGGGAAAGCGAAAGAAAACCAAGCGCTCTATTAGACAACATCAAGTATTGCGTTACCCCTCTACGCAACCCATGCGCCCGCGCCGCATCCCACAGTGGTTGTGCTTCGCTAAACAATGCGTCATCCCACAACAGATGGCCCTGACTAAAGTTTTCTGGCTTTAAGACGGGATCGATCGCTAAAAAGTTGTGCTGCTGGTAATAAGACACCCAGGCTTCAGGATAAGTTGAATAATACGCCACTTTGGGCCTTGTAAACGGGACGGGATGACGGACACACAAAGAATAATAATCAAATTCCAGTTTTTGTGTTTGAAGTTGTAATTCCTGAAAAACATCTTCAGCGGAAGCCATTTCCTGAAAGCGTGACAGCATAGTCCGTCGCCAGGTGAAAAATTCAATATCATGCATACAAATTGCAATATCCCATGGCGCTAAACTCATTTATACGGATGAAATAAACTATCACATAAACATATTTTATATAAAAAAATAATCACTTCGTTGACGGTTTAATTAGTTTCAGCAACTTTTCCTACTAATTTCAGGGTATTGCATTTAGAAAAATTCAATATCTAAAAATTCGAAAAGAATATATTCCCCAGACCAACACGCAGCCTGGGGAATCTTTATCCGCTTTATTGCAGAAGAAATTTTTCCAGGAACAGACGGGTTCGAGGCTGTTTTGGATCAGCAAATAGTGATTTTGCTGGCCCTTGTTCAACAATTTTACCCTGGTCCATAAATATTGCCCGATCAGCAACATCACGGGCAAAACTCATTTCATGAGTTACTATTACCATGGTTCGCTTTTCTTCGGCCAGTTGACGAATTGTATTTAACACTTCCCCGACTAACTCAGGATCTAATGCCGACGTCGGCTCATCAAATAAAATAACTTCCGGGCGCATCGCCAGTGCACGAGCGATCGCCACACGCTGTTGTTGCCCTCCTGACAAGCGACGTGGATAACTGTTTTCTTTACCGGCAAGGTCAACTTTCGCCAGTAACTCCCGCGCACGTGCTATCGCCTCTTCTTTTGCTTCGCCTTTAACGATTACCGGTCCTTCAATAATATTTTCCAGCACTGTACGGTGAGGAAACAGATTAAAGTTTTGAAAAACAAAACCGACATGCTGACGCAGCTGGCGGATTAGCCCTTTTTGTTGGCTAAGCGCACGTCCGGCATCGATCGTTATCTCTCCCACTTTAATCGTGCCAGACTCCGGTTGTTCCAGGAGATTAATACTACGTAACAACGTCGTTTTCCCGGAACCGCTGGGGCCAATAATCGCCACCACTTCCCCGGTTTTCACCGCCAAATCAATCCCGTGTAATACAGTTTGACCATGGAATTTTTTTACCAGGTTTTTAACTTCTATCGCACTCATTTCGGCTCTCTCTCCTGGCGGTTAAGTTGATTTTCGAAATAGTTTTGCAGGGTAGAAAGCACTGTTGCCATGATCCAGTAAATCAGGGAGGCCGCCAGATACATCGTGAACACTTCCAGCGTACGCGAGGTGATCAACTGTGCCTGACGGAACAACTCTGGCACCTGAATCGTCGCCGCCAGCGAAGTGTCTTTCACCAGACTGATAAAACTGTTGCTCAGTGGGGGTAATGCCACACGTGCTGCCTGGGGCAAAATTGCCCGGCGCATCGTTTGCCAGGGCGTCATACCAATACTGGCTGCCGCTTCCCACTGCCCTTTATCAATAGAAGAAATAGCTGCCCGTAAAGTCTCGGCAGCATATGCCGCCGTGTTTAATGACAAACCAATCATTGCCGACGGCACCGGATCGAGTTCAATACCAAACTGCGGCAAACCGTAATAGATCATAAATAGCTGTGCAATAAGCGGCGTGCCACGAAAAATCGAGATATAAAACCGTGCCAGCCAACGCAGTGGCCCAACCGGAGAAAGCCGCATTAACGCAAGAATAAACCCAAGCAGCAGCCCAAAAAACATCCCGCCAATACTTAATTGCAGAGTAAAGACCGCACCTTTGAGTAGATATGGCAAGGATTCAATAACTAAATCAATACTTTCTTGCATGAGCAGTTCCGAAAGTTATACGTGCGGATGATAGGCGAAAAGCGCAGGCGCCCCACCAGTATGAATAAACAGAATCGGGCCCTGATCTTTAAAGCGTTTCTGGCTGATGCCATCAATCAACCCGGCCATCGCTTTGCCGGTATAAACCGGATCAAGCAAAATGCCTTCCAGCCGCGCCAGCAATTTCACCGCTTCCATCCCCTCTTCGTTCGGCGTACCGTACCCTGGTGCAAAGTATTCATCCCAGAGTGTAATTTCTGCCGCTGCACTCAGTTCAAGTTCACGAGCGACCGCCTGTTGCAAAGCAACCACTTTCGGTTTTTGGTCGGCAACGGAGCGGGACACGGTAACCCCGATCAATTCAGTTTCTGGCAGCAGATGTTCCAGCCCTACCGCCAGCCCGGCATGTGTACCCGCGCTACCGGAAGCCACCACCACTGAAGAAAGATTAACCGCACCTTCGCACTGTTGTGCGATCTCCAGCGCGCTTTCGACATAGCCCAGCGCCCCCAGCACATTTGAACCGCCGACCGGGATAACATACGGACGAAATCCCTGAGCTTCTATGCGCGTGGCGAGCTCCTGTAATTGTGCATCTGGATCATCGAGTGCTGCGCACATCTCCACCTGAACGTTGAATAAATCCAGCAATAGTCGATTGCCATTACTGAGATAGTTTTCCGCCTGCGTACCGATGGGATTTTCCAGTAAAGCGACGCAATGCAAGCCCAGTTTTGCCGCCACAGCGGCTGTCTGGCGCACATGATTTGACTGAATTGCCCCTGCCGTTACCAGAGTATCAGCACCTTCCCGCAGCGCATCGGCGGCAAGGAATTCCAGTTTGCGGACTTTATTGCCGCCCATTGCCAGCGGCGTCACATCATCGCGTTTTATAAATATTTCACGACCGAGGTAATCAGAAAAACGCGGCAGATATTCAAGAGGCGTTGGTGCGCCAATAAATTCCAGACGCGGGAAACGCGTTAAGTTTTGCAGTGACATGGAGCCTCCGGTAAACATTGATGTGAGTTATTGTTTATTATGCACCCGGTTGAGAATTAAATAAAAAAGGCGCCGGTTAAAGCGCCTTTTTTGTCGTTTACAATGATTATTTCGTCACATCAGCGCCAAACCATTTTTGTGAGAGTGCCTGCAAAGTGCCATCTTTTTGCATTTCGGCAATCGCTTCATTGACCGCTTTCAGCAGGTCTTCATTGTTCTTACGCACAGCCACGCCCGATTCCTGACGGGAGAACGCGTCACCTGTTACCGCAAGTGTGTCTTTGGTTTTCTTTACCAAATCCAGTGCGGCAAGACGATCCACCAGGATGGCATCAATGCGACCGACTCGCAGATCCTGATATTTGGTTGGATCATCGTCATAGGTACGAATGTCTACGCCCTGCACATTCTGGCGCAACCACTCTTCATAGTTCGTCCCTAATCCGACACCCACTTTTTTACCTTTTAAATCATTCGCCGTTTTAATCGTTCCTTCATTACCTTTTTTCACCAGCGCCTGAATACCGGAGACGGTGTAGGGGGTAGAGAAGTCATATTTTTTCTTACGTTCGTCAGAGATGGTGACCTGATTAATCACCACATCAATACGTTTTGAATCCAGCGATGCCAGCATTCCGTCCCATTTGGTTGGTTTCAGCGTCGCTTCAACACCGAGATGTTTAGCCAGTTGCTGGGCAAATTCCACTTCAAAACCAGTCAACTTGCCATCATCGCCCTGAAAACTGAACGGAGGATAAGTACCTTCGAGGCCCACCAGCAGCGTGCCTCGCTCTTTAACTTTATTTAACAGGCCTTCATCTGCAAAGGTTTTTGCGCTCATTCCGGCAACCAGTGCCAGCGCCATAACGCTCAACAACGCCCGACGTCCCAGAAGTGCTAATTTCATAATTACCCCAAATGTTGTCAGTAACGGCATCAGTGTAGAGCGTTTCTGACTCGCGCCAAAAAACACTCCGTTACATCTTATTCATTTTTAATATATATCAGATGTAAGTCTCTGAACCTGTAAAGAAGGATTTTGTGATCGATACTGCTCATATTTACGCAGCGCGATAAGGTAATTGGTGGTGCTGGTTTGCGGTAACCATGGCGCAAGGATTTCATCCAGATATCCTTCTGCCAGTAGCGCACGTGAAACGTGTTGTTGATGGAGGTGATTACCCAGGCGGCGCAGGCGCACGACATACTCACGAATGGAGCTATGGCTCATTTCGGCCTGTTCTATCAGAAATTGTTTAAAACCCACAATATCGAAGAAATCATTGTGAGCTTTGCAATGCAGATCACCACAAAAACGGCACAGCGCAGACCATTGTTGTTGTTCTTCCTGCCACTCTGGCTCATCCATGGGGGTATCAAGGCGAGCAATTTCCAGCTTGTTAACAATTTGCCCGCTGCGCACAAGAGTGATGCGATCGAGCAATTTGCGGCAGTGGGTACAATGCGTCTGGCTATGTTTAAAGTCTTTCAGGTAGCGGCTCAGAGGCCGTCGTTTGCTTTGCTGCACCGTCATGATAACTCCTGGTAGTCAATTCGTTGTGCGGCATTTGACGGCAATGTGGTTACCGTATTCACCTACCCAGTTTGCTGCGTAATCGTTTGATGGCCTGGCTATGCAACTGACTGACGCGCGACTCCCCCACTTCCAGTACCGCGCCGATCTCTTTGAGATTCAGCTCTTCCTGATAGTAAAGGGTAAGCACCAATTTTTCACGCTCTGGCAAACGTTCGATGGCATCCATTACTTGCTGGCGCAGATCACTCTCCAGCAACTGGTGCAGCGGATTAGCCTGCTGATGCTCTTCGGTGATCAGTTCAGCACTGTCACCATGCTCTTCCCGCCATTCGTCATAGGAAAACAACTGACTGTTATTGGTATCGAGCAACATCTGGCGATACTCTTCTGTCGAGATCCCCAGTCGTTTTGCCACTTCCGTTTCGCTGGCGTTGCGCCCTAACTCTTGTTCCAGTTGCCCTATTGCCTGCGCCACTTCGCGCGCATTGCGGCGGACACTACGCGGCGCCCAGTCACGGCTGCGTAGTTCATCCAGCATTGCCCCTCGGATACGCTGCACTGCGTAAGTTGTAAATGCCGTTCCTTGCAGAGCGTCATAGCGGTCTACTGCGTTCAATAACCCGATGCCGCCTGCCTGTAGCAGGTCGTCCAGTTCTACGCTCGCGGGCAGCCGCACCTGTAGGCGCAGTGCTTCGTGTCGCACCAGCGGCACATAGCGTTGCCACAGCGAGTGTTTATCCATTACGCCTTCAGCGGTATACAGTGAATTCACGATAAACAGCCCTGCGTTAGATGTGTTATCGGCATGATTATCCGTTTCTGTAGAGGATTTAATCGGATGAATAGTGGGTGAAATGGGGGGTTATTTGCAGGTTACGGCTATTTGCCTGCTAGAAAAAACCCCGCCGGAGCGGGGTTTGGCAGAATATAGCGGCGATTAACGCAGCAGAGACAGTACGTTCTGCGTGGTCTGGTTAGCCTGTGCCAGAACAGAAGTACCTGCTTGTTGCAGGATCTGCGCACGAGACATGTTAGACACTTCGGTCGCGTAGTCAGCATCTTCGATACGGCTACGGGCAGAAGACAGGTTGTTTACAGTGTTGCCAAGGTTGGTGATGGCAGAGTCGAAACGGTTTTGTACTGCACCTAATTGGCTACGGAATTTGTCAACATCAGACAGGGCTGCATCAATTTTCTCTAATGGATTTACTGTAATATCAGGCGTGACTGCAGTACCAGCAGTCACTGTACCATCGTCGGCAAATACTACTTTTTTATACGTTGAGCGTCCAGTCACAGCATCTGTATTGCGGATCGCATAAGTATCATTACCCTTGTCATCTTTATATTTAACTAAATCATCATTAATACCAAGGCCTTTATTATCAAATTTAACAGTTTTACCTATAGTGGTAACATCTTTTGCTGTACCAGAAGCGGTATATGCCGCTCCCTTTGAATCGAATGTTACAGTACCATTCGTATTATCCACTTTTGCTTCATAACTTTTACCGCCAATAGTCACAAATGATTTTCCTGTATCATCCGTTTGCAATTTACCACCAGTAGTGGCTGCGCCGCTGAGATCAGTCAGCATTGCCTCTTTGAAGGCGACACTAACATTCAATGAAGTACCACCTGAAACAGTGTTCCCCATTTTAGTTACATCTAGTTTATCGAGACCAAGTGTTGATGAATCGATTTTCTTCAGATCAATTGAAATTGTTTCATTGTCATTCGCGCCAACCTGGATAGTTAATTTACCATCTTTGCTTAACACTTTCGTTCCGTTAAAATCCGTTTGCTCCGCAACACGGTTAATTTCTGTTAAACGTTGATCAATTTCATCCTGGATGGATTTCAGGTCAGAGTCAGAGTTAGTTCCATTAGCTGCCTGAACAGAAAGTTCACGTACACGCTGCAGGTTATTGGTGATTTCGTTTAACGCACCTTCAGTAGTCTGCGCGATAGAAATACCATCATTCGCGTTACGGGAAGCCTGAGTCAGACCTTTAATATTTGCCGTAAAACGGTTAGCAATCGCCTGACCTGCTGCGTCATCTTTAGCACTGTTAATACGCAGGCCAGAAGAGAGACGTTCAATGGCGGAGCTCAGAGAAGACTGAGATTTATTCAGGTTATTCTGGGTCAACAGCGACAGGCTGTTTGTATTAATGACTTGTGCCATGATTTTTTCCTTATCAAATACCACTTGATGTTATTGGGCTGTTGCCCACGGTTTCTCACCGTACCCCTTGTATCGGCACCTGAATTTCGAACTTTAGAAAATTTTTACTCGCCGAATTACCTGCTTTATGTCTCACTATTCCGCGCATTATCAACGCCCCTTTTTCCTTAAACTTTGGCGAAAGATTGCCGATAACGCACTTATCTTCTGTTTGCAATCAAAAGGAATAAGGCATGGCTTCGTTTACTTCGTTGGGTGTTGGCTCTAATTTACCGCTGGATACATTACTGACGAACCTGACTACCGCAGAGAAAAAACGCTTAACGCCCATTTCCCAACAGCAGAGCAGCAATACCGCCCGGTTGACGGCATTTGGCACCTTAAAAAGCTCGCTGGAGAAATTCCAGACAGCGAATACTGCTTTAAACGATGCCGCCCTTTTTAAAAGCACCACAGCGGTCAGCTCCTCGACGGATTTAACCGTCAGCACCACTGCCGGTGCCGCTGCCGGGATTTATAAAATCAGCGTCAGCCAACTGGCGCAGGCGCAGTCTATTCGCACTACGACACCTGTCACCGACAGCAAAGCCATTCAGGGTAATAGCAACAGCGAACGTACGCTGGTTATCAAGCAGGATGGCAAAGACAAGCCGCTGGAAATTAAGCTCACCAGTGAACAAACCTCTCTGGAGGGGCTGCGTGATGCCATTAACAATGCCGATGGTGGGGTTTCTGCCAGCATTGTGAAAGTGAAAGATAATGACTATCAACTGGTATTAACCTCATCAGAAACAGGTCTGGAAAATCAGATGAGTGTTTCAGTACAAGGTGATGACAAATTAAACCAGTTTATTAGCTTTAATAACCCGGATGTCACCGGAAATAATGTCGAACAAATTGTCGAAGCGCAGGACGCCAAACTTAGCGTAAACGGGATTAATATCGAGCGCAGCAGCAATACCATTACCGATGCGCCACAAGGAATTACGCTAAACCTGACAAAAGTCGTCGATGACGTCACGATCACCGTCAATAAAAGTGATGAAAAATCTACCAGCGCAATTAAAGCATGGGTTGAGGCATATAACTCTCTGGTCGATACCATCGGTTCACTGACTAAATATACGGCAGTTGATCCTGGCGCTGAAAAACAAGATACCAGTAATGGCGCATTGTTGGGTGACAGCACCGTGCGCACAATCCAAACCGGTATTCGTGGGCAATTTTCTGCCAGTGCCAACAGCGGTAATTTTCAAACATTATCGCAAATCGGCATTACCCAGGACGGGACCACCGGCAAATTAAAAATTGATGACGATAAACTGAAAAAAGCGCTTAGCGAACATTCGGTTGATGTGCAGCAATTATTAGTTGGTGATGGTAAAGAAACCGGTATTACCACCAAAATTGCCGGGCTGGTAAAAGGCTATCTGGCTGATGACGGTATTATCGACAGCGCGCAGGACAGTATTAACAGCACACTGAAAAAATTAACCAAACAGTATCTTTCTGTCAGTGCCAGCATCGATGACACTATCGCCCGCTATCAGGCGCAGTTTACCCAGCTCGATACCATGATGAGCAAACTGAATAACACCAGCACTTACTTAACCCAACAATTTGAAGCTATGAGCAGCTAATCAAAACATGAGGTAACTATGTCTACCGCGAGCGGTATCCAAGCGTATGCGCAAGTCGGTGTGGAAAGTGGCGTGATGAGCGCCAGTCCACATCAGTTGATCGAGATGTTATTTGATGGTGCCCACAGCGCCCTGGTGCGCGCTCGCCTGTTTATGCAGCAAGGCGAAATCGTGGCGAAAGGTGAAGCCCTCAGTAAGGCCATCAATATTATTGATAACGGATTAAAAGCGGGTCTGGACGAAGAGAAAGGGGGTGAACTCGCGCGTAATCTTTCCAGTCTCTATGACTATATGGTTCGCCGCCTGCTACAGGCCAATGTGCGTAATGACGTCCAGGCCATTGAGGAAGTTGAAGGGTTATTGGGCAATATTGCCGATGCCTGGAAACAGATTTCGCCAAAAGGCGTTTCCCAGGAGTTACGTGAATGACCTCACCTGTGGAGTTTATTAGCCGTTGGCAGCGAGTAGCGCTGCTAAGCCAGTCGTTGCTGGAGCTTGCTGAACGTGGTGAATGGAACCTGCTTCTGGATCAGGAAGTTTCCTATCTACAAGGGATTGAAGCAGTCATGCAATCACAAACTCCACCTAAAATGGCACCGGGTGTCCAGGAGATGATCACCGGCTATATCAGCCAGGCACTCAATAATGAGCAAAAGCTTAAAGGGCTGCTGCAACTGCGCCTGGACGAACTTAGTGGCCTGATAGGCCAATCGACACGCCAAAAATCCATCAACCATGCCTATGGCCATCTGTCGGGAATGTTGTTGGTGCCGAAAGCGCCCTTCGTCCAACAATAATCTCTCGCTTCGTCTTAAAATCTTCCATACTCCAGAAGTCGCTAATGACTTCTGGAGCACGGAAGATGAAAAACCCCACACTTTTGCAATGCTTCCACTGGTATTACCCGGAAGGCGGTCAACTCTGGCCCGAACTGGCAGAACGCGCCGACGGTTTAAATGATATTGGTATCAATATGGTCTGGCTTCCCCCGGCGTATAAAGGCGCTTCGGGGGGATATTCCGTTGGCTACGACTCTTATGATCTGTTTGATTTAGGTGAGTTTGACCAAAAAGGCACCATTCCTACCAAATATGGTGATAAAGCGCAGCTGCTTGGTGCGATCGATGCCCTGAAACGTAACGATATTGCCGTCTTGCTGGATGTGGTAGTGAATCACAAGATGGGCGCGGACGAAAAAGAAGCGATTCGTGTTCAGCGAGTCAACGAAGATGATCGCACGCAAATTGACGATGAAATTATCGAATGCGAAGGCTGGACGCGTTATACCTTCCCTGCCCGTGCGGGAAAATATTCGCAATTCATCTGGGATTTCAAATGCTTTAGCGGCCTTGACCATATCGAAAACCCCAATGAAGATGGCATTTTTAAAATCGTTAATGACTACACCGGAGAGGGCTGGAACGATCAGGTTGATGATGAATTGGGTAATTTCGATTACCTGATGGGCGAGAATATCGATTTTCGCAATCATGCGGTCACGGAAGAGATCAAATACTGGGCGCGTTGGGTCATGGAACAAACGCAATGTGATGGTTTTCGTCTCGACGCGGTAAAACATATTCCCGCCTGGTTTTATAAAGAGTGGATTGAGCACGTGCAGGAAGTCGCGCCAAAACCGCTGTTTATTGTGGCGGAATACTGGTCGCACGAGGTCGATAAACTGCAAACGTATATTGATCAAGTGGAAGGTAAAACCATGCTGTTTGATGCGCCGCTGCAAATGAAATTTCACGAAGCATCTCGCATGGGGCGTGACTACGATATGACACAGATTTTCACGGGTACGCTGGTGGAAGCAGATCCTTTCCATGCCGTTACCCTGGTGGCAAACCACGATACTCAGCCATTACAGGCACTGGAAGCCCCCGTAGAACCGTGGTTTAAGCCGCTGGCCTATGCCCTGATATTGCTGCGAGAAAACGGTGTACCTTCGGTGTTCTACCCTGATCTTTACGGTGCTCATTACGAAGATGTCGGCGGTGATGGGCAAACGTACCCGATTGATATGCCGGTTATTGAGCAACTGGATGAGTTAATTCTCGCCCGCCAGCGGTTCGCTCATGGCGTACAGACACTCTATTTTGACCATCCGAACTGTATCGCCTTTAGCCGTAGCGGGACTGACGAAGCTCCGGGATGTGTGGTGATAATGTCCAACGGCGACGATGGCGAAAAAACCATTACTCTTGGTGAAAATTATGGCAATAAAAACTGGCGAGATTTCCTCGGTAATCGACAAGAGAGTGTGGTGACCGATGAAAACGGCGAAGCAACGTTTTTTTGCAATGGCGGTAGCGTCAGTGTGTGGGTTATTGAAGAGGTGATTTAAAAATATCCCCGGCAGCACGCCGGGGTATGAGGTTACGGCAGCGGCGTCGGCAACGGCGCTTTTGCCAGGGCCGCTGCACACTCTGCGGTTGGACGATCCACGCGTTCCATCGTCATACCGTCATATTCAATCGTGTTGCCATCTCGCTCAATCTCATACAGTTCACGTTTCACGGTGACATTGGTGAGATCATCAGACATCAGCGTCAGCTTACCAGGTAAAGCAATCACCCGCTGCCACTGACGACAATCCAGCGTATCGCCCGCTTTGGTGACAATCAGACTCCCTATCGCTTCCGGGCTAACCAGGCTGCGTTGTGGCCCTTTGGTTTGCCAGTATCCTGCCAGCCAGTCGGGCGCGGGAGTTTTCACGACATTGTTATAATTTTCGACTTCGGCACAGCCAGCCAACAGCATAAGTGCGCCTGCAATTGCGAGTTTTTTCATCATTAGTCCTGCATGAGAAGAAAAGAGGATTGTGGCATTAAAGCCCTGATGCTGCCAGCCTTTCCAGGTTCCACCAGAAATTTGATCTAACCATTATTTTTATCAATTATTACCCCGCAAATAAATTTGTCTGGTGTATTATTCGCGGCTCTTGTTTCAAACCTTCTGAGTTCAGAGGCTACATACATGTCATGGCAACAATTCAAACAAGCCTGGTTGATTAAATTCTGGGCGCCTATCCCTGCGGTCATCGCGGCCGGTATTCTCTCCACTTATTATTTTGGCATCACTGGCACCTTCTGGGCAGTCACTGGCGAATTTACCCGTTGGGGCGGTCAGATCCTGCAACTGTTTGGCGTACATGCCGAAGAGTGGGGATACTTTAAAATTATCCATCTCGAAGGCTCGCCATTAACCCGGATCGACGGGATGATGATCCTCGGTATGTTTGGCGGTTGTTTTACCGCAGCTCTCTGGGCTAACAACGTTAAATTACGTATGCCACGTAGCCGTATTCGCATTATGCAAGCCATTGTCGGTGGCATAATTGCCGGGTTTGGCGCACGTTTGGCGATGGGCTGTAACCTCGCCGCGTTCTTTACCGGCATTCCACAGTTCTCACTACATGCGTGGTTCTTTGCCATTGCCACCGCTATCGGCTCATGGTTCGGGGCGCGCTTTACCCTGTTACCCATTTTCCGTATTCCGGTAAAAATGCAGAAAGTCTCTGCCGCATCGCCATTAACCCAAAAACCTGATCAGGCGCGACGTCGCTTCCGCCTTGGGATGTTGGTCTTTATCGGTATGCTTGGCTGGGCGCTATTAACGGCGATGAATCAACCAAAACTGGGGCTGGCGATGCTGTTTGGCGTCGGTTTTGGTTTGCTGATTGAACGTGCGCAAATCTGCTTTACTTCCGCCTTCCGCGATATGTGGATCACCGGTCGCACACATATGGCAAAAGCGATCATTATCGGTATGGCGGTGAGTGCGATTGGTATTTTTAGTTATGTGCAGTTGGGTGTAGAACCGAAAATCATGTGGGCAGGTCCTAACGCAGTGATCGGTGGTTTACTGTTTGGGTTTGGTATTGTGCTGGCGGGTGGCTGCGAAACGGGCTGGATGTACCGCGCCGTGGAAGGTCAGGTGCATTACTGGTGGGTCGGTCTTGGCAACGTCATCGGCTCTACGATTCTGGCTTACTACTGGGATGATTTTGCTCCGGCACTAGCAACCGACTGGGACAAAATCAACCTGCTGAAAACTTTTGGCCCGATGGGCGGCCTGTTGGTGACTTATTTGTTACTGTTTGCAGCGCTGCTGCTGATTATCGGTTGGGAAAAACGCTTCTTCCGTCGTGCTGGCGTGCAAAGCGTTAAGGAGATTACATGAGAAACATCGTTCCTGATTATCGTCTTGATATGGTTGGCGAACCTTGCCCATATCCGGCGGTCGCTACCCTTGAAGCCATGCCGCAGTTAAAAAAAGGCGAAATTCTTGAAGTGGTGAGCGACTGTCCACAGTCGATCAATAACATCCCACTGGATGCCCGCAATCACGGCTATACCGTGCTCGACATCCAACAAGATGGCCCGACCATTCGCTATTTAATTCAAAAATGAATTCAGGTTACCCACCGCATGGTGGGTAACTCTTTTATTACTCCTGACCCGGATTCAAACGGCGGCGGCTGATAATGCGCAGTATTCGCCACAACACCCATGCCAGTAGCATCACACTACTCGCAGCCATCACCGCCAGTAAAACAGGATGATTCGCCAGGGTATACTGCAGCCGCTCATACCATGGCAAATGACCAACATAGTAAATATTGCCCGACCGCAGACTTTCAACGCCTGAATCACGAATAATCGCCAACGAACCAGATATCCCGGCGCGTTTTGTGCTGTCATTCAGAGCATTATTAAGCAACTGATAATCCTGAGCATTCTCTGCCAGTAACGCCACTACACTGCGCTTTTCGTGCCACGGGGACTCAAATCCTGTCACCATTGCCATTGCAGCGGAGGAGCTAAGCGTTGTCTGAGTTTGTTTAAGTGCAATATTGTTAGCGTCTTTCAGATTCTCCGGAAGTGCGCCAATAAGCAAAATATCCGCATCTCTGCGTTCAATAGCACGACTATCATCAGTTACCGTGAGATTGATAGCAGGAAACCCGGTGTGTGCTCCGATTAACGCAACCGTATTTAACAGCGTGGACACTGGCGCTTCGTCTGGCGCTTTTGGCATCAGAACGAGCGTTTCTGAGAGATCCGCCATCCGGCTGAACGGAAACCCCGTGTGTGCAAACACCCGTAAATCTGGCATTGCCAAAAAGTGATGGTACTTAGAGAAATCGATCGTCGAGTCATCAGCAATTACCGCATGATTCTCAATCATCCGATAATTCATACAGCGCTTATCTGCCCGTTCTGGCAACGCATTTTTAAACTCGAAGTTAAAACGCAGACGATTAGTTTCCCCTGGTTTTAGCGCAGATACGGGTACTTCAGGATGATCATCTAGTAATTCTTGTAAAAGCGGTAAACGCAACACCTGACGTTGCGCATGGTCGTTCAAGGGTACGGATTGCAGAAACTGGTTGTTCAGGCTGATATCCATCTGCGCACCATCGACCACCGGCGGAGCGGTGTACCGATACTTAAGGTGCATATCGATACCACTGTTGCGCAATAAAAAGAGATCTGGCGGTAAATTCAGTGCCACATCAATTGCCGCAGAATCCACGCCACTGGACTGTAACTGCCCTTCCCAGGTTTTCAGCTCGGCAAACGTAATTGGACGATCAGTACGTACCCAATTTGGCGCATCGTATGGCTTTCGTGCTGCCAGCTGTTTGACATCTTTAACGACCACCCTTTCGCCACGGAATAATATATTGCCCTGAGCAATCCCCTTCGCCGCCATCAGTAGATCCTGATCATCACGCCCCAGGATCAGCAATAATTTATGTTGCGGATAAGCAGGATGCGTCATCATCCCGATCACCGGTGCATCTACTGCCGGGTAATTGTTGAGAAAGTCCGGGCGATTATCGTTAGTGGCAAAAACGATAGCATTACTGGATGGCAGCTGATTGTAATGTACAGGAAATTGTTGCCCACGCCAGGCGGAGCGTGAGCCAAACCATGAGGCAACAATAGCGGCAGCCTGCTGCTGTTCGCTGGCAGGTGATCCGGCAAATACCATCGGTATAATTGTGGGTCCCTCATCATGGGAATCGAAAAACGGTATCGGGAAAAAAGCTAAGTCGTTCTGTAGGGGAATTTTTTGCCAACGAAGCTCCAGCCCACTATTCCCTGAAACGTCCACCCACAGGCTACTGTTGGTCGGGTTCTCACAAGCTTGTCGATAATGGCCAACGAACTCCACTCGCACACGGTTGAAGTTCTTCATATACAGTGGGTTAAGCGTTACCCTGGCATGCGATTTTTTCCCCAGTTGCTCCGATGTAATCGGCAATACATCCATCAACTCATCATTGAGATAGATTTTGAGTTGCGACTGAACAGGCAATAGTGAAGGCGATGGCGTATATTCAAGGTTAAGCAACGCTTTTGTTGCTACCTCGTCACTACGCATTCCGAACTCAATGGTGCCATGCGGATTTACCCCATTGAGCTTCATTTTTCCCAAAGGCGAGATTTGCGCAAAGGAGAGTTTTACCTCGCGTGAAATTTCATCCTGAGTTGAAGAACTACTCGTTGTTGACGGTGTAGCAGCTGCCGCTGGCAGTAACGATATTCCCATTGCCAGTGCATAGATGCAAAAAAGTTTTCTTAGCATTATCAGAAATCTTAAAAACTAATAACAGTGAAGAGACTTTATGAACACAGAAGAAATTAAATAGTCATTTCTTCTTCATCGGAGAAATTAAAAATAATAAGAACTGGTAATAACCTTTTAGAGAAACCCAACAAATAGTCAAAAAGCTTTTTAAAATTTTGTCGCGAGGAAGGCTATTATGCCAGTCACTCCAGAGATTATCTCGCGAAAAAGTTGCCCGTACATAATCGATATGTTCTTTATGCGTCATAGGCAATATTTTCAAACCAATTTTATTTTTAAACGCGTGAACAATTTCAACAGGGATCGCGCACTCCTCATCACCAGTATGTAAATATAAGGTCATTGGTTTATTTTTTTCGATATTCCGATTACCCAGCCTGCTATGAAGCGTGATACCTAATCCTCCCTCAGAAAAATCGATTACCGAACAAGGGTGTCGTGTGCCATTCGTCAGCAACAAGTGACCACTAAACGCGACCTCAATACGAGGCGAAACACGCACTTGCTTTTGCTCAATAGAAACTGCCAGCGTTGCGCCAATAATAATAGTGTTATATACCAGCCACATTAAACATATTGTGTTTAACAGTGCCGCTTCACCATTTAACTCACTAACCTGAATTATGCCTGCTATCAGACCACATAGATTCAAAATAGCAAAAATAACGTATGGGTATGAGATCTGCCAGTCCACATATTTATTGGCGATCAATCCACCTTTGGCAGTGACATTAAAACGCCCTTTCGCCGGGGCAATTAGTGCCACCAGTGTCGGTAGCGTAATATACCATGCCAGCACCATCTCATAAATTTCATTCCAGAACGAATGGCGGTATTTACCCTGAATCCGTGAATTAATCAATACCACAATAAACAGATACGGCAAAACATAGGACATAATATCGGTGACAGTAGCATCGATAAGCCCTACGGAGAAAAAAATGGGGCACAGTGGTGCACAAAGAAAAATTAGTCGTGGTACGCCTGACAAAAAATGCATCATGCTGCTGAGATAACACAGACGCTGAGATAGTTGCAGGCCTTTTCCCAACAACGGGTTGTCGATACGTAAAATTTGTATCATGCCGCGCGCCCAACGTATGCGTTGCCCGATATGTGCCGATAATGTTTCAGTTGCAAGACCAGCAGCTAATGGATAGCGCAAATACGCTGAACTGTAGCCAAGACGATGCAAACGCAGAGATGTATGCGCATCTTCTGTCACCGTTTCGACGGCAATCCCACCAATTTCATCCAACGGTTTACGACGGATAACCGCGCAAGAGCCACAGAAGAACGAGGCATTCCACGTATCAGTACCATTTTGAATCAAGCCATAAAACAGATGACCTTCATTAGGTTTCTGTCTAAATTTCCCTAAATTTCTTTCAAAAGGATCAGGAGAGAAAAAATGGTGTGGCGTTTGCATCATCGCCAGTTTTTCATCGGCTAAAAACCAGCCCATTGTTCGCTGCAAAAAAGATACCGAAGGAATATGGTCGCAATCAAAAATAGCGACAAATTCACTCTTCGCCAGCTTCAACGCATGATTAATATTTCCTGCTTTCGCGTGTTCATGAGTGCTTCTGGCTACATAACGAATTCCTGTTTCCTCGGCAAAACGGTGAAACGCGTCTCTACCTCCGTCATCTAATAACCAGATGGTGATTTTATCTTCTGGCCAGTTCATCGCTAATGCACCATAAACAGTGTTTTGCACCACTGACAACGGCTCATTATAGGTTGGAATAAAAATATCCACCGATGGCCAGTGTGTTGGATCTGCTGGCAATGGCAAGCTCTCGCGGTTAAGTGGGAAACAAACCTGAAAATAACCCAGCAGTAACACGGCCCAAGCATAGATCTCGGCAATCAGTAGCGTTAACGAGAAGAAAATATCGGGATATTTATCCCATATTAAGGTGGTTGAAATCCGCCAGAAAATATAACGTGATGAGATCAAAATACCGATACCCATCAAGAAAAGCGTAATAAATCTTCCTTTGCCAAAATTGATCAGCAGGACCGCAAAACAAATAATGGTAGATAAAAACGTCTGTTGATAAAGAGTAAGTGGTTGCTCAATCAGCGAGATGAAGATTATACAAAGCGTTATAATAACCAGCAGAAGTAATTTATGATAATGTGGTTTATATTTTATACTCACATCAATTAGTCCTGGATTTAAATGACTTCCTTTCAGATTTGAAACAATTTCGGCATCATTTTTACAGATTATTGCCAGGTAATCTGTGCCCTGCCGTTCTTCTTACTTTTGTATAACCGTTCATCTGCCATCACTTTCAGTCGTTCAATATTGTTGCCACACTCCTCAGTACTGGCGATGCCAATACTGCAACTACAATTCAAGCCCCCCATCCTGAATCTGACAATATGACTAAGCATGTGTAGCAAGGCGTTTAAATCATTATCGCGGTAGATAATTGCAAACTCATCGCCACCAAAACGATAAACATCGCCTTTATCACATGGTAATTGTTCTTTAATCAGACCTACCAGTTTAATCAGCACTTCATCACCAAACAAATGACCAAATTTATCATTGATGACTTTAAATTTATCCACATCAAACAAACATAAAAAGCCGAAATTTTCACTCAAGTCGTTAATATCACTATCGAAAATACGACGCACAGAAGCACGAGTGAGGCTGTCATAGGCACCAAAATCATAAATATCGCGGATCATATTAATTTCGCCTGGTGAGAAAAATATATTTTCACCTCTAATCTCATGAAATTGATTTGATAAAATTGCCTCTTTTTCAAGTTGTCCGCGATAGAGAATTTTGCTTAACAATTTGACATGATAATGATAAATCAACCATGTAATCACGGCTGAGATTGCAATCAAAATAAAACAGATGGCGAAATATTTACTTTTTTTGTAGGCCACAATAAACATCATGTCAGGAACATACGATAAGGCACGTGTAGAGGCAGACATGGGGAAAATAGAGTCGCTAATTAAGAAATCGTCTCCCGCTATTCGTTTCTCATTATCGTTGATATCATATAATGAGATAAATAAATCCTGTCTTTTTTCAGTCTGTAATTTCATCAGCGAAAGATAACGTTCAGGATCAACAACGAATATTAATGACATTCTGTAACCCACCGGGTGTTGATAATAGGCATATCCTTTTCCAGAAAATTTAATAATACCAATCTGGTGGTGATTATTAACTTTGAAAGCAGTCATTATTTCTTTGCAATAATCACCACCTTTCATGGTAATATTGATACAATGATCATTATTAATAAAAAATGGACCTATATCATACAAATAGCCAGGAGCAGGTTGCTCTGCATAACTTTGCCGAATGTGGTTCAAAAAATCTTCTGGGTTAGAATTAATTTTATCTAATAAGTTAGTCGCGACAGCACGCCGATATTCTGACACATTGGCAACAGAAAGACCATTATCCACAATAGCCGTTTTTACGGCGTTTATTTTACTCTTAACATTTTCAGTATATAGCGTACATGTTATCGCTGATATAAAAACAAAACATAGCACACTAATACCTGCTGCTTTATTCTTATACTTAAACATTGTCTTAACTTCTTTTCTGTGGTTTGCTATCGATATGCCATTCAGAGAATGGTAACGGCTTTTGATACAGGTATCCTTGTACCTGTGAGAAGCCCAATTTTTGTAATTCTTTTGCCTGATGTTCTGTTTCCACACCTTCAGCGATAACGGGTAGATTTTCTTCTCGGGCAAAACTGGAAATAAACCATACTATCCGGTTGGTTTCATCAAATACCCCGGAAGTAAACTCGGAGTCGATTTTGATACTGTCGGGTTTAACTTTGTAGAGTTTCTTCAAGTCAGCAAGCCCACTACCAAAATCGTCCAGCGCAATTTTGATACCGTTACCTTTTAACACAATAATATTGTTATAAAAGCTGTCATTAATCTCTTTTACTGCTGATTCAGTGATCTCAAGACAAATTTGTCCGGCATTAATATTGAAATCTTTAATCAACTGCAAAACACGATGATGAAAATCGAAGTCATTTAACTGCCAGGGAGAAACATTAATATGCAATAAAAAATCATCACTAATCACATACTCATTACTGAACTGGCTGAATTCGCGAATAGCATTCTCAAGTATATAATCACCTAGCTCTTTAATCAGTCCAATATCTTCAGCGATAGACACAAATACAGCCGGGGAGATAAAACCATACTCAGCTGAGTTCCACCGGCACAGCGCTTCCGCTCCCACGACTTCGTTGCTGTCGATATTAACGATCGGCTGATACACCAGATAAAATTCACCACGGCTGATTGCCTGTTTTATATTGCTTGCCACCCATACCTTTTGATCTAATTCGTGAAGTTTAATATCATCATAATACAGAAATTCAGATTGTTTATTTTCGCGCATAGCTGTCATCGCTAATTTTAATTTACCTTCATATATAGACACATCTTTCCCGGAAAAGGTTTCACAAAGTGCTGTTTTATGCACATAAATATTCCGCAGGCAAAATATATTTTCCGGGAGATTAAGAATTGAGAAGTTAGAAATAAATTCTTCACAATCTGTATAGCAAAGCAATAAATATCTGTCGTTTGATATTTTAATAATATCACAGTGAGATGAATATTTTGCAGAGATTTTCGACTTTAACTCACTAATAATAGCATTGTATTTCTCGCTACCATAAATGGCTTCAGCAAACTCAAGCCCGTAAAGACAAATCATTCCTGCTGCAACATAATCTTTGTTATTGGTTTCAATAACCGCTGTATTGATATAAAAACTGGTCCCCTGTTCGTAGGAAACCAAATTTAACATACGTTCAATTCTTTCTTTATATTTCTCACCAATGGTATTGATAATTTTCTTAAGTTCAACAATTTCTCGGCTATCTTCGGTTGAAATATCTACTTTATCTTCCTTGTAGACTGAATTGCCTAAATGTTCCAGATTACGCACCAGTTTACCTGACTCACCACTAATTTTTCGGGTAATTACAATGATGATGTACCAGAGCAGAAAGAAGCAGACAATTCCACTCATAAACATTAAGACAAAACTTTTATTCAGATAGGATAACTTACTGTTAAGAGCATAGAAATAGTGAAATTTAACATCAGGAAGTTTAGGTAATATAATGACTTTCTCAAGATACTCATCAGTATCATTACTGGTTCTGTATTCACCATTAGTATCTTTAACGATAAGATGTAGCGTTGATTCCTCATTCCCGCCGATAATTCGGCCATTATTTTCTAAAAAGATAATATCGCCTGGTTTCCCCTGAGCATTTAAAAAATTCGTCAAATATTTCTCATCCAGATCCAAATGAATAAGTTTGATTGCAAAATTGTTTTTTTCATTTTCTGAAGGAGACAAAGAGAATGTAAAGCATTTTTTACCGGGCATACCATAACAATCGTACCATGATGCCCATTTGCTAACCGCACCTGGAGGAATGTCATTCCACGGACGAGATAGAGGGTTAAAGTTCTCATCAATTACTTCACCATCGGCGCCAGTCAGTGGTCTGCCAGGGACAAATTTCGCCTGTAATTTTATTTCACCACCGGGCGTGCGAATGAAGCTATAATATTTACCATTATTCATCATCAGGCCAACCAGATTTATGCCCTCTATTTTTGCCATACGATGAATTAATGCACGTTTGATCTCTTCTTCATCCTGTAACAGATAAAGTGCATCTTTTAGCGCATCAGCTTCTTTTTCTACTTTTGAAAAATAATTGCGTAAATTGTTCCGTAATAATTCCTGGTGATTCTTTGAAGAACTTTCTGCAATTTTTTTGTGAAAGTCAAAGGCAGTAAAAAGACTCAGCAAAATATAAACAGCAATGGCGACAGTAATTGCGAATTTGAAACTGGAGTTAACTTTTTCGGAAATACTATACATAAATGATGAGTTCTAAATGATATGCTGGAAACTATATTAAGAAGATAATTTTTATATCCCACACACTTCAAGTTGCAGGTACTGCGACTGCAATTCGAACTATTTAGTCGTTTATTCTCTTATTCAATGATCTAAATTGTAACCCATGTGACATTAAACATCATTAATTGTTCCCATATACGATTGTTAACCTGAATAACGCCCACGCTACCGCCTTTCGTGTTTTTAACGAAATGAGATATAGGGTACAAACAGTCAGGCTCTGGCTATGCAATTAAGAGCCGGTCCCGTTAGATATTTATTTGAATTAAACGATCCATGTTTGGCAGGAGAGGAAGGAGTAATACTTTCCTGGTAAATTACCGCTGAGTTACATGAGTATGCTGTGGTGATATTTTAACCTTCAGTCGTGCAATAAAAGCCCCGTCATGGTTAAAATATGACTTACAATGTTTAATAAACAGCTTCTTCACTACAAAGAGTGATCGGGTAACTTCAAACGGAGAATATGACAGCCTGATAAATCCTTTGACCCAACATTTTATTTTTAACTTTCTGCAATGTGAAGCCATTGATTACATAAGCATTTTCCTTTTATGTTGATTTTGTATGGCTTTTTATGTTGACAGACATAAACAAATTAGAATATATCACTAAAATATCTTGCATATGTGACATATTATAAACGATAACTACACAATGCTTAGTCACTTAATCTTAATCAATGAAAATTGTAAATCTTGATATAAATCAAAATAAAGCATTAATCACCGAATGAATTTGTTTGTTTATTAGCCAGTATCGCTTGTTTCTTCAACACCATCAGACTGAATTACAATAATAATGAAATTAATCACTCACATTATCAGTTTAATTTAAATTATCACCCAGATACAAAAAACGCCAATATCTAAAATTATTAAAAATTAAGCGTTAATATGATGGCATTATTAAAATTTTAATAATCGACGCTTTAAAAGTTCATCTCTTTCACTAAATAAAATATACCGGGCTGCAACTTGTAACTTTTCGAGGATATAAAAAAAAGCAGACATATGCCTGCTTTCTGTAATTTATGATTAAGCCCTAACGAGGCCGAATGCCTTCAAGAATAATCCGCTGCACATTCTCAACAGTCTGATTAAAAAATATCTCATCACGCAGGGTTGCACCTGTTACTGCCTCCACTTGAGGGGCAAAATCAGCATAATGCTGAGTGGATGCCCATATCATAAAGATCAGATGTTGCGGATCGATCGGCGCCAGTTTGCCGCTATTCACCCACCCCGCGATCAACGCCGATTTCTCGTCAATCAACGCCTTGAGATCACCCGATAATTCATCCATCAGTAACGGCGCACCTGCCAGCATTTCCATACAGAACAGCCGCGATGCCTGAGGATAATCACGGGAAACTTCAAGTTTCAGGCGGATGTATTCTTTAATCGCTGCCAGCGGTGCAAAATCCTCATGAAACGCCTTTAACGGTGCCAGCCAGATATCAAGGATCTGACGTAACACGGCAATATAAAGGGCCTCTTTTGACGGGTAATAATAAAGCAGATTCGTTTTCGACACTCCCGCCAGCTCGGCAATCTGTTCCAGTCTGGTGCCGTGAAAACCATATTGTGAAAAAGTATCCAGTGCTGCGCTTAAGATCGCTTTTTTCTTCGCACTCACTGCCTGCGAACGTTTACCTGTTGCTTTCACTGCGCCTTGTGCCATGCGCTCTCCCCTCTTTTCATATGGGCAACAGGATAGCAAAAGGCCTGTCCGGCCTCGACCTTCTGCATTCAGATTGCAGCTGAATGCAGAATTTATGAACGGGCAACAGAGAACAGTTGTTGAATTTAAAGACAAAAAAACCGCCGGGGCTACCGGCGGTGGTGGCTTAATGACGCTCTTCAGACAAAAACGCATTCGTCATTAACTAAGCCTGGCTAGCTGTCGCTCTTACCGTGACTGCTTTTGCCACCTTTTTTTCCTGCTTCAGATGCGCGCTGCGGGTCATTTTTGAAATTCCCCCCGCTGTGCTGTCCACCTTTTTTACCTGCTTCTGATGCTCTTTCGCGGTCTTCTGCAAAATTGCCTGAACCGCCTCGATGGTTTGCCATCACTGACCTCCGTCATCATATTGCATGGATTGAACGCGGCGTATGGCGGCTGCCATATTTTCGCTACGTGGGACTAAGCTTAGTGAAGTGACGCGGACAGGTCGGCGTTTGGTAATATCCTGCAATAGCTTCTTAGCAAGAATTAATATCATTTCGAATAATCACCTATAACCTACTCTTATGATTAAAAAAACGCTATGGGATAAAAATGTATCATTTTGCGACAAATTTACGCGCTTGTGAAAATTGTTATAAATCAAATAAGTGGTTGTGAAATTTGCACTCTGAAAAGGACGTCTTATCTTTAAAAGAGTGGTAGCGAATCGCTACGGAATAGAGATAACACGAGGAGTGGTTAGAAATGGCTAAAGTTCTGGTGCTTTATTATTCCATGTACGGACATATTGAAACGATGGCGCGTGCCGTCGCGGAAGGCGCAAGCAAAGTCGATGGCGCAGAAGTTATCGTTAAGCGTGTACCGGAAACCATGCCGCCGCAATTATTTGAAAAAGCAGGCGGTAAAACGCAAACTGCCCCCGTTGCAACTCCGCAAGAACTGGCAGATTACGACGCCATTATTTTTGGTACACCGACCCGCTTTGGCAATATGTCGGGCCAGATGCGTACCTTCCTGGATCAGACGGGTGGCCTGTGGGCTTCCGGCGCACTGTACGGAAAACTGGCGAGCGTCTTTAGCTCCACGGGTACTGGCGGTGGTCAGGAACAAACCATCACATCCACCTGGACGACCCTTGCGCACCACGGCATGGTGATTGTCCCTATTGGCTACGCAGCGCAGGAATTATTTGACGTCTCGCAGGTTCGTGGCGGAACGCCGTACGGCGCAACCACCATCGCAGGCGGTGACGGTTCACGCCAGCCCAGCCAGGAAGAACTGTCTATTGCTCGTTATCAAGGGGAATATGTCGCTGGTCTGGCAGTTAAACTTAACGGCTAATCTTCAACAGGAGGATACGCATGCCAACTCAAGAAGCGAAAGCTCATCACGTCGGTGAATGGGCATCTCTGCGCAATACGTCGCCGGAAATAGCCGAGGCCATTTTTGAAGTCGCCGGGTATGACGAAAAAATGGCGGAGAAAATTTGGGAAGAAGGTAGCGATGAAGTGTTAGTCAAAGCCTTTGCTAAAACCGATAAAGATTCGCTTTTTTGGGGCGAACAGACCATCGAACGTAAAAACGTTTAATCCTGAACCTCCCCCGTTTCTCTGAATTGCGCCCCAAAAGCTGGGCACCCAACTGATTAAGGTGCAGTTCATTCCTCACGGGGGAGTTTTCTGTTATTTCACCGCTTCATTCAACACGCTATCAAACTTATCCATTGGGCAAAAACCGTTGGCATCTATCGGGCAGCCGGTTAATTCCAGCGTCACGCGCTGAGCCGGAGCCTGCAACGTTAACGCATCGGCATTACGCAACTGTTCCGCACTCTGGTACACATACTCGATTTTCATTAAATCGCGATTAGCTTTGTTGTCATGCCAACGCTGGAAAACGATTTTGCCGCCAATCGGCGTGCGTTCGTTCTGGTCATGCAACTGATACGGTTTGAAATCAAGTGCCGTTAACAGAGAGGCAATGTTTGAGTCGTGCCCAACCAGCACAGTGATTTTTGGTGCACTGGCGCGATCTGTCACCAGCGCTTTGTCGATATAACTGACCAGTGGTTTCGCAACATTGCGCGCCACTTCCGGTGAAGTAAACAGGCTATCCTGGTAACCATTTTTCAGTTTCGACAATACCTTCCACTGCTGATCTGATTTGATCTCTCCCCACGCCACCTGATCCATCGGGAAACCTTCGTAGTATTGCAAAGTAAACGCATCTACCAGCGAGTTGCCGACTTTCAGCGGCCCGGAAACGCCCGGTTCTTGTTGATACTTCGCGCTAAAGGTGTTTTTACCATCCACCAGCGAACACTGCTGTTTCTCTTTACAGGCAGGAGAATCTTTATAGTTAACGATTTTTTCCAGTAGCTTGTAGCTGTCGGTAAGCTGGAGTTTGCCGAGCTCTTTCTCCATTGCCGCCACCGCCTGCTCACTGAATGCGGCAGAATCATCGGTGATCACCGGGTTAAAGGTTGGGTCCATGGTGCCCATTTTTTCCTGGTGGTGGACCGGAATGTCACACCCAGGGAATGCGCCAGTAATAAAGAATTGTGCGGTAGCGACGGTACGTTGCAGGCTGTTGGCATAGGCATAAACGGTGTCAGGCGGCGGGCATTCCCCCGAATTCACCATCCCCTGCTCTGCCAGCCACTCACGCATATAGTGGCCCATATACACTTCCAGCACACCGCCTTTGGTGGTGAGTTGCCCACCGGGAACGTCCCACTGCGGCCATTTATTCGGTGTGGATTGTTCCAGCACACTGCCGTTATTTGCCAACGGTGCACGTAAATTATGACGGCTCATCAGCAAGACTTGTTGTAACTGATAGCCTTCCGGTGTGGTCTGTGCCTGCGCATTCGAAGAGAGTAAAACCATCCCTGCCACAGCTGCGGCGATTACTGTTTTTTTCATTCCTCGCACCTCTTTTGTCATCAATGATTAAAGAGTGTGACAGAAATATGACATTTTTCCGGGAACAGGTTCGCAAATTGACAGATGACGAGACGGGAAACCGTCAGGCGATAACGGACAGTAGTCGCGCTATCGCCTGGTTTGTATCGTTAAACTAATACCTGAAACAGCAAGGCAAAAAGAATGATATTGGCAATGACAATAGCCCAACCGTTATAAAGCATATATTTCAGGTGAGTAGATTGCGCCAGCCCCATTTGACCAAACATATCCGATGAAGGGAAAGGCCCAAACCAGTCCACTTGCGATGAGGCTAATAATACTGCCGTTGTTCCCTGAGGTGGCACCCCCGCAGCCATCAGCATCGGACCAAATATTTTGTGCGTAAAGGTCATCTGAGCAACAGCAGCGCCGGGCACATGACCGATAATATTAAAGGCAAAAATACAAAAGCAAAGCCATGCCGGAGATATCCCGGTTAACAGTGGTTGGGTGTATTCGAGCAATCCCTGATACGCCTGCAGGCTATCCATAAGTTCCAGAATCGGGTTATACAACCAGTAGAGCAGAAACATCCACACCAGTCTGCCACAACCTTTATACAGCGCTTGCAAGATCCCGGTTGGGCTTAATCCGCCCACCAGCCCGGTGATTAACGCCACCAACAGCATAACGATAATAGCAAAACTAAAACCTGCTTTTATCACTACGCCAATAACCGCCATCACAATGATGGTTGCAGCAAATGCCAGGGCGCTGAGTTTGCGACGACGATCGCGGGCAGGATCCTCTTCTTCCCGAGTTTTCTCTGAGAGATCCACTTCGTAGTGTAATTTTCCTTCCGTCATCTTCTGAATTCGCCCGGCCATTATCCAGCCAGCAAATAACGTCACGGCGCTCATTGGTAGCCCGACGTACATCAGGTATTGCGGATAAGTCAGGCCGCCGAGTTGTAAAATCGTCACGGTACTGGGAGTAAATGGCCCGGTAAACAATCCCACTGACCCCGCCGTCATCATCAGTGCAGCCACCGTAGGCGGTGTCAGCCGTACTGCCGCCGCGACAGGAATAATCACCGCGACAATAATGGCGTTGCCGCCTGCCATTGTGCCCAGCGCGCCACAGATGAGAATGGATGACACGACGATACCAAATTTGACCCGTGTCTGGCTGGAAAGCCCGATACGATGTACCACAAATTTGACCAGTTCAACGGCGGCTCCGGTACGTGTTGCCACTTCACCGACACCGGCGCCAAGCATAATGATCAGACCAACAGTGGCGATAAATGATCCTGTCGATTTTGCCAGCATGGTGCCCATTTCAGGTAACCCGGTGGAGGTCATTATCATCGCAATAATAATCGATGAAATAACCGCCAGAACAATATCGACGCCTATCAACGAGAGCACCGCTAACGCCACCAGTGGTGTAAAACCAAGCAGCCCGAGTTCATTACCTGGACGCCCCTGACACCAGAACGCGGTCAGTAAAAAGGCAATCAACAACAAGCCAATAATGACATTCTTTTTAGTGATATTTTGTCTGGTTAGCGAACCACCAGCGAGCATTGAGTCACTCATATAACTCCTTAACCCCATCGAATCGACTTTCAATATCAGCCGATGTATTTGGACAGCTCAGAAAATATCCCCCCTCGTTATTATTGTTAGCAAAATGCACTGAGGGTTTGTCCGGGTACTACAGGTATTATTCTGAGTTCGTAATTAACCCCTTTAGGTGGGCAAATAACGCATTGTTACCAGAACAGGCGTTACAGATTAAATTTATGTTAACTTGGCGTTACCATGAAATGACTTTTTATCTACCGTCTATAACTCTGGGTTAACTCTTAATGAAACTGCGCCACCTGGAAATCTTCTATGCTGTGATGACATGCGGGACACTTTCACGGGCAGCGGAATCGCTGAATATTTCCCAGCCGGCCGCCAGTAAAGCGTTAAAAAACGCTGAGCAAAAACTCGGTTTTCAGCTCTTTCAGCGAGTACGTGGCAAGCTTCTTCCAACCAGCGAAGCGCTCACACTTTTTGAAAAAGCGCAGTCGATTTATCACGAACTCGACAACCTGCGACTGCTGGCCGATAACCTGACGCGAGATCCGCGAGCCAGAATAGCCCTGGGATGCCTGCCAAGCCTGGGATTAAGTCTGGTGCCAGAAATAGTCACTGCGTTTTACCAGCAGAATGCGAATCTGGTAATGACACTGACGACAGAACACACCGAAACGTTGGTTAAAAAACTTGATCTCCGTGAGATTGATCTGGCCCTGACGCTACAGCCGATTCAACAGGGGGAGATTATGACGACGCTGATAGCCGAAGTTCCGCTGGTTTATATAGACCGGGACTATCGCCAGGGCGCAGTAGAAATAGACAAGATTGACCAGCAACGCTGGATTTCTCCCGGCCCCTATTCCCTTTCCGATGCAATAGCCAAACGGCGTGACTTTTTGACGACGCGCCTGAATGTCCAGACCTATTACATGGCGACGGAATTTGTAAAACGCGGAATGGGATGCAGTATTACCGATATTTTCTCTGCCCGTCATAACCTCCCGGCAGAGACGATTCATCCCATCGCCCCGCCAATGAAAATTGATCTTTGCTTGCTACGCCGTGCCGACGTTTCACTTAGCCCCATTACACAAAAATTTGTCGATTTCCTCTGTCAACAATTACGTCAGCAACTGCGAGCCATTAACCTTGAGTTATACCCTGAAAATAAAAAGTCAATTGCTCCTCAGACCTAAATGCTTTGACATAACCCCAACGCATTTATTAGCGGTGGATATCTCAGGTGATGAAAAAACGCATTGTAGTTATTGGCGGCGGGGTAATTGGTCTGGCAACAGCATGGGTGCTGGTAAAACAGGGCCATCAGGTGCAATTGTTAGAACGCAACAGCCAGGCAGGTGTCGCCACCAGTTTCGCTAACGGAGGGCAACTCAGTTATCGCTACGTTGCTCCTCTGGCGGATAAAGGCGTACCGATGCAGGGGCTTAAATGGATGGGGAAAAGCAACTCCCCCCTCAATATGCGTTTGCGCATGTCATTTAGCCAGTGGCGCTGGTTGCTGGAGTTTTTACTGGCCTGCAATAGCCGGACAAATAAACTCAATGGCGACCATATTTTACGCTTATCACTGTTAAGCCGTCAGGTCATGGAAGAGTGGCTGCTGGAAGATAATCTTGATGATTTTCACTGGCGCCGTTCTGGCAAACTGATTATTCATCGCCGCCCGCAAGATTTAGCCAAAGCGGCAAAAGGCATTAATCCGCAATTTCAACAGGCGTTATCACGCGAAGAGTGCGTTCATCTGGAACCAGCACTAAAACATATTAGTCATTCATTGTGTGGCGGTATTTACTCCCCTGGCGATGAAACGGCGGACTGCTATAAGTTCTGCCAGGCATTACTTGCCAAACTGAATGCCAGCGCAAATTTTTCGCTACAAACCGATTGTGAAGTTTTGCAGTTGAATAAAAAAGGCGAGCGCATTGATTCCCTTACCACCAGCACAGGAACACTGGTTGCTGATGATTATGTCGTTGCCGCGGGTAATGGCAGTAAGCATTTACTTGCCGGAACCGGGACTCACGTACCGCTCTGCGGTCTGAAAGGTTACAGTCTGACGCTCCCCTTTCCACAAGAAATGGGGATCGCACCGCAAATCAGTGTCACCGACTATGGTCATAAAATTGTCTATGCCCGCCTCGGTGACCGGTTGCGTATCGCCGCTATGGTCGATATTGGCTATGACGGTAATGAACTGCGCCCTGAACGAATCAATGCCTTAAAGCAGATCGTAGCTTCCAGTTTTCCGCAACTGCAAGGCATCGATGATGCCGAATTATGGACAGGTATGCGTCCATCCACCCCTGCGGGTCCGCCACTATTAGGACGGGCGAAATATCAAAATCTGTGGATGAATCTTGGTCAGGGCAGTCTGGGCTTTACGCTGGCGGCAGGTAGTGCCGTGGTGTTAGGCGCTCTGCTGTCGGGCGAAGATCCCGTAATTTCCCTTGATGGACTGACATGGAGCCAATCAGCTTGAATATCAAACGTAATAACCCACAACCTCGTCTTGCCGCCAGTGTGGAATATGGCAATCTTGTATTTCTCTCCGGCCAGACACCGAAGAGCAATACTCCTGACATCGCGCAACAAACGCGCGAAGTGCTGGAGAAAATCGACGCATTACTTGCTCAAGCTGGTAGTGATAAATTTCATCTCTTGTCCGCTCAGGTATGGTTAAAAGATATCAGCCGCGATTTTACCGATTTCAACGACGTATGGGTTAACTGGATGCCAGAAGGATATAGCCCGGCACGTGCTGCCGTGCAGGCTGAGATGGCCCGCCCGGAGATTCTGGTTGAAGTGATGGTCACTGCGGTAAAAGCGGGATAATCCCCCATTGTCAGCCCCCTGCCAACATCGTCATGGGGCTTAAACGCCCCCTCTTTTACCTGCCAACATTCAGGCTGAAAATATCATTTTTAGTTATGTTTTTTTCACTGCCCTACGATTTTTTCTGATTTCCCCTACACTTAACACTGATACCTTGTCAGGGGTTTCCCTTTGTCTGTATTGATTTACGCGAGATAATGCTATGGAATTAAAGGATTATTACGCCATTATGGGCGTGAAACCGACGGACGATCTCAAGACAATCAAGACCGCCTATCGTCGACTGGCCCGTAAGTACCATCCCGATGTCAGCAAAGAGCCCGATGCCGAAGCCCGCTTCAAAGAAGTCGCTGAAGCCTGGGAAGTATTGAGTGACGAGCAACGCCGTGCTGAGTACGACCAGATGTGGCAGCATCGCAACGATCCACAATTCAATCGTCAATTCCACCATGGTGATGGGCAAAGCTTTAATGCCGAAGATTTTGACGATATTTTCTCGTCGATCTTTGGTCAACATGCTCGCCAGGCACGTCAACGTCCGGCTACGCGTGGCCATGATATCGAAATTGAAGTGCCCGTTTTCCTTGAAGAGACACTCAGCGAACATAAACGGACTATCAGTTATAACCTGCCTGTCTACAACGCCTTTGGCATGGTCGAGCAGGAGATCCCAAAAACTCTCAATGTGAAAATTCCGGCAGGCGTTGGCAACGGTCAACGTATTCGTCTGAAAGGCCAGGGCACTCCAGGTGAGAATGGCGGACCCAATGGTGATTTGTGGCTGATTATTCATATCGCTCCCCATCCCTTGTTTGATGTGGTAGGTCAGGATCTGGAGATCGTCGTGCCTGTTGCGCCCTGGGAAGCCGCTTTAGGGGGCAAAGTTACGGTTCCAACATTGAAAGAGAGCATTCTGCTGACTATCCCGGCGGGTAGTCAGGCCGGACAACGTTTACGTGTGAAAGGCAAAGGTCTGGTGAGCAAAAAACATACCGGCGATCTCTACGCCGTGCTGAAAATTGTGATGCCACCAAAACCAGATGAAAACGCTACTGCGCTGTGGCAACAACTGGCAGACGCCCAGTCGTCATTTGATCCGCGTAAAGATTGGGGGAAAGCATAATGGCTAATGTGACGGTGAGTTTTACGATTACTGAGTTTTGCCTGCATACCGGTGTTTCAGAAGATGATCTGTATGAGATCGTCGGCTTAGGGGTGGTTGAACCTGCTGATTACAATGAGACAACCTGGATATTTGATGATCATGCGGCAACGGTGGTACGCCGGGCGGTACGTCTGCGTCGGGAGCTGGCCCTCGACTGGCCGGGTATTGCCGTCGCGCTGACACTGCTGGACGATATTGCTCATTTACGTCAGGAAAACCGGCAGTTGCGCCACCGGCTTTCGCGTTTTATTAATCATCCCTGAGAGACTGATTGTAACGCCGGATAATCTGTCATCCGGCGTTTGCGCTCAGAACCCGAGACTATCCAGCAGATCATCAACCTGATCCTGGCTGGCAACCACGCCCGCTTTCGACGTATCGACTTGCGGGCCATTGAGTAAGCTCTCGTTCTCCCGTTTCGGTCGGGCGTCCTGCTCAGGGATGTTTTCCAGTAACACCATCAGTAACTGGCGTTCAATCTCCTGAATAACATCCATCATCCGTTTGATCACCTGTCCGGTAAGATCCTGAAAATCCTGCGCCATCATAATGTCGAGCAGCTGCGCATTGGTAAAACGGGTATGGTCCGGCACTTCCGCAAGAAAACGACGGGTATCAGTGACCAGTTCTCGTGCTTGTGCCAGTTCAATCGGATCGTCAAACCACGCATCCCAGCGTTGGCTTAGTGATTTTGCGCCCTTTTCCATCTCCTCCTGATGCGGCTGCGAGGCTTCAACACTGTTTAACGCCCGCTCTGCCGCCTGCGCGGTCATTTGTACGACATAATCAAGACGATCACGGGCGTCAGGAATGGCTTCTGCCGCTTCGGCAATTGCCCGATCCAGCCCCAACTCCCGTAGACTGTCGCGCAACATGCGAGTCAGACTTCCGATGCGCGCAATTATGTCTGCTGCTGAATGTTCATCAGCAGGTTTAATCGAAGGTTGCATCATCACATCCTCACATGCCCAGTTTCTCAAAGATTTTATTGAGCTTCTCTTCAAGCGTAGCCGCAGTAAATGGCTTGACGACGTAACCACTGGCGCCCGCCTGTGCTGCTGCAATAATGTTCTCTTTCTTGGCTTCTGCGGTGACCATTAATACGGGCAACGTTGACATTGCTCCGTCGGCACGAATGGTTTTCAATAGTTCCAGACCATCCATATTGGGCATGTTCCAGTCTGAAATAACGAAATTAAAGCCACCCATTTGCAGTTTATTCAGTGCATCCACGCCATCTTCCGCCTCTTCCACATTATGGAATCCCAGCTCTTTCAGCAGGTTGCGCACAATACGTCGCATGGTGGAAAAGTCATCCACTACCAAAAATTTAAGTTCTTTATCCGCCATCTAAAACTCCTGATTTAAATACGTATTGCCTGACCGGCACTGATTTTCGCCAGCATCTGCTGACTAATTTGACTGAGATCGAGCACTTCACTGACACCGCCCATATTGATCGCTTCGCGCGGCATCCCGAACACGACACAACTGGTTTCGTTTTGCGCGATGGTCCAGGCTCCGGCCTGATGCATTGCCAGCATACCGCCTGCACCATCGTTGCCCATCCCGGTAAGGATCACGCCAACCGCGTTGCGTCCGGCATTGGCCGCCACCGAATGAAACAGCACATCTACCGAAGGTCGATGGCGGTTCACCGCCGGGCCAGCGTGAATTTTGATTTGATAATTGGCACCACTACGTGCCAGCTCCATATGCCGATCACCCGGTGCGATATAAGCGTGTCCTGGCAAAACGCGCTCGCCATCTTCCGCCTCTTTAACACTAATCTGGCAAATCTTATTCAGCCGTTCAGCAAAAGAACGGGTAAAACCAGGTGGCATATGTTGAGTAATAATCACCGCCGGGCAGGAGAGCGGTAGCGGTTGCAGAACATGACGGATCGCCTCTGTCCCCCCCGTTGAGGCGCCTATGGCAATCAGTTTCTCCGAACTGAGTAATGGCCCGGCTTTTAGCACTGCGGGTGTGGCAAGAGGTTTATGGGCTGTCAGTCTGGCGCGAGAAGCCGTGCGAATTTTTTCAGCAATGGTTTCGCTATAGGCCAACATCCCTTCGCGTATCCCCAATTGCGGCTTAGTCACAAAATCGATAGCTCCAAGCTCCAGCGCCCGCAGTGTAACCTCCGAACCTTTTCCAGTCAGGGATGACACCATCACCACTGGCATTGGTCGCAGACGCATCAGTTTCTCGAGGAAATCGAGTCCATCCATTCGTGGCATTTCAACGTCCAGCGTCAGCACATCCGGGTTAAATTTCTTGATCAGATCCCGCGCCACCAGCGGATCAGGAGCTGTCGCCACCATTTCCATATCGCTGTGACTGTTAATAATCTCGGTCATGATCTGGCGCATAAGCGCAGAATCATCCACCGACAATACTCTGATTTTACTCATACTTTGCCCTTATTTAGCGCATACACCGTCTGTCCGCGCAGGGTGAAATTGCGCACCAGGTGGCTAAAGTTTTCTGAATGACCAGCAAATAGCAGTCCATCAGGTTTCAGGAGTGGCACAAAACGACGCAGAATCTCTTGCTGCGTCGTTTTGTCAAAATAAATCATTACGTTACGGCAGAATATCGCATCGAATGGCCCCGGAACTGCATACTGTCTGTCCAGCAGGTTGAGGCTGGAAAAATCGACAAAATTCACCAGTTCCTGCCGCACTCGCACCAGCCCCTGATGTGGTCCGGTGCCACGCAAAAAGTAGCGTTGGCGTTGCAGTGGAGAGAGCGTTTTCAGCTCTTCGAGGCGATAAATGCCGTTACGTGCTTTTTCCAGGACATCTGTATCGATGTCACTGGCAAAAACTCGCCAGCGCCCCGGTACGAGGCCCAACGTATCAGCAAGCGTGATCGCAATACTGTACGGTTCTTCTCCGGTCGACGCCGCCGCACTCCAGACACGATATTCACCCTGGCGACGACGTGCGTGTTCGGCGAGCACCGGGAAATGGTGCCCCTCCCGAAAGAACGCGGTCAGATTGGTGGTCAGGGAGTTAATAAATGCCTGCCATTCCGGGCTGTTCTGGTCAGCCTCCAGCAAACTGAGATAGTGACCGAAATCAGCTATTCCCAACACCCGTAATCGGCGGACCAGACGGTTGTAAACCATATCCCGTTTGTGATCCGCCAGCACGATCCCCGCACGCTGATAAATTAACTGGCATATCCGACGAAACTGACTGTCGGAGAGCGCCAGGCGCTGAGTCATCTGTGATAAAAACGACGTTTGTCCGTCGGATAGCGATGAGGTCATTGCGCCTTCTCAACCATATTTACGATACAACCGGCGCTGTCAGACGAAATGCCGACACCGCCATCGTCAGGCGACTGGCCTGTTCTTCCAAAGCTGCAGCTGCCGCTGCTGATTCCTGTACCAGGGAGGCGTTCTGTTGTGTGACGCGATCCATTTCCGATACTGCCAGAGCGACTTGATCGATACCCCGGCTTTGTTCATCAGATGCGGAAGCAATTTCGCCCATAATGTCGGTGACACGAGTGACCGCATTGACAATATTGGTCATGGTTTCCCCGGCGCTTTCCACCAGCACAGAACCCGTATCGACACGGGCAACTGAGTCGCTGATTAAGGCTTTAATTTCTTTTGCCGCCTCTGCACTTCGGCTGGCAAGATTACGCACTTCGCCAGCAACCACGGCAAAGCCACGGCCCTGTTCACCCGCACGCGCCGCTTCTACCGCAGCGTTGAGTGCAAGAATATTGGTCTGAAAAGCAATGCCGTCGATAACAGTGATAATGTCAGCAATTTTCTTGGAGCTGTCGGCAATTTCATGCATCGTTTTCACCACGCCATCCACCACTTTTCCGCCATGGCGCGCGGTATCAGAGGCATTTTGTGCCAGTTGCGAGGCCTGACGGGCGTTGTCGGCATTCTGTTTCACCGTGGCAGTCAGTTGCTCCATACTGGCGGCAGTTTCTTCCAGTGCAGAGGCTTGCTGTTCTGTACGGGATGAAAGGTCATTATTACCGGCAGCAATTTCACTGGTGCCCGAGTAGATGGCATCTGAACCATTGCGCACCTGTTTGACTGTTTCAACTAATGAGTCCTGCATTTGATTTAAACTGCGGGCCAACTCGCTCATCTCACTGCGCCCGTCTATGGTCAGCGCTTGCGCCAGATTGCCTGTGGCAATTTCACGAATATGGGCAATGATTTGTGTCAGTGGGATCAGCAGCATCCGACGAATGCCGTACCAGACTGCCAGCAAAATCAGGACTACGACCAGGGCGATCACCGCCAGTTGCCACTGGGCAAAGCGATAATCACTGGCATTATCGAGAATGATATTTTGATAAAGGTTTTCACTGCTTTTTGCATACTGAGCAAACGCTTCGCCCATCGAATTTTGCATACTCTGAGTAGGCTGAGCGAAATAGGCATCCGTATTGCCGTAATCAAGAAAATCAATTAATTCAGTTAATGCGGCATAATAATTTTTGTACTTTTCATCAATATTGCGACTGGCGGTAACCATCTCAGGTAGCGAGTCGATATTTTTAAAGTTTTTATAATGAACAGCAGCCTGCGCCAGCGTTTTTTTAGCGCTTTCAAGTAATTCCATTTTTGCATTACTTTGCTGATGAGATGTATCCATCATCATGCGTACAGCCGAACGACTTAAATTAATGCGCGTCTGTAACATTAATTCCCAGGTCGAGGTCAGTTCCCGTTGCTGTTCCCGCAATTCATTCGAGATGACAAAACTTTCCTGACTGTGGCGTAAAGAAGAAAAAAACAGACCACCAGAAACAAACTGTAACAGTGCAAATACCCCCAGCACCATTATCAGCAGCGTGACTACGCGGATACGGTTAAACATAAGGCACCTTCCTGATAAAGAGTTAACCTCGTTATCGGCAGAAAGGCAGGAAACTTTATTCAGAAGGCAATATCTACCACGACAACATCGCTATAGGTACCGGCAGGAGGCGTGGTCTGGTTGGGCAGTACTCTGGCCGTGTAGCTATACGTTTTTAAAAGACCGTCACTGCTGGTCTCTGAGGATGCACTACTGGCCCAACGTTCCGTACCCGTGCTGCCCCAACGGTTAGTGCTGTTTTCTTTATAGATTTCATAGCTCAGGCGGTTATTACCGTTTGCCATATTGCGTACCGTTCCAGTGGCGTAACTACCGTTATTGATACCAATGGTGTAACTACTGCCTTTGGTACAGGTTACCGCTACCGCTTGCGCAACGACCGGGAAGTTTTTTGCCAGTGGCGCACTGCCAAAATTAACGTTGGGAGCAGTGATGGTAATGCAATCGTTGGTGACAGTGAGATTGAGCTGAAGGGTACGCACTACAGTATCCGTTTGCGGACTCAGGCAGATCCCAACACCCGCAGCACAAATATTGTAAGTAACACTGAAATTCAGTGTGACCTGATACGGCCCGGCACTAACATTTTGTCCGGTGGTCGTGGCGAAATACAGCGGCAGGGTATAGCGTGCTGTGACCAATAAATCCAATAATGTGCTACCGCTCCAGGTATAGCTTCCACCAATATTAATATCACTATTACCGGCACATGCCGCTTGAGTACAGAGTCGGACGGGGATTGCATCGGCAACACTGCTATTATCGCTGCGCTTTAATATTGCACGGTTGGTCGCAGATGTCGTGGCTCCGGTGTAAGTGAGCTTTACTGTATCGTTGGTTAGCAAGCCGATAACTTTGTCACATTGCACAATAAGACTGGCACTGGTCGTTTGTACCGTGTTGTTAACGGCAAATGACGTAACCGTACCCAAAGCACCGTTAGTGGTATTAACACTACAAACTGCCCAACAACTGCCTGATAACATCAGCAGCAACAGGCATCCCCATCGCCAGATCATGATCCACTCCGGCAAACCAACGGACCGTAAGTTTTTAATTTATGTTGCGGATTGGGCGTCAACGATAAGCGTGTTTGACATTGTTTGCCATCCGGTGTGATGGCGTGCAGTAGATTAACTGGCGCTAAATTTTCCAGCCAGACGATACCGTCATAACCCACAACTGCTGAAGTCTGATTGTTCAGCAAAATCTCACTTCCCACCGGCAGTATCTGGCCTTTCTCATCATGCAGGATCACGCTGGCGACTTGTTGCTGATCCATGGGGAAATCCACCAGGTAACCACTCTGCCGTCGCAGTGCTACTTTTCGCTCAGTCTCTTTCAGGCGGATATCTGCCGGAAGATTCAAGGTATTAATGCTGTAACTGGCGGGATAATAAGCGGACACACCACTGATCAATAAATAGCCATCATGGTTGGTTTCTCCAACAGGCTGATTCTCATAATTAACCGGGACGCCAGCTTGTCCATCAGTACTCACCACCACAAAGGCATCGTTAATTTTATTGGCGGCAAACAGTTGCTGCTCCATCCATACAAACGATCCCAGTGCCTCGCCCCACCAGGTCATATTGCCACTTTCTCCCCATGTGCCACCTTGCAGTTCCAGATGATCATTACGCCAGCCCAAAGTCGCTTGCTTGTAATTACTGGCTTCAGATTGCCTTGCCCATGCAAGATTCCAGCTAAAGCCGCCATCAGTTGGCATTGAGTGATTGTAGTTAATACGTTGTGTTTGCCCGGCATCCGGCATTTTTTCCATGGTGAACGCAGCACTGTCGCGCTCACCCAACGGAATCTGTACAGACATTGCCACTGTCCAGCCACCCTGCTGCCAGTCACGACTGGCCGCCAGATAAACGCTACTACTCCCCCACAAATTGCGACTCCAGGAGAGATTCAGCAATTCAGTTTTTTGTGCATCGAAACTGCGCACTCCAATCCATGCAGCGCCCACATTGCCCAATTCCCCCATATTAAAGGAAAGTGAATATTGATCGCTTTGTTGGCTGAGCGTCGCTAACGGTACATTATTTTCATCGACCTGAACGACGTTATCGTACAGCGCCAGGTTACCAAATCCGCGTTCACGGCGGGTATGTTGCGTCGCCACACTGAATGCTGCCGTACTGTACTGATATCCCCAGTTGATCTGGTTGCCGCTGCGTCCATGCATCCGGCTTTCGCTGTAGGCACCATTCACAACGCCAAAGTACCCCAGTTTCACGACTGCCCCCGCCCCACCGAGTGCTAATTCTTCAGCGACTTCGCTGTGACCTTCTAAAGTCAGAAAATCGCTGACGCCATAACGATAAGAAGCACTGGCCGCCGCCGGGCCGTAGTTGAAGCTGTCAATGCCATATTCACGACGCAATGCGCCAAAAGATAGTGCCCCATCACTCATTCCGGGTTTAAGCAAATTACTGGCAACATAAAAAGGCAACGAAGTAGTGACTTGCCGTCCGGCAGCGTCCTGAGTGACCAGTACCGCATCTCCGGCACCGTTGATATATGGCAAATTGGTCAGGGTGAATGGGCCAGGTTGCAAACTGGTTGATCCTGCACGATAACCATTAATAAACAAATCTACCGCTGTAGGGACTGCGGCTTCGCCGGAAAACGTCGGCAGCGGCCAGGTCACCAGATCAGGGCGCAGAGAAAAATCACGCCCCCAGTAAACACCACCAAGGCGCACACTGCTGCTCCAGCTTAATGCATCACTTATCACATCCCCGACTCGCCACTGGGTCGCCTGTTGTTCATTGGTGGCGGTGAAGGTGGTGTCATAACGCACATAACCTTCTTGCAAATCGTCAGCTCCGGAAAGTCTCTGACGCCAGAATCCTGTGGAAGAAAGTGATCCCGCATCGTTGAAAAAGCGCAGTTCATGCGAGAGAGTAGCCTGACCACTGCCATTTTGCGTTTTGCTGTTATAGAAGTCGTAATTCAGTAGTACGCCGCTACCATGATGAGCGGTTTGCGGTTCGGCTTCTCCGGCAAATGGCGTAATCCGCTCCGGCAGCCAGCTACGCGGAACAGTTAAAAGCAGTCGCTGACCGCTGCTGTCGTACTCTGCATTGACATGGGTCAGGCGGGAAACATTAACTTCACCTACGGGAAGCTGTTCGGCGGGCAGGCCGGCACGCATCAGATCCGCCCTGGAGAGATAAAAATCACCGTTTCGCTGAGTCACTGGCACCACCTGCTGAGTGTCGTAATAGTTAATGACCAGAGCGAGATGAAAAATCGCCTGTTGCTCAAGGGCATGAGCATTTGGTGGAGGCGGTAACAGATCGTCGTCGGCCATTCCACGCTCAGGCACACTGCTGGTGATAATCAGTATCATCACCACGCCTCTTACCTGGTGGGCGCTGACTGCCATTGATTACTCTGTGTATTCACCGTGGCGGTTAACGAATCCGATTGTGTTACCCCCGCCGGAAGCGGCCAGCGACGGTAGCTGCCAGGCAAAACATATCCCAGTAGCCCCTCGGCAATTATCTTTTGGCTGCCCCCCTGGCGCAGTGAGACTTTACTCAACCGGGCATGAGTATCATGTTGGTTACGCACTTCCAGCAGCGGTTTACCTTGCTCCTGCACGACTCGCCAGCTTAGCTTTGAAGCCTCTACCCTGGTGGGATGTTCGTTTTCTATGGCGGTGACAATACCCTGACCATAAACAAAAAACGGTAGAGAGTAACGCATCTGAACCTTAAGCCCCATTTGCGGTTTACTGGCCTGTTCAGGTTGGGGGATTTCATCAACAATAATGCGATAAGCCTGTTCGACACCCGCTGGCACCGGCGATTGTTTTATCAGTCGAATCAGCTGTTTTTTACCTTTTTCAATCCGCACTACAGGAGGGCTGGCGACGACATCTTGTTGCGGTTGATACCGTTCGAAACCGTCCTGCTGTTGCCAGCGGACAATGCGTACCTGCATGGTGGTGGCTTCACTGCCCTGATTCTGGATCCACAATTCGGTTGCGGTGTTATCGGCTGCCAACCACGGATCGATAGGCCAGAGTAATATCGTTGCCGCACCGTGAGCATTCGGAGCTAACAGCACCGCCGTCAGCGCACCTGAAAACAGGATCGATTTCATACATCTCCCTTTTTACCATGACAAAGTCACCGTAAGTTTGTCGAAATAATTTCCCGCCGGGCTAAATCCGGTCAGTGTCGCTGCACCAAATAGCGGCAGCGCTATGTTATTACTGTCGCTGTACAACACCGATACTGGCTGGTTAACCGTAACTTCACTGTTGGCGGCAAGCGAAGCACTGCTGTACAAGCGATAGGGCACACGATCTGTTCCCCCTGCTCGTTGCAGGTTGCGCACGGTGGTGTAGTTTTGCCCACCGTCAACACTCATATTCAGGACTACACCGGGGGTACAAGCCAGCGACAGCGTTGAGTTCGCCACAAAACTGCCACTCACCCGACGATTTTCCACTCCGCTATATGTGCCAAAATTGATATCGCCTAACGCACCGCCATTACCCGTGGTGATTGCACAACCTGACGTAACCGTGGCGCTCAGCTGAAAAGATTGTGTCGTCACTGCCTGCCCTTGCACGGCGGTTAACATTAGCACGGCATAACTCAGGCGAAACAAGCCACCGCCCCCTGACAGGGGGCATGTCGGTTTTTTCATTATTATGACAAATCAGTAAGTTACGCTGACATTGACCGTATCAGTATATGTACCGGGAACGACCGTTACGCTATTGCCACCGCCCTGAATACGCCCATACAAGGTGTAGTTATCGACACCCCCGGTGCTGGAGGCGACAGGAATCGGTGTGTTATTGCTGATGACGTTGCTATAACCACTGTCGCTATACAGGCTGTAGGCAACGCCCTGAGTGTTATCTGCGGCATTAATCAAATAGCGCCCCGGTGTGCCAGGCGTACCGATAACCGTTCCCGGTGCAGTGGCGTTGGTATTACCTGTCACCTCCACCGTATAGTCGGCTGTTGTGCACTGGATGGTAAAACTATTACCACCACTGGCTCCGCTGAGTTGAGTGGTCAGGGTAGAGAATGTCGCCGGATGTGTACCAAAATCGAGTGTCCCAAAATTGATACCATTCTGACTGGGCGAGCCATTGATAAGGCAGCCGTTAGTCAGCGTCAACGTCACCCCCACCGTACCGCTACTGGTTACGGCAATTGCTAAAGGAAGGTGTAACAGGAAAAAACTCGCCATACCTAAAAACAGATGGTTCTTGTTCATATCTTCACCTCCGAAAAAGCAATAGCTAATAATCCGCAAGGGATAACACACTGATAATCTGAAATTTAGTTTACGGCGGGGAATTCAACCACCCATGTTGCGCTTATTCATGCGTATGGATGATTGACAGGGTTTTATCAGATATTTCATCCTGTTATGAAAATTAACAGGGCGATAACAAAGTATACTGAGAGGATATATTCATTCTTATGTGAAGTTGATCACATGCCAGCACCCGATAAACAGAGTGCTGGCCGTGATATTAAGTGTTACGCCACTTCCGCAGTCGCGCTATCCAGAAGCGCCATTTCCTCACTATTCAGCAGTTTTTCGATATTCACCAGAATCAACATGCGATCACCCAGCGCTCCGAGTCCAGTCAGGTATTCTGTCGCCAGCGTTACCGCAAATTCTGGTGCCGGGCGAATTTGTTCAGCGGTCAGTGAGAGCACATCCGACACACCATCGACAACAATGCCAACGACCCTTTGTCCAAGGTTAAGAACGATCACCACTGTATTATCGTTATAATCCACATCGCCCTGACAGAACTTAACCCGCAGATCGACAATCGGCACGATAACACCACGCAGGTTAGTGACACCTTTAATAAAGGCTGGAGTATTGGCGATACGCGTTACCTGGTCGTAACCACGAATCTCCTGAACTTTAAGAATATCAATGCCGTACTCTTCTTCCCCCAACGTAAAAACCAGAAATTCCTGACCCGTTGGCTCGCCGGCTAATTTGTTCGTTGTATTCATGTTTTTATCGTCCTGTTCAGGCGGCGTTACCCGCCATACGTTGTTCGCGATTTAACCCTTGCAGTGCCGAGACATCGACAATCAGTGCGACGCTGCCATCCCCCAGAATGGTCGCGGCAGAGATCCCAGGCACTTTGCGGTAATTGCTTTCCAGGTTTTTCACCACCACCTGGTGCTGACCGATCAATTGATCCACCAGCAGCGCATAGCGACGGCTACCACTTTGCAGGATCACCACAATCCCCTGCGTCGCTTCCGTTTTCGCTCCCGCAACATCAAAAACTTTCCACAATTCCACCAGCGGTAAGTATTCACCGCGGACTTCCAGTACACGTTCTCCGCCCGCCAGTGGATGTAGATCGGCTTCTCGTGGCTGGAGTGATTCCATCACCGCATTCAGCGGCAGGATGAATACCTCGTCGGCCACGCGTACTGACATGCCATCAAGGATTGCCAGTGTCAGTGGTAGCAAAATACGAATCGTGGTTCCTGCCCCCTGCTTCGACTGAATTTCAACATGCCCGCCCATTTCCTGGATGTTCCGTTTCACCACATCCATACCAACGCCACGCCCGGACACGTCGGTTACCTGTTCGGCAGTGGAGAAGCCTGGCGCAAAAATTAACATTGCCACTTCGTCATCGGTCATGTTGTCACTGACCGCCATCCCCTGAGAAATCGCTTTCGCCAGGATACGCTCACGGTTCAGCCCTGCTCCATCATCAGTGACTTCAATACAGATATTGCCACCCTGATGTTCAGCGGAAAGAATCAAGTTACCCACGCTGTTTTTACCACTGGCCAGTCGTTTTTCTGGCAGTTCAATACCATGGTCAAGGCTGTTGCGCACCAGATGCGTCAGTGGATCAATAATTCGCTCTATCAGGCTCTTATCAAGTTCTGTGGAGCTACCCACCAGCGTCAGTTCAACCTGTTTACCCAGTTTTCCTGCAAGGTCACGGACCAGTCGCGGGAAACGGCTAAACACATATTCCATGGGCATCATGCGGATCGACATGACCGACTCTTGCAAGTCACGTGCATTACGTTGCAACTGCCCCATGCTGGTGATCAGTTCGCCATGTTTAACCGGATCAAGTTCGTTCGACCGTTGTGCCAGCATCGACTGGGTAATTACCAGCTCCCCGACAAGGTTTATCAGTTGATCCACTTTCTCAACCGCCACACGAATGCTGGTGGATTCACTGGCGCGGGCCGGTTTTTCTCGTTCTGCACGGTGTACCGGTGGTTCGCTGACGGGAGCTTTTGCCACCGGGGCCACAGGCTGTTGCGTGACGTTTTCAAAATGAATCTGATCTTCTTCGATCACAAAACAGAGCACCGCCACAATGTCATCCTGCGCGATATCGCCCTCCAGCGTCGCTGCCAGTGAATCTTCACCTTTTACTACCTCGCTTAAGGTCGCCAGATTGCGCAGTTCCGCTTCCAGTAAATCAACTTCTTTACTTTTCAGGCGTGACAACACAATGCGCAACTTGCCATTGGCGTTTGTAGACGGTGCAGCCTCTTTAACCGCCTGTAATTTACTGTGGCTATCGTCGGCAGGTACGGCTTCGCCTTTTGCTTCCAGCGCCAGTTGTCGCAACGCCTGACAGATGTAGTCAAAACTTTCGGCATCCGGCTGTTCCGCATTTTTGTAGGCGTCTAGCTGTTCTTGCATAATGTCTTTCGTTTCCAAAAACAGGTTGATAATGTCGGTGTTCAACTGCAATTCACCGCGCCGGGCCTCGTCCAGCAGGTTTTCCATAAGATGAGTGGTTTCCTGCAGGATCGTAAAACCAAATGTTCCCGCCCCACCTTTGATGGAATGGGCAGCACGAAAAATGGCGTTCAATTGTTCGGCGTCTGGTGCTGCTGGTTGTAGATCGAGCAAATGCTGCTCCATATCAGCTAACAGCTCGTCAGCCTCATCAAAAAATGTTTGATAAAAATCGCTTAATTCCATACTCACGCGGTCACCTCGAATTGGCTGGTGGCGATGTGGGAACAGCCTCAGGCTGTGATAAAACACTTACCGGCTCGTTCTGGCTTTCAGCGTTTTCGTGCAAAATTGCCTGCTCGGTCTGTTTATTAAGTACCAGCAGGCTTATACGGCGGTTAATGGCATCATTGCCACCGCGATCGCTCAGACGCATGGTGGCGGCCATCCCCACGACTCGTAATAATTTGCCTTCTTCAAGCCCCCCGACCATCAATTCCCGGCGGGAAGCATTGGCGCGGTCTGCAGAAAGTTCCCAGTTGCTGTAACCTCTTTCGCCATTGGCATAAGGGTAATCATCGGTGTGTCCGGCGAGGCTAATGCGATTAGGAATACCGTTAAGCACGGGGGCAATCGCCCGCAAAATATCGCGCATATACGGTTCCACGTCGGCACTACCGGTTTTAAACATGGGGCGATTCTGACTATCGATGATTTGAATACGTAACCCCTCCTGCACCATATCGATTTTCAGATGCGGTCGCAGAGCGCGTAGTTTAGGGTCGCTTTCAATCAGTTGGTCGAGATCGCCGCGTAAACGATTAAGCCGACTTTGCTCCATATGTTTTTTCAGCTCTTCAATACTCGGCTGACGGTTAACTTCCCCCTGCTGTTGGGTATAGTCGTCACCCCCGCCGGGAATTGGACTCTGGCTATTAGAGATACGATCACCACCCGTAATGGCTGTCGCCAGCGGTGTGCGGAAATACTCAGCAATCTGAATCAACTCTTTTGGGCTGGAAATTGAAATCAGCCACATCACCAAAAAGAAGGCCATCATCGCGGTCATAAAATCGGCGTAGGCAATTTTCCACGAACCATGCCCCGCGCCGCCGTGGTTTTTGGGCTTACGCCTTTTAACGACGATAATAGGTTGATCACGATTCTTCATACTTCCTCGGTAGTGGCCTGCTGATTCGGGTTTTTCACGGCGCGGACATGTTCTTCCAGCTCCACAAATGACGGGCGCTCACTGGAGTAAAGCGTCTTGCGACCAAACTCGACGGCAATCGGTGGGGCATAGCCATTCAGACTGGAAAGCAGTGTCACTTTGACGCACTGCATCATCTTGGTGGTTTCGGCGCTTTTCTGCCGTAACACTCCGGCCAGCGGCGAGATAAATCCGTAAGCGAGCAAAATACCGAGGAAAGTGCCCACCATAGCGTGGGCGATCAGCGCCCCTAACTCCGCAGCGGGTCGATCAGCCGATCCCAGGGCATGGACAACGCCCATTACCGCCGCAACAATGCCAAACGCGGGGAGAGAATCGCCAACAATTGCCAGGCTATTGGCTGGTACTTCTGCTTCACTTTCATGGGTTTCGATCTCTTCGTCCATCAACGCTTCAATTTCAAAGCTGTTCATATGACCGCTGATGATCAGACGTAGATAATCGACAATAAATTCAAGCATTACGCTGTCTGCCAGAATACGCGGGTAACTGGCAAAAATTTCACTTTCCTGGGGGTTTTCAATATCCCGTTCAAGAGAAAACATCCCCTGCTGGCGTGATTTCGCCATCAGGCGGTAAAGCAGCGCCAGCAGATCCATATACATCGCTTTGCTATATTTCGAGCGACGAAACAAGAGCGGTAACGCCTTGAGGGTTCCTTTGATCGCTTTACCGTTGTTGCCAACGATAAATGCCCCGATTCCGGCACCAGCAATAATCACCAACTCAGCAGGTTGATAGAGTGCTCCAAGACTTCCGCCGGTCATTAAGTAACCGCCGAAAACTGTACCGATAACAACCAGGTAACCTAATATGATAAGCACGACATCATCCTTCCACTGTTGATCATGACAGGATGAGCAGTCGAAGGATTAACCGGGTGAAGTGGCAAAAAAAAGCAGCGGTGGAGAGTGACCGCTGCTGGGGGGCTTTACCATACCGTTTCGGTTACATAGCCTGTTCGATCTGATCATCCAGCAGTTGTGGAATAATATCGGCAGCTTTCTGGCAAAGTTTACGTCTTTTTACAGCGCGAGAGGGTGGTTGGCAAAGACTACAGGCAAAACTGCCTGGCGGCTGGTGCGCATGGGTTATGAAATTGCCACCGCAGCAGTTGCAACTGGAAAGTTCCAGCAGTCCACTCTCAACAAAGCGAACCAGTGTCCAGGCACGGGTTAAGGCCAGTACCGGGCCATCGGCCTCCTGCGGGCACTGTTCGAGATAAAGGCGATACGCTTTGATCACCGCATCAACACCACTACACAGACCGGTTTTGAGTAAAAACTGCCAGGCATTGCAGAACATGGACGCATGTATGTTTTGTTCCCAGGTCATAAACCAGTCAGTAGAGAACGGCAACATGCCTTTTGGCGGTGGGCTGCCTCGCAGCTCCTTGTACAGTTTGATCAGGCGACCACGGCTCAGCTGGGTTTCACTTTCCAGCATCTGCAGGCGTGCGCCAAGGGTGATCAGTTCCATCGCCAGTTGGATATCCCGCGCTTCCTGCACAATGCTTTTTTCACTCATGATCAGCCCCTTCTCTTGCGCTCGGAGGCATCCTGTTGGTTTGCCTCATTCAGCAGCCGCGTGGACAGCATAATTCCGGTGTGGATTTGCTGCAGGTCATCGACGCGGGAGTCCTGAGTCAGACGGGTAATCGTCTGGTGGTTATCAAAGCGGAAATGGCAAACGAGTTGATTCGTTTCTGCCAGTTTAACCATTTGCGGAAGGGTCAGAGCTTCCAGCGTAGTCGCCATCTCCTCATCGATACCGAGACGAAACATGGCAGACGCTTTGTCCTGAAGAATCAGACGCTGAGCAAGGAGTAAATACGACAAATTGATATCGTAGATGTGTTTCAGCAACTCGGATGTATGCATTATTTTCATCCAGAATAACCAGCTATACCCGGCATACTTCAAGTTGCCTGTGCTACGACTCGAATTATGCCAGGTATATATTTTTATGCGGATAATTCCGCACCCCATGATGTCGCCGGAAAAACCGGTAAGAAGAAAAATCAGATAATCGCTATCACGTTATAAATGGGTAACAGGAAGCTCGTAGGGGTAGCATCCATTTACACATTCGCATGATTTCTTACAAATACCTAAGATTTTTCCTAATTCGTCGCAACTCTACTCGCCGCCTCATAGACATACAACGGAGGCCTGCTGCGATTATCGAAAATATGTGATCCAGATCACATAAAACAACAAAATAATTAATGTTTATCAATTAGCAATACTTTTCTGTTGTGGTGTATTTAGTCGACTTATTTTCATCTTATTCAACTTATAGCTTGCTTAACATTTGTCCGGCTTACCGTAATGTGAATATCACGCAACGTGATAATTATTCACGCAACTCTCACCGCGATGAGCTATCGCGCGAAAAAATCTTTTTGAAACAGTATGTTGGATATTTTAAACATAAAATAATTCATATAATTCATGATGTTACCAGAGGAAAAAATTTCGCTATTGGAATATTTAGCGATTTATTTTGCTAACTGAGTGAATATATATCGACTCAATTTTGTATAATTAATCGTCATTATTACCTGTCTACATTGATTAGATTCTTTAATTAATAATCATGATGACCTTCACACTATTGAGAAAGTTAAATATTGCACTATGCTGCGAAAGCGTGTAGTGCTGAACTAAAACTGAACAATCGCTATAGGGAAATAACATGGCATATACCAATATACTTGTGGCTGTCGCTGTAACACCGGAAAGTCAACAATTGCTGGCCAAAGCAGTTTCTATTGCGCGGCCACTTAATGGTCGCGTGAGTTTGATTACGCTGGCTTCTGATCCAGAAATGTATAACCAGTTTGCCGCCCCGATGCTGGAGGATTTACGTGAAGTCATGCAGGAAGAGATTTACGATTTCTTTCGCCAGCTGGAGCAAGAAGCGGGTTATCCCATTGCACAAAGTTTTATTGCCTATGGCGAAATGAGCGAGCACATTCTGGCGATGTGTCGCAAGCATAAGTTTGATCTGGTGATTTGCGGTAATCATAACCACAGCTTCTTTTCGCGAGCATCCTGCTCAGCGAAAAGTGTTATTGGCTCCAGCGAAGTGGATGTGCTCCTGGTGCCGCTTGCCGGGAGTTAATCCTGCTCAGGCCAGCTTAGGAAAGGTCGCCACGTTATTGCGCTGCTGGCTTTCCGCGCTTCGTGGCGCGACTTCCTTTAGGTCACGAATAAAGCGTTCCTGCCAGGCGTTAATATCGTTTTTGATGATCACTTCCATCATCTCCGCATGACGTGATATTCGCTCTGCCAGTGACATAGTTAACGCCCGGTTCAATGCCACTGCCACCTCGTCACGGTCATAAGGGTTAACGATTAACGCCGAAGTGAGCTCATTCGCTGCACCAGCAAATTGTGAAAGTACCAATACACCCGGGTTAGCTGGGTCCTGCGCCGCCACATACTCTTTTGCCACCAGATTCATGCCGTCACGTAACGGTGTGACCAGGCCGACATCGGAATAACGGAAGATTTTCATCAGAAGTTTGCGGTCAAAATGTTGATTCAGATAATAAAGCGGCGTCCAGCCAAGTTGACCATATTTACCGTTGATCCGTCCGGCTTCGTTTTCCAGTTGATGGCGAATATCCTGATAAGCCTGCACGTCACCACGCGAGGTAGGCGCAATCTGCGTATAGCGGATTTTGCCGTGATGCTGTGGATATTTCTCCAGTAGCGCTTCGTAAGCCTGAAAGCGCTCAGGCAAACCTTTTGAGTAATCCAGTCGCTCTACTGAGAAAATGTTCTGCACATTTTTCAGTTCCGCTTTTAATTGCGCCAGTTTTGCGGGCAAAGCCCCGGAAGCCTGATGAGCAATTTCATCTGGCTCAATACCAATCGGATAGACTTCAGTGCGAAATGCTTTCCCCCACGCAGTATGATTGCGCGAGCTGCGGGTGGTGACTCGCGTCTGCCCCGCCAGGCAATCAAGAAATGCCAGACGGTCATTTTCGGTCTGGAAACCTAACAAATCGAAGTCACACAGTTGTTCCAGTAGCGCTTCGCCCGGTGGCAAGGCACTGAAAATTTCTGGCGTCGGGAAGGGAATATGCAAAAAGAAACCGATGCGATTATTAACACCGCGTTTACGCAGCTCGCTGGCAAACGGTAGCAAGTGATAATCGTGGATCCAAATAATGTCATCATCTTCGATCAAGGGTAGAAGTTTATCGGCAAGCATAGCGTTAACCCGCTGATAACCTTCCCAGGCGTTACGCTGAAACTGAACTAAATCAAGGCGATAATGAAAAGCGGGCCACAACACGGCATTGGAGAATTGATTGTAATACTCGTCGAGATCCTGTTCGCTAAGATTAAAAGAAGCCCATGTTATGTTGCCCTTTTTCACCTTTTTTAGCGGCTGATCCTCATTACCCGTTTCGCCGCTCCAGCCAAACCATAACCCCCCTGCAGCCTTCAATGCGCCCAGTATACCAACGGCAAGACCACCAGCACTGGCGGCATGCTCATCAGGTGGGGCAATACGGTTAGATACTACGACTAAACGACTCATAATCATCACTCCTGTTCTCTTCTAATTTTTGTTCTTGTAATGAGTTGGTTATTACTGCAAGCCAGCGCCAGACATCTGGCACGCCCGCCAGCCGCCATTTCGCCTGGGTCTCACCTGCCCCTATTTTCACCGATATGCCTCCCGCCTGATTAACGACAGCAAAGCCGGACTCATCCGTTAAATCATCCCCCCAAAAAATCGGTATCCTTCCAACAAACGGGGTCTCCTGCATAAATTCTGCAATGGCATCACCTTTACAGGTGCCACGTGGTTTAATTTCAACCACACATTTGCCTTGCTGAAGCGCCATTTGCGGCCAGATTTGTGTAATTCGCTGCGCCAGAGTAAATAACAGCGCTTCATGCTGCGGTGCCTGGCGGTAATGCAGGGCAAACGCCATCCCTTTTTCTTCAATCTCCACTCCGGTTAAGCCTGCCAGCGTCGTATGCAGCTGCACGCTGATATCCCGGACCATGGCGTCAGGCAGACGCACAATATGCGTTTTACCATTGATGTCACGGCGTTCTGCTCCATGCACTCCGGCAAGGGGAAAACGATATGGTTTAGCCAGCGTATCAAGCTCAACCATTGAGCGCCCTGAAATCAATGCCAGCGCACCGTCGCTATGGACGGCCAGTTGCTGAAGACCTTGCAGAATCGCGTCAGGAATCGCCACCTGGTCGGGATGCGGTTTGATCTCAGCCAGCGTGCCATCAAGATCAAAAAACCAGGCGTATTTAGCGGAAAGTTCAGGGGCTTCGGTTAACGGTTTGGTCACCCGTTCCTCCTCCTTTATCTTGTTTTATTTCGCGCAGAACGCGCCTTACAGACATGTAAGTATAGACAGTGAGAAGAGGCTCGCCATTGGCATAAGATGAAGCCAGCCGCGACTGCGACTGGCTTTTCAGAGTTATCTCAGGGCAAAAAAACCTTAAAGAGTACGTTTCGCTTTTTGCTTATAACGGTCAAAAATCACCGCTGCCAGCAGGATTAGGCCGCGAACAACATACTGCGCAAACGGCGAAATATTTAGCAGGTTCATGGCGTTTTCCACCGTGCCAAGAATTAAGATCCCGGCCACCACATATGAGATTTTTCCGATGCCACCTTTTAGGGAGACACCGCCCAGTACACACGCTGAAATCACGATCAGTTCATAGCCGATAGACGTCATCGGTTGCCCACTGGTCATCCTCGACGCCAGAATGATCCCTGCGGCTGCTGATACCAGCCCGGATAAAACAAAAATAATGATTTTGGTGCGCACTACCGGAACACCCGCCAGCCTTGCAGCTTCTTCATTACCGCCAATCGCCAGGGTGTTACGGCCGAACGTAGTTTTGTTAAGTAACAAGCCAAAAATAATTAAACAGGCAACCGTTAACCAGATAGGAGCAGGTAGCCCAAACCAGTTGGCGTAACCGAGGGTAAAGAAGCGTTCATCCTCAATCCCTACAGCTTTCCCGTCAGAAATGATATACGCCAGACCACGTACAATTTGCATAGTTGCGAGTGTGGTGATCAGGGCGTTAATTTTCAATCGTGCAATCACGAAGCCATTAACCAGTCCACAAAGTACGCCCAGCAATAATCCCGCCGCCACACCTAACCATAAGCTTTCGGTCATATTGATGACCACTGCCGTTGTCACTCCGGCACAGGCAATCACCGAGGCTACCGAAAGGTCAAAGTCGCCAGAAGCCAGGCAAAATAACATACCGCACGCCACCATGCCGGACATGGAGATCGCTAACCCCAGTCCTTTCATATTGATAAACGTAGCAAAATTTGGCACAAAAATGGCACAGGCAATAAACAGCACCGCGAAGACCACCAACATGCCGTATTGATCCCAGATACGGCTAAAAGTAAACGATGACCTGGGCGTGCCTGAACCTGATGTAGTCACTGATGACATCTTATTCCCCTTACTCAGGCGACTGCCTGGCTGACTTTAGGCATCGCCAGGCTTAATGCCTGCCGTTCATCTGCCTGCTCATGAAGTAATTCCCCCGATATTTCCCCTTCACGCATCACCACAATGCGGTCGGCAACACCGAGGACCTCTGGTAGATCGCTGGACGCGAATAACACCGCCACGCCTTGCGCCGCCAGCGCATAAATTACGTTGTAGATTTCGTTTTTCGCACCAACGTCAATGCCGCGCGTGGGCTCATCAAGCAAAATGACTTTCATTTCTTCCGATAACCAGCGACCAAGAATGGCCTTTTGCTGATTACCACCGGAAAGATTCATGATCAGTTGCTCTGCTCCAGGTGTTTTGATGTTGAGCGAACGAATATGGTGTGCCGCATTGCTGTCTTCCCAGCCGTTATTGATCACACAACCACCGTGCAGATGCCTTCGCCGGGCGCTGATATTTATATTGTCACGCACCGAATGCACCGCAATGATGCCTTCTGATTTACGATCTTCCGGGCACAGCATCATTCCGGCGGCAATGGCATGAGCTGGCTTGTGTATCACGACTGCTTTTTGATCAATAAACACTTTGCCATCGGTAATCCGGGTACCGCCGAACAGCCCTTTCATCAGTTCGCTACGCCCTGCCCCCACCAGCCCAAACAGGCCGACAATCTCACCACTGCGTACTGTTAAACTGATCGGTGAACGCACACCTGGAGCCTTGACGTGGTCCAGACGCAGTCGCTCATCGCCATATGTTCGCGGTCGCCAGCCGTAGATATCGCCAAGATTTCGCCCAACCATTGCCTGTACCAGCGAGTCATGATTGACCTGATGCATATCGGTGAACGTGGTCACATAGCGTCCATCCTTAAACACAGTGATAGCGTCGCTCAGGGCGAATATTTCTTCCATCCGATGGGAAACATAAAGGATCACCCGCCCTTCTTCCCGCAGTTCGCGAATGACACGAAACAGGTTGTCAATTTCACGAGCTGAGAGTGAACTTGTGGGTTCATCAAAAGCGATGATTTTGGCGTTGCGCGCCAGTGCCTTGGCTATCTCCACCATTTGCCACTGACCAATAGAGAGATATTTCAGTGGCGTGTTTGGGTCAATATCCATGCCCAGATGCTTCAATTGCAGCCCCGCTTCGTAGTTCAACAAACTACGATTAACGATTCCCCCTTTTTGCGGCAGCTGCCCCAGGTAGATGTTTTCTGCCACTGTCATTTCCGGTACCAGATGGAGTTCCTGGTAAATAATCGCCACCCCGGCATTTAACGCAGCGGTGGTGTCGGCAAATGTCATTTGCTGGCCTTTAATGGCCAAAAAGCCCGTGGATGGCGCGTAATTACCGCTGAGGATTTTTAACAGTGTTGATTTCCCTGCGCCATTTTCTCCCATCAGGGCATGTACCTCTCCGGCATAACAGTCAAAGCTGATATCCGTTAATGCTTTTACGCCGGGGAAAGTTTTACCAATGCCGTGAAATGAGAGATACGGGGTAGACTGGTGCATAGCGCCTCCGTAGATCAGAGTCATTTATCAAATCCTCTACCATGACGGCAGAGGATCGGGATATTACTGATATGTATTTCTTATCCAGTAAAAATTACTTACCGCCTAAGCCCTTTTTCTCCAGTTCCTCTTTGAAGTTGTCACGTGTAATCAGGACGACGTCAGTCACTTCCGTGAATTTCGGTGGTTCTGCGCCTTTTTCCACCCAGTTATAGAGCATTTCGCTGGATTTATAGCCATGCACATCAGGGCTTGGCAGCAGAGAACCATAGAAGCCTGTTGCCTGCGCTTTTGACAGTTCGCTTACAGCATCAACACCGTTAATTCCAATGCCGATTACATCTGGCGCTTTAAAACCCTGCCCTTCTGTGGCACGCACGCCCCCCAACACGGTGTTGTCGTTCATTCCCACAATCAGCCAATGTTTGACTTCAGGATGTTGAACTAACATGGAGTTGGCGGCATCAAATGCGCCGGGGATATCGTTAGATTTAGTGGGGACCTGATAAATTTGTTTTTCCGGGAAGCCAGCGGCTTTCAAAGCATCCATAGAACCAGAAGTGCGGCGACGGGCAGTGTCCAGTTCATTAGCGGTAATGGCCATGACGGCAGTGTCTTTGACATCCCACCCACGTTTTTGCATCTCTTTATATAGCTCCTGCCCCTGGCGCTCCCCGATTTTGCTCGCCGCCATCATCACCAGCGGTACGATTTCCATTGGTTGGCCTTTGGCATTAACGAACTGGTCATCTACGGCGATCACTTTCATGTCATAACCACGTGCTTTCGCCACAATGGCCGATCCCAGTTTTGGATCGGGAGCACAAATCACAAATCCTTTTGCGCCGCTGGCAGCCAGGCTATCGATGGCGTTCAATGTTTTTTCGCCGTCTGGTACGGCAATTTTGATCACCTCAAACCCCAAATCTTTTCCTGCTTTATCTGCAAATTTCCATTCAGTCTGGAACCAGGGCTCTTCAGGTTGTTTGACCAGAAAACCTAATTTCATAGTTTCAGCGATAGCGGATTGTGACATAACGGCGGCCAGACCAATCGCTGCCAGTGCTTTAGTAAATTTGTGCATATTAACTCCAGCTTAAAGGTTCTTCTGTGTAGGGTAAAAAATTTTGATTTCTGATAATGAAGCCCTAAAACAAGGTATTAGCCATTGTTCTTCAGGATTAGCCTTATACTGAAAGTAGTTTTAGCGGGAAATTAATCATCCATAAGAGAGCGCCATCACAACGCAGAATTACAGTCATTGTGTACATAAATTCAGCGAAAAATGACATAAAGAATGGAGTATTTATCAGACAAATCAAATGGACCATAGCCAATTTGTCCATAAGGTCAGCAAACTTATCCTTGTGCTGTTTAGCGGGAAATTTTGTGGACTACTATCTGGTACTGACAACTGGATATGCAGAACAAAATGCCTGCGTTGGCCATGCAAGGCCAGCTAACGCGACAAGTGAGTGAATCCTCAAAAACTTACAAAAGTAAGTGATTAGGATACACGACAAGTCAGCAGGGTGTGAATTCGAACGATGCTTGCAGTGGCCCCGCAAAGGATAAGACCCATAGATTGATCAAATATCCCGTAGACGTCGTATATGCAACTTGAACTATGGCAAGTATATAAGTCGCTGAAAGAAATATCGAATAAAATAATCACCGAAAAAATTATTTTTCCCGTCATTAAAATTCGATAAATATCTTATATCCAGAAAGGCTAAATGTTTTCCCAGGAGAGAATTGAATAATACATCCTTTAAAATACTTCATAAACATCAATAAATTACAACAATAAAGCAGTCATTTAAGTATATTAATTGCATACTAAAATTATCGACAAAGTGTAAAAAAACATAAACTCTATGATTTAAGGATTTTCTTATTTTTATAGCCAGGCTATGCTGGTTTCTGCTGGCATGGATTCACGTCACAGCGTATTAAGGAACGGCAGAACGGAATATGTCTGCTATACATAGTTAAGTGCTGCGAATCGCACGCACCCCTCTCTGGATATAAGGATATTGTTATGGCTACGGTTGGTATTGTTCATAAACTCAATAAGCAACTGAATCTTGAGTTTTATGCGTCTAATCTCTACCTTCGCCTGAGCGAATGGTGTTCTGAACAAAGCCTGACAGGTACAGCCACATTTTTGCGCTCACAAGCGCAAGGCAACATTACCCAGATGATGCGTATGTTCAACTTTATGAAAAGCGCAGGTGCATTTCCTATTGTGGATGCCATTGATATGCCTGGCGATAAGTTGAATTCACTGGAAGAACTGGTTCAGAAAACGCTCGATGATTTAGAGCAGCGCTCCAGCACTCTCTCTCGTCTGGCTGACGAAGCCAAAGCCGTTAACGATGCGTCTACTCTCGATTTCCTGCATGATCTTGGTAAAACCCAACAGCAAGACAGCATTTTGCTGCAAAATGTGATGGATGCAGTACGCAGCGCCAAACGCGCAGGTTTATGCCTGGCGCAAACTGATCAGCATCTGTTTAACGTGGTTTCCCACCGTCTGCATTGATGCTTATGGCCGGAGTTTTGCGTATCGTCACTCCGGCCTGTCGTTTTATCCCGTATAAACGCTGCGTTTCCTGCGACTATTCCAGCCATTAAACCGTTGCGCCCTTCGCTAAAATAGATGACCAGGCAATTGAGGCGGCAACAACATGAAAATTGTATTCCTTTCTTTGATTCTTCTTACGCTGAGCGGCTGCACCGTGACTCGCCAGGCGCATGTCAGTGAAATTGATGTACCTAATGCAGTGGTACGTTTGACCTGGCAACAAATGATACTGCAAGATGCCCGAACAGACCCATATGTCGCCCAGGGGCTGGCCAATAATGCTTGCCTACAGTCTGGCTTCGGTCAGGCTGTCGCTTACGGACAACCAGTGGCAACTTGTAGCCTGTTTGCCGGATCATTATGTCTGAACACGACCTTTACCCTTTCCTATCAATGTCAGCCTTCTACTCCGATTATTGTTCAATTTTACCCTGATTAAATATCGTTAATGCGTTTAATTCCCATTTGTATTATTAATATATTTACCGATATTTTACCTTTTGCAAATAATTAAATAACAAATTATAGTGGCGGCACTTCGATAATAATGTGTTCGTGGAGTGGAACCATGCTAAAAGCAGAAATGATCGACAAACTGAATGAGCAGATGAATCTGGAACTCTATTCTTCTCTGCTGTATCAACAAATGAGTGCCTGGTGTAGTTATCATACTTTTGAAGGTGCCGCTGCCTTCCTGCGCCGCCATGCTCAGGAAGAGATGACGCACATGCAGCGTCTGTTCGATTATCTGACCGACACGGGGAATTTACCACGTATTTCCCCAGTGCCGTCGCCGTTTGCCGAATATGAATCACTGGATCATTTATTCCAGGAAACCTATAAGCATGAGCAGTTAATCACTCAGAAAATTAATGAACTTGCACATGCGGCTATGACCAATCAGGATTATCCGACATTTAATTTCCTGCAATGGTATGTCGCTGAGCAGCACGAAGAAGAGAAATTATTTAAATCTGTTATTGATAAATTATCACTGGCAGGTAAAAGCGGTGAAGGTCTTTATTTTATCGATAAAGAACTCTCTACGCTTGATGTGCAAAATTAACCCATTTACGGTGAGGAACTTCCTCACCGTAATTTAATTAATGGCGGCAAATCTTACTTTCATCCGTTGTAAAACCATCAACCAGGGGAATGAACTTCCCTTTCGCAGCCAGAAACGCCACTAATTCAGCCGCTGTCATTTCTGATGCAGAACAGGTGTGAAACCGTGCCTGCTCACCGAATTTTGCCTTAATAGCCGCTTCCAGGCTCGCTTCGCTGTACTGCTCACCAGATTCAATCATCATGTTCAATACTTCATGCCCGTGAATGGAACTCATCACATACCTCCACACCAAAAGGCCGTAGCCTGCCATGACGTTCTTTACTCTGCTTTGCGCTAAAACAGCATTTTTTGCTTTTCATTGTAAACATTTTTATACAGAGCATGTAACGGTGATTTGACGAAATTAAGCGGATACCGTACTCTGCGCCGCAGAAGTCTCTAATGAATTGTTCCAGGACAGAAGAAAGCGTGAAAAACAGAACTCTGGGAAGTGTTTTTATCGTGGCAGGAACCACAATTGGCGCGGGTATGCTGGCAATGCCCCTTGCCGCTGCCGGTGTTGGCTTTAGCGTGACACTGGTATTGTTGATCGGACTGTGGGCATTAATGTGTTACACCGCATTGTTATTGCTGGAAGTTTATCAACACGTTCCGGCAGATACCGGGCTTGGTAGTCTGGCGAAGCGCTATCTGGGACGCTACGGTCAATGGGTGACTGGCTTCAGTATGATGTTTTTAATGTACGCCCTGACCGCAGCCTATATTAGTGGTGCGGGGGAGTTGTTAGCTTCCAGTATTACAGACTGGACAGGCCGTGAAATCTCTCCGGCAGCTGGCGTGCTGCTGTTCACCTTTGTTGCCGGTGGAGTAGTGTGCGTGGGCACGTCGTTAGTGGACCTGTTCAACCGTTTTCTCTTCACTGCAAAAATTATTTTTCTGGTGGTTATGCTGGCGCTACTGATGCCGCATATTCACCAGATTAATCTACTAACTTTACCGGTTGAACAAGGACTGGCTTTATCTGCTATTCCGGTTATTTTCACCTCGTTTGGCTTTCACGGCAGCGTGCCAAGTATTGTCAGCTATATGGAAGGGAATATTCGGAAGCTACGCTGGGTATTTATTACCGGCAGTGCGATTCCTCTTATTGCCTATATATTCTGGCAACTGGCGACACTCGGCAGTATTAATTCCAGTACTTTTTTAGGCTTGTTAGCTAATCATGCCGGGCTGAACGGATTATTACAGGCGCTACGTGAAGTTGTGGCCTCGCCACATGTGGAACTGGCTGTACATCTGTTTGCTGATTTAGCATTGGCGACTTCATTTTTGGGGGTATCGCTGGGGCTTTTTGATTATCTGGCAGATCTGTTCCAACGGAGAAACAACGCCAGTGGTCGACTGCAAACCGGGGTCATCACTTTTTTACCCCCGCTGGCTTTTGCCCTCTTCTATCCGCGTGGTTTTGTCATGGCGTTAGGATATGCAGGTGTGGCATTGGCTGTTCTGGCCCTGTTAATTCCTTCTTTGTTAGCCTGGCAAAGCCGTAAGCGCTTCCCGGAAACTACGTGGCGAGTGGCGGGTGGAACACCTATGCTGGTAATTGTATTTATTTGCGGCGTCGCGGTGATCGGCATTCAGTTTATGATTGCAGCAGGATTGCTACCCGAGGTGGGATAAAAACAAGGCCCGAGAGTCGTGCTTTCGGGCCTTTAATGATTAATGCAAGCAGCACTGTTTAAATTTCTTGCCGCTACCACACGGACAAGGATCATTACGTCCGACTTTATTTTCGACTCGTATTGGTGCTTGTACAGCTTTTTCCTGTGGGTGTGCCATCCAGTATGCATGTAAATCCAGCGCCGCCATGCGTATGGCGTCAACACTCTCTTCAAATGCTTCTGGTGTCAGTTTTTCAACTACCGAGAAATTCTCTTCTCTGCCATGCAGTCCAATCGCATCCAGCGCAGGTTTTAACGACTCAGGAAGTGCCGACCAGTCACTGAGTGAAACACCGCGCATATAACCAAAACACCACTCTTCAACGATAGTTAATTCCTGGCCGTCGATATCGCGCAAACTAAAGAGCGGATCAAACTGATCGGGATAATCATTCAGACGCTCCGCAGTATCAGCAAAATGCTGAAATACCAGCTGCATAAAGCGATTCATCTCTTTTTCCGATGCCCACTTCGGTACATACTGCGCCCCACCCCAGATGGCAATCATCCACTGCTCTGGTTCAATCTCATACGGAGAACTCAGCACCGCCGTCAGTAATCCATCCAGTTCAGAAACATCCAGAATAGCGTGTTCAGTGTTGTACTTGGTGAGTACATCGTCCAGCCACTCCAGTTCGCTTTCGTTTAACGGTCCTGTATTCATCGCGCTTGTCCTCAGTGAAAATAAATCGCTGGGTCTATCTTACATGCCAGACGTGATATCGCCTACTTACCAAAAAGTAAGCCGCGTATAAATCTAACCGACACACTCCTGTAACCACTGGCTTACTTCTGCCAGGCGCTGCGCGGAATCCGCCAAATCTTCTGGTGCCGCCAGTACCACTTCCGGTATTGGACAGATTTCATAACTTTCAAGTAATGGGCCTTTTAAGGTGTCCGTGCAGCGTAAATGCCAGACATGGCGTAACCCCGTGGCGTTGATATAGCTCTCGCCATAGCCAATGGTGCGAATCTGAATATTTCCCGGCCCACAGAGACGTGAGAGAAAAAGCCGATCAGCCTCGCTAATGGGTAATTGCGTCAGATTAATGCTGTGCGGCTGCGCATCAAGGTTACGTACATGTGCCAGTAATTCATGCGCCAGCGGTAGGCCATTCATCAGGCCATCGATGGGCGGGGGTAGCAACGAGTCTGTCGGCAAGACGTTTTGCGTTGCCGCCTGCCACAACGCCAACGGCGCGCAGCCAGCCTCCAGTTTGTCCTCCAGCAACTGTTCACCGCGACGTCTGCGAACCCGCCATAATCCGCAGAAGATCGCCTCCTGAATTTCACTTTCACTACCATCAGCCTGCTGAATGCGCACTGATACTTCTCCTTCCCCGAGAAGCGTATTGATAAAGTGACGATCGTCGGCGTTGAGATTGAACAGATCGACTGCCAGCACCTCACCCAGCGGCGGCTGGCGTTCGCTTAGTTGATGTTGTAACTCGTTTAATAGCGCAATCACCTGCGGGCTATGAGCACATTGCTCCAGGGCCGCCATACTCGGTTCATCATTCACCTGACAGGTGATCGGCAGTGGATTCATGCTGAAACTGTCATCGTTCGGTTGCGTTCCGGGCCCCAGCAGATGGAAAAAAGTTTCGCTCATGAGGCACGCTCCTGTTGCGGTTCAACAAGCCCGCGCATCAGGTTTATCAGTTCCGCCCACGGGTGAATACCATTCAGCACGCCGCGATAGCTACCACCGGTAAACACCAGTGTGGCGGGAAAACGAAATACGCCAAAACGATCACCGATGGCTTCGCTTTGCTCAAGGTCGGCAATCGCTACCTGCCATGTATAATCAGGAAACTCGCGCAGTAATTCGCCAATCATTACCGGATTATCGCTGACCTCTGGCGTGCGTTTCGGGTCACTGCTTAATAACACCACACCGTCTGGCGCTTGCGTAAGCCAGTCGTCAAGACGGGATTCACTGATCGGCGTCCAGCCGCGCGCCAGCATACGTTGCCACAACGCATCAAATGGCGTGTCGTTGCTCATTCCTGCTCCTCCAGCGTCATCCGGTACTGGCGCAAGCGAACGCCTTCGTAGTTTTCCATCGACAGACAGTCATAATTGAGACAGCGCGATTCATTAGCCGGTTGCGGCTCAATTCCCCACGCAGCCAGTTGCGCCAGCGCCGCCTGTTCCGCGGCGGGCAGTTGCTCCCGAGCCAGTTCGCTCAGGCTACCGCCGTAGTCGTCGAGCATCGCGGGTTGCAGGCCGACGAGGGCAATATGTGCTGGCAGATTTCCGCGGATATCTGCCAGCGCCAGTACTTCGGAGAAACTGTTCTGGTGCAGGCTCATTTTCTTCGCGCTGAGATAGGCCGGAATGCGTTCTCCGGCATACGTTCGTAGCGTTCCGGGTTCCAGTCCGTAATCAATGGCGTCGAGAATCAGCAAGTGGCTGGCGCTTTCGACATACCCCAGCAAGTTCAGTCCCTGAGTGCCGCCATCAACAATCTCGACTTCATCGGGCCAGTGGTAATGGGCATACAACCGTTCCGCCACCCGCACGCCGAAACCTTCATCGGCCCACAGCAGATTGCCCAGTCCCATGACCACCACGCGTTGCTCACTCATGAACGCTCCTTGTTACTCATTTTGCCAAATTTGTGGCTACGGTAGCCGTTAACCATGGTGGAGATCACCGTGTCGTCGGACATGATGTCTTCACGCAGCGCCATGTAGACATGACCGATCACAAACGCGCCAATCAGCCACATCCCCAGCCGATGCCAGCTGTGAATGTCCATTGAGTTGCCCCCCGTCCAGTAGAAAAATTCCACCACATAACGGAACGGCGCAAAAATAGCGTACTGGCTGTGTTCGCTGTACAGCGCAAAGCCGGTGATGATCATAAAGACCGACATCAGGAAATAGCCGAACATCGCCGCCTGGGCGATGGGGTTATGGCCTATATCGGCACTCGGACGTTTTGCCAGAAACAGATACCAGCGGATTTCATACCACACGCCCTGCCACCAGCTTTTACGCCATACCGGCACAATAAACAGCTCGCGGGAGTAACGATTGCCAACAAAAGCCCAGTAGATCCGCATCAGCAAAACCACGGTAAAAATCATCCCGGCACTGAAGTGAATTAACCTGATGTATCCCATATAGAACAGATACGTCGCCTCACCGCTGACGGAAGGCAGCGGCTTGCCGATAAAGTAACCGGTGACCATCAACACCGCCATGCATAACACCGTCAACCAGTGCCAGATCCGCACGGGCGCTTCAAAGACATAGTGACTGACAACGTTGTCGCTTTTCTGTTGCATGATGATTCTCCTTCGCTGTTAACGCACCTGCACGGAGATCAGCTCGCTACCGTCGTCGCCCAGTACGTGTGTTGAACAGGCGAGGCACGGGTCAAAGCTGTGCAGAGTACGCAGGATCTCCAGCGGTTGCTCGGGGATCGCCATTTGGGTGTTCATTAACGCGGCTTCATAAGCGCCAATTTGCCCTTTGGGATCGCGCGGGCTGGCGTTCCAGGTGGTCGGCACCACACACTGGTAGAGATCAATCTTGCCGTCACGAATGGCAGCCCAGTGGCCTAGCGCTCCACGCGGTGCTTCGGTAAAACCGACACCACGGCACTCTGTCGGCCAGGTTGCAGGTTCCCATTTTTCAGTGGACGCGGTGGCGAGATTGCCGTTTTTAAGGTTGGTCATCAGCTTGTCGAAGAAATACTGCAACTTACCTGCAGCCCACTGCGCTTCGTGCGCGCGGCACAAAATGCGGCCCAACGTTGACTGGATGCCGGAAAGTGGCAGGTTCAACGCCGACATCATGCGATCGACCGACTCAACGGTCGCTGCATCGCCTTTGTGATAAGCAATTAACGTGCGTGCAAGCGGCCCCACTTCCATCGCGTTACCGCGCCAGCGTGGCGCTTTGATCCACGAATAGCGTTCCTGTTCATTCAGTTGCTGAATGTTGGTGTCGCTGCCTTTGACATCGCCGGGGTTGTACCACGGGTCGGTAATGCCATCGAATGGATGACGACCGACCTGATCATTGGGATAACGATACCAGGCGTGATCGACAAATTCCTGCACCTGTTGCGGATCGACTAAATCCACTGGCAGCACATTTTTGAAGTCGCCGTTGATCACCGCGCCGCCAGGCATTAGCAGACTTTTCTCGCCAAAGTCGTTGGCAATATCCGGGAACGCCCCGTAACTGAGGACACATTTATCAGAAAGACCAGTGCCGATTTCGCTCCACGGTTTGTTGAACTGACCGATGGCTAAAGCGTCGGGGATCATCACGTTATTAATGAAATCCGCCGTGCGGGTAATGATCGACTGCACCAGATTCAGGCGCTCCATATTGACCGCCCCGACCGCGCCACTTTCGTCAATGTTGATAGCGCACGGCATCCCGCCAACAATCCAGTTTGGATGTGGGTTTTTACCACCAAAGACCGCGTGGATTTTGACAATTTCACGCTGGAAATCGAGAGCTTCGAGATAGTGAGCAAAGCCCATCAGGTTGGCTTCTGGCGGCAGTTTATACTGCGGGTGCCCCCAGTAACCGTTACGGAAGATCCCCAACTGCCCGCCTTCAACGAATTTCTTCAGTCGGTTTTGCACATCGAAGAAATAACCAGGGGATGATTTCGGCCATGAGGAGAGGCTTTGCGCCAGTTCGGAGGTTTTCCGCGGGTCGGCTTTCAACGCATCTAACACATCGATCCAGTCCATCCCGGCAAGCTGATAGAAGTGCACCAGATGATCGTGACACCAGAGCGTTGCCAACATAATGTTGCGGATGATATTGGCGTTGTCCGGCACTTTAATACCGATGGCATCTTCGATGGCGTAAACCGAAGCCAGGGCGTGTACGCCGGTACAGACGCCGCAGATACGTTCAACGAACGCCCACGCATCGCGTGGATCGCGGCCTTGCAGGATGATCTCCAGCCCGCGAAACATGGTGCCGCAAGAAACGGCATTGGTGATCACATTTTGATCGTTAATATTCACTTCGCAGCGCATGTGGCCTTCAATGCGCGTAATCGGGTCGACCACCAGTCGGCGTCCGGCATTGTTGATGGTGTATCCCTGAGTTTCGTACTGAGTGCTCATGCCTGTTTATCCTCGTTGCCCGGCTGGTGTTCGGTTTCTGTAGGTTGCTGGTTATGACGTCTGCGCTGGTCAACGGCGCTGGCGACTGCGTGCACACCAACAGCCGCTGCCACCACGCCAAGCGCGGTTAAACCGACGGTGTCGGCGGTGGAATGAGTACCCATTTGCGGAATATCGACCACGCGGCTGTAGAACGAACCGCGATCCCAGAAGCCATTCTCAGAACAGCCCAGGCAGCCGTGACCAGACTGGATCGGGAAAGAAACGCCATCATTCCAGCGTGTGGAAGAGCAGGCGTTATAGGTGGTTGGCCCTTTGCAACCCATTTTGTACAGGCAGTAACCTTTGCGCGCGGCGTCGTCATCCCAACTCTGGACGAACTCTCCGGCGTCAAAGTGAGCGCGGCGATAGCATTTATCGTGAATACGCTGACCATAGAACATCAGCGGACGCCCCATTCTGTCGACATCCGGCAAGCGATCAAAGGTCACCATGTAGGTAATGATGGCGCTCATCACATCCGGGATCGGCGGGCAGCCCGGCACTTTAATGATCGGTTTGTCGCTGATCACTTTGTCGATTGGTGTGGCCTGCGTTGGATTGGGCCGCGCGGCCTGCACGCAACCCCAGGAAGCGCAGGTTCCCCAGGCGATAATCGCACTGGCTCCGGCGGCGGCGCGTTTGAGTTTTTCAATAAACGGTCGACCACTGCTGATACAGAACATCCCCTGCTCGCCCAGCGGTGGATTACCTTCTACTGCGAGGATATATTTGCCATTGTATTGCGTGATGATGTCTTCAAAGACTTCTTCCGCCTGGGTTCCGGCAGCAGCCATCAAGGTATCGTCGTAATCGAGGGAAATAAGAGAAAGAATGACGTCCTTCGCCAGTGGGTGAGCGGAGCGGATAAAAGATTCGGTACAGCAGGTACATTCCAGACCGTGGATCCATACCACCGGAATGCGCGGTTTGTTCTCCAGCGCCCAGGCAATCTTTGGTGCCATTCCCGCGCCTAATCCCAGCGAGGTGGCAGCCAGACTGCAATATTTGAGAAAGCTGCGCCGGGTAACGCCCTGACGCCGCATGGCCTGGTAAAATGTTTCCTCGTTATTCATATCGCACGTCTCTTCTCCTTGCGACACCGGCAGGACACCGGGCGCTTATGGTCGGCAAGCGACGTCCCTGTAGCAAGGCAAACCATCGCTTCACGTGAGATGCTGAAAACGAAAGCTCATCCTTCTGCACTGGCGCACGTCGCCAGATAGTAATGATAAAAAGCGTAGTCCATCAGCGACATAAAACAATATAGTTAGTGTGGGTTTATCCATTTACGCTATATTTAGGACCGTAATCTCCATTGCACTAACGATAACATTGGCAAGCGTCACCCCTGTCAAATAAATCTCAAGGGGTGTTACTCAGGATTAGAAATAATATTCAACGGTCTCTTTTTCTCTGATCTGTTCAGGTTGGAAACTAAATATCTTGAGGAGGGATTGATACTGTCTGCTTTGTTCTGACGTGATTTTCAACGGATTATGACTAATATTAAGTAACTTGAGTGTAACGGGTAAATTATCTGGCATATCTTTTAAATTATTATCATTGAGATATAAATTGACTAATCCGAAAGGTAAGCGCGAAGGTAAATGCTCCAGTCTGTTACCATGAAGTTTTAAATACGTAATACTGGCAGGTAAATCATCAGGAATGGTCGTCAGACACAGATGACTCAAATCCAGTCGAGTATCACTATGGTTCAGACATCTTGTTACTCTGGCAAGGGCTTCAGACCTTTTCTCATCCAAAGTTCTGTCCTTTGCCCATTCATACCATGTGTTCAGAATACGCCAATTGATAGTGTCAATGATGGCCTGTCGAAAGCTATTCACCAACTCCGGTTTATCAATATTTATTTTTTGTGAATTACTGTTATTTCCCTGACTAAGCAACAAAGAAATATTCTGGGTGATATTAATAACATATTCGTTATTTCTGAATTGTTGTGTATCACTCTGCCAGCAAGATTCCAAAAATTTCAAAACTGGCCTTTCGTCCTTAATTATCTCATCACGTTTGTTTTTTATATATAAAATCACACTTTCGGAAAAGTTATTAAAATCTTCGGCTGAGGGTTGATATGTATTATTTATTCCTGTTGTCATCTTTCCGGCTTCCATTGTCAATGACGGGTAGGATATATCATTAACCTAAGTGAAAGGGAAAAATATCAAAAATCGCTCAATTATAGAGAAGAGAGAAAAATCAGGGTTTAAGAGATCAGAACAGGTAGTCTGACCAGAGCGCTTAACTAAATCAGAAAAAGAAAAGGGGTTAGCATTTAGCTAACCCCTTCTTTTATCTGGCGGAAGCGCAGAGATTCGAACTCTGGAACCCTTTCGGGTCGCCGGTTTTCAAGACCGGTGCCTTCAACCGCTCGGCCACACTTCCGGAATGACGCGCACTATAAACATCCCGATGTCTCGTGTAAACCCCTAATTTGTTTGTTTGCCTGAAAAACAACCAATTAATGTTTAATGGATTCAATTTTAAGCTAAGCGAGCAGAAAACCAACAATTCACCTGCTTCTATCGCTCCTTTTTTTGCATCAACCTTTTCCCGACTGCCTGCTGTTAGCCTGAACACTCTGTAAAGACGTAAAACATGTTCCGGATCACATGCGTAAAGAAGGGTAAAACCTCTGGGTAGCTTTCAGCTATATCATTATGCTGCGTTATTAATTACACCTGTCATAGAGAGTGACTCAATGGATCGTATTGTTAGTTCTTCACATGACCGTACATCGTTGCTCAGCACCCATAAGGTGCTGCGTAATACCTATTTCCTGCTGAGCCTGACGCTGGCCTTTTCTGCGATTACCGCAACTGCCAGTACGGTGCTGATGCTGCCGTCTCCGGGCTTGATTCTGACACTGGTGGGTATGTATGGTTTGATGTTCCTGACCTATAAAACGGCGAATAAGCCGACCGGGATTATCTCCGCATTCGCCTTTACCGGTTTTCTGGGTTATATCCTCGGACCAATTCTGAATACTTATCTGTCTGCTGGAATGGGTGACGTAATCGCTATGGCACTGGGCGGAACGGCGTTAGTGTTCTTCTGCTGTTCTGCGTATGTGCTGACCACCCGCAAAGATATGTCCTTCCTCGGCGGTATGCTGATGGCGGGTATTGTGGTGGTGCTGATTGGTATGGTTGCTAATATCTTCCTGCAACTGCCTGCTCTGCATCTGGCGATCAGCGCGGTGTTTATTCTGATCTCCTCCGGCGCGATACTGTTTGAAACCAGCAACATCATTCATGGCGGTGAAACGAACTACATTCGTGCCACGGTTAGCCTGTATGTTTCGCTGTACAACATCTTCGTCAGCCTGCTGAGCATTCTGGGCTTCGCCAGCCGCGATTAATCTCATCCGCTAACACTTTCATAGCCTCGCTTTATGCGGGGCTTTGTTTTTTGTTACACTGCCGCCAGTTTGATTAAGGTAGTAATAATTATGCTGATCTTCGAAGGTAAAGAGATAGAAACGGATACCGAAGGCTATCTCAAAGAAAGCAGCCAGTGGAGTGAGCCGCTGGCGGTGGTGATTGCAGAGAACGAAGGGATTACGCTGTCGCCAGAACACTGGGAAGTGGTGCGTTTTGTGCGTGATTTCTATCTGGAATTCAATACTTCTCCGGCAATTCGTATGCTGGTAAAAGCGATGGCGAATAAGTTTGGTGAAGAAAAAGGTAACAGCCGCTATTTATACCGACTGTTCCCGAAAGGTCCGGCGAAGCAAGCCACCAAAATTGCTGGCCTGCCAAAACCAGTAAAATGTATTTAACGGATACGAAAATCCGTTAATTCCCCCGAGGGATGATGCGGCTCGCTGAGCACCCGTTCCACACGCGCAGAACGCGGGCCGCCACTCTTCAACCACTGCATTAATTTTTCCACCTGCCCTTCTTCACCGCAGGCAACCACTTCCACACTACCATCGTCAAGATTTTTGGCGTAACCGGTTAATCCCAGCCTTTTCGCTTCGTACTGGGTGGTATAGCGAAACCCTACGCCCTGAACCCGGCCGTAAACCCAGGCAATTATGCAGACTTTCGACATGACTGCTCTCCTTATCCTTAATGGACGCGTTGCAAATCCATGGAAAACTCCGGACAATGGCGCCCATTTCTTTGCATCGATAGAATAGTTAATTATGAGTGTACGTTTAGTGTTAGCCAAAGGGCGCGAAAAATCATTACTTCGTCGCCATCCGTGGGTCTTTTCCGGGGCCGTTGCCCGCATGGAAGGTAAAGCCAGCCTCGGTGAAACCATCGATATTGTTGATCATCAGGGAAAATGGTTAGCACGCGGCGCTTATTCGCCAGCTTCGCAAATCCGCGCGCGCGTCTGGACATTTGACCCGTCTGAATCTATCGACATTGCCTTTTTTACCCGCCGTTTACAACAAGCACAAAAATGGCGTGACTGGCTGGCGCAAAAAGATGGCCTCGACAGCTATCGTTTAATCGCTGGCGAATCCGATGGCCTGCCGGGTATTACTATCGATCGCTTCGGCAATTTTCTGGTGCTGCAACTGCTAAGCGCAGGCGCGGAATATCAGCGCGCGGCATTAATTAGCGCCCTGCAAACGCTGTACCCGGAATGTGCGATTTATGATCGCAGTGACGTTGCGGTACGTAAAAAAGAAGGGATGGAACTGACCCAGGGCCCCGTTACCGGCGAGCTGCCGCCTGCCCTGTTGCCGATTGAAGAGCATGGCATGAAACTGCTGGTGGATATTCAGCACGGACACAAAACGGGCTACTACCTGGACCAGCGTGACAGCCGCCTGGCTACCCGCCGCTACGTTGAAAATAAACGTGTGCTGAACTGTTTCTCTTATACTGGTGGTTTCGCGGTGTCCGCGCTGATGGGCGGCTGTAACCAGGTTGTCAGTGTTGATACCTCACAAGAAGCGCTGGATATTGCACGGCAGAACGTTGAGCTGAACAAACTGGATCTGAGTAAGGCTGAGTTTGTCCGTGATGATGTCTTTAAATTGCTGCGTACCTATCGCGATCGCGGTGAAAAATTTGACGTTATCGTGATGGACCCGCCGAAGTTTGTTGAGAATAAAAGCCAGTTGATGGGCGCGTGTCGTGGCTATAAAGACATCAACATGCTGGCAATCCAGTTGCTGAATGAAGGCGGTGTGTTATTGACGTTTTCCTGCTCTGGTTTGATGACCAGCGATTTATTTCAGAAAATCATCGCTGATGCCGCAATTGATGCTGGTCGTGATGTACAATTTATAGAGCAGTTCCGTCAGGCCGCCGATCACCCGGTGATCGCAACCTACCCGGAAGGGCTGTATCTGAAAGGGTTTGCCTGTCGCGTCATGTAACTTGAAAAGTGAAATTCTGCCCATAGTTCAAGGGTAAAGATTTCCCGGGAGGTGACTATGATTGCCAGCAAATTCGGTATCGGTCAGCAGGTTCGCCATTCCCTGTTAGGTTATCTCGGAGTGGTCGTTGATATCGACCCGGTTTATTCGCTCGCCGAACCGTCGCCAGATGAGCTGGCGGTGAACGACGAACTCCGCGCTGCTCCGTGGTACCACGTGGTGATGGAAGATGACAATGGTTTACCGATTCATACTTATCTTGCTGAAGCGCAGCTAAGCAGCGAAATGCGAGAAGAACATCCGGAGCAACCGTCAATGGATGAACTCGCACGGACTATTCGTAAACAACTTCAGGCGCCTCGCTTGCGCAACTAACCCCTTTGAGAAGCCCGGAAGGAAAAATCACCTTCCGGTCTTCTTTTTATTTCGCCAGTCCCAGTCTTGGGATTTCAATTGCCGGGCAACGGTCCATCACGACATTCATTCCCGCTTCTCGCGCCAACACTGCAGCCTGCTCGTTAATCACGCCCAGTTGTAACCATAATGTTTTCGCCCCAATAGCGACAGCTTCCTGCGCCACTCCCCATGCGGCCTCTGAATTACGGAAGACATCCACCATATCGACTTTCTCTGGGATCTCCGCAAGCGTGCCATACCCTTGCTGCCCCAGAAGCGTTTTTCCGGCCACTTTTGGTGAAACCGGAATGACATGGTAGCCCTGGTCGAGCAGGTATTTCATGACTCGATAACTTGGACGGTCAGGTTTATCACTGGCCCCCACCAGCGCAATGGTTCGGGTAGAGGTCAAAATCTCTGCAATATGGGTCTCTTTCATCATTTCCTCCAGTCGGTTTCGTAAAGTGTACGACAAACCCGAGATCCCAACCATTCACCCCATACAGACGTATGAGAGCAAAATCGGAAAATATGTCTATATGTTAGTAAGTATGATTACCGAAAAATTTTGATACATTCTTCATTGGGCGCTTATTGGACAGGAGTAAACTATGAAAGCCGGAACTCTCACTCTCCTCATTGCGCTCTGCTTACCGATATCCGTTTCTGCCACCACGTTACGTCTGAGCAGTGAAGTCGATCTGCTGGTACTGGATGGCAAAAAGGTCTCCAGCTCTCTCTTGCGCGGTGCAGACAGTATTGAACTCGAAAATGGTCCACATCAGTTGGTATTTCGTGTCGAAAAAACAATTCAGATGCCCGGTCACGGAGAACGCCTCTACATCTCACCACCTCTGGTCGCCAGTTTTAATACTCAGCTAATAAGTCAGGTTAATTTTCGCCTACCCTCACTGCTCAATGAGCGGGAAACTGCGCATTTTGATGCCGCACCGCGTCTGGAACTGCTTGACGGCGATGCAATGCCCATACCGGTAAAACTGGATATTCTGGCGATTACTTCAGTAGCTAAACCTATTGATTATGAAGGGGAAGTAGAGCGCTATAACAAATCAGCTAAACGCGCTTCGCTTCCGCAGTTCGCTACGATGATGGCAGATGACAGTACATTGCTTTCTGGTGTTTCGGAACTGGATGCTCTACCACCACAATCACAAGTCCTGACTGAGCAACGTTTAAAATATTGGTTTAAACAAGCGGACCCGCAAACACGTAACAACTTTCTGCAATGGGCTGAAAAACAACCATCTTCCTGAAAATTTTGTGCCTTCGCCCAGGCTTTTTTTGTCTTTCTCTTGCAGCATGAAGCCCTTGCAGTAATCTGTAGCAAAACTAACTACGGAAGTGAATTATGGAACTTACGACCCGCACATTGCCCGCGCGTAAACATATTGCGCTGGTTGCTCATGATCATTGCAAACAGATGTTGATGAACTGGGTGGAACGTCATCAGCCTTTGCTGGAAAAACATGTCCTGTATGCCACTGGCACCACGGGTAACCTGATTCAACGAGCCACAGGCCTTGAAGTGAACGCCATGCTAAGCGGCCCGATGGGTGGAGACCAGCAAGTGGGCGCGCTGATTTCGGAAGGAAAAATAGATGTCCTGATTTTCTTCTGGGATCCCCTCAACGCCGTACCGCACGACCCGGATGTCAAAGCGCTTTTGCGTCTGGCAACAGTGTGGAATATTCCGGTCGCCACCAATGTCGCGACAGCAGATTTTATTATTCAGTCGCCTCACTTTAATGATCCGGTGGATATTCTCATCCCTGATTATCAGCGTTATCTCGCAGAACGCCTGAAATAAAATGTGCAGGCGGTCACCACCGCCTGCTTATTCATGGTTTTCTGGCAATCGGCACATCCAGATCTTTTAAACTTTGCACAAACGATGACGGTGAGGCTTTATTAAATAAAGCCCAGACACGCTGGCGCGCACGCGTAAGCGCTACATATAACAAACGCCGTTCCTCTGCATCAGCAAAGTCTTCAACAGGAGGAAGTAACGCCTCTTCAATGATTGATTCACGCGCCGGGGCCGGGAAACCATCATTCCCTTCGTGCAATCCGACAATAATGACATAGTCAGCCTGCTGGCCTTTACTAGCGTGGATGGTCATAAAATCGATTTGCAACTTCGGCCAGCGAGTTTGTGCTTTTTCGAGACTCGCTGGTTTAAGGTGATGATATCTCGCCAGTACGAGGATACGTTCTTCAGGTTTGGCATAACCGGAAAGTTTATCTAACAGTGCATCCAGTTGTCCTTCCTCAAGCAAGGTCACCGATTTTTTATCACCGCTCATCAGGCTATTAAGCGGTTTTTTAAGTTGATGCGGATTCTGCTGAATAAACCGATTAGCGACTTCGCCGATACGACTATTAAAACGGTAGGTGGTATCCAGATCACAACGATCTCCCTCACCAAATGTTTGATGGAATGCGGTAGTCAGCGAAAGTTGTGCACCACTGAAACGGTAGATTGCCTGCCAGTCGTCACCCACGGCAAATAGTGAGGTTTGACTGTTTTGCTTGCGCAGGGCTGCCAGAAGTGCGGCTCTCTGCGGCGAGATATCCTGAAACTCATCCACCAGAATGTGCTTCCACGGACTGATAAACCGCCCTTTTTCCAGAATCACAATCGCCTGATGAATCAGACCAGAGAAATCCACTGCATTTTCTGCTTTTAACGCGCTTTTCCAGGCTTTTAACAATGGAGCCAGCAGCTTGATACGTTTACTGAATAAATCGCGAATATCCTCTGGTGCCCCAGCGATCATCTCCGCCTGTGCGCCGCCGTGCATTCGCATTAAACTGACCCAACGATCAAGTCGGGAAGCAAGGCGGCGTTGCAGTTTTGTATCGTCCCAGAAATTCCCTTCCGGCACATCCCACTGCAACTCGTCTTCCAGCCATAGCCGCCAGCCTTTCGCCTGTGCTTTTTTCTCGCTGCACTGTTTACGCCATTCCTTAATAAAGAGCTCGTGCCTGGCCTGAGTGTCATTTTCCAGTTTGCTGACCGTGGGTACTTTTTTACTGCCCTGCTGAATAATATACAGAGCAAGGGAGTGAAAAGTACGTGCCGTTATGTCCTCAGTATGCAAACGCTGACGAATTCGTTCATCCATTTCTTCGGCAGCTTTGCGACCAAATGCCAGCAATAAAATTTGTTCAGCCGCGGCTTCGCCTCGGGCCAGCAACCATCCGGCACGGGCCACCAGAACAGATGTTTTTCCACTACCGGCCCCCGCCAACACCAGCAGAGAGTGTTCACCGTTGACAACTGCCCGTGTCTGAGCGGGATTCAGCGGGGAGGACTCTATCTGCTGAAAAAACTCAGCATTCTCTTTTATCATCGCCTCGGTATATCGCTGATTATGTTGTCGACGGCTTCCTTCGATATCTTTCAGCCATGCCATACACTGATTTAATGGATCGCGGCAATTATCAAAGCTTTCCAGTCGGCTGACGGGCAACGGCAGTGCGGAAAATGCCTGACGAATTTGTTGCTGAATCCCCTGGGTTTTATCTCGCGTCAGCCATTTATTTTCCCCGGTTTGCTGGGTAATCAGCGCTAATTGCTCTTGCAGTACCGTGGCGGCAATTTGACTCATTTCGTCGCTCCATTGCTGCCAGTGAGCATTAAGGTGATGATAGAAGCGTTGTGTTTCTGCCCACTCCGTACCATGCAAACGGACAACTTTCTCATCAGGCAACACAAACTCCAGCTCGCCCCACACCAGACCGCGCTTACAGTTAATTGCCAGTAAATGATTAAATGGAATGAGGTACTCATGGCGATCGCCAGAGACTTTAACCCCTGCATTAAGAATGACCGCCCGATCATAAGGGTGCTGCGCCAGACGTTTTCCAAGAGAAGTCGCTTTCAGTTCCATGACTCAGTTGATCCACATGATGAGATTTTCATATCAGTTTAACCGCCAGAGAAAACGTGCTCCAGCCCAAAAAAACGTTACAATTGCGCCTGGCAGAGAAAACCAGAGTTAAACGAGGGTTTATGCGTACTGTTCTGAATATTTTAAATTTTGTACTGGGTGGCTTTGCAACTACCCTGGCATGGTTACTGGCAACTTTTGTCAGCATTATCCTTATTTTTACATTACCGCTGACTCGTTCCTGCTGGGAGATCACAAAGCTTTCATTTATCCCCTATGGCAACGAGGCGATTCATGTAGATGAACTCAACCCGCAGGGCAAAAACGTCTTACTGAATACTGGTGGAACTTTATTAAACATCTTCTGGCTGATCTTTTTCGGCTGGTGGCTTTGCCTGATGCATATTGCCTCCGGAATTGCACAATGTTTAACCATTATTGGTATTCCTGTTGGTATCGCGAATTTCAAAATTGCCGCCATTGCACTCTGGCCTGTTGGCCGTCGCGTGGTGTCGGTAGAGACGGCTCGTGCTGCGCGCGAAGCCAATGCCCGTCGTCGCTTCGAATAATCAGGATTTGCTGGCCGATATGTTAAGCCCCCTGCTCAAACGTTATACCTGGAACAGCAACTGGCTGTATTACGTACGGATTTTCATCGCATTGTGCGGTACCACCGCCCTGCCCTGGTGGCTGGGTGAGGTTAAGCTGACGATCCCGTTGACGCTTGGCATGGTCGCCGCTGCACTGACCGACCTTGATGATCGTCTGGCCGGTCGCCTGCGTAATTTAATTATTACGCTTATCTGCTTTTTTATCGCTTCAGCATCTGTTGAGTTGCTGTTTCCCTGGCCGTGGTTGTTTGCTATTGGTTTAACATTCTCCACCAGCGGATTTATTCTGCTGGGTGCATTAGGGCAGCGTTATGCCACTATCGCCTTCGGTGCCCTGCTGATTGCAATCTACACGATGCTGGGAACGTCGCTGTATGACCAATGGTATCAGCAACCACTGTTATTACTGGCTGGTGCAATTTGGTACAACTTGCTGACACTGATCGGTCATTTGTTATTTCCTATACGCCCTTTACAGGACAACCTTGCGCGTTGTTATGAGCAACTGGCGCACTATCTTGAACTTAAATCGCGCCTTTTCGATCCTGATATTGAAGATGAAAGTCAGGCCCCGCTCTATGATCTCGCACTGGCGAATGGGCAGTTGATGGCGACGCTGAACCAGACAAAACAATCATTACTGACGCGCTTACGCGGAGATCGCGGGCAGCGAGGTACACGTCGAACGCTTCACTATTATTTTGTTGCGCAGGATATTCACGAGCGGGCCAGCTCCTCACACGTGCAATATCAGGCGTTACGGGACTACTTTCGCCATAGCGATGTGATGTTCCGTTTCCAGCGTTTGATGTCGATGCAGGGTCAGGCTTGCATGAAATTGTCGCGTTGTATTTTGCTACGAACGCCTTACCAACATGATTCCCATTTTGAGCGCGCATTTACTCATATAGATGCAGCTCTGGAGCGTGTTCGTGCCGATGGCGCTTCTGAAGAGCAACTAAAAGCGTTGGGCTTTTTGCTGTCAAATTTACGGGCGATTGATGCTCAACTGGCCACGATTGAATCGGAGCAAGCCCTTGCGCTACCAGACAACAGCACCGAAAGCCAATTGGCAGACGACAGTCCTCATGGGCTGAGTGATATCTGGTTACGGCTGCGTCGTAATTTTTCACCAGAATCAGCACTTTTTCGCCATGCTATCCGTATGTCGCTGGTCCTTTGTGTTGGCTATGGCATCATCCAGATCACCGGTATGAACCATGGATACTGGATCCTGCTGACCAGTTTGTTTGTTTGCCAGCCAAACTATAACGCTACACGACATCGGTTAACGTTGAGAATTATCGGTACGCTGGTTGGTGTAGCGATTGGTTTGCCCATTTTATGGTTTGTACCGTCACTGGAAGGGCAACTTGTATTACTGGTGATCACTGGCGTCCTGTTTTTTGCTTTTCGCAATGTGCAGTATGCCCATGCGACCATGTTTATTACCTTGCTGGTACTGTTGTGCTTTAACTTGCTGGGTGAAGGGTTTGAAGTGGCCCTGCCACGTGTAATCGATACGCTTATTGGCTGTGCAATTGCTTGGGCTGCGGTAAGTTTCATTTGGCCAGACTGGCGGTTTCGCAATCTCCCGCGTGTTCTTGAGCGCGCTACAGATGCAAACTGCCGTTATCTGGATGCGATCCTCGAGCAATATCATCAGGGGAGAGATAACCGACTGGCATATCGTGTAGCCCGTAGAGATGCTCATAATCGCGATGCAGAACTGGCGTCTGTGGTTTCTAATATGTCCAGCGAGCCTGATGTAACGCCGCAAATTCGTGAGGCAGCATTCCGGTTACTCTGCCTCAACCATACATTTACCAGCTACATTTCTGCATTAGGCGCACATCGGGAAAAATTAACGAACCCTGATGTGCTGGCGTTTCTGGATGATGCCGTGTGCTACGTTGATGATGCGCTTCATCATCAACCTGCTGACGATATCCGTGTGAATCAGGCGCTGGAAGATCTTAAGCAACGCATTTCCCAACTTGACCCACACCAGGACAGTAAAGAGCCTCTGGTAGTTCAACAAATTGGTTTACTTATTGCGATGTTGCCGGAAATTGGTCGTTTGCAGCGCAAGATTAATCAAATGACGCCAGCAACGCCAGATCTGGCGTAAGAGACTCCACCCATACAGCAAGCTCCTGGCGACGGACCACCGGGAGCGCTGCTTCATGAATATCCTGCACCGCGCCTTCCAGCAAATAGAGTATTTTCACGGTAATGTGCTGATTCATCTGCTTTAACCTTAACCAGCACATTTTTGCCCCCAAAATACGCAACGTGCTGACATCTTTAATACCCGCCTCATTGAGCAACGACTCAAGATGATAAGTAATGTTAGGCAGATCTCTTAAGCGATACTTCCTGCCAAGGCTCTTCTTCTCTTTAAGAGCTGCATCCAGCGAATAACGCGACAGGCGAATTAATTGCTGCTGGTCCTGCCACAAACTTTCATCTACCCGGTAATAGTTCAGCATGACCAACCGCCCTTTTTTCATAAACGTTAACCAGCGGGGGGTATGTTTGACGCAATACTGGACGCTTTGTTCACAGGCGCGCAGATATAACTCACCATCAGCCACCATCGCAAACACGGTATCGCTGATAGTTAAGCTGTAACTGCCAAACAGAGACCGATAGTTCACCCTGCCCAGGGATGCTAAATATTCTTGTGATTTATAGATCCGATCATAGGATAGATTTTTCATAAAAATCCTTTTAAATCATAATGTAAGTAAATGATTTGCGCTAACGGATCCGTTAATTACGAAAATAGGCAACTTATTATCACGGGGCAAGATGATTTTAATTTTTATGCTAACTATTGATAAAAAATGCGAGGCGCTTTCCGAAAATAAGGTTGATCTTTACCCTCTCCAGATGTACTGTATATTCATACAGTGACTCACAGGGCTGGATTGATTATGTACACTTCAGGATATGCAAATCGTTCTTCTTCGTTTTCCACTGCGGTAAATAATACTGCGCGTGTCGCCACGACAAACACTACAGCAGGACTTATCAGTGAAGTGGTCTATCGTGAAGATCAGCCTATGATGACGCAATTACTGCTTTTACCGCTCCTGCAACAACTCGGTCAGCAATCACGCTGGCAGCTATGGTTAACACCCCAGCAAAAACTAAGCCGTGAATGGGTCCAGGCTTCTGGATTACCCTTGAGCAAAGTTATGCAAATCAATCAGCTTTCTCCGTGCCATACTGTTGAATCAATGATTCGCGCTTTACGTACCGGGAATTACAGTGTGGTTATCGGCTGGCTTGCCGAAGAATTAACCGAAGAAGAACATGCGGAACTGGTTAATGCAGCTAATGAAGGGAATGCGATGGGGTTTATTATGCGTCCAGTCAGTGCCCGGACACATGCCACGAGACAACTTTCCGGGTTAAAAATTCATTCTAATTTGTATCATTAAGTAAAATTAGGATTAATCCTGGAATCTTTTTTCATTTGCTCTCTCTATGTTGATGAGCAACATATTTCCCGTGTGAACGCCTGTCGGAAGCGGTTTCTGCCTTCAACCATAGTTGCCTTTGACATCTAAAATGTTAAATATTGTGTACACAAGCCTTTTTTTTTCATATGCCTGACAGAGTTCACACTTGTAAGTTTTCAACTACGTTGTAGACTTTACATCGCCAGGGGTGCTCGGCATAAGCCGAATCTATCGGCAGAGTAACAATTGAGCAGATACCCCCGGTGAAGGATTTAACCGTGTTATCTCGTTGGAGATATTCATGGCGTATTTTGGATGATAACGAGGCGCAAAAAATGAAAAAGACAGCTATCGCGATTGCAGTGGCACTGGCTGGTTTCGCTACCGTAGCGCAGGCCGCTCCGAAAGATAACACCTGGTACACCGGTGCTAAACTGGGCTGGTCCCAGTACCATGACACTGGTTTCATCGACAACAATGGCCCGACCCATGAAAACCAACTGGGCGCTGGTGCTTTTGGTGGTTACCAGGTTAACCCGTATGTTGGCTTTGAAATGGGTTACGACTGGTTAGGTCGTATGCCGTACAAAGGCAGCGTTGAAAACGGTGCATACAAAGCTCAGGGCGTTCAACTGACCGCTAAACTGGGTTACCCAATCACTGACGACCTGGACATCTATACTCGTCTGGGTGGTATGGTTTGGCGTGCAGACACCAAAGCTCACAACAACGTGACTAGTGAATCTGAGAAAAACCACGATACCGGCGTTTCTCCGGTATTCGCAGGTGGTGTTGAATGGGCCATCACTCCAGAAATCGCTACTCGTCTGGAATACCAGTGGACCAACAACATCGGTGACGCTAACACCATCGGAACTCGTCCAGACAACGGTCTGCTGAGCCTAGGTGTTTCCTACCGTTTTGGTCAGGGCGAAGCAGCTCCAGTAGTTGCTCCGGCTCCAGCTCCGGCACCGGAAGTACAGACCAAGCACTTCACTCTGAAGTCTGACGTTCTGTTCAACTTCAACAAAGCAACCCTGAAACCGGAAGGTCAGGCTGCTCTGGATCAGCTGTACAGCCAGCTGAGCAACCTGGATCCGAAAGACGGTTCCGTAGTTGTTCTGGGTTACACCGACCGCATCGGTTCTGACGCATACAACCAGGGTCTGTCCGAGCGTCGTGCTCAGTCTGTTGTTGATTACCTGATCTCCAAAGGTATCCCGGCAGACAAGATCTCCGCACGTGGTATGGGCGAATCCAACCCGGTTACTGGCAACACCTGTGACAACGTGAAACAGCGTGCTGCACTGATCGATTGCCTGGCTCCGGATCGTCGCGTAGAGATCGAAGTTAAAGGTATCAAAGACGTTGTAACTCAGCCGCAGGCTTAAGTTCCGTCCAGAAAAAAACCCCGCTTTATGCGGGGTTTTTTGTTTATTACTGCTACTAATCATTTTTTCCTAGCAGGGCCTGTAAATCCTGTTTCAACGACGACATAGTATTGGCGTACTTCTCTTTATGCTCGGCGTCTTCGATTAATTGCACAATTGTTTCCGACAGTGTTTTACCACGCCGATGCGCAAGCCCCGCCAGTCGCTGCCAGACCATAAATTCAAGGTCGATAGATTTCTTCCGCGTATGCTGATGCTCCGCATTAAAATGGCGCTTACGTCTGGCACGAATCGTCTGCTTCATACGATTAACTAATGCCGGATTCATGTGTTTTGCAATCCAGTCATTCACTTTCACTGGCTCATTTTCCAGCGTCAGTAGTAGATCCACGGCTTCCTGGGCAGCACTGGCCTCAATGTAACGGGTGATCAACTCCCCTTCACGATGCTTTTTCACCAGGTATTTCCACTTCCAACCGCTTTCGAGATTTTCAAGTTGTTGATATTTCATGGCGATCTCAATGTTACCCTGTCACTACTATCAGAATACCAGTTTTTCAGGCAAGAGATGAAAAGAATCTCCAGCCTGTGACAGATACCGCTAACCCTTTATGTTAGTCTGTGCAATTCAGGTGTGCCGCCGGGCCGCTTACGGTATAATCTTTCCTTTTACAATTGACTAAAAAATCTCAATTTTGACCATTACGAAACTTTCATGGCGCGATCTCGTTCCTGATACAGACAGTTATCAGGATATTTTTTCTCAGCCACATTTAACGGACGAAAACGACACCTTACTCAGTGATACTCAGCCACGCCTGCTGTTTGCCCTGGAGCAACTAATGCAACCGTGGGTCGCCTCCCCGTTTATGTTGGCAAAGGCCCCGGAAGAGCGCGAGTACCTGGAACTGCTGTCAGAAGCCACAAGCACCTTATTCAGTAATGCCAACCAACTAACAGGTGGGCATTATGAAATCTCCGGGAATAGTATTCGCTACAAACCGGCTACCCACCGGGATGACAACTTTGCGACTCTGACGCAGGTTGTCAGCGCCGACTGGGTTGAAGCGGAGCAACTGTTTGGCTGTCTGCGTCAATTCAATGGCGATATCACTCTACAACCAGGCCTGGTACATCAGGCAAATGGTGGAGTGTTGATAATTTCGTTGCGCACTCTGCTTGCACAACCATTGCTGTGGATGCGTTTGAAATCCATTGTTACCCATGGACGATTTGACTGGGTTGCATTCGATGAATCTCGACCACTGCCAGTCTCTGTTCCTTCAATGCCACTTACCCTGAAAGTGATTCTGGTGGGGGAACGTGAACTACTGGCTGATTTTCAGGAGATGGAACCAGAACTTTATGCCCAGGCAATTTACAGCGAATTCGAAGATACCTTACAGATTGTCGATGCCGGGTCGATGACGCAATGGTGTCAATGGGTAAGGCAAATCGCCACGCGTAAGAATCTGCCCTTACCTGCCACTGATGCCTGGCAAGTACTGATTCGTGAAGGCGTGCGCTATACCGGTGAGCAAGAAACGTTACCACTTGATCCACAGTGGATTACACGTCAGTTAAAAGAAGTGGCGCCTTTGTGCGAAGGCAACACCTGTAGTGGCGAACAATTATCGCTCATGCTGGCACAAAGACAGTGGCGAGAAGGTTTCCTGGCTGAGCGGATGCAAGATGAAATCCTGCAAGAACAGATTCTGATTGAAACCGAAGGCGAGCGTGTTGGGCAAATTAACGCCCTTTCGGTTATTGAATTTCCTGGGCATCCACGTGCTTTTGGCGAACCGTCACGCATCAGCTGCGTTGTTCATATTGGCGATGGTGAATTTACTGACATCGAACGTAAAGCGGAACTCGGCGGCAATATTCACGCCAAAGGGATGATGATCATGCAGGCGTTCCTGATGTCAGAACTGCAACTGGAACAGCAGATCCCTTTTTCGGCCTCGCTCACTTTTGAACAGTCCTATAGTGAAGTTGATGGTGACAGCGCGTCAATGGCAGAGCTGTGTGCGTTAATCAGCGCCCTTGCCGATGTTCCGGTTAATCAAAGCATTGCGATTACTGGATCTGTGGATCAGTTTGGGCGCGCCCAGCCGGTCGGTGGACTCAATGAAAAAATTGAAGGCTTCTTCGCTATCTGCCAGCAGCGTGAGTTGTCTGGCAAGCAAGGGGTTATCATTCCGAGCGCAAACGTGCGACATCTCAGCTTGCATAGTGAGTTGCTAAAAGCAGTTGAAGAAGAGAAATTCACTATCTGGGCGGTGGATGATGTCACTGATGCTTTACCGCTACTCTTAAATCTGGTGTGGGATGGTGAAGGCCAGACAACGTTGATGCAAACCATTCAGGAGCGTATTGCGCAAGCATCGCAACAGGAAGGTCGTCATCGTTTTCCCTGGCCATTACGCTGGCTGAACTGGTTTATTCCGAACTGATCGGACTTGTTCAGCGTACACGTGTTAGCTATCCTGCGTGCTTCAATAAAATAAGGCTTACTGAGAACATGGTAGATAAACGCGAATCCTATACAAAAGAAGACCTTCTTGCCTCTGGTCGCGGTGAACTGTTTGGCGCTAAAGGCCCGCAATTGCCAGCACCAAACATGCTGATGATGGACCGTGTGGTCAAAATGACCGAAACGGGTGGTAACTACGATAAAGGTTATGTTGAAGCAGAGCTGGATATCAATCCGGATCTGTGGTTCTTCGGATGCCACTTCATTGGCGATCCGGTTATGCCGGGATGCCTGGGACTGGACGCAATGTGGCAGCTGGTAGGATTCTATCTCGGATGGTTGGGCGGCGAAGGTAAAGGTCGCGCACTGGGCGTAGGTGAAGTGAAATTCACTGGTCAGGTTCTGCCAACAGCGAAAAAAGTGACCTACCGTATTCACTTTAAACGCATTGTTAATCGTCGTCTGATTATGGGTCTGGCAGATGGCGAGGTGCTGGTTGATGGTCGTCTGATCTATACCGCCAGCGACCTGAAAGTGGGTCTGTTCCAGGATACTTCTTCGTTCTGATTATTTTCAGGATGATAAAAAGGCGAAACCTCCGCAAGACGGAGGTTTCTTTTTAAAGAGACAGAATCAGGCCATTACTACCCTGTCCGCCATGGCTTCTCGCCAGCCTCCCAGCCATTGTGACCTTTGATTCAGCGTCTGATAGGGACACATTTCTTTTGAGCGTCCGGCGATGCCGGCCTGATAACCACGTTGATGTGCCCGTTCCAGGCGATCTCGTTTTTGTCTCTTCATGCCTCGTTTCCCTCATACTGGTTTCTGGTGGAAAAGAAAACAGTGATTACTAAATATGCAACCACACTTAAGCAATACCGCGAATCATAACTGCCGTCAATGCGCAAAATTCACACCACTGTCATATTTGTGAGCTACACGGGCATGTCGGTTGTACAAAAAATGTGAAGAGGAACAACTTTTTCCACACGTTAGAAACAAAAAAACCGCCTCAGGCAACAAACCGGAGACGGTTATATTTACAAATCTTTATAATTAAGGTAGACGCTTTATCTCTTGCGCAATAGAAGCGGCTTCCTGACTCCAGACACTGGCCAGCACTTTAACCATCTCATCGTAACCATCCTGAGTTTGCACCCCTTCCAGACGGAACGGACGTTTGATCAGTTGTCCCTGGTGGTTCAACAGCCACTCACCACTGACAATGACCTTGCCATCATAGCGACCGTTAAACTCCGTTACGGTAACATTGAGCGTGTCCTGGGCGCTTCCCAGAGGCTGGGAGGCAACCACCCAGCCGGGCAGTTGCGTGCTCAGGTTGGCAACCAGGGTGTTGCGCAACTGTTGATCCAACGGGCTGGCCCACAAGTTGTTGTTGGCAATCACATACTTCACATCACTGGTTTGATAAACCACACCATTCCCCGCCAGATAGTCAGGAACAGCGACCTGCTCTACCCATAACAGGCGATTACCCTGGCTGGCGGTACTTTGTGTACCGCTCTGCACCACAGGTAACTGGTAATAGTTTTTATTAATCTCGCCGGAGCTGCATCCGGCCAGCCACAGTGCCGCAATCGTCACTAGCCACTTTTTCATTGTTTCGCCCTCTTCGGCTCTGGATCTTTTTTGTCCTTCGCTTCAAATACCAGCGCGTTACTCTTCTCGTTGAGCGTTTTCAGTACTGGCTGCAATTCACGCAATACCTGATCAAGCCGCTGCATATCCGCCACCATCTTGTTGTAGGCTGCGGAGCCAGGCTGGAAGCCCTGCATACTGCGATTCAACTCACGCAGGGTATTTTGCATGTCTGCCGGAAGTTGCTGCATCGACTGGCTGGCGATTATCTTATTCATGCTATCCATTGTTGTTTGCAGGCTCTTCATGGTGCGCTGACTTTCGCTCAGCGTATTTGTCGCCTGAGCAATCATCGGATCCAACGGTAGTTTATTGATCTTATCCAGTGCTTCCATCAGGCGTTGCTGGATTTGCGCCAGACCACCACTAACGGTCGGGATAATCTGATAGCCATTAAACTCACGTACCCCTGTGATTGCAGGTGTGTTTGGATAGAAGTCCAGATCCACATACAACGCGCCGGTGACAAGATTGCCGGTTTTCAGGGAACCACGTAAACCACGTTGCAACAGCTCCGCCATATGTTTGACTACATCCGTATTTTCGCCCAACTGCATTTTCAACCGCTCCGGTTCAATGCGAATCAGTACCGGAATACGGTAATCATCGTTAAAGGTCTGACGCATATTCGGTGCGAAGAACGGCACTTTGCTTACCGTACCGAGACGAATTCCACGGAATTCCACTGGCGCACCGGGTTGCAAACCACGGACAGAATCTTTAAAGAACATCAGATAATCAATATGATCGGTATACAGAGAGTCCTGAATGCTGCGTTGATCGTCATACAACACAAACGCCGATTTCGGTGCGACTGGTTGACCTAAATCCAGCCCTTCAGGCACATCAAAACTGACACCACCACTAAGAAGTGTGGTTAACGATCCCATCTCCACGCGCATACCTGCCGAGGTGAGATCCACTGCAATACCACTGTCTTTCCAGAAACGGACATTACTGGTTACCAGTCGGTCGTAAGGTGCGTTAACAAAGAGTTGATAACTGATATTGCGTTTTTGGGTATCAAATGTGCTGGTTTCCACCGAGCCAACCCGAAAGCCACGAAATAACACCGGATCCCCAGGAGAAAGTTGCCCGGCTTTTTTACTGTCGAGAATAATACGGATCCCTTTCGCATCTGGCGGCGCAAGGGGTGGCGAATCAAGCAAATCATACTTCGTCTGCTTGCTGCCTTTTGCCCCTGGTTGAAGTTCAATATAAACCCCGGAGAGCAACGTGCCGAGACCACTGATCCCTTCACGACCAACCTGTGGTTTTACCACCCAAAAAACCGTATCTTTATGCAGCAGTTTCTCCATACCGGAGTTCAAACGCGCCTTGATTTCAACGTGCGTTAAATCATCAGCCAGAGTGGCGCTTTCAACCACCCCGACGTCAACGCTACGGCTTTTGATTGTCGTCTTACCACCTTCGATCCCTTCCGCATTAGCGGTAATCAGGGTCACTTCCGGCCCCTGATGACTGTAATGATAAAAAAGAACCCAGGCCCCGATGAGTGCCGTAACGATAGGAAATATCCACACGGGAGACCAGTTTCTCACTTTCTGGATTTTGGCTTCCCCACTTTTAGATTCCATACTGTCAGGACTCCTTATGCTCTGGTTGGCGATCCCACGACAAACGCGGATCAAACGTCATCGCAGAAAACATTGTCATTATGACGACTAAAGCAAACATTAATGCACCCATTGCCGGATAAATACTCATTAAACCTCCCATACGCACCAGCGCCGAGAGCACCGCGATGACGAAAACGTCAATCATTGACCAGCGGCCTACAAACTCTACAACTTCGTAAATCAAATGCATTCTTTCACTGTCGCGCTTGCCATGCCCTTTGGCATCCCAGCACAACCAGCCAATCGCAATCATCTTTAACGTTGGCACCATAATACTGGCCAGGAAGATAACCGCAGCAACGGGATAAGAGCCTTCACTCCATAATAAGATGACACCAGCAAGAATCGTCGACGGCATTTTCGAGCCTAATAAATCCGTCACCATGATGGGCAAAATATTCGCCGGGAGATACAGCATGATGGACGTAACAAGCAGTGCGAGTGTCCATTGCAGGCTGTTTCTACGTCGAACGTATCCTTTCGTGCCACAGCGTGGGCACACTGGATCACCAGCTGGAAGAATTGCCGTGCAACAGGAGCACGAACGCAGCCCCTGACGTATCCCCGTGACGCCCGGTTTTAGCGGCTGGCGCAATTCTGGCATTGGGGCAATATCGTCCCATAACCAGCGACGATCAACGCACTGAAAGGCGCGCAGTTGCAGGACACAAAATAAACACCATGGGAGAAAGCTGCTGCCTACACCAATGCTGCCGTAGGCCATCAGTTTAACGAAACTCACCAGCACACCGGCGAGGAAAATCTCCGCCATTCCCCAGGTTTTGAGTTGAAAAAGCACCCGTGCCAGTTGCTCTTTTAAACGGACCGGTAATTCCGCGCGATTAACCAGTAGCAGAATAGTTATCAGGCAAAACGCGGGAACCAGTTGCACAAACAACAGGAAAAAGGTGCCGAGGATGGCGTAGTCCTCAGAAAAAAGCACGCCGGGAATTTCCAGTAATGTAATTTCACTGGTGACTCCTGCAACGTTCATTTTCACAAAAGGAAACAAGTTGGACAGCAACAGCATGAACAGTGCAGCCAACGCATAGGCGGTGGGACGCTGCCGAGGGGCATCCCACGCCACGGTTAACGTTGTGCCACACCGGGGACATGCCGCTTTCTGACCATGCTCAAGGCGCGGTAACGCCACCAGCATGTCACACTGCGAGCACAGGATGTGCTTCGCGGCATGATGATGTTCGCACATTGGTACTCCTTAATGATGCGCTATTTTACAGATTGCTAACAAAGCGCTGGTTTTCGTGCCAGATAAACGTTACGCATCTGGCAATTTTACCGTTGTCAGCAGCCTCTGTTTAAATCGACTATTTTGCGATCAGCCACCATTTTTTAACGCTTCAAGATACTCCCAGCGTTCAAAGGCTTGCTCCAGCTCCTGCTCCGCAGCAGCCATATCGGCGAGCACTTTTTGTGTCTGCTCATGCGGCTGACTGAAGAAGGCAGCATCCGCCACCTGCGTCTGTAGGGCTTCCAGCTTCGCCTCCAGCTCTTCGAGCAATTGCGGTAGCTGCTCCAGTTCGCGCTGCAATTTATAGCTTAGTTTGCTACTGCTGCGTTTTACAGTTTCCGCTTTTGGCGCGGCGGCTTCTTCGGTTTTTTTCACCGCAGGCTGTTTGAGCGCCACATACTGTTCTTGCTGACCACGGGCATCATGATAACCGCCGACATAACGACCAATTTTACCGCCGCCTTCGAAGATCCAGCATTCTGTAACCGTGTTATCGACAAACTGACGATCGTGGCTCACCAGCAATACCGTCCCCTGGTAGCTGTCGATCAGTTCTTCCAGAAGTTCCAGCGTTTCGACATCAAGATCGTTGGTCGGTTCGTCAAGAATCAATAAGTTGCTTGGTTTGAGGAACAAACGCGCCAACAACAAGCGGTTACGCTCACCGCCAGATAGCGCACGTACCGGCGTCATCGCCCGTTTCGGATGGAACAGGAAGTCCTGCAAATAACCCAGTACATGGCGTGGTTTGCCATTTACCATCACCTCTTGTTTGCCTTCGGCCAGGTTATCCATCACCGTTTTATCGGGATCCAGTTCCGCGCGGTGCTGATCGAAATAAGCCACTTCCAGTTTGGTACCGACGTGAATACGTCCGCTATCTGGTTGAAGTTGACCTAGCATCAGTTTCAGCAGCGTGGTTTTGCCGCAGCCGTTCGGACCAATCAAGGCAATTTTGTCGCCACGTTGAACCTGGGCAGAAAAATCTTTCACCAATTGCTTACCGTCAACCTGGTAGCAAACGTCTTCCATTTCGAAAACGATCTTACCGGAGCGGCTGGCCTCTTCCACCTGCATCTTCGCCGTCCCCATGACCTCACGGCGCTGGCTACGTTCACGGCGCATTGCTTTCAGGGCGCGTACGCGGCCTTCATTACGGGTACGGCGCGCTTTGATCCCCTGGCGGATCCACACCTCTTCCTGCGCCAGTTTGCGATCGAACTCGGCATTTTGTAGTTCTTCCACACGCAGGGCTTCTTCCTTTTCAAGCAGATACTGGTCGTAATTCCCTGGATAGGTCACCAGCTTGCCGCGATCGAGATCAACAATGCGCGTCGCCATATTGCGGATAAACGAACGGTCGTGGGAGATGAAAATAATCGTCCCATTGAAGGTTTTGAGGAATCCTTCCAGCCAGTCGATGGTTTCGATATCAAGGTGGTTAGTCGGTTCGTCGAGCAACAACACGCGCGGATTGCTCACCAGCGCGCTTCCTAATGCCGCTTTACGCAACCAGCCGCCGGAAAGCGACGACAGCGCAACGTTAGGATCTAACCCCAGCTGTGCCAGCACTTCGTTAATGCGGTTTTCCAACTGCCACAGGTTGTGGTGATCCAGCTGTTCCTGAACCTTCGCCAGTTCGTTGAGATTTTTCTCGCTTGGGTCGTTCATCACCAGACGCGAAATATCGTGATAGCGTTTCAGGTATTCCGCTTGTTCTTCAATGCCTTCGGCAACGAAATCATAAACGCTACCCTCAACATTACGCGGCGGATCCTGTTGCAGACGAGCTACAATCAAATCTTGCTCGTAAATAATGCGACCGTCATCCAGTCCCTGTTCACGGTTGAGGATTTTCATTAACGTCGATTTGCCTGCGCCGTTACGCCCCACCAGACAAACACGTTCGTTATCTTCGATATGCAGTTCTGCGTTATCGAGAAGCGGCGCGTCGCTGAACGACAGCCATGCGCCATGCATACTGATTAATGACATTACTATTCCTTTCAGGCTGCGGTAATCAGCCAGCAGTTGTGGATCTGGCGGTTACGGGCAAAATCCTGGGAGAGCGTTTTTTGCGTAATTTCTTGTGCTTTCAGCCCCAGTTTTGCCAGTCCGTCAAGATCCATACGGAAGCCACGTTTGTTGTTCGAGAACATGATCGTCCCACCAGCACGCAGCAGACGTTTCAAATCTTTCATCAGCGCCAGATGATCGCGCTGAACATCAAACGCATCTTCCATTCGTTTTGAGTTAGAGAAGGTTGGCGGATCAATAAAGATCAGATCGAACTGTTCATTTGCCTCACGCAACCATGCCAGGCAATCGGCCTGAATCAGGCGATGCGCTCGGCCAGTTAAGCCATTCAGACGCAGGTTGCGTTCTGCCCACTCCAGATAAGTACGCGACATATCCACGGTGGTGGTGCTGCGTGCACCGCCTAATCCCGCATGCACGGTGGCGCTACCGGTATAGGAGAACAGGTTGAGGAAATCTTTGCCTTTGCTCATCTGACCGAGCATACGACGGGCGATACGGTGATCGAGGAACAGACCGGTATCGAGGTAATCCGTCAGGTTCACCCACAAGTGAGCGTTATATTCGGTAACTTCAAGAAACTCGCCCTTCTCGCCCAGTTTCTGGTACTGATTTTTGCCCTTCTGGCGTTCACGGGTTTTCAGCACCAGTTTGTTTGGCGCAATCCCCAGTACCGAAATGGTTGCAGCGATAATATCGAACAGACGCTGACGCGCTTTGTGCGCATCAATAGTTTTTGGCGGCGCATACTCCTGCACCACCACCCAGTCGGCATAACGATCAACGGCAACGTTATATTCCGGCAGATCGGCGTCATACAGGCGGTAACATTCAATCCCTTCCTGGCGAGCCCACTTCTCGAATTTTTTGAGGTTCTTACGCAGGCGGTTGGCGTAGTCTTCCGCTACCATTGCCGGTTTGCTGTCTGGTGTGCTTTCGGCAACGTGATAATTTTTCTGTACGCAGTCCAGCGGGCCGTTTTTCGCCTTGTACTGTTTGTCTGCGCGCAGCTGCAGGCAGCTTAGCAGATCCGGCGAGGCACTAAACAAAGAGAGATTCCAGCCACCGAACTGGTTTTTCATGATTCGGCCCAGCAGGCTATGCAGTGCAATCAGCGCCGGTTCGCTGTCCAGACGTTCACCGTATGGCGGGTTGCTCAACACTGTACCGTACGGCCCTTTCGGCAGCGGATTGGTCAGTTGCGCAACATCTTTCACCTCAAAGGTAATCAGTTCACCAATCCCCGCAAGACGGGCGTTAGTGCGCGCACGTTGAATCACCCGTGCGTCGCTGTCCGAACCGTAAAAATGAGAGCTGTACTCCGCCAGGCCTTTACGGGCGCGAGTTTGCGCTTCCGCTTTCACTTCCTGCCAGATAGCTTCATCATGCTGCGCCCAGCCGCTAAAGCCCCAACGCCCACGGTGCAAACCTGGTGCGCGATCGGTCGCCAGCATCGCAGCTTCAATCAGCAACGTACCAGAACCACACATTGGATCGAGCAGAGGTGTTCCCGGCTGCCAGCCGGATCGCATCACAATCGCGGCTGCCAGGGTTTCTTTGATCGGCGCAATACCAGCACGATCGCGATAGCCACGCAGATGTAAACCATCACCACTGAGATCAAGGGCGATACTGGCAGTTTCTTTATGCAGCCAGACGTTAACGCGGATATCCGGCGCATCGCGATCAACATTTGGACGCGGCAAATTTTTCCGCGTGAAAGCATCGACGATCGCGTCTTTCACTTTCATCGCGCCGTACTGGCTGTTGCGAATGGTGTCATTTAAACCACTGAAATGGACAGCGAAGGTCGCGCCAGGATTAAACATCTCTGTCCAGTTGATCGCCTGAACGCCGAGATAGAGGTCTAAATCACTGTAAACCTTACACTCGCCCAGCGGCAACATAATACGCGAGGCGAGGCGGCTCCACATCAGGCTCTGGTAAACAAGCCGTGTGTCGCCCTTGAAATGGACCCCACCCTGAACCACCTGGCATTCAACGGCCCCCAGGTTTTCCAGTTCAGTTTTTAACAGCTCTTCCAGCCCACGGGCCGTACTGGCAAACAGAGAATTCATATCGTCACTTTTACACTAAGAAAATTGTTGCGCATTATAGCTAATAAGCGCGTCATGTCATAAAGTTGAAGGCTTATTTTCATTTGAGGACCGCAGCGTGGCGACACTAACCCGGCTTTTTATTCATCCTGTTAAATCGATGCGCGGCATTGGTCTTACACATGCCCTGGCGGATGTCAGTGGTCTGGCCTTCGATCGCATCTTTATGATCACGGAACCTGACGGTACGTTTATTACCGCTCGCCAGTTTCCGCAGATGGTACGGTTTACCCCTTCACCCGTACATGACGGCTTGCATCTCACCGCGCCAGATGGCAGTAGCGCATATGTCCGTTTTGCTGATTTCGCCACACAAGACGCCCCAACCGAAGTTTGGGGTACACATTTTACTGCGCGAATTGCACCAGACGCGATCAACAAATGGTTAAGTGGATTTTTCTCCCGCGAAGTCCAATTGCGCTGGGTGGGGCCACAAATGACCCGGCGCGTGAAACGCCACAACACTGTACCTCTGTCATTTGCTGATGGCTATCCTTACCTTCTTGCTAACGAAGCCTCGTTACGTGATCTCCAACAACGTTGTCCGGCCAGTGTAAAAATGGAGCAATTCCGCCCCAATCTGGTGGTTTCCGGTGCGTCGGCCTGGGAAGAAGATAGCTGGAAAGTGATTCGTATTGGTGATGTGGTGTTTGATGTGGTTAAACCTTGTAGCCGCTGTATTTTCACCACCGTCAGCCCGGAAAAAGGACAAAAGCATCCGGCAGGTGAACCGTTAAAAACATTGCAATCTTTCCGAACAGCCCAGGATAACGGCGATGTCGATTTTGGTCAGAATTTAATTGCCCGTAATAGTGGCGTGATTCGCGTTGGCGACGAGGTGGAAATTCTGGCAACGGCTCCGGCGAAAGTTTACGGCGCAGCTGCCGTGGACGATACCGTCGACGCCGCGCAGCAACCGGACGCAAATGTAGATATTGACTGGCAAGGGCAGGCATTTCGTGGAAATAACCAACAGGTTCTGCTGGAGCAATTAGAAAATCGGGGAATTCGTATCCCTTATTCTTGCCGCGCGGGCATTTGTGGAAGCTGCCGTGTTCAGCTTTTAGAAGGCGAAGTCACACCGCTCAAAAAGTCAGCAATCAGCAATGATGGCACCATTCTTTGCTGTAGTTGTGTGCCGAAGACTGCGCTTAAACTAGCGCGTTAAACTGCCTGTTCGAGGCTGAAACTGTCAACATTAACCTGTGGTTTCAGCCTGTCATTCATGATTTTGATGGCGTCCCCCAACTGCATCGCGCGACCCGCAATAACAACGCAGGGTTGTGCCAGCAGGCACAGTGCGGCATTTTCGCCAGATTCAACGACCAGCAAATTGACCTGCTCGTGAGTATCGCTCAACCAGACACAAGCGGCATCACCGGGCATTGGTGCCCACATTTCGCCATGAGATATAAAATGCCAGCTTTTCGGCATTTGCGGTTTGAGATAACGAATTGCTACCAGTGCATTAAGCACTAACTCAGCTTTCTGTTCTTTGGATAACGGCAGGTCACGGCATTTTTCTTCAAAAGAAAAATAGAGCGCTGCATCATCAACACAAAAACCGGAGGGATTAAAGGCATCTGGCGTGAGCATTTTACGAGCAAAACGCGAGCGAAATAACATACCATTGGCTAAATCGAGCATCATTCGATCGTGCTCTTCATCATAATACCAGCGCCAGTTATCGTCAGGTTTAATTCGCATGCGGATTCTCCCACCTAAATCATTCTGCGCAACATTGTCCTTTGCCGCTTCGTTTATTGCCCTAAATAAGAAAAGACTAAAATGTATAAATAAGCAACAGGTAAGGAATATAAAACAACCAGGGCTGGAAATAAAGCCCCGGTTCTCTCATAACGTTAAAAAGGAGAAATTAATCAGATATTGCTAACGATTTCTTTAATCAAAGGCGGTCCTTTAAAAATAAATCCCGAATAAATTTGCACCAGCGTTGCACCCGCAGCAATCTTTTCACGTGCAGCGATAACCGAGTCAATGCCGCCAACACCGATGATCGGTAAACGACCGTTTAATTCCTGTGATAAGCGGCGAATAATTTCTGTGCTTTTTAACTGAAGCGGACGACCGCTTAAGCCACCGGTTTGATCGCAATTTTTCATTCCCTGTACCAGAGAGCGATCAAGTGTGGTATTGGTCGCAATAACGCCATCAATATTATGGCGAACTAAACTATCGGCAACCTGGATCAATTCTTCTTCAGAAAGATCCGGCGCGATCTTCACTGCGATCGGCACATATTTTTGATGGATCTTTTGCAAATCGTTTTGTTTATTTTTGATCGCGATTAATAAATCATCGAGCGCCTCACCATATTGCAGGGTGCGTAATCCCGGTGTATTCGGCGAGGAAATATTGATGGCGATATAACCAGCATAAGGATAAATTTTATCCATACAAATCAGATAGTCATCTTTACCCTGCTCCACCGGTGTATCTTTATTTTTGCCGATGTTAATACCCAGGACGCCGTCATAATGGGCTTTTTTTACATTCTCAATAAGATTATCCACCCCGAGATTGTTAAAGCCCATTCGATTGATCAGCCCTTCGGCATCAACCAGGCGGAAAAGACGCGGTTTGTCATTTCCAGGTTGTGGACGCGGCGTTACAGTGCCGATCTCAATCGAGCCAAACCCCATTGCGCCTAACGCGTCAATACACTCCCCGTCTTTATCCAGACCAGCGGCAAGACCAAGCGGATTTTTAAATGTCAGCCCCATGCAACTGACAGGTTTAACAGGTACTTTCTGCCGGACAAGTGCTTCAAACGGAGTACCTGTAATGCGGCGTAATTGCTGAAAAGTAAACTCATGAGCGCGCTCTGGATCGAGCTGGAAAAGGGCTTTACGAACGAAGGGGTAGTACATGAACTCTCCTAGATTCCCGGTGTGCAAACCGGGGGCGTATTATGTGCGAGTTCGGTTCAAAAGTGAATTGACCTGCGGCAAAAAATAGCAAACGTTTTCTTATTGCGCTTTTTTTATGCTTTTTTTGGCTTTTCTTCCTCAGATAAATCATTTCGACACGCGGACGCCCTCTGTCAGACTGACCTAATTGTTATCAATGCTAACAAAACAAGAACAATTGGTTATAAGGAGAGAGTATGCGTGTCATCACCCTGGCGGGGAGTCCTCGCTTTCCTTCTCGCTCCAGCTCCTTGCTGGAATATGCGCGGGAAAAACTAAATGGCCTGGATGTAGAGGTTTATCACTGGAATCTGCAAAACTTCGCCCCGGAAGATCTGCTTTATGCCCGTTTCGATAGTCCGGCACTCAAGACCTTCACCGAACAGCTGCAACAGGCCGATGGACTGATAGTCGCTACACCTGTGTATAAAGCCGCCTATTCCGGAGCGCTGAAAACCCTGCTCGATCTGCTGCCAGAACGCGCGTTGCAAGACAAAGTGGTACTGCCGCTGGCAACGGGCGGTACAGTGGCTCACCTTCTGGCGGTCGATTACGCGCTTAAACCGGTATTAAGCGCGCTGAAAGCCCAGGAGATCCAGCACGGCGTGTATGCCGATGACTCACAGGTGATTGATTACCAACATAAGCCACAGTTCACGCCAAATCTGCAAACCCGTCTTGATGCCGCGCTCGACACCTTCTGGCAGGCGCTGCACCGCCGCGATGTTCAGGTTCCTGACCTTCTTTCTCTGCGAGGTAATGCCCATGCATAACATCATTAAACTGGCGCTGGCGGGATTGCTTAGCGTCTCTACACTCGCGGTTGCCGCAGAGTCGTCTCCAGATGCGTTACGTATTGGCTATCAGAAAGGCAGTATTGGTATGGTGCTGGCAAAAAGCCACCAATTACTGGAAAAACGCTATCCGCAAACAAAGATCTCCTGGGTGGAGTTTCCCGCGGGTCCGCAAATGTTGGAGGCGTTGAACGTTGGCAGTATTGATCTCGGCAGTACCGGGGATATTCCACCAATCTTTGCTCAGGCCGCCGGAGCTGATTTGGTATACGTGGGCGTCGAGCCACCGAAGCCCAAAGCCGAAGTGATTCTGGTGGCAGAAAACAGCCCGATCAAAACCGTAGCCGATCTTAAAGGTCACAAAGTTGCCTTTCAGAAAGGTTCCAGCTCGCACAATCTTTTACTACGCGCACTACGTCAGGCCGGGCTTAAATTCACGGATATCCAGCCCACTTACCTGACGCCTGCCGATGCCCGCGCCGCGTTCCAGCAAGGTAACGTCGACGCATGGGCTATCTGGGATCCCTACTACTCCGCTGCGTTATTACAGGGCGGCGTGCGGGTGCTGAAAGACGGCACCGATCTTAATCAAACTGGATCGTTTTATCTGGCTGCCCGTCCGTATGCAGAAAAAAACGGCGCATTTATTCAGGGTGTACTGGCAACCTTTAGTGAGGCCGATGCGTTAACCCGCAGCCAGCGCGAGCAAAGCATCGCTTTACTGGCAAAAACGATGGGCTTACCAACGCCGGTGATTGCCTCTTATTTAGATCATCGCCCCCCTACCACCATCAAACCGGTTAACGCCGAGGTTGCCGCCTTACAGCAGCAAACGGCAGATCTGTTTTATGAAAACCGTCTGGTGCCGAAAAAAGTCGATATTCGCCAGCGTATCTGGCAGCCCACTCAACTGGAAGGAAAACAATTATGAGTCTGAATATGTTCTGGTTTTTACCGACCCACGGTGACGGGCATTATCTGGGAACGGAAGAAGGTTCACGCCCGGTTGATCACGGTTATCTGCAACAAATTGCGCAAGCAGCGGATCGTCTGGGCTATACCGGTGTGCTGATCCCAACGGGGCGCTCCTGCGAAGATGCGTGGCTGGTGGCGGCGTCGATGATCCCGGTGACGCAACGGCTGAAGTTTCTTGTCGCCCTGCGTCCCAGCGTAACCTCTCCTACCGTTGCCGCCCGCCAGGCCGCCACGCTTGACCGTCTCTCGAATGGTCGTGCGTTGTTTAATCTGGTCACAGGCAGCGATCCACAAGAGCTGGCAGGCGACGGCGTATTCCTCGATCATTGCGAGCGTTACGAAGCCTCGTCTGAATTTACACAGGTCTGGCGGCGCTTATTGCAGGGCGAAACCGTCGATTTCAACGGTAAACATATTCATGTGCGCGGAGCCAAACTGCTCTTCCCGCCGATTCAACAGCCGTATCCTCCGCTTTACTTTGGCGGCTCGTCAGACGTCGCCCAGGATCTGGCCGCTGAACAGGTTGATCTCTACCTCACCTGGGGCGAACCACCGGAGCTGGTAAAAGAGAAGATCGCGCAAGTGCGGGCGAAAGCTGCCGCGCATGGACGCAAAATTCGTTTCGGTATTCGTCTGCATGTGATTGTTCGTGAAACTAACGACGAAGCGTGGCAGGCCGCCGAGCGGTTAATCTCGCATCTTGATGATGAGACCATCGCCAAAGCACAAGCCGCGTTTGCCCGCACCGATTCCGTGGGGCAACAGCGAATGGCGGCGCTACATAACGGCAAGCGCGACAATCTGGAGATCAGCCCCAATTTATGGGCGGGCGTTGGCTTAGTGCGCGGCGGTGCCGGGACGGCGTTGGTGGGCGATGGTCCGACGGTCGCCGCGCGAATCAACGAATACGCTGCGCTTGGCATCGACAGCTTTGTGCTTTCTGGTTATCCGCATCTGGAAGAAGCGTATCGGGTCGGCGAGTTGTTGTTCCCACATCTGGATATTGCCATCCCGGAAATTCCCCAGCCACAACCGCTGAATCCGCAAGGCGAAGCGGTGGCGAATGATTTTATCCCCCGTAAAGTCGCGCAAAGCTAAGGAACAAAATGATGGCAACGCCAGTGAAAAAGTGGTTATTGCGCGTTGCCCCCTGGTTTTTACCGGTGGGCATCGTGGCGGTGTGGCAACTGGCCTCCTCGGTTGGCTGGTTGTCGACGCGTATTTTGCCCTCACCGGAAGGGGTGGTGACGGCGTTCTGGTCGCTCTCAGCCAGCGGCGAATTGTGGCAACATCTGGCGATCAGCTCCTGGCGGGCGCTGATTGGTTTTTCAATTGGCGGATCGCTGGGCTTGATTCTGGGACTGATTAGCGGGCTGTCGCGCTGGGGAGAACGGCTGCTGGATACCTCAATTCAAATGTTGCGCAACGTGCCGCATCTGGCGCTGATCCCACTGGTGATTTTGTGGTTTGGCATTGATGAATCCGCGAAAATCTTTCTGGTGGCGCTCGGCACGCTATTCCCCATTTATATCAACACCTGGCACGGCATCCGTAATATCGATCGCGGTCTGGTGGAGATGGCGCGTAGCTATGGATTATCCGGCATTCCGCTGTTTATCCATGTGATCCTGCCTGGTGCCCTGCCCTCAATTATGGTCGGCGTACGTTTTGCGTTGGGCCTGATGTGGCTGACGCTGATTGTTGCCGAAACTATTTCTGCCAATTCCGGCATTGGTTATCTGGCGATGAATGCACGGGAGTTTTTGCAAACGGATGTGGTGGTAGTCGCCATTATTCTCTACGCCCTGCTCGGCAAACTTGCTGACGTCAGCGCGCAGCTGTTAGAGCGCCTCTGGCTGCGCTGGAATCCGGCTTATCATTTGAAGGAGGCCACGGTATGAATACTGCTCGTCTGAACCAGGGCACACCCTTGTTACTCAATGCAGTAAGCAAACATTACGCGGAAAATATCGTCCTGAACCAACTGGATTTACATATTCCGGCAGGTCAGTTTGTGGCGGTGGTGGGCCGCAGCGGTGGTGGCAAAAGTACCCTGCTGCGCCTGCTGGCAGGTCTGGAAACGCCAACCGCAGGCGATGTGTTAGCGGGTACCACACCGCTGGCTGAGATTCAGGAAGACACGCGAATGATGTTTCAGGATGCGCGTCTGCTACCGTGGAAATCGGTGATTGATAACGTTGGGTTAGGCCTTAAAGGTCAGTGGCGCGATGCCGCGCGTCGGGCGTTGGCAGCGGTAGGACTGGAAAATCGCGCGGGGGAATGGCCTGCCGCACTCTCTGGCGGGCAGAAACAGCGTGTGGCGCTGGCAAGGGCATTGATCCATCGACCAGGTTTGTTGTTGCTTGATGAACCGCTCGGGGCGCTGGACGCCTTAACGCGACTGGAGATGCAGGATTTGATTGTGTCACTTTGGCAGGAGCACGGTTTTACCGTCTTGCTGGTGACGCATGATGTGAGCGAAGCGGTAGCAATGGCTGACCGGGTGTTGTTAATTGAAGAGGGAAAAATTGGTCTGGATTTGACGGTGGATATCCCCCGTCCGCGCCGGTTAGGGTCGGTGCGATTAGCGGAGCTGGAAGCGGAAGTGTTGCAACGGGTGATGCAGCGCGGTGAATCTGAAACTCGCCTGAGAAAACAGGGGTAAATTCCCCGAATGGCGGCGCTATTGCCGCCATTCGGTTATTTATCAAGCCAGAGCTTTAGTTATCTTCTCGTACAGATCGCCAGAGAGATTTTCCAGCCCTTTCAACTGCTCCAGCGCCGCGCGCATTTTCTCCTGACGTTTGGCATCGTAACGTTTCAGGCGAATCAGCGGTTCAATCAGACGTGAAGCCACCTGCGGGTTACGGCTGTTGAGGTCGGTAAGCATTTCCACCAGGAACTGATAACCGCTGCCATCTTCGGCATGGAACGCTGCCGGGTTGCTGCCCGCAAATGCCCCAATCAACGAACGAATGCGGTTCGGGTTGCTCATGGTAAATGAGCGATGCTGCAACAGACCACGCACCGTCTCCAGCACATTTACCGCCGGACTCGTGGCTTGCAGGATAAACCATTTATCCATCACCAGACCGTCCTGATGCCACTTGTCGTCGTACTCCTGCATCAACTTGTCACGACATGGCAACTGTGCGGCAACCGCCGCAGAAAGCGCCGCCAGCGCATCGGTCATATTGTTCGCTTCATGGTACTGCTTGCTCACCAGCACGTCAGCCAGATGCGTCTCACCAAAAGCAAGGAAGCGCAGGCAGGCGTTACGCAGCGTCCGTTTCGCAATATCTTCATGCTCAACGCGGTACTCGCTCTGGTAATTCGCGTTGTAAATAGCCAACAATTCATCCGCCAACTCTGTCGCCAGAGTACGGGTGAGTGCTTCGCGCACTTCAGCAATAGCAATCGGGTCGATGATATCGAACAGTTCCGCCATTTCATTTACCGAAGGCAGCGTGAGAATTTCTGCCGCCAGCGCCGGATCGATTTTTTCATCCAGCAGCACCGCGCGGAAAGCATCAGCAACATGCACCGGCAGAGACAGCGGCTGCCCTTGCTGATGACGGGCGACGTTCAGCTTGATGTAGGTTGCCAGCAGGCTTTGCGCCGCATCCCAGCGGGAGAAATCATTACGCGCATGACGCATCAGGAAGGTCAGTTGCTGATCGCTCCACTTATATTCCAGTTTCACTGGCGCAGAGAATTCGCACAGCAGTGCGGGTACCGGCTGGAAGTAGACATTATCAAAGACAAAGGTCTGTTCCGCCTGGGTGACGTTCAGTACCGAATTCACCGGGTGACCGCCTTTCTGCAACGGGATCACTTTGCCTTCGTTGTCATACAGCTCGATGGCAAACGGAATATGCAGTGGCTGTTTTTCTGCCTGATCCGGCGTAGCTGGCGTGCGCTGGCTGATGGTCAGGGTATACTGCTCGGTTTCCGGATTGTAGTCGTCTTTGACGGTCACAACCGGCGTACCGGACTGGCTGTACCAACGGCGGAAATGGGAGAGATCGACATTTGACGCATCTTCCATCGCCTGAACAAAGTCGTCGCAGGTTGCCGCACTGCCATCATGGCGCTCGAAATAGAGCTGCATCCCTTTCTGGAAGTTTTCTTCGCCCAGCAGAGTGTGGATCATGCGAATCACTTCCGCGCCCTTCTCATAAACGGTCAGGGTGTAGAAGTTGTTCATTTCAATAACCATATCCGGGCGGATCGGGTGCGCCATCGGGCTGGCGTCTTCCGCAAACTGCAATCCGCGCATGGTGCGCACGTTGTTGATACGGTTTACTGCGCGGGAACCAAGATCAGAGCTGAACTCCTGATCGCGGAACACGGTTAAGCCTTCTTTCAGGCTGAGCTGGAACCAGTCGCGACAGGTCACACGGTTACCGGTCCAGTTGTGGAAATATTCGTGACCAATAACGCGCTCAATATCGAGATAATCTTTATCGGTCGCGGTATCGGTGCGCGCCAGTACATACTTGGAGTTAAAGATGTTAAGACCTTTATTCTCCATTGCGCCCATATTGAAGAAATCCACCGCGACGATCATATAGATGTCGAGGTCATACTCCAAGCCGAAGCGTTCTTCATCCCATTTCATGGAGTTTTTCAGCGAGGCCATCGCCCACGGCGCACGATCAAGATTGCCGCGATCGACGTACAGCTCCAGCGCTACTTCGCGACCAGAACGCGTGGTGAAGGTGTCGCGCAGTACATCAAAGTCACCTGCCACCAGCGCAAACAGGTAGCACGGTTTCGGGAACGGGTCCTGCCATTGTACCCAGTGGCGTCCATTTTCCAATTCGCCTTGCGCAACGCGGTTACCGTTGGAAAGCAGGAAGGGATATTTGGTTTTATCGGCAATAATTTTGGTGGTAAAACGCGCCAGCACGTCCGGGCGGTCGAGATAATACGTAATATGGCGGAAACCTTCGGCTTCACACTGGGTGCAAAGCGCATCGCCTGACTGATAAAGCCCTTCCAGCGCGGTATTCGTCGCCGGGCTAATTTCATTAACGATCTTGAGCGTAAAACGCTCCGGCAAATTACTGATGACCAGTGCGCCCTCTTCTTCTTTCCAGGCGGTCCATGGCTCATCATTAATATGAACAGAAACCAGTTTGAGATCTTCGCCATTGAGACGAAGCGGAGCATCTGATGCACCATGACGGACAGCCTGGCTGACCGCGGTAACGACCGTCTTTTGCGCGTCCAGGTCAAAGGTCAAGTCAATATCAGTAATCTGGTAATCCGGCGCACGATAATCGTGACGGTATTTGGCTTGTGGCTGTTGAGTCATAAATAACCTTTAGCATCTTTTATAGAGTCTGGTGTTCAGTCTATTCCTGTTGCGTAAATCGCGCTATGCAGAATCTTCATCTTTTCAGACACAAAGCCAATTTTTGCTACAATTCTATAACAGGAGGCACAAATTGCCCTCGACCAGAATGGGTGCTTATGGTGTGATCGGGGTTCAATAAATCGCTAAACAAGGTATACTCCAGCGGTTTTCGAAGATGTTTATTGTACTAAACGCTCCCGCGAGAGGATGCTACTGCGAACCTATGACACAATTCGCTTCTCCTGTTCTGCACTCGTTGCTGGATACAGATGCTTATAAGTTGCATATGCAGCAAGCTGTTTTTCATCACTATCACGATGTGCATGTAGCCGCTGAATTTCGTTGCCGTGGTGACGACCTTTTGGGGATATATGCTGATGCCATCCGCGAGCAGGTGCATGCAATGCAACATCTGCGTCTTCAGGAGGAGGAGTTCCAGTGGCTGACCGGTCTGCCCTTCTTCAAGCCTGATTACCTGAACTGGCTGCGTGATTTTCGCTATAACCCGGAGCAAGTTTCCGTTACTAACGATAACGGTAAACTTAATATTCGCCTTACCGGGCCGTGGCTGGAAGTAATCATGTGGGAAGTTCCGTTACTGGCAGTGATCAGTGAACTGGTGCATCACTATCGTTCCCCCGAGGCTAGTGTACAGCTGGCGATGAATACCCTTGAGCAAAAACTGGCTGATTTCACCACATTAACTGCCGGGCTCGATATGTCGCGCTTCCATTTGATGGATTTCGGTACTCGTCGGCGTTTTTCCCGAGACGTACAAGAAGCCATTGTTAAGCGCTTACAGCAAGAATCCTGGTTTGTCGGTACCAGTAATTACGATCTGGCACGTCGTTTGTCGCTCACACCGATGGGTACCCAGGCGCATGAGTGGTTTCAGGCACATCAACAAATTAGCCCAGATTTAGCGACCAGTCAGCGAGCTGCACTTGCTGCCTGGCTGGAAGAGTATCCCGATCAACTTGGCATTGCATTAACCGACTGCATCACTATGGATGCCTTCCTGCGTGATTTCGGTGTCGAGTTCGCCAGTCGTTATCAGGGATTACGCCATGACTCTGGCGATCCGGTTGAATGGGGTGAAAAAGCCATTGCCCATTATCTGAAGCTGGGTATCGATCCACAAAGTAAGGTGTTAGTGTTTTCCGATAATCTCGATTTAACGAAGGCTATTGAGCTTTATCGGCACTTCTCTTCGCGAATCAAATTGAGCTTTGGTATTGGCACACGACTGACCTGTGACATTCCTCAGGTTAAACCACTCAATATTGTGATTAAGCTGGTGGAATGTAATGGTAAGCCGGTGGCTAAGCTTTCTGATAGCCCAGGTAAAACCATTTGCCATGATAAAGCCTTTGTGCGGGCATTGCGTAAAGCCTTCGATCTTCCCCAAATCAAAAAAGCCAGTTAATTTAGAGGGAGTCGTAAAGGCTCCCTTTTTGCCTTTTATTCTGAAATCTTTCACTCAGCCTGCGAATTCTGCTTGTCTGATTGCAGATGCCAGGTAACATAGGTATCCCCCCATTGAAGGGTGGACAAGTGTTTATTTTTTCCGACTATTAACAGAGAGAATATTATGAGCGTTGTGCCTGTAGCCGACGTACTCCAGGGCCGTGTAGCCGTTGACAGCGAAGTCACCGTGCGCGGATGGGTACGTACCCGCCGAGATTCAAAAGCTGGCATCTCCTTCCTCGCCGTTTATGACGGTTCCTGCTTTGATCCTGTACAGGCTGTCATCAATAATTCTCTGCCCAATTACAATGAAGACGTCCTGCGTCTGACCACCGGTTGCTCGGTCATTGTGACGGGTAAAGTCGTGGCGTCGCCAGGCCAGGGGCAACAATTTGAAATTCAGGCCAGCAAGGTTGAAGTTGCTGGTTGGGTTGAAGATCCAGACACTTACCCGATGGCGGCAAAACGCCACAGCATTGAGTATCTGCGTGAAGTCGCTCACCTGCGTCCGCGCACAAACCTGATTGGTGCCGTCGCGCGCGTTCGCCATACGTTGGCGCAGGCGCTGCATCGCTTCTTTAACGAGCAGGGGTTCTTCTGGGTTTCAACGCCACTGATTACTGCGTCTGATACCGAAGGTGCTGGCGAAATGTTCCGCGTTTCTACGCTGGATCTGGAAAACCTGCCGCGTAACGATCAGGGCAAAGTGGATTTCGACAAAGACTTCTTCGGTAAAGAGTCTTTCCTGACCGTATCTGGTCAGTTGAACGGCGAGACCTACGCTTGCGCATTGTCCAAAATTTATACCTTCGGCCCGACTTTCCGTGCTGAAAACTCCAACACCAGCCGTCACCTGGCGGAGTTCTGGATGCTGGAGCCGGAAGTGGCGTTTGCTAACCTGAACGATATCGCGGGTCTGGCTGAAGCCATGCTGAAATATGTCTTCAAAGCGGTTCTCGAAGAACGCGCTGACGACATGAAGTTCTTCGCTGAACGCGTAGATAAAGATGCCATTTCACGTCTGGAACGTTTCATTGAGGCCGACTTCGCTCAGGTGGATTACACCGACGCAGTGACCATTCTCGAAAACTGCGGCAAGAAGTTTGAAAACCCGGTTTACTGGGGCGTTGATCTCTCTTCTGAGCATGAACGTTATCTGGCGGAAGAACACTTTAAAGCACCGGTAGTGGTTAAAAACTATCCGAAAGACATTAAAGCGTTCTATATGCGCCTTAACGAAGACGGAAAAACCGTTGCGGCAATGGACGTTCTGGCACCGGGCATCGGTGAGATCATCGGTGGTTCCCAGCGTGAAGAGCGTCTGGATGTGCTGGACGAGCGTATGCTGGAAATGGGCCTGAACAAAGAGGATTACTGGTGGTATCGCGATCTGCGTCGCTACGGAACTGTTCCGCATTCCGGATTCGGTCTTGGTTTTGAACGCCTGATTGCTTACGTAACAGGCGTGCAGAACGTGCGTGACGTGATTCCGTTCCCGCGTACTCCGCGTAACGCCAGCTTCTAATTACATTTCATATGCAAAAAGCCAGCACCTGTTGCTGGCTTTTTTTCGCTTATTCACTTCTATAACGTCAATTTTTGTCAGCACATCGCAAACAAATTTCGTATCAATCGGCAAAAGACCTTGTATCTGTTACGGAATATTTCTCTGAATTATGATTGATTAAAAATTATTCCGCATAATTATTGCGGTTTAGTTTTTTCTCAACTACACGAGTGTTTTTTAATCAAAAAATTAGCTGTCCAGATGTCTATTGACAAAACCAGGTTATTTTCTGGTAGCAATAAATTTAAGACATCAGGCAAATAAAATATAAGAAAATCATATAAATGTATAAGATCAACGGAAAATTCACAGGAAAAGGAGAGGAAATATGACGGTGTTCACAAAGTTTGTTCTTGTTAATATTTTTTTACATATTTTTTCTTTTTGTAACCACTTTTTTAACTTTGTAGCACTTTCACTCTGGCGAAACGTTAGCCCGAATGGAAAGATGCCTGTCAGATACATAAAGACACCAAACTTTCATCAATAGTTCCGTGAATATTTATTTACAGAATTTATTGGCGGCAGTGGCAGGTGTTATAAAAAAAACCATGAGGGTAATAAATAATGATGAAGCGCAATATTCTGGCAGTGGTCGTCCCTGCTCTGTTGGTAGCAGGTACCGCAAACGCTGCGGAAATCTATAACAAAGATGGCAACAAACTGGATCTGTACGGTAAAGCTGTCGGTTTGCATTATTTCTCCAAGGGTAACGGTGAAAACAGTTACGGTGGCAATGGCGATAAGACCTATGCCCGTCTTGGTTTTAAAGGGGAAACTCAGATTAACTCCGATCTGACCGGCTACGGTCAGTGGGAATACAACTTCCAAGGTAATAACTCTGAAGGTGATGATGCTCAGAATGGCAATAAAACGCGTCTGGCGTTTGCTGGTCTGAAATTCGCTGATGCGGGTTCTTTCGATTACGGTCGTAACTACGGCGTGGTTTATGATGCCCTGGGTTATACCGATATGCTGCCTGAGTTTGGTGGTGACACCGCCTACAGTGATGACTTCTTCGTAGGTCGAGTTGGCGGTGTTGCAACTTACCGTAACTCCAACTTCTTTGGTCTGGTTGACGGCCTGAATTTCGCTGTTCAGTACCTGGGTAAAAACGAGCGTGACACTGCACGTCGTTCTAACGGCGACGGTGTTGGCGGCTCTATCAGCTATGAATTTGAAGGCTTTGGTATCGTTGGTGCTTATGGTGCTGCAGACCGTACCAACCTGCAGGAAGACTCTACCCTTGGCAAAGGCAAAAAAGCTGAACAGTGGGCTACTGGCCTGAAGTATGATGCTAACAACATCTATCTGGCAGCTAACTACGGTGAAACCCGTAATGCTACGCCGATCACTGGTGGCTTTGCCAACAAAACGCAAGATATCCTGTTAGTTGCGCAATACCAGTTCGACTTCGGTCTGCGTCCGTCCATCGCCTATACCAAATCTAAAGCGAAAGACGTAGAAGGTGGAATCGGTGATGTTGATCTGGTGAACTACATTGAAGTGGGCGCAACCTACTACTTCAACAAAAACATGTCTACCTATGTTGACTATGCGATTAACCAAATCGATTCTGACAACAAGTTGGGCGTAGGTTCCGACGATACAGTTGCTGTTGGTATCGTTTACCAGTTCTAATAGCATACCCCTTTGTTAAATGCCTAAAAAACAGGACTTTGGTCCTGTTTTTTTATACCTGATAGAGAAATCTTGCATCTGAAAAAAACAGTCAGAGTTTTCATCAGTAATAGTTGGAATTTTGTAAATCTCCCGTTACCCTGATAGTGGACTTCCCTTCTGTAACCATAATGGAACCTCGTCATGTTTGAGAACATTGCTGCCGCTCCTGCCGACCCAATACTGGGCCTGGCCGATCTGTTTCGTACCGATGAACGTCCCGGAAAAATCAATCTCGGGATCGGTGTCTATAAAGATGAGACGGGCAAAACACCGGTACTGACCAGCGTAAAAAAAGCTGAGCAGTATCTGCTCGAAAATGAAACTACCAAAAACTACCTCGGCATTGATGGTATTCCGGAATTTGGCCGCTGCACTCAGGAACTTCTGTTCGGAAAAGGTAGCGCATTGATTAATGATAAGCGTGCTCGTACTGCCCAGACCCCTGGTGGCACGGGAGCATTGCGCGTCGCCGCCGATTTCCTTGCAAAAAAAACCGATGTAAAACGTGTTTGGGTGAGCAACCCTAGCTGGCCAAACCATAAGAGTGTGTTTAATTCAGCCGGTCTGGAAGTGCGTGAATATGCTTATTATGACGCGGAAAACCACTCCCTGGACTTCGACGCTCTGGTAAACAGCCTGAACGAAGCACAGGCTGGCGATGTTGTACTGTTCCATGGTTGCTGCCATAACCCAACCGGGATTGATCCTACTCTTGAACAATGGCAGATGCTGGCACAACTGTCAGTTGAAAAAGGCTGGCTACCGCTGTTTGACTTCGCTTACCAGGGGTTTGCTCGTGGCCTGGAAGAAGATGCTGAAGGCCTGCGCGCTTTCGCAGCTCTACATAAAGAGCTGATCATTGCCAGCTCCTACTCGAAAAACTTTGGTCTGTATAACGAGCGCGTAGGTGCCTGTACGTTGGTTGCCGCTGACAGCGAAATTGTTGACCGCGCATTCAGCCAGATGAAATCGACCATCCGTGCTAACTACTCCAACCCACCAGCTCATGGTGCCGCCGTTGTTGCTACTATTCTGAGTAATGATGCCCTGCGTGCAATTTGGGAGCAGGAATTGACTGATATGCGTCAGCGTATTCAGCGTATGCGTTTGCTGTTTGTGAGCACCCTGCAGGAAAAAGGCGCAAACCGCGACTTTAGCTTTATCATTAAGCAGAACGGTATGTTCTCCTTTAGTGGCCTGACTAAAGAACAAGTATTGCGTCTGCGTGAAGAGTTTGCGGTGTATGCGGTTGCTTCTGGTCGAGTGAACGTAGCCGGGATGACGCCAGATAACATGGCGCCGCTTTGCGAAGCGATTGTGGCAGTGCTGTAAAGACTAGTTAAACGAAGCCCGCTGTGAAAGCGGGCTTTTTTATGTGACTTACCAGACGGGCATTTCATCTTGCAGGAAGGGGTTATGCAACCGCTCGTAACCAAGAGTGGATAATGGTCCGTGACCCGGGATAAATGTCACGTCATCACCCAGCGGCAACAATTTATCTTTGATTGCAGCAATCAGTTGATTGTGATCGCCACGCGGGAAGTCACTACGCCCTACTCCGCCTTTGAAAATAACATCGCCAGAAATCAGCAGCTTTGCCTGATCATCAAAAAACACCACATGACCCGGCGTATGTCCAGGGCAATGTAACACCTGTAAAGTCACATTCCCTATGCTAATGGTATCGCCTTCGTTCAGCCAACGATCCGGCGTCAATGGCTGACACTCGTCCAGTCCAAACATACGACTTTGCGCTGGCAAACCTTGCAGCCAGAACTCATCTTCTTTTTCCGGGCCAAGAACCGGCACGCCGTAATGTTGCGCCAGTTCCGCCGCTGCACCAACATGGTCCAGATGACCATGCGTCAGCAGGATCTGCATCAGCGTCAGGCCGCTGGCGTCAACTTCCTGTTTGATTTTTTCCGCATCGCCGCCAGGATCGACCAGTGCGGCCAGACGGGTTTGTTCACACCAGATCAATGAACAGTTCTGGGAGAATGCGGTGACCGGAATAATACGATAGTTCATACTGCCCCTGTTTTGTTAAGCGATTGCTACCAGTGCCGTGCTGGCCCGGTATCAATATGCACAAAGTTACTACGTGGGTAATATCCTACACCACCTGCGCGCATAGATAACGCGGCTTTGCGAATATTGCTTAACGCGATGCCTTCAATATGGAAATCCATCGCCTGCCCTTTAGTGTGATAGCTTTTCTTCGCTACTCCACGGCTGTGGGCGCGTAATTCATTGTTGGTATCAATAGAGCGATAACCGGAAATGAGTTGCACCGGTTTGCGGGTGCCTAACAACCCTTGCAGGCGATACAACTGGTCAAATAATCCTGGGTCGATGGACTTTATTTTGTTCGCGCGGTAATCGCGGAAAAAATGGTTTAGTTTTGCCAATTCTTCCTGAATATAGCCTCTGCCATCGAAAAACTCCGCTTTGATTGACTCTCCGGTATGGAGATTATTGAGTGTCAAAATGCGCGGGCGTGGGGTAGAGAGTGTCGCAAATGCAGGAGCAGCAGGCAGGATGGCAGCACCAAGTGCAACACCACCCAGCGCCAACAATTTGCGGCGATTAGCGTCGAATTTGTCCATGATAATCAAGTCTACAGGTCAATGTTATCGTTTATATGCACTTCTGGCGCACAAGAGGCACCTTAACCGCCAGTAAAGCTGACGTCAAGGCGACTCTCCCCCAGCAGTGACGGGGGCTACAGAGAATCGCCCCAATCATGCTAATTATTACGACAACTAATTTTCCCGAACTACTTCATTTACCTGATTAATTGTTCCGCTTTTGAGACAATTTGCGAGCTGGATCGCGCAGGCAGATCATAATTGTAAATATCTGTACGATATTGGGTGCGTCCATCAGCTCCCACGAATGCCGTCAGATAGTAAAGATTAACCGGGATGGTCTGACGGATGTTGACATATCGGGTATCACCTTGCTTAAGCGCATCGGAGATACGTTTGTCATTCCAGCCAGCATCCTGCAACAGCATATTCGCCAGTTCAGATGCCTTATTTACCCGCACACAACCGGAACTGAGTGCCCGGGTATCCCGTTTGAACAGATTGTGGTTAGGCGTGTCATGCAGATAAATAGCATCTGTACTTGGCATGTTGAATTTATAACGCCCCAGTGAATTGCGTGCGCCAGGCGCTTGCTGGAAACGAAACGGCAGATTCGAGGCTGTAATTGTTGACCAGTCAACTTGCCATGGATCAATGGCCTCTTTACTGTTCCAGCCACGCATTACTGTATAACCATGGCTTTCGAGGTAACCAGGATCATTACGCACTTTTGGCAGAATATCTTTGCGTGCCAGTGTTGGCGGTACGTTCCACGGTGGGTTCACTACCACGTTGTTAAGGGCACTGCTCATCATCGGCGTTTTGCGGTCAGGACGACCAACAATTACCCTCGAGTCCAGCACCTGATTGCCGTCCTGGTAATAAACCAGCGAATAAGCCGGAATGTTAACCATGATACCGGTAGAAAGTTCTGCGGGCAGTAAACGCAATCGCTGAATATTAAGCGCCAGGACACCCGCACGTTGTGCAGGAGTGACATTCAACCAGTCACGTGTTGCCGGGCCAATTGCACCATCTGCGCCCAATCCTTGCCACGCCTGAAAACGCTTAACGGCCTCCACCAGCTCCTTATCATAGGCGGCCCGAACTGCAGGAGCTGCTTTTTTGCGTGGTTCGGTTTGTTTGTCTAACGGTTTTGTCTCTGACGTTTCAACAGCCACCGCCGATGGACTTACCACAGCCTCTGCTGGGGTTTCATCTCCTGGCAATGCTATCTTCGGGCCACCTTCCAGCATACCTGTACGCTGCAATATCTCTCGCAATGCCGGTACGTCGTTACTCCACTGACCGGGGCGCAGCGTTGTTTTCCCCGTGAGCTGTGGCCACGGTTTGGTGTCAGCCAACAAGGTCAACAGTGATTCATGCATTGCAGTATATTGCGGATGTTTTGGTGCCAGACCTGCAACGAATGCGGGCAATTGCCCGTTATCCAGTGCTACCTGCCACTGATTTATCACCGACAGAGGCGGCGTCGCTAAAGCATATGGTTTGCTACTGTAAAGCCAGCGCGTGCCTTTTACCGGAATATTCGCGGTAAAATGGAGATACCCCATCATCGCATCCGAGAGCACAACATCACGTGCTATCCCTTTCACTTCAAGATTCGTCAGTAGCTCCACCCACTTGTTAAATTGTGGCTGAAATCCTGCTATTGCCACTTCAGCCAGTTGTTGCTGAAAGGCTTTCACCGCTTCACGGTTTTCCCACATCGGCTGCATATCACGCGCAGCATATAACAACTCAAGCTGGTTGCGATAAACCGGCTTATAGTCTGCGGGTAATTGAGATTCGATTTGTGTACGGGCTTTCTCCGCCGCACCTTCTGGTAGCGGTTGAAGCCCCGCCATCATCGCCGTGGCTTGCGCCTGCGGCTGGACATCGCCCTGTTCGGTAATAGCAATTGTGCTGTCACCTGGGATCATTTCAGGCTCATCGGCCTGCGCACTAAACAGTGGAGCGAATGTTACGGCCAGGCATAAACTCATTGCCGACAGCCGACGACCACGTATTGTATTAAGCAACATCCCTTGCCCCCTGTTGTAATCATACTCAGAAACAGCCGAATCGCTTGTTCGGTTGGCGATCCACATAAGCCAGTACTACACGAAGTATGACGAGTAAGCCTGAATCACTCGTCAGGCTTCTTATAAGTATATAAACACCGAAATGTTTTTGCCCGACCTAATGTAAAGAAGTTTAAGGAAATTGCATCATTTGATGAGACTTTTCGGAAAAGAAGAAGGCGGCTTTGCAGCCGCCTGAGGATTTAGCTTGCTTCAGAAGGCGCATCCACCGTGCCTGGAAGCGTTTCAGGGAGTTGCGGTGTAAAACCACGCAGACCGACTACGTGAACGTGTTCGGTATTCTGGAAGACTTTACGCACCAGTTTATAGGTGGTGCCTTTTTCCGGGCTGATATTTTCCGGCGCTGCGATGATGAGCTGCATTTGCAAACGCTCACACAATTCAAACAGCGTGGCGATGGAACGGGCATCCAGTCGCGCTGCTTCATCAAGGAACAGCAGACGGCAAGGAGAGATATCTTTACCGCGCAAGCGGCGAGATTCATCTTCCCAACTCTGTACCACCATCACCAGAATCGACATACCGGTACCAATAGCCTCACCGGTCGACAATGCACCAGATTCCGCGCGCAACCAGCCATCGGAACCACGGTTAACCTCAACTTCCATTTCAAGATAGTTGCGGTAATCCAGCAGTTCTTCACCGATGGTCTGCGGCGTGCGCTGCCCCATATCAATCTGCGGATTAAGGCGCTGATACAGTTTCGCCAGCGCTTCCGAGAAGGTCAGACGGTTGCTGTTAAACAGATCCTGATGTTGCTCGTGCTGTTCAGAGAGCACATCCAGCAGCATGGCGTGCGTTTCACGCACGTTCACGTTGAGGCGCACGCTGTTCACCTGACCGAACGATACGTTCTGCAAGCCCTGGTTGAGCATACGGATACGGTTCTGCTCGCGCTGAATAGTTTTACGGATGATGTTCGCCACGCTGCGGGAACTGATCGCCAGTTTCTGTTCGCGGGACGTTAACTCCTCGGTCAGACGGCTAAGTTCGATCTCCATCTGTTCGATAGCTTCCACCGGATCATCGGTACGAATAATATCCTGACGAATACGTTCACGCAGATGCTGATAAACCGCCACGAAGAACTGAATTTTACGCTCCGGACGTTTTGGATCTTCTGACAAACGCAGCACGTCGCGCAGATGTTCATTATCCGCCACCGCCAGACGCAGCGCGCCTAACGCCTTATCCGACATGGAACGCAAATCATCAGCGGAGAGATAAGCCAGCTCACGACGGTGTAAGCGGCGCTCAACGCCGTTATCTTTCACCATGCGCATGACTGCACACCAGCCCGCTTTCGCGGTCACTACCTGCTCGCGCATCTCAAAGTAATCACGCTCCAGCTTGCGCAGTTTGCGGGTCAGGTTGTCCATCTCCGCTTCGCAGAAGGTAAGCGCTTTTTCCAGTTGGTTGCGACGTGCACGGTTATTGCTCAGTTGCGCGTGCAGCTCGTCACGGCGAATACGTGCCCGCTCTTCTGCCCCGCTATCAGCACGCACGCCGATATCCTGCAATTCACGTTGCAGATCGTTGAGTAGCTCTTTTTTGGTGTCATACGAACTTTTCAGCGAAGCCAGTACCTGATTGTACTGACTTAACTGCGCGGCGTGTCCGCGCAACGCTTCACGAGCGCGGGTACGCTCCGCTTCCGCCTGTTCCAGACGTTCACGCAGTTTTTCGTTGAGATCGCTGTTACCGCTAAGCATTTCTGCCGAGTCAGAGTAGCTAAAGTGCGCACGACGCTGCACCACTTCCGTCAGGGCAAACGCCTGCTGACGGGCATCGCGCTGCATCTGCTGAGAGTACGCGTAATCTTCTTTTAACTGTTCGAACTGTTCCGGGTCGCTCTGCAATACCGAAACGATCGGTTCCAGTTTCGCCAGTTGATTGCCAAACTGCTGAACAAAACGCGCGGCTTCCTGGGCTTCATCCAGACGTTCGCGGATTTCATCGACGCGATCCGCCAGGCTGTCATCAGCCAGCAGGTTAAGACGCGGCAGAATGCGGTTCAGCGCCGTAACGCCCTCTTTCGCCTGCTCAAACTGAATACGCTGCTGCTGGTTATCATTTTCATGATTACTCAACGCCCGCTCCAGTTCGACGCGACGGCTGTTCAGTTGACGGATTTCTGCTTCCGGGTCAGACTCAAACGCCACCGCCAGATGACTACCTATAAAGCGGCTGAACGCCTGATGCAGACGCTGGGTTTTCTGTACATCAAAAGAGAGTGTGGCGAAGCGTTCGGAAAGCACTTCACGTTCGGCATGGAGGCTTTCGATGCGGCTTTCGCGAGCAGCACGACCAAACAGCGGCACTTCCGGGAAACGTGAATAACGCCACTGACGATCGGCGATTTTCACCACTACCGCTTTTTCCAGCTCATCAACGCTGAACACGCTGTCATCGAATGACTGCGGATCCCCTTCGATCAGATAGAGATCTTCCGGGCAATCGGTCAAGCCTTCCAGGTGTTCGGTTACCTGTGACAGATCTGGCACCACGATGGCGTGGCGTGACGGGCCATACAGCGCTGAGAAGTACGGCGCATCTTCCAGGCTAACGTCGTCATAAATTTCTGACAGCAGCACACCACCAAAACGCTCTGCCAGCGCGTTCAGACGCTGATCTTCAGAGCCGCCAGGCTGGCTTAAACGTTCGATCTCTTCATCGACGGCGTTTTTGCGTGCGCCAACTTCGTCACGTTCAACAATCGCTTCGCGCTCACGCTCAAGCAACTGTTGCAGATATTCGGTGACGTCCTGGCTGGAGGAGAACGCTTCACCGCACTGTTCGCTCAACTGGTTGAGACTGTTTTGCGCGGCCAGCCAAACCGGCGCACGCTGCATCAAACTCTGAATGCGAGACTGCAGCTGTTCCTGCTCCTGACGCAGTGCCATACGCTCTTCGCGGGCGTTAGAAACACTGTCGGAAAGAGAGGCAATGCGCGCTTCCAGCTCCTGATGCAGGGCTTCCAGTTCGTCGATATCAAAATTCTTGCCCTGACGTTTGCAGAAATCTGCCAACAGACGCTCAGCTTCTTGCTGCTCGCGCAGACGCTGTTCCAGTTCGCTTAAGCGCATCCGCAACGGCTGAACCTGCTCTGCCAGGTGACGCTGATCGACCCCTTCGCGCAATAGTTCGCGGGCGACATCCCACGCCTCGTTACGCGCCAGCGGGCCGTTGATTGCGACCACCAGCTGATAAGCCTGTTCAAACTGGCTGTGCGCGGTTTGCGCCATGCTCATTTTCTGCTCAAGAGAGAGCATTTTTTCAGTCGCTTCCAGCTCTTTCGCCTGAAAGGTTTCCAGCCATTCGGCGGCGCTGTCGGCGGTTAAGTCCGGCAGATGGCACAGTTCTTTGGCACGATTAAGCGCAGCAATCGCCTGGTTGTACTGGATCGCGCGCGTTTGCTGGACGTCCAGCGCCTGCTGGTAGTCAGCAAGCTGGCTTTTCAGCTCGTCCACTTCCAGCTCGGCAGCTTCCGCACGAGCCTCGTTCTCTTCCTGGCGCTCGATGGCTTCTGCCACCACTTCGTTTTGCTCTTCCAGGCGGACCTGCAACTCATCAAGATCCGCTTCGTAGCGTTCAATCTTTTCCTGCTGACGCAGTGCGGTTTGCACCAGGTTCAGGTGATCGCTGGCCGCCTGATAATCCGCTTCCAGATCGCCTTCGGCACCGTTGTGCTCTGCCAGTTCACGCGCCATATCGACGTGTTTGTACTGCTCAGCCGCCAGTTGCTGACGCGAAGTGTGAAGCTCACGACGAAACTCCAGCGCTTTATCCAGGTGAACACGGCGCTCGTTGGCGTGGCGCATGTAGTCCGCCGCCACGTAGTTGGTAGCTTCGCTGATCAGATGCTTGAACAAGTCACGGTCAGACTGGGTAACACGAATCGCTTCCAGCGTCATACGGTTTTCACGCAGCGCCGCTTCCATGTCCTGGAACGCTTTACGCACACCGCTATTTTCTGGCAACAGGTAGTCGCGCAGAGAACGGGTAATGGCGCTGGAGATCCCGCCATACAGCGAAGCTTCAATCAGACGATAGAATTTACTACGATCAGACGCTGAGCGCAGACGACGTGCGATGATGCCCAGATCGAACATCAGCGAGTGGTAATCGGTAATGGAGTTGAACTGTTTAAACTGCACGCCTTCCATCGCCTCGAGCTTGTCTTTCAGCTCGTTAAGCGGGAGCACGCGCGCCTGACGTTCATTCAGGGTTTCGGTCACCAGTTGTGTCGGCTGCACCGACATCGGCAAGCCCTGAATGGCAAATGGTTTGATATCCACTTTACGATCGCGCCCGGCAACCTGTTGCAGACGCACACCGACCACCACGCGCTGGTGGCGCGAGTTAATGGTGTCGAGCATCGAATAACAGACACCCGCTTTCAGCTTACCGTGCAGACCTTTATCGCGCGAACCGCTGGTGGCCCCGGCCTCCGTGGTGTTACGGAAATGCAGCAGGGTCAGGTCGGGAATGAGCGCCGTCACAAACGCCGCCATCGTGGTGGATTTACCCGCACCGTTACCGCCGGAAAGCGTCGTGACCAGCTCATCCAGGTCAAAGGTGCGAGCAAAAAAACCGTTCCAGTTAATCAGCGTCAGTGAGCGAAATTTACCGCGTTCAATCATTATTCTTCCTCTCCGCTATCTGGCTGATTCTCTTGGGTTTCATCGTTGAGTTGCAGATGATTTTCAATCGGCATTGCTTCGCCATCACGAATCAGGCGACGCTGTGCTTCACGGGGATCGTCGCCAGCACGCACATCGGCTCCGAAGCGGAACACCGATTCGGTAATGCGGAACTTACTGCTGTCATGGCCCATAAACCACACCATGCCTAAGCGACGCAGACGGTTGAGCGAAGAGCGTACTTTTTCCTGCAACTTCTGCCGGTCAACGTCTGAACCAGTAGAACGATTGTTCACCAGTTTCAGCAATTTTGCTTCATCGGCCAGGGTGAGCAGTTCGTCGTACAATTCCTGCTGGGTGAAAATCCCCTCATTCGCCAGCCGTTCCGGACTGAGATAGAGATAACAGAGGATTTTCCCGACCATCATATCCAGTTCTGACAAGACGGAACGTGGGATCAGCGTGGTGGAACGTGGGCGTAAATAGAAGAACCCCTCCGGTGCGCGAATAAGCTCAACGTTATAACGCGCGTAAAACTCTTCCAGATATTCCTGAAAATCCATCAGGAATGCATGATTATCCAGTTCGTCAAGGCCAATATGACGGCCTGAACGTAAGGCGCTATCCAGCGCCGGAAATAACGGATTCGCCAGTGCCTGCGCCAGCTTAACCGGCATCACTTGTTCAATATTTGTCGATGACATGCGCCTGTACCTTGGCTCCGTAATCATTAATCGGCTGCCATTTCGCTGGCAGTCCGGTGAAATCTGCTTGCGCTACGCCAAGGCGTACCGCCTGATCAATAACAATACGCGCAACGTCAAAGTGACGCGCACGCGGATACTGCGCCAGATATTCGCGTACCACCAGACCAAGATCCAGCGGCACTTGTCTGGTTTTGTACACGGCAAGTTGTTCTTCGATGATCGCCGCCAGCTGTTCGCGGATCTCATTAAACTCTTCGTACTCCAGATCCTCAGGAAGTTCCCCAGTCACTTCTTCATCGCGCAGTGCCATCTCTTCGTCACGCATATCCAGCAGACGATCGGCATTGGCATAAGTTAGCGCCCACGGCTCATCAAAATAGGTTTGAACCGACTGACGTAACCGCTGAGCAAAGACGCGATTTTTATCCATATCGATAGCGGTACGAATAAATTTGTGTACGTGGCGGTCGTAGCCAATCCATAAGTCGATGGATTGCTGGCCCCAGCTGATAATACGGTCGAGCTTGCTTTGCAGATCGAACACCAGACGATCGACAAAATGCAGGTCGTCATGAGTCATCGTCGCATCCTGAATGCGTAACAGATTAGCCTGCAATTTATCACCTGCCGCTTCCAGCGTATCCTGCAATTCACGCAGCGTTCCGGAAGTTTCCGAAAGCAACAATTCGCAGCTGGAAATCGCCGCCCGCCAGTCTTTGTTCAGCAACTGGGCGATATCATCTTTCACCTGCTGCTGCTGTTCGTCCATCAGACGTTGCGTCAGGTCGATGCTGTCGAAAATTTCTGCTACCGAATATTTCAGTGGCGCATAGACATTACGGTGCCAGTGAAACTCATCACCGCCCTCTTCGGCGGCATCTGCTGCGCGTTTAAGCTCACCCGCCACAATCGACAACTGCATAGAAAGGCGCAACGTAGAAAACTCGCGTTGACGGATGTAGTAATCGGTAATACCGATGCCAAGCGGCGTCAGACGGTAAATTGCGTTCCCTTCAGCCTGCTCGCTGGTAAAGCGGTTCAGCAGACGTTGACGCACCATGTCGTTGATCGCGTTGTTGGCGCGCACGCCGATGGTTTCGCTGGTTTGCTCAAACGCATCACTCACATGGCGGAATGCATCCACCAGCTCGCCTTCACTCATCTCACCATCCAGACGCTCGCCGTTCAGCGTGGCAACCGCCAGCAGAAAAGAGAGTCGGTCTACCGGCAGCGAGATGGAGAAGTCATTTTTTCTGGCCCAGGCAACCAGTTCGGGGACTGTCTGGGAAAATTCACTCATACTTTATCCTTGCTCTGCGGTTTGCGCGCGGTGACATGAATATAACGCCCCAGGGTAATATACGGTTCCTGACGGCAATAACGCGTTTCTAATTCAAGTAATGCTTCATAGCAGTCGCGCTGCTGGTGCTTCTCTCGCAGATAATCATGAAACACGCGAACGCCTGTCTTACCCATAATTTGCCAACCAGCTTCTTCCAGCCACAGATAAACCTGCGCCGGGTCGCGTGGATAATCTGGCGAAAGCGTCCGTTTTTTCTTTTTCGGCATTCCCGCCTGCACGTAATCAAAATTCCCTGCAACCATGTTATGCATCAGCAAGCCGTGCGCATTGTAGAACATTAACGACAACACACCGCCTGGACGTAACACTGACCACAGGGTCTGCAATACGCTGCGGGGATCGGCCACCCACTCGAGCACCGCATGGAACAATATCAGATCAACGGGCGTTTCCAAATGCGAAGCAACATCCTGAGCGGCGCAATGTATAAATTGCATGTTGTCGCTCACACCTTTTGCTTCTGCCGCCTGTTTTGCGCGGTCGATCATCTGCGCTGAAAGATCGCATAAAATGACCTGATGCCCACGCTCGGCCATTTTGATTGCGGTCTGCCCTTCTCCACCGCCAGCATCCAGCACACGCAGTTTTTGCGAGCCCATTTCCGCCAGCACGCGATCGAGATCCTGCCACAGAATAGCCTGTCGAAGCTGCCCTTTGGTGGTGCCGTAAATGTTACGGGAAAACTTTTCCGCAATATCATCAAAATTGCGATCCTGCATTGCTTTCTCCACCGGTTGGCTAAGACGTTTTCTGATAAAGACGCTATTTTGTCACAGCCACGGCGAGAATGAACCCGTCTGGTGTAATATCGCTGGCGATCCCTTGCTATATGGTCAAAAAAGGAACCAGAAAGGATGCTTTTTACACTGAAAAAAGTGATTGGCGGTATGCTGCTGCCACTTCCGCTGATGTTGTTGATTATTGGCGCTGGCCTGGCGCTGCTGTGGTTTAGCCGTTTTCAAAAAACGGGGAAGATTTTCATTAGTATTGGGTGGCTGGCGCTCTTGTTATTGAGTTTGCAACCGGTAGCCGACCGCCTGCTGCGTCCCATCGAAAGCACCTATCCGACATGGAATAATTCGCAAAAAGTGGACTATATCGTGGTGCTCGGAGGTGGTTATACCTGGAACCCACAATGGGCACCGAGCTCGAATTTAATCAATAACAGTCTGCCACGCCTGAATGAAGGTATCCGCTTATGGCGCGAAAATCCGGGATCAAAACTGATCTTCACGGGAGGCGTAGCAAAAACCAATACGGTGAGTACAGCCGAAGTAGGTGCCCGAGTTGCGCAATCGCTGGGCGTGCCGCGCGAGCAAATTATCACTCTGGATTTGCCAAAAGATACCGAAGAAGAAGCTGCGGCAGTGAAACAGGCAATTGGTGACGCCCCTTTCCTGCTGGTGACCTCCGCATCACATCTGCCGCGGGCGATGATCTTTTTTCAGCAGGAAGGGTTAAATCCGCTGCCAGCCCCGGCGAACCAGTTGGCCATCGACTCGCCGCTTAATCCGTGGGAACGCGCAATCCCTTCTCCAGTCTGGTTAATGCATAGCGATCGTGTTGGCTATGAAACGCTTGGCCGCATCTGGCAGTGGTTGAAAGGTTCGTCAGGCGAGCCACGGCAAGAGTGATTTTGATGCCAGATCGAAGTTGCGCCGACTAAATCGTCCGGTATTAACCAGTTGCGCAACTTCATCCCATAACACATACAACCAACGCCGCCAGATGAACGACTCCGCCACTGGCGCGTGTTGCAAATAACACCAGAGTAAATCTTCAGCCATTGGATTATCCATCAGACGAAATAATTCATATTCTCGGGGTGCCCAGAGCATTAATCCTGGGCCGACCATCGCCAAAAGCTGATCGCTACGGGAATCTTTTAGCATACTGCGTAAACAGAAGTTACCGTGAATCAGCACACAATTGTCGTTAAAGCCTTCGAATAATGCCGGTAAACATTCACGTGTCCGAAATAATATCCGTTTATCCTGCATGGTAAGCCCGGTATTACTGAACTGCCCCAGGGTAGTCCACAGCGTGTCAATTCGCTGGCGATACCATGAGGGCCAGATATTTTCCTGAGTATTATCCACGGCACCAACGCAACCACGGCTATCCTGTCGATGCCAGGCCAGTAACCCTTCAACAATCTGATCTTTTAATTGTTGCCAACGCTCTGGAGTTCGTGCGGGAGCTTCGACTGAAACGCCCTCCAGGCGCTCCAGCAACAGAACATCCGGCCCTGGATGGTCTTCGTGAGTCATCACGCCATAGATAGTTGGCATACGAACAGTACCGCCGCGAGCCAACATGGTAGTCTTCCAGGCAAGTTGGCGTGCGACGCCGGTTGTCGAAAAGCTTCGCGCCATTAACGGCACCGGGTTTCCCTGACTGTCATACAATGACCACAGAGTTGTGTCTGCTTTTTCATTCACACACTCTATACGACTCAATCTTTCGCCTAGTAAATGGCTTAATTCGGCACGCAGCTGTTCCATTCAGATAACCCTCATAAAAGCTACTGCTTTTATAATGAGCGCCAGAAAGAAATATGTCACATGAATGAGATCAATTATCGAAAGGATAAATTAAGGAAATTCGTAAGGGTTCGACACTCCTCTCATAATTAATCGGAGTGTCGTAGCAGGTGTTAGCGCATTTCAGCGCGTACACGTTCCAGATCTTCAGCGGTATCTACGCCTGTTCCCGGCACTTGTTCAGCAACGGCAACATGAATCTTTTCGCCATACCACAGCACTCGAAGCTGTTCGAGCATCTCAATATGCTCCAGTGGGCTTGGCTGCCAGTTAACATAACGGCGGATAAAACCAGCACGGTATCCATAAATTCCCAGATGACGCAGGAAGTTATCACCAACAGTTTCCAGACCTTTGGCAAAACGGTCGCGATCCCACGGAATGGTGGCACGAGAGAAATACAGCGCATACCCTTCAGAATCAAGAACGACTTTTACCACATTTGGATTAAATGCTTCTTCCGCGCTATGAACAGGAGCTGCCAGCGTTGCCATTCCCACCTGGCGTTGAGCAAGGTTCTCTGCCACCTGACGAATAATAACCGCAGGTATCATCGGCTCATCGCCCTGAACATTGACGATGACCGTATCGTCGCTGAATCCACATTTTTCGACAACTTCAGCCAGCCGTTCAGTACCCGATTGATGATCAGCTCGCGTCATACAAACTTCACCGCCAGCTGCTTCAACAGCACGAGCGACATCTTCATGGTCAGTAGCCACAATGATACGCTCTGCTCCTGATTCACGCGCACGTTCCAGTACATGCACAATCATTGGCTTCCCATTGATATCCAGCAGCGGTTTACCTGGCAAGCGAGTAGAGGCAAAACGCGCCGGGATAATCACCACGAAACTCATGATTGGCTCTCCTCGCTGGTGAGTACCCGAGCTTCTGTTTCCAGCAAAACTGGAATGCCGTCACGTAATGGAAACGCCAGTTTATCCAGTTTGCATATGAGTTCTTGTTTTTCCTGGTTATACCAAAGTTTGCCGTTGCAAACCGGGCAGGCGATGATTTCAAGCAGACGATGATCCATTATTCCTCCGGAGGAGATCGAAAAGTGAATTTACAAATCTTACCATATTCAATTACGAGGCAGGGTCTATTTCCCAACCCTGACGGCAATCAGCGAACAAATCTCGTGGGCAATTTCCGAGTGTAATGCGATTCGCCAACTGCCACCGTGCAAAATCAGAAATAGCCTGATGCACGCCTTTTTGTAACATTGCTCCAGATTTGACGCCTTCCTGCAAATACAGTGAGATAACATCCAATACCCCGTTCTTGCGATGCATTTTGGCGTCCATTCGTCCTACCAGTTGTCCGCGATGCAGCAAAGGTAGCACGAAATAACCATAGTGACGTTTCGTGGCTGGTGTGTAGCACTCAAGGCGATAGCTAAAATCAAAAAGTTGTTCAGCTCTCTTACGATCCCAAACGACAGGATCAAAGGGGGAAAGGACCGCACTATGGGTCGCGACGAGCTTGCCAGCTCCTACTAACTCAAGAAGAGGCCGCATTTCAGCATGTAGCCACATTGGGCCTAAATGCTCGACACTCACCGGGATAATTTGCTGCTGTTCTGCTCTTATTTCTCGCCACATCTTAATGTTTGGGCGTTTCAGGCGGTAATAGTCTGCCAACCATTGTTCCCGGAAAATCCCAAGGCTCCTTGCACTATTGTCCAGCATAAGCAGCTCCGCCTCTTCCTGAGAAAGGAGATCACGTTCATCATCCCAATGTGGCATAACGCGATCTGTTAAATCATATACTCGCTGAAATTTACGCCTTTCAACCACCATGACTTTGCCTGCTGTAAATAGCCCTTCAAGATGGCGTTTATGCGGTTTCCATTCCCACCAGCCGGTCGTTCCTTTTTGCGGATGTTCAAAATCAGCAGCACGTACGGGGCCATGCAACTGAATATGCTGGATTAATTGCTCAATCTCCGCCACATGCGCTTTCATCCAGGTATCTTTGTATTTCCAGCCCATCTTTTCAGGCATAAGCATGCGGTGGCGAATTAAATGAAAATCACTGCGAGGCAGAAAACAAGCCTCATGGGCCCAGTATTCCATCAGTTCGCCATTTAGAAGGGATTCATCCAGCCACTCTGGTTGGTACTGACCAAGGCGGCTGAAAAGCACCAGATAAGGACTACGAGCAACAACATTGATAGTGTCGATTTGCAGCAAAGACATGCGTGAAATGATCGCTGGAATATCGGCTGGTTGCGCACGACGACGAGGTTTTTTTAGCATCCCCTGCGCAGCAAGATGGAGATTACGGGCATCTGTAAGGGTAAGGTGCTGCAGCGACATTTATGACCTCGTCAATCAAGTGCCGCCACAGCGTTACTATTCACCTGAAGCCAGCGAAATAAGTTTTGCAAGAAGTTGCTCTGGTTCATGCCCCGCAAATCGGGCATCTACTGGGAGATACCACCAATTATCTTCCGCAAATGCACGACATTTTACGGCATCTTTTTCGGTCATGACCAATGTTTGCCCACTGTTCAACAATGCGCAAACATCTGAGTGCGTAAGTGACTGGTGATCGGCCAACGGTACACATTTTTCCGGGTTAACGCCGCACATTTTCAGCGTGGCGAAAAAGCGCGGCGGGTGCCCTATTCCAGCCATTGCAACGACATGCGTAAGTTTGGCTATATCGCAGCGGGTGCCAGTACGTAAATTAACAGCCTGCCCTGGAGCAAGATGCATTGGGATTTCACCGCTGCGTGGTACACCACCGTTAACGATCACAGTATCTACAGTTTTTAACCGCCCGGCACGCTCTCGCATTGGTCCGGCTGGTAACCACCAGCCATTACCGAAGCGACGTACACCATCAATCACCACAACTTCAACATCACGCGCCAGTCGATAATGCTGAAGCCCATCGTCGGTTACGATAATCTGCATATCAGGATGTTGTGTCAGAATCGCTTTTACTGCATCGCTGCGAACAGGTGAAACGGCAACAGGAGCACCTGTACGCTGATAAATCAGTACTGGCTCATCGCCAGCTTGTGCGGTAGTAGTATCGTCACTAAGCAAAAGTGGATATGACTCAGCTTTACCACCGTAACCGCGAGACACCACACCGACCCGAACGCCACGTTGTTGCAGTTGCTCTACCAGCCAAATAACAACTGGCGTTTTACCATTACCACCCGCGGTAAGATTCCCCACCACCACCACAGGAACAGGCGCGCGCCAGGCACGCTTTAATCCTAATTTATAGCACAGGCGAATCAGACCACTCACCAGGCCATACAGCCAGGAGAGTGGTAATAACAACCGCCACAAGGGCGATTCACCGGACCAGATACGTTCAATCATTGGCCAAATTGCATTTTATGCAGTTGCGCATAGACACCACGATGCGCCAGCAAATCACTATGCGTACCGCGCTCAACAATTACACCATCTTCAACCACAACAATTTCATCGGCCTGCTCAATGGTAGACAAACGGTGGGCAATAACCAGTGAGGTGCGGTTTTTCTGCAGTTCATCCAGTGCTGCCTGAATAGCTCGTTCGGATTCAGTATCGAGTGCCGACGTTGCTTCGTCGAGAATCAGGATCGGACTGTCACGCAGTAAGGCTCGTGCAATGGCGATACGTTGACGCTGCCCCCCGGAAAGCAGTACACCGTTTTCACCAATCACAGTATCAAGGCCATTGTCCATTTTGTTGATAAAGTCCATAGCGTAGGCCATACGGGCCGCTTCTTCGATCTGCTCCCGGCTGTAATGCTCTGTTCGCGCATATGCAATATTGTTGGCAACCGTGTCATTAAACAGATGCACATTCTGGGAAACTAACGCAACCTGATTACGCAACGAGGCCAGTTTGTATTCACGTAGGTCATGGCCATCCATCAGGATCTCACCTTCGTCAATGTCATAGAAGCGTGTTATCAGGCTGGCGATAGTGGATTTGCCCGAACCAGAACGCCCAACCAGTGCAACCGTTTTACCTGCCGGGATTTTAAGGTTGATGTTACGTAATGCAGGTACATCACGCCCAGGATAAGTAAAGGTTACATTACGGAATTCAATATCACCGGTCGCGCGCTCAATCTCACGTTTACCTTCGTCTTTTTCTTGTTCACTATCGAGGATAGTAAACAGCGTCTGACAAGCCGCCATACCGCGCTGGAACTGAGCGTTGACGTTAGTCAGCGACTTCAACGGACGCATCAACGCAATCATTGAAGAGAAGACGACAGTGATGGTACCTGCCGTCAGGCTGTCCATCACACTTGGGAAACTTGCAGCATAGAGAACAAAAGCGAGTGCCAGAGATGCGATCAGCTGAATGATCGGATCAGAAATGGAAGAGGCAGACACCATCTTCATCCCTTGCAAACGCATTTTGTTGCTGACTTTATCAAAACGCTTCGTTTCTACTTCCTGGCCACCAAAAATCAGCACTTCTTTGTGACCTTTCAGCATCTGTTCTGCGCTGGTTGTCACCTGCCCCATGGTGTTCTGCATATTTTTGCTGATGCTACGAAAACGTTTCGACACAACACGAATCGCAATCGAGACAATCGGAGCCAGCACAATCAAAATGATCGACAACTGCCAGCTGTAATAGAACATCATGGCAAACAGACCAATGATAGATGCGCCTTCGCGTACAACAGTAATCAGTGCACCAGAAGATGATGACGCTACCTGCTCAGAATCATAAGTGATACGAGAGAGCAACGTCCCGGTAGATTGTTTATCAAAGAATGAAACGGGCATCCCCATCATATGTCCGAACAGACGGCGACGCATGGTCATAACCACTTTGCCGGAAACCCAGGAGATACAGTAGCTGGAGATATAGCTGGTGATACCACGTAAAATCATCAGTCCGATCACCACCAGTGGCATCCATACCAGTACGGAGCGATCAGTTTTACCGAAGCCATCATCCAGCAGCGGCTTAAGCAGCGATAACATAAAGGTATCGCTGGCTGCGTTGAGGATTAACGCTATGCCCGCCACGATCAGACCCGCTTTAAAAGGCGCAATGGTTGGCCACAGTCGGCGGAATGTCTGCCACGTAGAGAGATCTTTGTCGTTATGCATTCAAAAAACCAGCATTTGTTGAAATAGCCGCATATTCTACCCGTTATCCTCTGACACGCCAAACCACTGATGATACCAACGCGGTAAAATTTGTTCCCTCATACTGCTTATCTGCCAACTTTGCGGAGAAAAATCGACCGTTATTTGCCCAGAATGGGGCGTATCTAACCATTGGTATTCTTGTTTCAGATATCGCTGTTTTACTTTCCACGAAGGCAGACGCCACGCGTTATAGCGCGACGCTGATGCCAGTGCGACAGAGCCATTTACCCGTTGAAGCAAAGGCAGAGTTGAGGATGTATTACTACCATGATGGGGCACCTGAATAATTGTCGCCGCCAGGTACTGCCAATAGTGACTAAGCATTTTTTGTTCAGCTGGAGCCTCGATATCGCCAGTCAACAAGATGCTCTGCTTGCCGTCATCTATTTTGACTACACAAGAGCGATTATTCCCCTGCTCCGAATCAACCTTGAGTGGCCAGTGCGCGGAGAAGTTAAGTCCCTGCCACTGCCACGTTTCACCACGTATACAGGGAAGATGACTCTGCCATCCGAGTGGACTTCTGACCCACATTTCTGGCCAGATTTTTAACAAAGAATCCAATCCTCCACGATGATCAAGATGCTCGTGGCTGAGAATGATGCCTTCAGGCTGTAAGTTATGCCAACGTAGCCAGGGAATGATGAGTTGTTGCCCACTATCGCCTCCTGGCCACGCAAGCCCCGTATCATAGAGAATAGCTTTGCCGTTTCGCTCAATCACCATTGCCAGCCCCTGCCCTACATCGAGCATATGCACTTGCCATATATCAATACGTGGAGCTCTCCATAGCGGCCAACTTAGAAGGATTATTCCTGATAAACATAAAAACGGAACTGCTCTCCAGGCATTAAGCCGCCATATCAACAAACCAGGCCACGGAGAAAATGCCAACCATCGCCATTGCTCGCTGATATTTACCCAACCACCAGGAAGTAACTCCAGTGCCCGGAATAATATTGCCAGTGAGTAGTCGGCTAAATACCAGAGCCCCTGCTCAAGCACTTGTGGTCCGGTAAGGTGTATCACCATACCCGCCAGGATAAGGGGCACAGAGATAAAAGTAACCAGCGGGACAGCAAATAAATTGGCTATCAATGAACTGAGACTGAGACCATGAAAAATAACTATCTGAACAGGTAACAATAAAAGCGTGATACCAATTTGCAAATGCACCAGAGAAACGAAAGGGCGAAGTAAACGTGGTAATGATAGCGAGGGCAATGGGCACCATTGATACCAAAAAATGAGCGCCGCAACTGCAAAAGCGGAGAGCCACAGACTATCGGAAAGTATCGCTATCGGATCGGTTATTAAAATTGCTGCAAGGCAGCATAGCCAGACGTCCCATCCGCTCCATTGACGGCCACTTATTTTAAGCATTCCCCAGACGGTTAAAGCAACAACGGTACGTAAGGCCGGTGGTTGCATACCTGTCAGCCAGGCATAAAAAATAGCACAGCCTACCCCGCCTATGAGAGGAACTTGCCAGAAAATACGTTGGGCTGGCAATAAAAACTGCATTCCCCGGATAATCCCTGCCGCGAGAACTGCGGCAAAAGCAATATGCAATCCAGAAATAGCCATCAGATGGGCCGTTCCGGTATCACGCATAATGCGCTTGATCTCCTGAGGGATTGATAAACGTTCTCCCATCCCCAGGCCTAAAATAACCGGTTTCCATAAATAATTAGCCAAAGTCTGAGTTATCGAAGCCAGATACTCAGCACGTAAGCTACAACGCGCATCTATCGCAGTTGCGTTAAGAAATCGCCCAGTGAGAGGTTGATGTTGAGCCAGCGCATATCGTTGGCTGTCAAAACCACCATCATTTAGTTGCCCATGCACTGCACGGACTTTTAATTTCATCAACCAGCGTTGGCCTGCACAGACTTCACCCGGCAGATATTGACCATACAAAACAATGCCAGGCGCAGGGAATACGCGTTTCCCTGACAGATGGGTAATCTGACCATAATGGGTTGTCATATGATCAGTACCAGTAATAAGAACCTGGGCTTCCTGTATCGCAGTCGGTAAAACTTCAGAAGGCCATGTGATTTGTTTGGCAGCCAGAATCCCCCACAGAAAAAAGAGCAAAGTCAGAGCCAAATAGCGCAGCGGTTGTCGTGGAATTAAAGCCAGCACGCATGCAGTAACAAAAAGAATCGCTATGACAGGGAAGCCAGGTAATGTTGGTAATAAGGTTAGCGGGAAAATACCGAATAAGACGCAAATGCTAATAGATGTAATTTTCACTGCACACCTCCATGTTGCGGGTAGTGTGCGAGTAATTTGAGACGGCGTCAGTTACGGGTTTTATTATTTTCGAGAGGCTTTCAGCACAATTTACTTATGTCATGTAATATGCAGGCAGAAATGCGAGGCTACTTCCAGAAGTCGGATACAGACAATAAAAAAGCACCACTTAGGTGCTTTTCGCGATTAAGTTTTTTAAAACTCAACCGTAAATATTGGCGCGATCGCGCAGTTCTTTACCTGGCTTAAAGTGCGGCACATATTTGCCTTCAAGTTCAACTTTATCACCAGTTTTTGGGTTACGTCCGGTGCGAGGTGCGCGGTAGTGCAAAGAGAAACTGCCGAAACCGCGGATTTCAATACGCTCGCCCTGCGCAAGAGTCGAGGCCATATGCTCCAGCATCTCTTTAACGGCATCTTCAACCACTTTGGCAGGAATATGCGATTGCTGGGTTGCAAGTCTTTCAATCAATTCTGACTTGGTCATGTTTCCTCCGGTTCCTTAAAGGCAAATTTAGCGGCTGCTGTTGTTGCATTGATTAAGGGCGGCCGTAGCCGCCCTTAGTGCTTGATTACAGGACGAAACCTGCAATCTGTCAAGTAAACTCAACAAACTTCGGGATAAAAATCCCGAAGAGTCAGAGAATTACTCGCCTTTAGCTGCTTTGAAAGCTTCAGCCATTGCATTGTTAGAGAAGTTTGCATCTTCCTGTTTGTTAACAGTTGCGATTGCATCTTTCTCGTCAGCTTCGTCTTTCGCACGAACAGACAGGCTGATTGCGCGGTTTTTACGATCAACGCCGGTGAATTTAGCTTCAACTTCGTCGCCAACGCTCAGAACCAGGGTAGCGTCTTCAACGCGGTCACGGGATGCTTCAGAAGCACGCAGGTAACCTTCAACGCCGTCAGCCAGTTCTACGGTTGCGCCTTTAGCGTCAACTGCAGTTACTTTACCGGTCACAATAGCGCCTTTCTTGTTCAGAGCAACCCAGTTGTTGAACGGATCTTCTGCGAGCTGCTTAACGCCCAGGGAGATACGTTCACGTTCTGCATCAACCTGCAGTACAACTGCTGCGATTTCGTCGCCTTTTTTGTATTCACGAACTGCTTCTTCGCCTGCAACGTTCCAGGAGATGTCAGACAGGTGAACCAGGCCGTCGATACCGCCGTCCAGCCCGATGAAGATACCGAAGTCAGTGATAGACTTGATTTTACCTTCAACACGGTCGCCCTTGTTGTGGGTTTCCGCGAACTGCTGCCATGGGTTAGATTTGCACTGCTTCAGACCCAGGGAGATACGACGACGTTCTTCGTCGATATCCAGAACCATCACTTCCACTACATCGCCAACGTTAACAACTTTGGACGGGTGGATGTTTTTGTTGGTCCAATCCATTTCGGAAACGTGTACCAGGCCTTCAACGCCTTCTTCGATTTCAACGAAGCAGCCGTAGTCGGTCAGGTTGGTCACGCGACCGGTCAGTTTGGTACCTTCCGGATAACGTTTAGCGATAGCTACCCACGGATCTTCGCCCAGTTGTTTCAGGCCCAGAGATACACGGGTACGTTCGCGGTCGAACTTCAGCACTTTAACAGTGATTTCGTCGCCAACGTTTACGATTTCGCTCGGATGTTTAACGCGTTTCCACGCCATGTCGGTGATGTGCAGCAGACCGTCAACACCACCCAGATCAACGAATGCACCGTAGTCAGTGAGGTTCTTAACGATACCTTTAACTTCCATGCCTTCCTGCAGGTTTTCCAGCAGCTGATCGCGTTCTGCACTGTTTTCAGACTCAATAACAGCACGACGAGAAACAACAACGTTGTTACGCTTCTGGTCCAGCTTGATTACTTTGAATTCAAGCTCTTTGCCTTCCAGGTGCAGGGTGTCACGAACCGGACGAACGTCTACCAGAGAACCTGGCAGGAACGCACGAATACCGTTCAGCTCAACAGTGAAGCCGCCCTTGACTTTGCCATTGATTACACCAGTAACGGTTGCTGCTTCTTCGTAAGCTTTTTCCAGCATCAGCCACGCTTCGTGACGTTTTGCTTTCTCACGAGACAGCAGGGTTTCACCGAAACCGTCTTCTACTGCATCCAGAGCAACGTCAACTTCGTCACCAACCTGGATTTCAATTTCGCCCTGGGCGTTTTTGAACTGCTCAGCCGGAATGGCAGACTCAGATTTCAGACCAGCGTCAACCAGTACTACGTCTTTGTCGATAGCAACAACAACACCACGAACGATAGAACCCGGGCGGGTTTCGATTTCTTTTAAGGACTCTTCAAAGAGTTGAGCAAAAGATTCAGTCATGTTTAATCTTCAGGTTTATATTTAACGTCCACCTGGCTCCGTGCCGGATGGGGTTGTTTAACATACCCGCTGTCATTCCATTGCAACGGGGGTACTGCAAATTCGGTCGCTTATGCGAGAGCCAGTTTTTGGCGCGCGTATTGTAACGCTTTTTCAATCACTTGCTCAATGCTTAAGGTGGTTGAATCTAACACTAAAGCATCAGCCGCCGGAACCAGAGGGGCTACCGCTCGATTACGATCACGGTCATCACGCTCTTTGATCTCGGCCAAAAGGCGTTCAAAGTTAACACTAAAGCCTTTCTCCTGCAACTGTAGCATGCGACGATGCGCACGTTCTTCAGAGGAGGCATCAAGGAATATTTTTACTGGCGCATCAGGAAAAACCACCGTTCCCATGTCACGCCCGTCGGCAATCAGTCCGGGCAGTTCGCGAAACGCGCGCTGACGACGCAATAAAGCTTCACGAACACGAGGAAAAGCAGCAACTTGTGATGCTGCATTCGCCACTTCTTGTGTTCTGATTTCTCCGCTGACGTCTTCTCCTTCGAGGATAACTTCCAGATTGCCGTTAGTTGAAATAAAGCGCACATCAAGATGGGAAGCCAGCGGTACCAGTGCGTCTTCCGATGCAACATCGACATGGTGATGTAAGGCAGCCAATGCCAGTACACGATAGATCGCTCCTGAATCCAACAGATGCCATTGCAATGCTTCCGCCATTGCCTTGCACAAGGTGCCTTTTCCTGCACCGCTTGGGCCATCAATGGTAATTACCGGGGCAATTGCCGTCATCTTCATCTCCTTAAAACAGGCGTACCGTTAACATAAACGCGGCGCATTATACGCGCCCTTGCCAGCAATCGTTAACGCTGTGTGCAAAATACGGAATGATTGAAGCTGATTGTAGAATAAATAAACAACGCAGGAGTCACGAGAACGAAAATCACCGCATCGGATGATGCGGTGGTAAGGCTGAGTTTATGCACTAATGCGAGCCAACTGCTCAAAATAGTCCGGGAACGTTTTGGCGGTACATTTAGGATCCAAAATTGTCACTGGCGTATCTGACAAGGCGACAAGCGAAAAACACATCGCCATTCGGTGATCGTTATAAGTCGCGATCTCGGCAAATTTCAGTTTTTCCAGTGGAGTGATACGAATAAAATCGTGCCCCTCTTCTACTTCCGCACCGACTTTACGCAGTTCTGTTGCCATCGCAAACAGGCGATCAGTCTCTTTAACACGCCAGTTATAGATATTGCGCAGCGTGGTGGTGCCTTTTGCAAATAACGCCGTCGTGGCAATGGTCATCGCCGCATCGGGAATATGGTTCATATCCATATCAATGCCGTTCAGTTCACCGCGTGTGCAGGATATATAATCGTCGCCCCAGCTAATGGTCGCGCCCATTTTTTCCAGTACGTCAGCAAAGTGAATATCGCCTTGCATACTATTGCGTCCAATGCCCGTCACTTTTACCGTACCACCTTTGATCGCTGCCGCAGCAAGAAAGTAAGAAGCCGAAGATGCATCCCCTTCCACTAAATAGCTGCCCGGTGACTGATAAGATTGACCACCTTTCACCACAAATTGTTGATAGCGCTGATTTTCAACTTCAACACCAAACGTTTTCATCAGGTTGAGGGTGATATCGATATAAGGTTTAGAAACCAGATCACCTTTAATACGAATAACTGTATCTTCCGGCGCAAGCGGCGCAGTCATTAATAGTGCGGTGAGGAATTGACTGGAAACGGAACCATCAACGTCAACGTTGCCACCAGTAAAGCCGCCCTGTAAACGCAGCGGTGGATAATTTTCTTGCTCCAGGTAAGTGATTCCCGCTCCGCCCTGGCGCAACGCATCTACAAGATGACCAATCGGCCGTTCTTTCATGCGCGGTTCACCGGTCAGAACAATATCATTGCTACCCAGACAAAGAGCTGCCGCCAGCGGACGCATTGCCGTTCCGGCATTACCGAGGAACAACTCCAGTGCACTCTCTGCGTGTAATGGACCACCGTTACCGATGATCTCGCAACGTGTACGATCGGTAGAAAGCGAATAGCTTACCCCTAATGCCTTTAACGCATTAAGCATATGGCGAACATCATCGCTATCCAGCAGATTAGTTAATACTGTTTTACCGTGTGCCAAAGCCGCCAGCAATAAAGCGCGGTTAGAAACGCTCTTGGAACCGGGCAGATTAATAGTGCCATCGACACGGGCGATGGGTTGTAACGTCAGGGATTCCATGAACTTAACTCTCAACGACAGAAACAAAAACCCACAGCATAACTGTGGGTAATAATAAGAATAGATGCCTTAACCGTGGCGACGTTCGAAATCAGCCATAAAATCAGTCAGGGCTATGACACCTTCCAGAAGCATTGCGTTATAAATTGACGCACGCATACCGCCGACCACGCGATGCCCTTTCAGCGCATGCAGCCCCGCAGCGAAAGACTCTTCGAGGAACAGTTTATCGAGAGCATTGTCCGCCAACTGGAACGGCACGTTCATCCGAGAACGGTTAGCTTTCGCTACGTCATTACGGTAAAAATCGCTGTTATCAATGGCGCCGTAAAGCAGCTCCGCTTTCTGCTGATTGATTTTATCCATTGCAGCCACCCCACCATTCGCTTTCAGCCATTTGAAGACCAGGCCAGATAAGTACCAGGCAAACGTCGGCGGCGTGTTAAACATGGAGTCGTTATCGTTGAGGATGGAATAATCCAGAATCGACGGACACGCGATATTCGCTTTACCCAGCAAGTCTTCACGCACAATGACAATTGTCAGACCAGCTGGGCCGATATTTTTCTGCGCGCCAGCATAGATCACGCCGTAACGGCTCACATCGATTGGACGAGAAAGAATGGTTGATGAGAAATCGGCAGCGACAACCACTTCGTTACCGAAGTCTGGCGTTTCGTCAATGGCGATACCATCAATAGTTTCATTCGGGCAATAGTGCAGGTAAGCTGCGTTATCAGAAAGTTGCCATTCACGCATTGGCTTCACCGCGCGCAGACCGTCAACGGTTACTTTGGCGTCAAACACATTTGGCGTGCAATATTTTTTCGCTTCTTTGATAGCGCTTGCCGCCCAGTAGCCCGCATCAACATAATCTGCGGTAGTCTTATCACCAAGTATATTCAGTGGCACCGCCGCAAATTGCCCACGGCCACCACCATGGCAAAAGAGTACTTTATAGTTTGAAGGAACGTTTAACAGCTCGCGGAAATCGTGCTCTGCTTCTTCTGCGACTTTGATAAATTCTTTGCCACGGTGGCTAATTTCCATAACGGATGTACCAAGACCATTCCAGTCACACAACTCTTGTTGCGCCTGCTTGAGCACATCTGCCGGAAGCATTGCCGGGCCTGAACTAAAATTGAATACCTGAGCCATTTCCCCTCACCACGTTTCATTTTTAATACCCGACAAAGTGAACGTCGGGTATAAGTTATTCCTGTGGCTATTGGTTTTATCATTCAGCGACACGCCTCGCAACGGGTAATACTGGCGACAATAAAAATGAGCACTTCGTCACGCAACATAATCTTTCGGAATTTTAAATAAAAAAGGGGATTTAACCTGTCAGGTCACCCGTTTCGCCCGGCTTGCCTTCGTCCATTCTGGATTTGCACAGCGCGGACATAATTGTTTTTCCCCCGCGTTCATATGAATGATTTCACTGCAACGGATGCAGGCATAGTCCGCCGACTCCGGTACCACTTTGTAACGCTGAGTACAGTCACTGGGTAAAATAAGTAAACCCGGTTTCACCTTGTCATCTTCAAAGAAATAGACACTGATTTGCCCGTTGGTTTCGAGAATCGCCAGACGTACCTGCCCCAACTGCTCCACTCCACGCAGTCGCAGCTCCATAAAGAACTCAAATTCCGTCATGTTGGAGTTATTAAGTTTCGACCAGGCCAGCTCACCATCCTCAATAATGACAATCGGCTTGCCTTCCAGAAGATCCTCCAGTTTTTCACTGTGCGCCATCAACCACATTACCAGGCGGTATAACAACGCCAGAGTAATAAAGACGATAAGTACCGGGACCATCGGCACATCATCATAAAACGCCACATCTCCCGCCGCTGACCCCAGCGTCAGAATGATTAACACTTCAAAAAGCGACATCTGCCGCACACCGCGTCTTCCGGTCATTTTGAGGAATAAAAAGACCAGTACAAAGGTATAAAGACTACGTAGTGCAACTTCGCCAAGGAAATCAAAAGGCACTTTATCAAATGCCATACGGTGGAGATCGAACGCCTTCATTTTTATGCTCTTATCGTGGTTTATCCGCTAAAAGCATAGTCAACAGTTCATCGGCATGGCGGCGGTGATAGCGCCTTTGAGATAAAACCCGTATTATTGCGCGCTTTCCGTACGACTAAAGTGATTTTCATGACGCAAACATTTATCCCCGGCAAAGATGCCGCTCTGGAAGATTCCATCGCTCGCTTCCAGCAAAAACTTTCAGACCTCGGTTTTCAGATTGAAGAGGCCTCCTGGCTGAATCCCGTGCCTAACGTCTGGTCTGTACATATTCGTGACAAAGAGTGCGCACTGTGTTTTACCAACGGTAAAGGCGCAACCAAAAAAGCGGCGCTGGCATCTGCCCTCGGTGAATATTTCGAGCGTCTCTCAACCAACTACTTTTTTGCTGACTTCTGGCTGGGCGAAACCATCGCCAACGGTCCGTTCGTGCATTATCCCAACGAAAAATGGTTCCCACTGACCGAAAACGACGATGTGCCGGAAGGACTGCTCGATGACCGTCTGCGCGCGTTTTACGACCCTGAAAATGAACTGACCGGCAGCATGCTGATTGACCTGCAATCCGGTAACGAAGATCGTGGTATTTGCGGTCTGCCATTTACGCGCCAGTCCGACAATCAGACCGTTTATATTCCGATGAATATCATTGGTAACTTGTACGTTTCTAACGGTATGTCCGCTGGCAATACCCGCAACGAAGCACGCGTTCAAGGGTTGTCCGAAGTTTTCGAACGCTACGTGAAAAACCGCATTATTGCTGAAAGCATCAGCTTGCCGGAAATCCCGGCAGACGTGCTGGCACGTTACCCTGCAGTAGTTGAAGCAATCGAAACACTGGAAGCGGAAGGTTTCCCAATCTTTGCTTATGATGGTTCGCTTGGCGGCCAGTATCCAGTGATTTGCGTGGTACTGTTCAATCCGGCTAACGGCACTTGCTTTGCCTCTTTCGGTGCGCATCCTGATTTTGGCGTAGCACTGGAACGTACCGTGACCGAGCTGCTGCAAGGTCGTGGCCTGAAAGATTTGGATGTGTTTACTCCGCCAACCTTCGATGATGAAGAAGTTGCTGAACATACCAACCTTGAAACGCACTTTATCGATTCCAGCGGTTTAATCTCCTGGGACCTGTTCAAGCAGGATGCCGATTATCCGTTTGTGGACTGGAATTTCTCCGGCACCACGGAAGAAGAGTTTGCCACGCTGATGGCTATCTTCAACAACGAAGATAAAGAAGTTTATATTGCTGATTACGAGCATCTGGGCGTTTATGCTTGTCGTATTATCGTGCCTGGCATATCCGATATTTATCCGGCTGAAGATTTATGGTTAGCGAATAACAGCATGGGCAGCCATTTACGTGAAACGATTCTTTCACTCCCAGGCAGCGAGTGGGAAAAAGAAGATTACCTGAACCTCATCGATCAACTGGATGAAGAAGGTTTTGATGACTTTACCCGCGTGCGTGAGCTATTGGGTCTGGCAACCGGGCCGGATAACGGCTGGTACACTCTGCGTATCGGTGAATTAAAGGCTATGCTGGCGCTGGCTGGTGGCGATCTGGAACAGGCTCTGGTCTGGACCGAATGGACGATGGAGTTTAACTCATCGGTATTCAGCCCGGAACGCGCAAACTATTATCGCTGCCTGCAAACCCTCCTGCTGCTGGCTCAGGAAGAAGATCGCCAGCCACTGCAATATCTGAATGCTTTTATCCGCATGTACGGCGCGGAGGCGGTAGAAGCCGCCAGTGCGGCAATGAGTGGCGAAGCGGCGTTTTACGGCCTGCAACCGGTAGATAGCGATCTGCACGCATTCGCCGCACATCAGTCGCTGCTGAAGGCCTATGAAAAGCTGCAACGCGCCAAAGCGACATTCTGGACAAAATGAAAGCAAACAGACAACGGCGAGTAGGTTAATTTCCTTGTCTGAGCTATATTACGGGGCGCATTTTGTGCCCCTTTCTTGTTTATTAAATTTAAACAGAAATAAATGTAGTTATTCAGTTAAATATTGTTATTCAATATTTAACCAGATTTATCAATGTTGTTATTTTATTAGTCTTTGTTTTCTGTCCATTAACGTACTTTCAGGAGCACTATCGAAAATATTCAACTGATTTATTAAATTTTAAAATTTATTTTTATTAAATAATTCATCAAGTTAAATACTTTTTGCGTAAAAACCATGCGACTTACAGGTCTATAAGCCAGGCGAGATATGATCTATATCAAATTCTCATCTATAATGCTTTGTTAGTATCTCGTCGCCGACTTAATAAAGAGAGAGTTAGTGTGAAAGCTGACAACCCTTTTGATCTTATTCTTCCTGCTGCGATGGCCAAAGTTGCCGAAGAAGCAGGTGTCTATAAAGCAACGAAACATCCGCTTAAGACTTTCTATCTGGCGATTACCGCTGGTGTATTCATCTCTATCGCTTTTGTTTTCTATATCACTGCAACAACAGGTGCTGGTGCGATGCCATATGGCATGGCAAAACTGGTTGGCGGTATCTGCTTCTCTCTGGGCCTCATTCTTTGTGTTGTTTGTGGTGCTGATCTCTTTACTTCAACAGTTCTGATTGTTGTTGCTAAAGCCAGTGGACGCATCACCTGGGGGCAACTGGCGAAGAACTGGCTTAATGTCTATTTTGGTAACCTGATCGGTGCATTACTGTTTGTTCTGCTGATGTGGCTTTCCGGCGAATATATGACTGCGAATGGTCAGTGGGGACTTAACGTCCTGCAAACAGCCGATCATAAAATGCACCATACTTTTATTGAAGCTGTTGCCCTCGGTATCCTGGCAAACCTGATGGTCTGTCTGGCTGTGTGGATGAGCTACTCTGGCCGTAGCCTGATGGACAAATCGTTTATCATGATTCTTCCTGTCGCTATGTTCGTAGCCAGTGGATTCGAACACAGCATCGCAAACATGTTTATGATCCCAATGGGTATCGTAATTCGTGACTTTGCATCACCGGAATTCTGGACCGCTATCGGTTCTTCTCCGGAAAATTTTTCTCACCTGACCGTGATGGGCTTCATCACTGATAACCTGATTCCGGTTACGATCGGTAACATTATTGGCGGTGGTTTGTTGGTTGGGTTGACATACTGGGTCATTTATCTGCGTGATAACGATCATCACTAATTGAGATGTTCTGCACGCGGTAAATAAAAAATCCACTTAAGAAGGTAGGTGTTACATGTCCGAGCTTAATGAAAAGTTAGCCACAGCCTGGGAAGGTTTTACCAAAGGTGACTGGCAGAATGAAGTAAACGTCCGTGACTTCATCCAGAAAAACTACACTCCGTACGAGGGTGACGAGTCCTTCCTGGCTGGCGCTACTGACGCGACCACTACCCTGTGGGACAAAGTAATGGAAGGCGTTAAACTGGAAAACCGCACTCACGCGCCAGTTGACTTTGACACCGCTGTTGCTTCCACCATCACTTCCCACGACGCTGGCTACATCAACAAAGCGCTGGAAAAAATTGTTGGTCTGCAGACTGAAGCTCCGCTGAAACGTGCTCTTATCCCGTTCGGTGGTATCAAAATGATCGAAGGTTCCTGCAAAGCGTACAACCGCGAACTGGACCCGATGATCAAAAAAATCTTCACTGAATACCGTAAAACTCACAACCAGGGCGTGTTCGACGTTTACACTCCGGACATCCTGCGTTGCCGTAAATCCGGGGTTCTGACCGGTTTGCCAGATGCTTATGGTCGTGGCCGTATCATTGGTGACTACCGTCGCGTTGCGCTGTACGGTATCGACTACCTGATGAAAGACAAATACGCTCAGTTCACCTCTCTGCAGGCAGATCTGGAAAATGGCGTAAATCTGGAAGCAACTATCCGTCTGCGTGAAGAAATTGCTGAACAGCACCGCGCTCTGGGTCAGATGAAAGAAATGGCTGCCAAATACGGCTACGACATCTCTGGTCCGGCAACCAACGCTCAGGAAGCTATCCAGTGGACTTACTTCGGCTACCTGGCTGCTGTTAAGTCTCAGAACGGTGCTGCAATGTCCTTCGGTCGTACCTCCACCTTCCTGGATGTGTACATCGAACGTGACCTGAAAGCTGGCAAGATCACCGAACAAGAAGCGCAGGAAATGGTTGACCACCTGGTCATGAAACTGCGTATGGTTCGCTTCCTGCGTACCCCGGAATACGATGAACTGTTCTCTGGCGACCCGATCTGGGCAACCGAATCTATCGGTGGTATGGGCCTCGACGGTCGTACCCTGGTTACCAAAAACAGCTTCCGTTTCCTGAACACCCTGTACACCATGGGTCCGTCTCCGGAACCGAACATGACCATTCTGTGGTCTGAAAAACTGCCGCTGAACTTCAAGAAATTCGCTGCTAAAGTGTCCATCGACACCTCTTCTCTGCAGTATGAGAACGATGACCTGATGCGTCCGGACTTCAACAACGATGACTACGCTATCGCTTGCTGCGTAAGCCCGATGATCGTTGGTAAACAAATGCAGTTCTTCGGTGCGCGTGCAAACCTGGCGAAAACCATGCTGTACGCAATCAACGGCGGCGTTGACGAAAAACTGAAAATGCAGGTTGGTCCGAAATCTGAACCGATCAAAGGCGACGTCCTGAACTACGATGAAGTGATGGAGCGCATGGATCACTTCATGGACTGGCTGGCTAAACAGTACATCACTGCACTGAACATCATCCACTACATGCACGACAAGTACAGCTACGAAGCCTCTCTGATGGCGCTGCACGACCGTGACGTTATCCGCACCATGGCGTGTGGTATCGCTGGTCTGTCCGTTGCTGCTGACTCCCTGTCTGCAATCAAATATGCGAAAGTTAAACCGATTCGTGACGAAGACGGTCTGGCTATCGACTTCGAAATCGAAGGCGAATACCCGCAGTTTGGTAACAACGATCCGCGTGTAGATGACCTGGCTGTTGACCTGGTAGAACGTTTCATGAAGAAAATTCAGAAACTGCACACCTACCGTGACGCAATCCCGACTCAGTCTGTTCTGACCATCACTTCTAACGTTGTGTATGGTAAGAAAACTGGTAACACCCCAGACGGTCGTCGTGCTGGCGCGCCGTTCGGACCGGGTGCTAACCCGATGCACGGTCGTGACCAGAAAGGTGCTGTAGCGTCTCTGACTTCCGTTGCTAAACTGCCGTTCGCTTACGCTAAAGATGGTATCTCCTACACCTTCTCTATCGTTCCGAACGCACTGGGTAAAGACGACGAAGTTCGTAAGACCAACCTGGCTGGTCTGATGGATGGTTACTTCCACCACGAAGCATCCATCGAAGGTGGTCAGCACCTGAACGTTAACGTGATGAACCGTGAAATGCTGCTCGACGCGATGGAAAATCCGGAAAAATATCCGCAGCTGACCATCCGTGTATCTGGCTACGCAGTACGTTTCAACTCGCTGACTAAAGAACAGCAGCAGGACGTAATTACCCGTACCTTCACTCAAACCATGTAATTGGTTTTCGCTGAAATCGTACAGTAAAACGAGTACAATAAAGGCTCCACGAAAGTGGGGCCTTTTTTTAACCAGTGAGCCTTTTTTGTCAGCTATCTATACTTTAAGGTGACTGCCAAAACAGACTCGACGTAGCCTTCGAGCTGCGCACCAACACGGCCTCAGATGGGCCACATCTGGAGAAACACCGCAATGTCAGTTATTGGTGACATTTTTTGATATCTAATCACATGAAATAAAAGGATTTATTTCTGGTCACGTCCACACATTGACCACATCGACAAAAAAGCCCCTCGACTGAGGGGCTTTCTGTTTGTAATTACATCCACATAATTTGCTGCCCTGACGGCAACGGGTGCGGCCTTACGGCGTGGACTTCTCCCGGCTTCACGATGTATCTCTGTACCGACTCATACGTGATGAACGTGGCGCTGCAATTCACGTTCTGACACTGGTGATAACGCTCTTTTGTCGTGTCAGTGATATAGCGGCTTGTACGCGCATGTGCGGCATGCTGGCATAAAGGACAATGAAACATCGCGAGCACCTCTTCCGGTTTTGTTGATGTTGCCATTCTAGTCAATTTATCCTTATAAAACAAATAGATAAATAAAATACATCACTCTTCATCTTCTGTTTCGTACTCCACATCAGAAAGCCTGACCTCAAGCTCTAATGACGTCGTGAAGCCGCTATTATTGAGAAAATGTGTCACCTTAGTGATTGTCCAGTCCTGCTCGTCTATGACGCGCTTAAAGCCTGACACTCTGACCGGCGTTTCCGTGTAAATATCTGCCCGACCAGTAGCAAGGCTGATGGAGAACTCCGCAACACCCCGTTGCAGCTTATCCCACTTCGCCTGAGCGGCACGCATGGCCTGCGCTTTTGTGGCATATACCGTGGTCAGGGCAAAAATGTTGTCAGCCTCACCGGCCATGTATTCACCTTCGCGCGCTTCCGGTACTTTTGGCGCTTTCTTCTGCGTGACCGGTTTCGCTTTCGGGTGCTCCAGTGCGCGCAGGTGTTTCTCTTTCTTTTTGCGTTTCAGTTTTACCTTCTGCTTTTGCGGTTTCGGGTCTTTGGTGTGTAACCACTTTGCCGTTACGCCGGTATAGGCTCCACGGTCAGCAATCGCAAAATGATGGCGGTCGCCGTCGCTGCGGGTTATGGTGACCTGCGGGATTTTTTTACCGCTGGCCGTCACCCCCTGCCCCGCTTTGAGAAACAACAGTTTTCCCATTTTTACCGACACCTCACCGCCGTTGCGTTCTGCAAGACGGGTCAGGAATTTCGCATCAGACTCCTGCGACTGGTCGATGTGCGGGATTTTAATTCCGGCCAGTGACGGAGCGACACTGGCTTCCAGCCTGTTACGGGAGGCTATCGCCTCAACAATCGCACCGAGCGTGGTGTCATGCCAGGAGCCTTCACGGCGGGAATTGAGCGTGCCACGAAAATCTGCACTCCGGGCCCGGATGGTGACCACATCCGGCGCGCCCCGGTGTTCTACCTCATCAACGGTGAATTTCCCTTTGCATACCAGGGCAAAACCTTTCCAGCCGATATACACCGTCAGGACAGCGCCACGAACCGGCAGCCCGACCTGCCCGTCGGCATCGTTCAGTTCAATATCAAGCTGGTCAGCCTCAAAACCCCGGTTATCCGTCAGGATCATACTCATCAGACGGTCGCTGATATTGCCGGTAATATCCCTGCTGTCGAGCATCAGCATGTAATCCGGCGTCAGCGTACTGCCTGCATCAAATGTCAGCGCATCCAGCATTATCCCGCCCCCGTCATACCCGTGAATCTGGTCGCCATACTGCCAGCCTTACCGATGAGCGATTCCGCCTGTTTACCGATATCGCCATAAAGCGCGGCCAGTGATTCATCAACGCGGGTGAGTGACAGCGTAAAATCAATTTTCCGGGGTGTGCCGTCTGCAAAGAAAATACTCCCTGTTTCACTCACCCTGCTGATGACATACATGCCGTAAATCATGCCGGTGCCATCCAGCAACGGCCACGCCCGGCCTTCCTCTGCCATCAGTCTGAGCGTGGTCATCGTCAGCTTTCCGCCGGTCAGTTCAGGATAAAGCACACCGGCAAGCGTGATGTTTTCTTCACCCACACCGAGAAACTGGTAGGCATCCCGTTTACCGATACGGGAATTTGACGGCCAGCGATAATCTGATTCACGCTGCATGGTCTGGTGTGGCAGCGTCTGGCGCATAAAAACAAACATACCTAACGCGAGCATCATTTTTCGTCACCTCCTTAACCGTCATGCATCATGCTGGCACGGGCGCGCGCACGTTTATCCCGCTCGTATTTTTCGAGCGCATCCTGTAACTGGCGGTCAAGCTGTGCCCCCGGCGCAGTACCGCCCTTCAGGCTGATGTGATATTCGTTTTTACTCTGGTCCACATAAGAGCGACCAGCCGGTGCCGTGACCGGCTGATAAGCCTGATAGCCTGCATAAGAGCTGGTCGCCGGAATATAACCACCGGTGCCATACGTGGCGGCATTAGTCCTTGCGGCGGTCTGGTCAAGTGTGCCTGACTCTTTGTTGATGACACCGAGTTTTTCCAGTACCCAGTCAATACCACTGCGCAGTTTGTTGAACGCATTAAGCGGCAGCATCAGCGCGTCAGCCAGTGCCTGCCCGAACATGACGCCCGTGTCACGGCAACGGTTCAGGGTGTCCTGGGTGGCTTTGACCGGGGCAATCAGGTTTTTAAACCACTGCCACGCGGCCTGTAACTTTTCACCCAGCCAGTCAAACACCGGCTTAAGTGGCGTGAACAGTTCCCCCACCGGCGCAAATGCCGCTTTCAGCCCTTCCACCACACCGCCAAAGAATGCGCTGACAGGCTCCCAGTATTTACGGATAAGTAACGCTCCGGCGACAATGGCGGCCACCACGGCCACTACCGGCCAGCTAATCGCCCCGATGGCCGTCATAACGGCACTGCCAACCGTCGTGAAGATTGCCCCCATTGCGCCTGCTGCTGCGATAATGGCATTGATGCCGGTGATAACCGGCCAGGCTACGAGGCCAATGGCACCGATGACACCAGTCAGCGCCAGTGCACCACCGACAATGAGGCCGATGATTGACGCCAGTGATTTGTTTTTCTGGATCCAGCCGTCGAGTTTTAACACATATTTTGTGGCCGTCTGCGTGAGATTACGCAGTGCGCCTTCCTGCTGGTCAAACAGGTCTGTCCCCACCGCCTCATAAGCGGACTGAAACTCCTTAAAGTCACCGCCGAGGTTGTCCTGCATGATATTTACCAGTTCTGCGGTCTTCCCGTCTGAGGCTTTAAACGCAGCAGTCAGTTTGTCCAGCTTTCCGGTTGACGCGGCAGTCATCAGCACAGCGGCGGCTGAGCTGGCCTCCTCCCCGAAAATAGTTTTCATGTATTCAGCCTGCTGGGCAGTACCGAGCCGGTTTTTCTCAAAACTGGCCTGCATTTCTTTCAGAATGGTAAATACTGGCCGGGTATTCCCCTTACTGTCTGAGGTTTTCACGCCAAGCTCTTTGAGTGCATCCCATGCTTTTCCCGTCGGTGCCTGCAGGCGGCTTAACACGGCACGGCTTCCCGTCCCCGCCATTGAGCCTGTGATTTTTGCATCATGCAGCGCCCCGACCATTGCGGCGGTTTCTTCAATGCTGACACCGGCATTTTTTGCCACAGGTGCGGCATAGGTCAGCGCATCGCTCATGCCGTCAAAATCGGCGGCGGTTTTGTTCATCGTCATGGAGAGAACATCCCCGATATGAGCGACCTTATCGTTTGAAAGCTGAAAGGCAGATTTCATCCCCATCAGCAGGGCGGCGTTTTCTTCCATCGTGCGACGGTTCGCCAGCGCCATATTCAGCGTGACCGGCGTTGCCGCCTGAATGGCATCAACATCCCCACCGGCTTTCGCAATGATAATCTGTGCACCGGCAGCATCATCCGCCGAGGCGGCTGTGTTGTCGCCGAGCTGGCGCGCCTGTTTGCGTAGCGCGGCCATTTCGGCGGAATCTTTTGCCACTCCGAGCACAGCCTGCAATTCTGAGTTTTTCTGCGCAAACTCATAACCGGGCATCAGCAACTTAACTCCGGCCATCGTTCCCGCCGCCGCAATCCCCACACCGGCAGCGCCTACTGAGGCCATATTTCCGGCCAGTTCCTTTCCGGCCTGATAACGCTGTTTGACTGCGTTAAGTTTTGCCTGTTGCGCACTGACACGCGCCAGCGCGTCGCGCTGCCGGTTAAGCTGTGCGGTGGTTTCACTGATACGGTTTTTCAGTCCCTGCTCATCATGTGCAAGATTGCGGGTATTAATTCCCACAACGGCCAGTTCCCGTTGCTGGCGTTTAACGGAATCCGTCAGGCGGTTATATTTCGCCTGTAAGTCCTCCGCCGCACGCTTTGCGGATTCCAGCACTTTCGCCTGAGCACGGGTCGGACGTTCGGTGTTTTTAAACTGTGTGGCAAGGGCTTCGGCCTCCTGCCGTGCCTTTTCAAGTGCATGACCAGTCACGGCGAGCTGTGCACTGGTCTTGCGAAATCCCTCAATACGGGATGCCTGACCGTTCAGCTCGCGCAGTGATTTTTGTGTTTCCCGGATATCCCCCGACAGCGACTTACTCGCTGTGCGGATGGATTTAAACGGGCGGGATGCCTGGTCAACAGCCCTGAGCAATACCTGTAATTTTACATTGTTACTCATTCGTGTTTCCGCTTCGCCGGAGCGCCTTTTCGCGCCATGTGATGAGTTCGGTCAGGCTCATGGGATACAGTTCTGATGGCGGCCAGTGAAATATCACTGCCACATCCGCCATCAGGTCATCGACCGAGAGATTTTTCGGGAACGTCACTGCACCGAGTTCGGCGACAAAAAACCGACCACCTTACCGGCCAGCGCCACAAGGTCAGGCAGTTCCAGTGCGGCGACCTCCTGCTCGGTCAGCATCGGTGCCGTCATGCGCGGCAGCACTTTAATCAGTGCATCGACTTCGGAGTTTGCGACCGCAGCCAGACTGACACCGCGCAGCGTCCCGGCATTAGGTTTCATCAGCGTGACCTGTTCGATAACCTGCTCACCACGCTTGACCGGATTGTCCAGGGTAATCACATTTTCTTTGTTCATGGTTTTCTCACTTCTGAATCGGGGTTAACCGGTCAGCCAGGCTGACCGGATGAAAATCACAGGCCGATATTGCGGCGGTGTTGCTCCAGCCGGTCGACGCCGTTCACCTTCTCAATCATGTTGATGGTGTCGATTTCGACCAGCTCCTTACCGTCCATCGTCAGCCGGAAATAGGTGCAGACCACGGAGATTTTCGACTCGGTGTCTTCTCCCTGTTTGCCCTCGCCGGTGTCGATTTCTTTCTGACGTCCACGCATGACCACCTCGACGGCCACCGTTTCGCCGGTATCGTCGCGCTGGTAAGAGCCTGCAAAACGAATCGGTACGGCATCCACACCGGTTGCGGCGTAAAGCTCCCAGATAACCGAATCCGGGAAGCCACCGAGCGACCACTCCATTGACAGCGCATCGTCATCAAGGCCGAGGTCTACCGGTGCGCTGCCGTTCATCCCCGCACCGCGATAGTTTTCAAGCTTACGGGTCAGTTTTGGTAGCGTGACGGACTTCGCGACGCCCTGATAGCTGTAGCCGTTCAGAAAGACGTTCATTAACTTGAGTTTGCGCGGCATTGCCATCGGTCAGGCTCCTTAATTGCTGTTAACCGAAGTGACCAGACTTGCCAGGTATCTGGAAGTAATACGCTGGCGCAGGGTCAGATTTTCAAGAGGAGGCACCGGGGTATAGTCGTAGTCGATATACAGTTTTCCGGCCTTGAGGGTTTCCGCATCGTTGGATTCTTCGCTGAACCAGCATGTGCCATCCACGATATAACCGTTGTTTTTCAGCTCACGGAATTTGGCATTGATGCCGTCAATGATGTCGCGAATCAGCGTTGCGGTGATGGGCTTATCAATAGCCCACATGTGCGCCTCAGCCATAGTGTCGGCCAGTACCTGCGCGGTGCGGGTGTAGCTTTCAAAGAGGAACAGCGGGTCATCGGAGCAGGTACGGTTACCCCAGAATCGGAAACCGTCGCGGCGAACCAGCGTTGTGACGCCTGCCTCGTTCAACAGGTCAGCATCAGTGCCGGACTTCTGCAAATCCCAGAATACAGATGCGCTGATGCCGGTAACACCGTTTACCCCGACGTTGGACAGCGTTTTATGCCAGCCCTGCTCCTGGTCGATTTTAGCGCGCAGACCCAGCGCACGGGCGGTGGCATACGCGGTGGCGGTGGTACTGGTGACCGTATCCCATGCGAGGAAATCCGGCCAGATGACCATCAGCTCACGCTGGCTGAAATTCTGGCGGTAGGCTTTCACCTCGGAAATGGTTTTACAGCCCCATGCGCTGATATACCCGAATGCATTCAGTTCCTGGCATACCGATGCCAGTGCAACAGCCACCTCTTTGGTGTCCAGCCCCGGCACACCAAGAATGCGCGGTTTAACGCCGGTAACCGACTCAGCCCCCATCAGGGCTTTCAGTCCGGTGTACTGACCGTTTTCGTCGGTGGTGCCGATGATATTGGAAACGGTCTGCGCGAGTTTCGTTTCCTCGTCGTCGCCGGTGCCGTCTTCCACACGCACGACAACGGTGACCGGTTTTGACTGGTCGGCGATGGCCTGCAACGATGCCGCCAGCGTGCCTTTTTTACCAGCCTTTGCAATTGCGCTCTGCACATTGGTAATCAGCACCGGTTTATTGAGGGGGAAGGTTTCCGCATCCGCATCGCTGGCCGTGCAGACCATGCCGACAATGGCAGTGGATACGGTGGAAATGACGCGGGTGCCGTCGTTAATCTCCAGCACCTGCACGCCGTGATGATAGTCACTCATCCGTTTAACTCCGTGGTTAATGGGTGCAACTATTGTCTGTTGGGCAGTGCATGAGACGCTATTTGACCTGACTGGTCAGTGGATGAAACAACAGATAAAGAAAAGGCGGGCAATCAGCCCGCCTGCCTTGATTTGTACTCACTCAGTTTCCAACTGACAAATTACGTAACCAAAACCCTGTCAAATCTGACAGTCTGCTTTGAGCAAGAAGCGGAAGTTGGCAGTTTTGTGGACTGTCCCCACAAAAGTGACTACAGAAATAGTTGCAATTCATAATTGATCATGGGTTGTCAGTTAAACTCGTGGCGATGTAAATAGACTAATTGGGAGTGCGTCCATTACTTATATCTTGTAATGTTAACTATCAGAAATGATACAAAGATAATATGTCTTTAAAGAAAAGGCTGATGGCGAAAAGTGGCCCGATGAGGGCCACAATACGGCTGTCACTTAGACGTAAATATCAATGGTGCCAGCGGTATTTGTATCGTCTTTTTTCTCTTCTTTTTTATCAGGCTGAACTGTCGCGTCTTTATTCTTTTTCTCTGCCTGCTGCCTTAACAACTGCTCCAGTTGAGCCCTGAGGCTTTCAATTTGCTTCTGTACCAATGCAGCCATTTCTTTTTTCTGCTGTGTCGTCATCCCCTCTTCCGATGAGATTTTCCCAAGCTTTTCAGTCAGCACCTGAATTTGTCTTGTGATTTTGGCTATTTCTGATGTTCCTTCCGGGGCGGAGTTGTTTGAAATAACGGTTGAGGTATTCCCCTGAATTGTGACAGACATAGATTTCTCCTTTTAAAAAAGCACTATCGGCATGCACAAAAAAATCTTTAATCGTATTTCTTGTGTCATTAATTGTTTGATGTTCAGATTGTTTTCCTCGCGGGCTGGCGCGCCTCAGAAAGTAAAGCTTGTTGACAGGGGTAAACGTTCGGCAATAATTTTCTGCCGCATGCGGGTGTTGCATAAAACGTGCTACGTTCCTTTATCGACAGGTCAGGTCACCGCTCACCCGCCGACGAGAAAGCAACACTGACATGCTAAAGCAAAAAATAGATGAATAAGTTGAGTTGTGCATATGTAGCCTGACCGTCACAAAGTATATGGTGTCTGTACCAGTAAGATGATGGCCGGACTCTTTAAAAACGAGCTGACCTGCACAATACAGGATGGGCTTAGCAATGGCTGCTCCTGGCACAGAGCGGACTGTCAGATTAGTTTTTACTCTGTGCCATAGATGAGTAATCTCACACCAGATCTAATACGATTTATTGTGGCATTTCAGGCCATTCTATATCCGGAGCATCTTCCGGCTGAACGCGATTCAGTAGCACACGGTATTTTTTCCAGTGTGTCAGACTTAACTTTTCTTCCTCGGTAGCCATATCTAAATCGACAGCATCCTGCAGCGTGGCAATAATTTCACCGGCATATGCAATCTGCTCTTTCTTCTGAGACTCCGCCGCTCTGACAAGTGCATCACGCTCTGCATTCTCATCATTCACCCACGCATTTCCGTTCCATTTCTGATAATCCCCATCCGGGGAAATGGCTGTCACGTCAGGTGATAATGCACCAAGTTCAGAAATATATATGGCTGCTCCTGTTTTTGTTTCATAGACAGTTTTCCCACGATGATCCTCTATCAAATGCCATTTCATTTCGTCTGCATTGAAAACGGCAGCATAGCCAGCCGGAATATCTGGAGGTGCAATGTCTGTACTATTTGCAGGCAGACCAGTATGCGGCGGAATATATGCATCGCTTTCGCCAATAAATTCATTGCTTCCATCCAGTAAATTAAATACACGAATAGTTTGTGCCTCTGCACTCATTCTGAAAGTCATTATGCAAGCCTCACAATATAGTTAAATGCGATGTTTTTGACGGTGTTTTCCGCATTACCCGTGGCGTTAACCGTGATGGTATGTCCGTGCGCCCCCAATGCCACAGTGTGTGCATGGGCACCAATGCCAACCGTGTGGTTATGTTGACCAATGTCAACAGTATGAGCATGGTTCCCTGCTGCACTTGATGTTCCATTAAATGATGGATTATCAAAACCCGTATAACCGGTTTCACTGTTGGTTCTGGCATTACCCCTGTAAATAGTATGAGTATGGTTACCTGTTGTATTGGTGGTTTTGGTGCCATGGTTAAACGTACTGACTGTCTTCGTGCCGTAATCAAACGAACTGGTTGTTTTCGTCCCCAAATCCGTACTGGATGCACTGGCACTGTGGGTGTGAGATTTAATACCGTCCTGCTCCTGTGACAATACGGCGCGACCACTGGCGGGTTTGCCCTTGATTGTCCAGCCACGCATATCGGGAATCACTCCTGACGGATAAGCTCCTGCAAGCAGGGGATAGGCTGCCTTGTCAAAAGTCTGCCCCTGCATAATGGCATAGCCTGTAGGTACTGAATCAGAAGGCCACGGAATCGCCGCACCTACCGGAAATGAATCCTGCGGCGTCCATGGTGTCCAGCCACCCGTTGAGTACTGGCTGCGGATATAGCTTCTGGATGTGTTATACACATAGTAAATTTGTGTTATTCCGGCATTTTTAAGCACAACCAGAGTACCTGAAAGATTCTCCGGGTATTTCAGCACTGCGCTTGTATTGGCATTCAGTGGCTGATGGTACAGCCCCGGTGTTTTGTAATTATCCAGATTCTGGTTTGCACCAATCTCAATACTCTGACCGTTAAAAATATCCTGCGATGTAACATTGACATCATTGTTCAGTGGTTTGCCATTAACCTTACGTCCTGAAGGCACACGCCCGTTTGCATTGTCATTAGCAGCTTTCACTGCTTTCGGAGTCGCGGCAAGCGTTTCAGAATCGCTGTTGGTGGCACTACTTAGCTGGACAAGACCTTTTCGCGCTGTGGTGGCGTCCTGTGCGGTGTATTTGCCATTAGCAAGATCATATGCTGTCTTAACCGCCTTTGGCGTTGCTGCGAGCGTCTCAGATTCGCTGTTGATGGCACTACTTAGCTGAACAAGACCTTTGCGCCCCGTGCTCGCGTCCTGAGCGGTATATTTTCCGTTAGCAAGGTCATACGCTGCCTTAACCGCCTTCGGCGTTGCGGCCAGCGTTTCAGATTCACTATTGGTCGCGCTGCTTAACTGAGTAAAACCTTTTGCAGTCAGTGAGGCGTCCGGGTGGCGTCGTGACTGTTCGTGCTCTGCAATTTTGTCATCAACGTAATCCTGCGTCGCCATCACCGTTGTGGTGTCGATGGTCAGATCCACTGAGGCCACACTGCTGACGATGATGACCATGCGGCAGGTCTGCGAACGCCCTGAGCCTTCGGCAAGAGCGGGTTTATAACTTTCGGCCATGTTCGCCACGGCAATTAACGCACCGGTATCATCGTACAGACCAAGTTCACGCATCCAGAAACCGCCCACCTCCGGCGGGATGACCAGCTCTGCGATAATATAATTACTGTGTCGATTGTCCTGACTGATTTTATTCAGGGCATGTCGCCAGACCTCATTAACAAGTTTTGTCTGTCCGGCATCCGGCACCGGCAATTGACCGCCACCGTCCCCGACTGCCATCGTGGTAATGTTGACCTTCCTGCCTCCCGGTGCAGTCGCCGCTGCCAGCTTTGCTGCACCGGCAGTAGTGATAACGGTTTGGAACTTTGCGCTCATTATTCCTCACTTATCCTGGGTAAACCGTAATAACATCGCCGTCATAAGCCACACCACCGGCAAACAGATAACCGGGGATGTCCTGGGTAATATTCAGACCAATAAGGTGACGACTTGCAGGTTTGGCATCGGCAATCAGCCGTTCCATTTCCAGATACATCTCCTCCGTGATGCCGCTTTCCAGTACGCCGATATCAAGCCGGAAGGTGCCGGGCGGGTCGCTGTTTTCCCACCACTCCGTCACGTTGATGAGATAGCCCAGCGGCTCCACCACACGCCGGATTGCACCTATAGTGCCTTTATGACAGTGGATGAAATAGGCATCGCGAATAACGGCGCGTTTGGTCGCTTCCGGCCACTTTTCATCCCATCTGTCGACCGAAAACGCCCACGCCAGCCACGGCAGCAGATTTGCCGGGCAGGTGTCCGGGTTCCACAGCTCACGAATACTGACCGGCGTTTTTTCAATTTCCGCACAGGCTTTTGCAGCGGCGACTTCAAGCGGTGATGAGCCGGTCGGCAGCAGGCGCGAATCACTCATCCGAGCCTCCGGTCACGACGCGGTATTCGGTACAGAAAGACGCCTGCGTACTGTTGAGCACGATGTCGGCCAGCGGTGAAGCCAGTTCGACACGCTGCACGCCTTCCACATGCAAAGCGGCATAAATGGCAGACAGTCGGATGTCGCGCCCCAGCCGGTGCTGTGCCGTGATATACGCTTCCAGTTTTTTCACGGCGGCAGCGCGAATGGGTTCGCTTTCGGGGCCAGGGTAAAGGTAAAGCGTGGCATTTATCTGGTATTCAACAATGGCGGCAGACTGCACGGTCACACGGTCGGCCACCGGTCTGACGTCCTCGCCATTCAGGGCGTTGCGCACCACAGCCAGCAGGTCTTCAGATGCCACACCGTTATTTTCACGTGACAGCACAGAGATGGTGACACAGGCCGGAGACGGACTGGTGACAGAGATATCCGCGACACGCCCGTCGGCACTGCGACCATGATACTGATAGGCTCCCACCGACCCGGCGACGCTTAAGCCTTCAAACGCCTGCTGAATACGCAGACGATAATCGGTGTCAGACTCCATCACTGCCGGTGTCGGCGGGATAGTCGAATCATCTGCCGGGGTGATAGTCAGGCGCGTGGTGTTGTAATTGGCACCAATCACATCAAGGTCATTACCGGCTGCACAGGCCAGCATCACCGCCCGTGCAGCCTCATTCACACGCTGACGCCAGATAAGCTCGCGATACGCATTTTCCTCCAGCAGTTTGACGAGAGGCTCGGATTCCAGCGTCAGGGTACGGGCGACCGCCTCCTGCTGGTCTTCCGGGTAAAGGGAAATCAGTGTCGCCTTGCGTTCGGCAAGAATGGTTTCAAAATCCAGCTCCTCGACCACATCCGGTGCGGGTAGCTGGTTCAGGTCGATAATCGGCATGGTTTCAACTCACAGGGATGGTTAACGAAAGTGGCTGGCCGGTGTCGTTGTGCTGGCCGGTTAACGTAACTGTCATTCGCCCGTCAAAGCTGCGCGCCGTGGTAACGGATGACAGGGTGACGCGGGGTTCCCATTTCAGCACCGCCATGTAAGAGGCGACCTTAATCTGCAACTCAAGCGCCGGGGTCTGCGGCTGGTCAATCATTGATGCCAGCAACGAGCCGTAATCACGACGCATCGCCCGTGAGCCGACCGGTGTGCGCAGGATATCGCCGATACTCTGGCTGATATGCTCAAGGTCAGTGACAGTCAGGCCATCACTGCGATTCATTCCGAGATAACGCGCTGTCATAGAGGACTCCCGGTTGTGCCGCCGCTGTCGCCGGGGTGTTTATGGGTATGCAGTACCTTACCGTTTGATGAGAGTTCACCGCCGGTGTGTTCAATGTTGCCGCGCATCGTCCCGCCCTTCTGCACTTCCAGCGTGCCGGTAGTCAGTTTGTTAGTGCAGACCACTTCCGGTGTGTCCAGGGTGACACGGGTTGACGCTTTCACCGTGACCACCGGTACCGTGGCAGTAACAGAATCAGAAGCCGTCACGCTGGCCGTTTTAATTCCGCTTACCGTGAGTGCACTGGTTTCGGGTTCATACTCAATCACCGCCCCGTCAGGGAAACGGATGTACAGGGCATCCGCCGACGCAGACGGCGCGGGGTTATCACCGGAATAAATCCCCGGCAGAACAAACGCCGTGTCGAGTTCGCCGCCCACGGACAGAATCAGCACCTGTTCCCCCACGGAAGGTGCCCACCATGTGCGCGAACGCCCGGCACGATGTGTCAGCCACTGAAGCCAGTCGGTGCACATGCCGCCGGTCTGCACACGGCAACGACCGGCGTTAAGGTCGGTTTCGACGATAATGCCGGTGCGGATCATGTTGCGCAGTGCGCGCGCGAGTTCCTGAATATTTGCGAGAGTGTTCATAACGGGAAGGATGCCGCCGGGTCATACCGACGGCAATGTAACGATGAGGTGTCGGGAATGGCACAACTAACGGTCGAGGTGAGCCAGGATAATCTCTTCAATCATCTGCACATCCTCACCGGTAAAGCCGAGCAGAGGACGCGCCGGATAATCAATTTTCTTACCGTCTTTCCGGGTTTCTTCCGACAGACCGAACTGATGCACACTGGCTATTTTCGGTGACTTCCCGCCGTAAAACTCCATTGATGCCTGTTCAGGGCTGGCGCGGATATGCAAAAAACGACTGGTGATAAGTTTCGCAAACATTTTTCGCTTAACGCGACCGGTCTTTTTTCTGGCGCTCTGCTGCTGGCGTGGCGCGTAGGGGGTGCCGTCCGGGGCTTTCTGTGCCATCACACGATGCTGCTGACTCTGCCGCAGACGTTTCGCCAGTTCGGCACTCAGTCGCCGACGCCCTGATGGTGACAGCGACTCAATCAGTCCGGTCAGCCGGTCTTCAAAACGCTTAAACTCATTCATCCCACTTGCTCACCAGTTCGCCATTGATATACAGCTCCACCGGGCGGGTGACCGGCTCCGGCGGCGGGGGTTCCGGGATATTCTTCACATGCAGTGCGCCGTCCACCTCGCTGACCAGCGTGCGCTCGGTCAGCATCAGACTGATGCTGATATCAAAGCTGCTGTCATTGTTGATGTCTGCATAAAACGTGAAGCCCTTTTTCTGACCTTCATCAGTGGTCATGATGTCGGGCTGATTTTCCCGCAGCCACGCCAGCACCGGCACAATGAGCAGGTCAAAATCACCGGTAAAGTCGGTCACAATGACATTGAGCGTGTAACGCTTTTCGAACGACAGCGACGTCGCCAGCGTGGAGGCAATACTCCCGTTATCCACGAATATCCGCAGCATCTCTGGACTGGTTTTCAGCACCGTGACGGCATCAGTCAGCGCCCTGCGCAGGCTGTCGGGTTTGAGCATCGTTTTCGTCCTGACAGTGTTTAATCATTTTTACCTGGCTGGCACAGCGTGCCAGCGCGTTCTCAAGCTGCCGGATATCGGCACTTAAATCGCCGTTCTTCTGCGGGTCACTGCCCGGCATCGGGCAAAGACTCACTTTCGGGCAGGCGTTGTGGACAATCACTGGCGTCTGCGCAGGCCGGGCGCTGGTGCAACCGGCGCACAGCATCAGGCAGGTCAGCACCGTACCAGCGGCGAAAATCTTCGTTTTCATTGAGTAACCTCGTGATGGTTTTCTCGCGCTGTGCTTCACGCTTCGCGGCGTTCTCCAGTTCCTGACGCAGTGCCACCTGCGCCAGCTCGTTTTTTTCTGCCCTGGTGAGCGCAACATGAAGCTGATTTTTCAGCATGGTGATGGTCGTCTGCTGCCCGCTGGCGACGCTGTTCGCCCTGTCCAGTGAGGTGCGCAGGCTGGCGTTTTCATGCTTCGCCAGAAACAGACCGGCCACCGCCAGTGATAACAACACAACCAGCACAATCATCAGCTTTGACATGGTTCCCGCCCCTCAAAACGCTGACGACAGGCCGTACGTATCAGCCGGAAGAACACCGACGCCACGAGGTAAATCAGCGCAGTAAAAATCCACCCGGCAGCGACCAGCGAGATAAACGTCGCCACCATCACCACCAGAGCCGCCGCCCGTCTGCGCCACGGCACCGGCTGCAAAAACAGCGACGCGACAATCTTCACGGCCAGCGATTCCGGCGGCAGCTCCCGCCCGTAGCGTTCCAGCACATACTCAGTGGCATACACGCCGACACCACCGGCAACCACACAGATAACCGTCGCCAGAATCGCCCAGGCGGCGACAAAATTGACGGCCACGCTCTGCGGGTAAATCAGGGACAGTGCCAGCATCAGCGCCAGCGACACGTTCAGCATCAGTGAAAGGGATAATTTCTTCATGGTGTTTACTCCGTTTAAGCCGGTACGCCGCCAGCGGTACACCAGACGGTGACCAGTTTTTCCAGTGAATGCTCACGCTGACCGTAACCGGCACCCGGCAGGGACGCCCAGATATTGCGACAGCGTGAAATGGCTCGCTCAATGCGTCCCGCCCGGATGTCATCCAGTGCACCGCGTTCGCGGATCAACTGAATGGCGAGTCTGTCCTGTGACAACGGACTGAAATCAGGCAGGGCAAGCTGTTTACGGTAGTGCGGCCAGAACAGGTAAAGCTGCTGATAGCGACCGGAGGCCGTGGATTTTTCACCGCGACGGTTAAACACCTTCGCTGGTCGGCCATGTGCGAACGGGTGGTCACTGTAGTCGGTGAAAATTTCCGGCTTTCCGTCCAGTCCGGTGACTATCACGTCATAGCCCCGGTTTTTCGTCAGCGGATGATTCGCCGTCCCTTCGGACACGGCCAGCATGTCGAGAAAGGCGGCGATATTCTGATGCGTGTTAATTACCGGCATTACGGTTTCCCCCTGCCCTTAAAACGGCGCTGAATGGCAATCTCAATCACCTGATAGCCGGCGATGCCCAGCATGGAGCCGATGCCGCACACCGCAGGCAGTGACAGGTCAGGAAACTGCACCAGAACAACACCGGCAACCATCGAGACAAAACCACCGAGCAACATGCGCCCGATAAACAGACGCGGGGTGATGGGTTCACCACCGGCAAGCACCTTGCCGACAACAATCAGCACCCCAATCATGAAAAGCGACAGGACGCTTTTTTCTTCTGCTGTCATGCGTTACTCCCACAGATTGACAGTTTCAGCCACGGGCGCGGTCTGAACGTCGGGCAGTTCGACGGCGGTGCCGTGTGGCAGCACCGCACCCAGTTCAGCCAGTCCCGGATTTGCGGCGAGCACGGTCTCAACCACGCCCTCAGTGCGCCCGTAATACCGGACACAAATGGCGTCGAGCGTGTCGCCCTGTAGCGCAAAGGTCTTCATCAGATTTGACTCACGATGCAGCGCGGCTTGTCCTGGATACGCGCCACCGCCCAGCGCATATCCCGCCACAGTTCATCAATGGTGCTGTCAATGCTGTCAGCCTTCTTGTCGCCTTTCGCACTGGCATCCACGCCGCGATAACGCTCATAAAGCGACGCGGTCGCCATCGCGCACACGGCGCGCTCGTAGTAAAAAACTTTGATGCTTTCACCGTCGATGTCGTCCGCCGGGACTTCCGCCAGACGCGTAAAACCGGCGGCAATTTTCTGTTCGCGGTACTCGTACAGCTCCGCATTCGTCTCCGCCATGCCTGACTTGATGGCCTCACGCAGACGGGCGGGGGCGACGGTCTGCTCAAGGCGCATACGTTCCCGGACGCGCTTCGGGTCGATATCGGGAAAAAAGAACGTGTTTTTAATCACCGGCTCGTCGCCTGCCGGTTGCGGGATGACCACCGTACCCTCACCGGACACGGGAGCCTCCTTTCGCGGAATAATCAGCGTCATCATGACTACCTCTGAAAAGTCGGGCGGTGGACGCCGGTGCAGTGTCAGGTGATTCACCCTCACTGACCGGCGTGCCGCCCTGGCGCGGGGCGCATTCGGTTGTTAACTGGCTTTCTTTTTCGGGCGTCCACGTTTTGCCGGTGTCACGCTCCGGGTCTTACGCGGGGTGCGGGTGACCGCTTTGGGCTGCGGCTCCGGCTTCGGTTTCAGCTCCCGCTCCAGTCGTTCAATCTCTTTTTTAACGCCTGCCTGACAGTCGAGCTGTGTCGCACGTTGCAGGTGCGCCAGCGCACCGGCGGCATCACCAGCGTCACGCAGAAACAGACCGGTGATTTTGTGCAGCTTTGCGCGCACTTCATCAGGCATGTCAGCCGTGGCGGTCAGTTCAAGGGTGTCCGTCAGCAGGCGGGTATCCACGGATTCACCGGCAGCGTGGGCGCGCATGGCCGCAAGCGCCACCTCCTCGGTGAACATGTACGGCGGGGGGCGGCGGTGTTTGCCCGGCATGGTCAGACCGTACTTCAGGGCGTAACGGGCAATCTCCAGCGCACCGGCAATATCGCCGGTATCCAGACGCCACAGCATGACCGTCATCAGAATGTCATCCTGTGCACCTTTGCCCTGCTCCAGCACGCCGTTCACCCACGGCAACCAGAACGGCAGCAGTTCGCGTTTTTTCGCGGCCTTCAGCTCTTTTGAATAAATCGCTTTCAGTGTGCGCTGGTCTGCGGCGAGCTTAACCAGCATCTGCTCATAGACAGTTGCATGTCGCAGCGGGGCGGCTTCCCGCTGCGCGGTCATCGCTGCCGAGACCCGCATCATGTGGCGCTGTGCGGGACTCGTCATCGGTTACGCTCCCGGCTCTGCAGTCGCCTTAGCCGGTGTGGAAAAATCACCGACCTTAATTTTTTCCACCAGACAACCGGCGGCGTAGTCTTCCACCACGTAATCAATGTTCATTGACTCGTAGTTCTCCACGCGGTCGAGTTTCGGGTTTTCCTCAATCACGCGGCGATGGCTGTCATCCATGTAGTAGATGGACAGGTTTTCCAGCTTCGTGATGAGCATCGCATCCGCCGGGAAGTACGGGACGCGTACCGCCGGCAGGTTACCGATGCGTTTCTGGCTGATGATGACGTCAGCGGCCAGCATTTCGCTGTTGTCCTGCTCCTTGTTGACGATGGGGAAATATTTGTCTGCCAGTAGCTGACGCCCCACAATCACCACAAGGTCAGGGTCTTCCTGATACCACGGCTCAATCAGGTTGTTGGTCGCATCCATCACCAGTGCATCAAGGCTGGCATAATCACCGCCCTTACCCACGCGGATAACCTCAGAGGTGGTGCGGCCTTCCTCGTCAGTGACCTTGCTCATCACACGCGCCGGGGCTTCATTGCGGTATTTCTGCAGCCAGCCAACCGCCACATCCTGCAGCATCGGATTGCTGCTACGGTCAGAGGTTTCGGCACGCTTCACGCCGTTAAAACCGGCCATGATGAAATCAAGGGACTGACGTTTGATAATGGCGTTACGGATACGGAGCTGGAAATCCTGATAACGCGCCCACAGGTCAAGCGTTTTGTAGCGGATATAAAAATCGAAGTTAATCTGGTCGCATTCGTACTTGTTTGACGCCAGCTTCGAGAAGTCCTTCGGCTGACGCTCGGTGCCACCGGCGGTGTCGGTGGTGCTGGCGATGGAGCCGGTGACACCGATACCAATTTTTTCCCCTTTCATTTCGCTGACCGGCACAATATTGATGCGGGTCAGAAAGTCAGAGGACTCCTGCATGGTGTTCATCAGGGTCTGGGTGACCGACGGTTCAACGGTGAATTTTTTCGACACATCACCGGCGTCGATGCCGTTCAGTTCGGCAACACGGGACAGGTAGGCATTAAATTTAAAACGGGTTTCCTGGCGCATATTTGTTCCTGAAATTAAGGGTTAATCGTGAAGGTTTTCCCGGACTGACTGACGCCGGTCAGCAGTTCGTCATCAGGGCGTCTCCGCCACCGCCGGTGGCCTTGCTGCGGCGCTGCTGGGTCAGACTTTCGGTGTTGTCGAGACTGTTTTTCAGGCGGGTGAATGCCTGGCTGGTTTCATCCGCCCTGTCAGTCACCTCCTGCTTAAGTGCGGAAAAGGCGTTTTCCATCTCAGCGAGGCGCTGCTCAGTGGCGCTCAGTTTTTCCTGCACATGTTCAGCAACAGCGGTCACCGCTTCATGCACGTCATTCAGACGGGCGTCATCGCTGGCCTGTTTGCGGCCAAAAATGGATTTCACCTTTTCGGTCAGGGCGGTGAACACGGTTTCAGGCAGGTCTTCAAATTCCAGCTCAACGGGCGTTGCCACTGAAATCAGGTTTTCAGGGCTTAATTTGAAGCGGTTCAGGGGGTTGTGTTTTGCCGTGCGGCAGAATTCCAGGTATTCCGTGCCGAGGCTTGCCGGGTCATCGGTGACGGCCAGACCCACCAGATAACATTTGCCGGTATTGGCAAAGTTCGGCTGAATTTCCATTGAGGTGTAGACCTTCTGCGCGGCCTTGTTCATCGCGATAAGGTCATCGGTCGGGGTGATTTTCGCAAACAGCGCCCATTTGCCTTTCAGCGCCGAATCATCGTCAATCTTTTCGGCCTTCAGTTCGACCACATCGCCATAACGCTTAAAAATACCGTCAGGCAGGATGCCGCGCAGATGTTCCAGGTTAATGCGGCAACCATAGACTCGCGGGTCAAAGGTTTCGGCCATTTCCTGAATATCCTGCGCACTGATGACACGCCCGTCACAGGTGTCACCCTCAACGCCGATACGAAAGAATTTTGAGACTTTTTTTGCCATTGTCAGGAGTCCTGAATAGTGATTAGAGGAGTCACATGTCGGCATCAGTTTCCCGACGATGCGCATCCTCCGCCATCAGTCCCGGATGGCTTATCACTGACACAACAGCACCTTAGCGAATCGCGGGGCGCGACTCAGTAGCCTTGCCGTGTATTCATCACGGCGAGGTATTCATGACCATCACCACAGACACCACTCTTTTACACGACCCGCGTCGTCAGGCGGCGCTGCTGTACTGGCAGGGGTTTTCCGTGCCGCAGATTGCCGCCATGTTGCAGATGAAACGCCCGACGGTGCAGAGCTGGAAACAGCGCGACGGCTGGGACAGCGTTGCCCCCATCAGCCGTGTCGAAATGAGTCTGGAAGCGCGGCTGACCCAGCTCATCATCAAACCGCAGAAAACCGGCGGTGACTTCAAGGAAATTGACCTGCTGGGACGCCAGATTGAACGACTGGCACGGGTCAACCGCTACAGTCAGACCGGCAACGAGGCAGACCTTAATCCGAACGTCGCTAACCGCAACAAAGGCGGGCGCCGCAAACCGAAAAAGAATTTTTTCAGTGACGAGGCCATCGAAAAGCTGGAGCAGATTTTCTTTGAGCAGTCTTTCGACTATCAGTTGCACTGGTATCGCGCCGGGCTTGAGCACCGCATCCGCGATATCCTGAAATCCCGCCAGATTGGCGCGACGTTTTATTTTTCCCGCGAGGCGCTGCTGCGCGCCCTGAAAACCGGTCATAACCAGATTTTTCTGTCGGCCAGTAAAACGCAGGCGTATGTGTTCCGCGAATACATCATCGCCTTTGCCCGGCTGGTTGACGTTGACCTGACCGGTGACCCGATTGTCCTGGGCAATAACGGCGCAAAACTGATTTTTCTCGGCACCAACTCCAACACCGCGCAGAGCCATAACGGCGACCTGTACGTCGATGAGATTTTCTGGATCCCGAATTTTCAGGTACTGCGTAAGGTGGCATCAGGTATGGCCTCACAGAGTCACCTGCGCTCGACCTATTTCTCCACCCCGTCCACGCTGGCGCACGACGCCTACCCGTTCTGGTCGGGTGAACTGTTCAACCGGGGACGCGCCAGCGCCGCCGAACGCGTGGAAATCGACGTCAGTCATAACGCCCTTGCCGGTGGGCTTCTCTGTGCAGACGGCCAGTGGCGGCAGATTGTCACCATTGAGGACGCCCTGAAAGGTGGCTGCACGCTGTTCGACATTGAACAGCTCAAACGCGAAAACAGCGCCGACGATTTTAAAAACCTGTTCATGTGTGAATTTGTTGACGACAAGGCGTCGGTGTTCCCGTTCGAGGAGTTGCAACGCTGCATGGTCGACACGCTGGAAGAATGGGAAGACTATGCACCCTTTGCCGCCAATCCGTTCGGTTCCCGCCCGGTATGGATTGGTTACGACCCGTCACACCGTGGCGACAGCGCCGGATGCGTGGTGCTGGCACCGCCGGTGGTGGCCGGTGGCAAATTCAGAATACTTGAGCGTCACCAGTGGAAAGGCATGGACTTTGCCACTCAGGCTGAATCCATCCGCAAACTCACCGAAAAATATAACGTCGAATACATCGGTATTGATGCCACCGGCCTCGGCGTCGGCGTGTTCCAGCTCGTGCGCTCGTTCTATCCCGCCGCGCGCGACATCCGCTACACGCCGGAAATGAAAACCGCAATGGTGCTCAAGGCAAAAGACGTTATCCGCCGTGGCTGTCTGGAATATGACGTCAGCGCCACCGACATCACCAGCTCGTTTATGGCTATCCGCAAGACCATGACCAGCAGCGGACGCAGTGCCACCTATGAGGCCAGCCGCAGCGAGGAAGCCAGCCACGCCGACCTCGCCTGGGCGACCATGCATGCCCTGTTAAATGAGCCACTCACCGCCGGTATCAGCACCCCGCTGACATCCACCATTCTGGAGTTTTACTGATGAGCAAGAAAAAAGGGAAAACACCGCAACCTGCGGCAAAAACAATGACCGCCAGCGCCCCGAAAATGGAGGCATTCACCTTTGGTGAGCCGGTGCCGGTACTCGACCGCCGTGACATTCTGGATTACGTCGAGTGCATCAGTAACGGCAGATGGTATGAGCCGCCGGTCAGCTTTACCGGTCTGGCAAAAAGCCTGCGTGCTGCCGTGCATCACAGCTCACCGATTTACGTCAAACGTAATATTCTGGCTTCAACGTTTATCCCGCATCCGTGGCTTTCCCAGCAGGATTTCAGCCGCTTTGTGCTGGATTTTCTGGTGTTCGGTAATGCGTTTCTGGAAAAGCGTTACAGCACCACCGGTAAGGTCATCAGACTGGAAACCTCACCGGCAAAATATACCCGCCGTGGCGTGGAGGAGGATGTTTACTGGTGGGTGCCTTCCTTCAACGAGCCGACAGCCTTCGCACCTGGCTCCGTGTTTCATCTGCTGGAGCCGGATATTAATCAGGAGCTGTACGGCCTGCCGGAATATCTGAGCGCCCTTAATTCTGCCTGGCTGAATGAGTCGGCCACGCTGTTCCGCCGCAAGTATTACGAAAACGGCGCACATGCCGGATATATCATGTATATCACCGACGCATTGCAGGACCGCGATTACATTGACTCACTCCGCGAAAACATGGCTAATTCGAAAGGCCGCAATAACTTTAAAAATCTGTTTCTCTATGCCCCACAGGGAAAGCCAGACGGCATCAAAATTATCCCGCTCAGTGAAGTGGCAACGAAGGACGATTTTTTTAATATCAAAAAAGCCAGCGCCGCAGACCTGCTGGACGCGCACCGCATCCCTTTTCAGTTGATGGGCGGCAAGCCGGAGAACGTCGGGTCGCTGGGTGATATTGAGAAAGTGGCAAAGGTCTTTGTCCGCAATGAGCTTATCCCGTTACAGGACAGGATCCGCGAGATAAACGGCTGGCTCGGTCAGGAGGTCATCCGCTTTAAAAACTACTCACTGGACACTGACAACGGCTGAACATCGCCGCCTGCGGGCGGCTTTTTTACCCCCCGTCATCACGCCCTCACACGCTCACCACCGCACAAAACAGCCCGCAGGCAAACCAACGCCCCGGCGCACAATCTAAACGCTATCACGACACGCTCAGACGCTGAAAAAATAAAATCAGCACCACCGCCAGCGCGCAGTGCTTTCCCCGCCTCGCCCGCCCGCTTCATGGGGCGGTTTTAATGCAGGTGCATCATCCCCCCGGCAAGCGCCTGTTCTGGTGCTCGCTGTCAAAAGATATATTTGAAAATGAATGCAAATTTATGCACCTAATGCAGGCGAGGCTAAAAAGAACATCTTTAGTTTGTTTTTTTAACTCCACTGTATTCAGCTATCATCCTCTCAACCGCTGGAAGCAACTCAGCAGGAACGCAAATAGACCTATCTGCCTTTCCAACATCTTTTGGCGTTTTGTAAGTACCATTATAATTAAGGACGCATTCTTTAAGAATTTCAAAAAGAGAAACAATAGGGTCCACGCCATAGCTATCAATAAACTTTCGATAGCCATCATTATCAGATAACGATGAAATATCTCCATGAACAAACTTACACCTAAGCTCATAGATTATTCCTATTTTTGAATCAATATCAATAATTTTCGCCGCATCTCTGCAAACACCGCCAATAATTGAATTTTTATTACCATTATTGGTTCCATACATAGCATCCAATGCTATAAATTGATTCAAAAACCTTTCACGTTTGTCATCCCTCCACCCGTGCGCTATAAAGGAAAGAGCAGACAACATCCTTTTATCAGGTGATGAAAGTATTTTTGTAAGTATCGCCAAGGCTGAATCCGTTATATTTAAATTATATACAGACGGAATATTCACTCGAAACTCACTTTCATGATATTTCCCGACACCAAAAGACTCAACTAGATTATTAACAGCAACTCGATTAATCACAAAAGGATTATCAACTGCAAGACATAAAGCTCCAAACAAACTATCAAACATTTTCACCGCTTTATCCTCTGATGAAGCATATGCCACCACCAAGCAGGATTTTGACTGTCGAAAATATTTCCCAATTGGTTTATGCCGCATATATTCATCATCATAAAAATCAACAGGAATCTTGATGTCAGTTTTGTCTTTAATATCAGAAAGTAATTCCACCCCTAGCCCCGGGCCATATAAAAATAAATTTTCTCTAAGCTCAAGCTTCCCATCAAAGCCAGCACACCCAAGATTATAAATATATGGACAGGATTTTATTCGTGAACGTATATAATACTTAAACATCTCACTAAGATTTTTTCTATGAACTTGCGTTATAATATCATCAACACAAATCTTATCAGGATTAAGCGACAGAAAATCAGCATCAATGCGATTGAAGGCTTCAGAACAAAAACCTAACAATAATCTTTTCGCATTGTGAAGGTCACTTATACCTAATTGGGGACCATATGCTTTTAATAACCTGCTAGCACATTTTGCAATCTCCTCATCATTATATGCAAGCCAAAAAACAAAATCTTCTAATGCTTTACCGACTTGAATACAAGGCTGCTCCTTACCATGACTATAAAAAAAACTTTTGCATAATTTGTTTATCATGCCATTAGAGAACGCAACCTTCATAGATACTTCATCCCTTAACGCACTCATCGATAATAATTCCTTATAAGTTATTAATACACGACTACTAAAGTATTGCTTCAGATTTGTTAATGTATCATGATGCCATCAGTTTAAGAAAACATCACCCAATCGTCTTTTACAGCATAACTAAACCGCTCACCTTCATAAATTACTGTTGCCCCGCGCGCCAACGCCTCAAGCTCCCATCGCTGCGGCCTGATACCGTTCTGAGCAAGGTCAACACGGATACGGGTGATTTGCAATCGTTCAGACCGGGTCAATCTGGCCGATGGTGCAATTTCATGTGGTTTTAACGGGCTTCCGTTTCTTTGCTGACGGTTTGGTGTTCTCAGGTCGTGTTTTAATGCGCCCCTGAGCGCCCTCACGACCTCCGTGTCATTCCATTCGATAACACCGTCATCAACCAGATTAAGCACTGCTGCGGCGTGTTCAGAAGGTGTGGGAGCCGGTAACGAAGTATCATCACCGGTGAGCTTTCCACAGTTATTGACAGGACTCCGAGGCGCGGCGATGCCGCTTTTTAAAGTCAAAGGCTCAACGACCGGCACTTTCGGCACAATGCGCCAGTCCGTCGTTCTGGTGATATGAATATGACGCGCGCCGAGATGCGGCGCGTAAATGCCGACCACTCTCTCGACTTCTTCCTCGTACTCGTTCACGTCATCCGACGGGCTACGGGCGACCCTGACAGTCTGACAATCGCGCGGGACATTTGCCCCACCCTGCGCGCTGATATACAGCGCAAAATCGCCACTGTCTGCGGCGGCGCGTGCAGCCTCCACGCGTTCGTCAAATTCATCAGCAATGCTGACGCCGCGAGGCAATTTACGTAGCTCACGGTAAGCTCCCATTGTCGGCAGGCCAACCGTTTTAAATTGCGGGATGCGCCACGTTGACGCCCATGCGGTAACAGCCGCCGCAGTATCTTTCAGCGGTCTGCCGGTATCGTTATCGAGCTGACCATCCAGTGCATAGCCGTCGATATTTTTTGAAATGTATTTCGCGATATATCCCGCAGCACCGCCCCGGTTAAGGTGCTTTGCCTGAAAACGGTTTCGCGCGGCTCCTCTTTCGTCACCATCCTCTTTGAGCGCATAGCGACGCATGATTTCGATAATCTGGTTACGCTGGCGTGGATTACAAAAAAGCATCATATGCCAGTGCGGCGTTCCGTCGTGGTGTGGCTCGACGACACGCAAACCGTAGACCTGTAAATCATTATCCTTGAATGCCGTGCGCATCAGGCTCCAGATGCGGCAGAGATAACGCTGCGCATCCTTTGGATTAAATGCCTCATCGTTCCAGCCGTGATTAAGCTGAACGGTTTTACTTTCGCCTTTTCTGACCTGACGAGTCGGGTGATACTTTGACGGCGCGGTCAGCGTGATAAACATCCCCACATCACCCTCTGCGGCGGCGTAACGCTCAATACCGGCAATGGTGTTCATCAGCTCCATCCGGCGAATTTCAGGATTAGAAATACTGCCCATCACCTTACTGATAAGGTCGATGCGCTCGCCGGTTTCCCTGTTTTCAAGGTCACACGATTTAAGAAATTCCAGATTTGCCTGGCGGCGCGCACGCACATCACGAATGGCGTGTTTACTGGCATAAGGAGAACGGTCTTTATTGACCTCCCCGACAGCTATCAGTAACGCTTCATGCCAGCGCATACGCTGGCCTTTAAGCTGATGAGTCCACCACTCATCGTTAAACAGACGGGCAATGGCAGAATATGCCTGCCTCGTGGTCATCTGCCCTTTACGGTATTTTTTCCAGTAGAGAGGGGAAATATTGAAAGCACGTGCAGCGCCAGCAACATGACCATAGAGGTGAGCCTGCGCCTCATCCGTAAACAGCGATTCTTTTTCGCCATGCGCATCCACCCAGGCATCGCTGAGTTCCTCATACATCATGAAAAGCTGCGATGAGATACGGGCAGCAAACTTTTTCAGCTCCTTGTCATTCATTCCCGGCAGGCGCGCATAGTGGTCACGCTCTGCCAGAAACAGTAACGACGCGTCGGTGTTCATTTCATGGCGCTGATTCACACGCTCAATGCGCGGCCATAAACGACGCTGAAAAGTGGATGTGAGGAAATAAAACCCGTGCACCGGGCTTTTATTGTGCCGGATGTAGTCATAGCGTGAAGTAAACAGCGAGCGCAAAAAGTAAGGCAGGCGGTTAATCGTGGATAAAACACCTTGCACCTGACGCATCTCGTCACGTGTAAGGGGTCTTTCGCGCCCGACAGCCTCGCGTGGCGCGTTCCATGCATAAGCACCGGTAAACGCCTTACCGGTGCCTGCGGCAAATGCTGACGTAGTTACGCCGGTGTATTGCTCCTGGAAAGAATGACTCATTCACATACACCGGCATAGACACTACTGCAAACGGCTTTATCATTCGCCGAAGCCAGTAAATCAAACTGAGTACCCCCACGCGTTGTCATTGTCCAGTCATGGTAGGTTTCTATTCCGTATGCCTCGACTGTTACAATCTCAATACGACGTTCTGCGCGTAGCGGATCATGTGTGGATGGGAAAAAAGTGGAATTTCCCCGACGGGAGCACGACGCAACCAGTCGTTCCCATTCAGCAACCCGTTTTATTTCCTCCGGCCACCGGCGAAAAATTTCTGCCAGTTCAGATTTACGGACATGAATACATGGCATACAACCAACACGGCCACACCCCTGCTGATATAACGGATTTGGCTTAATGTCATGTCTTCTGGCTATTGCAAATACATCTTCATGCTTCCAGTGCAAAATCGGGCGATATACATGCAATCCGGGGGTGTTGTCTGCATCCTCTTCCCAGACAGGTAAAGCAGCGCGTGATGGCGATTCCTGAGCACGCACTCCCTGCCAGCTAATCACTTCCTCAAATTCATTGAGTAAAGGCAATATTACCTGAGAACGCACGGGCTCATGTTTCAGTTCAAATGTGCAAAATCTGGCTTTGGTTGATGGGAAACGCCCCTTCCACAGACACAAATCAAGAAACGGGATACCCGTTGGTTTGAGAATTTCCAGCGCACAACTGATGCGCTGGCGTGCTTCTTCTTCCGACATTCCACAATCGTTAACCAACAAATCAGGCCATTTGGTCTGGATAAACTTGCGCTTTGATTCAATCCGGCAGGAAAAATCAGCTCTGACTCTTTTAATTGGGCCAAGCCGTTTTTCCAGATAATCCAGATATTTCATTGTCTGTGGATGTTCATGTCCCGTATCAGCAAAAACCGGCAATATGGGTACATTTTCTTCAATAGCGACAAGCCACTGAGCAAGGCTGTCCTTTCCACCTGAAACAAAAATAACATTGATGGTATTTTCAGTATGGCAACGTGCATCAGTAATCATTCAGACGCTCCTCTGGAGAACGCCTCTGAACAACGCTTGCTGAGTTGCTCAACCTGCGCGTTTAAATCGGCAAAAGATTTTGCGCTTCCGGTCAGAATATCGTGATGCATCAGGCCGGAAACGAGCTGGCTTAATTTCGGGTAATAACCAACCACCGCCAGCCATTCCTGACCGGCGTTTTTACCGCTTTCCGCTCTCTTTTTCTCGTGGAGAATAAACTGAAAGCTGTCACTGGTAACGACATAACGTTCGCCAATTTCAATACGAATACTCATGCCGTTCTCCGGTAATGTTTGTTTTTTGCTTCAAAGACTGACTGACAGGAAACACAACGCGTGGCTGACGGATAAGCCGCACGACGGGCAGCAGGTATTGGCGCGTCACACTCTTCGCAAACCAGCGCAGAAGCACCGCAATGTTTTACCCTTGCCGCGTTAATCTGGCGCTCCAGTAATTCAGCCTGTTGTTCCTGAATAAAATCTACGTTGTCCGGCATTACCAGTTCCTTTTGTCGTTCAGTTTTTTAAATTCATCAGCGCAATAGCTGGCGATTTCTGTCGTTAATTTCGTCAGTTCATCCACGGAGGAAATTTGCTTGTGAAATACAGCGCGTTTAACAAGTAAATTGACCACATCAGACAGGAGATTTAATTTATCCGCATAAATGGCTATAGTTGATTCCACCATATCCCCAGTGTTTTTATCGCGTTTAATATCAGCTAGCGACAAATCACCATTTTTCATAACTGAAATCTTCAGCCAGTTATTAAGCAATATATTTTTCATTCGCTATATGCCCTCTCCGCAGAATCAATCATTTCCCGGCCATTATCGGTAATACAGAAACCTTCTCTTGATTTGGTCACAAGCCCCCATTTCCCCATTGCTATAAATGCTTTTTCCACACGACTAGGACAGGAGCGGAAGACATCGCTTGAAGGATGTAGTGGAGTCTTGTCATCTAATTTTTTAAGTAATGAAAGTTGATAATCTGTTAAGCGTTTCCTGAACCATTTTGTATTTGTCATCTCCAACTTTCCTGTTATTTATTGAGTCCTAGATTATGGAATTTGGCAGACTCCTGACTGAGCAACTCGACTATCTCCACGCGGGATAACTCCGCCTTTGTGATGTGGCGAATCATGGCATCAAGATGAGACGAAAAGCGCGTTGCTGCATCGGCCTGTGCTTCGGTTCTGGCCTGTTGCAGCATTAATGCGTATTTACCGCACTGATTTTCAGAAACTGTATGCATGACTTTCTCCAGGCAAAAAGAATCCCCGCACGATTAAGTGCGTTAAAAACTCTGGTTAATTATTTAATGCAGATATTGCTCTGGTTTTACCGACGTCAGAATTGTCGGTGCATACTCAAACAGGCTGAATAATTCACGTAATGCACGGAATAAAGCATCACGCCAGTAACATGATTCTTCATTAATTCGCCAGTATGGCTGGTTAAATTCTTTTTCTGTCAGTCGTGCGTGCATAAATAAAGTGCGACGCTGACTGACTGTTAAAAAACTAATATATGCATACTCACTCGCGCCAACCTGACGGCGTTTTGAGAATGCCCCACGCAATTCATCAATTGCACATACCAGTCGTTCACGTTCGACGTCGTTCATTTCTTCAAAACGCATCGTTGCGTGACGCTGTTTTAACTGAGCATGGAAGCAAACCGTTAACCGTTCGCGCTCCATCATCTGATTATAATAATCACATGTATCCTGCCAGCGAGGGACGGCCAGATGCTTACCAATTATCCGGCGCATAGCTGCTGGCTGTTTTTCAACGAGATTGAGCGTCATCACTGTCATTTCCAGACCCTCCGGCTTTTCAGAAAGGTCAGAGCCTTTTTTAACGGACTCTGTTTTTTGGTGCGGATAATGATTCCCTTACGCCCCTTACCGTGGGTGATGGTGAAGTCAATCGCCCTGGGGCTTTCGTTACGCAGTAACTGAGCAATACAACGAGGCTCGTTCATCCTTTCCACCTTAAGCCGCACGGCCATGTCTTGATTTGCTGTAACTAATGCGATTTTTCCAGTCATGCCATTCTGTCGGAGCTTCATCAACCAGTTGGGCTGCGTACTTGTCCCACTCACGGCGATTAATCCATAATTCAGCTTTCCCTCTTGGTTTTAATGGGTCTGTCATGTAGAAGGCTGGCAGCTTTCCTGCTTTAGCCATTTCAGCCACCGCGCGTGGTGTCTTACCGATGTAAAGAGCAAAACCTTCTTTCGACAGCAAATCAGATGGGCGCTCTGAAATCTGAATGCTTTTACGTTTGGCTTCATTTTCGAAACTTGCCTCATCGCTAGTTGGACAAGAAATTTCTACATTTGTCGTCACTTTGCTATCCTCCATAAGATTTGTGATTCACCAACTGGAGCCATCTAGAGCCTTTTTGAGTGAATCACAAATTGCCAAGTAACAATATAATTGGAGATTAGCAAAATTATGTCAAGTGAACAAAGTGAAAAACTAAAGCTCATCCGTGAATCCGAACGCCTTAAAACTAAGGAACTTGCTGAATTAATTGGAATTAATTACTACACATATCATGGATATGAATCAGGAAAATCAAAAATGCCTATGGAAGCAGGTATGAAGCTGTTTAAGCATCCACGCTTTCGCAAGTATCGTGACTGGTTCATGTTTGATGAAACAGATCCAGCAGCTGGACAAATAGCCCCGGCTCTCGCACACATTGGGCAAGACTCAACAACCTTGCACCACTCAGACCAGAAAACTGGCTGACGATTTATTCAGCATATGTGTGTAGTAAATGTACGAAAGAAAATTGCATTAATTTTCAAGTAGTAGAAGTAAATAGCGTCATCGGAGGGCTTTATGTCTATTAAAAAGCTCGATGATGGTCGTTATGAAGTGGACGTCAGACCGCAGGGTGCAGATGGAAAACGTATCAGGCGGAAATTTAAAACTAAAGGTGAAGCTCAAGCATTCGAACGTCATGTACTGGTTAACTACCACAACAAAGAGTGGCTGGAGAAACCAGCCGACCGCCGAACTCTTACAGAGTTGTTAGGCAGATGGTGGATATATCACGGAAAATCACATGAGCGTGGAGATATTGAACGGGGGCGTTTAACGACAATAATCGCCAAATTTGCAGAAATGGGAGTGTCCAGAGCTGACCAGCTAACAAAGAAAACGATAACTGATTATCGCGTTGTAATGATGAACGATGGTCTAAAACCAGCCAGCGTAAATCGGCATCTGGCAATAATGAGCGGGATGTTCACCAAGTTAATTGACGCCGGTGAATACCACTCTCACAACCCGTTCCGTGAGGTTAAGCGGTTACGTGAAGCTGTTACAGAAATGGCTTTTTTGTCCAGTGAAGAGATTACGCGGCTGTTATCCATGCTTGATGGTGATGAATTAAATGCGACTCTGGTCTGCCTTTCTACTGGTGGACGCTGGAGTGAAGTGTCTAATTTAAAAGCTGAACACATCATTAACCAGATGGTTACGTTTATGAAAACTAAAAACGGAAAGCGCAGGACAATTCCCGTTTCGCAGGACCTGATTAAACGGATCAAGACCAAAAATTCAGGCAGGCTTTTTAATGCCAGTTACTACAAAGTGCGTAACGCTCTCAGGGAAGTAAAACCCGATTTACCTGACGGACAGGCAGTGCATGTTTTGAGGCATACATTTGCCACACATTTTATAATGAATGGAGGTAACATAATCACATTGCAGCGCATCCTGGGTCATTCTAACATTCAGCAAACTATGACCTACGCACACTTTGCACCGGATTTCTTACAAGATGCAGTGACTCTTAACCCGGTGTCAGGAATGTCCATAATGCGTCCATAAACCAGAGTTAACTAGAGCCAATTGAAGCGATATGAGTAATTTAACTAATTGTAATACAACAGAAAATACCGCTACGGCGGGGGCTACCAAGTCAGTTATTGGTCGCATTCACTCCTTTGAATCCTGTGGAACCGTAGACGGCCCAGGTATTCGCTTTATTACTTTTTTCCAGGGCTGCCTGATGCGCTGCCTGTATTGTCATAACCGCGACACTTGGGACACGCATGGTGGTAAAGAAGTTACCGTTGAAGATTTAATGAAAGAGGTGGTGACCTATCGCCACTTTATGAATGCATCTGGCGGTGGTGTTACCGCGTCCGGCGGCGAGGCAATCCTGCAAGCCGAGTTTGTTCGTGACTGGTTCCGCGCCTGCAAAAAAGAAGGTATTCATACCTGTCTGGACACCAACGGTTTTGTTCGTCGTTACGATCCGGTGATTGATGAACTGCTGGAAGTAACCGACCTGGTGATGCTCGATCTCAAACAGATGAACGACGAGATCCACCAAAATCTGGTTGGAGTTTCCAACCACCGCACGCTGGAGTTCGCCAAATATCTGGCGAACAAAAATGTGAAGGTTTGGATCCGCTACGTTGTTGTCCCTGGCTGGTCTGATGATGATGATTCTGCCCATCGTCTGGGTGAATTTACCCGCGATATGGGCAACGTCGAGAAAATCGAGCTTCTCCCCTACCACGAGCTGGGCAAACACAAATGGGTGGCAATGGGTGAAGAGTACAAACTCGACGGCGTGAAACCACCGAAAAAAGAGACCATGGAACGCGTGAAAGGCATTCTTGAGCAATATGGCCATAAGGTAATGTTCTAATTTCCCGGTAAAGCGGCAACTTTATTGAGTCGCCGCTTTGTTATTCCGCACTGCATAAATAATTCAGGGCTCTATTTCTTGCGCCCTTACAGCATAGCTTCCAGATCTATTACCCAAACCGCCAGTATATGTCCTGCGGCTTGCGTGCATTTCTCGATTATGTAAAAACGGGTCAGCTCTGCCCGACTTAGCAGAACTGACCACAACGATTATTCACTATTCGCTTTACGCGCCAACAACGGGAATATCAGCCCTAATCCTACCAGCACAAACGGTGTTGCAATGTTCAGCGCCAGCTGGAAAGTCCACTCGGTAGTGAAGGCTTCCATTTTCGGGAAGATCCCCGTCAAACAGGCAAAAGCGGTAAAGGCAAAACACCAAATCCCGACGGTCATCGCCAGCCATCTATTACGAATAAAGACATACTCTGGTTTATATTTCTGCGCCAGGCGAACGACTGCAATAAATGCAACAAACACCCACAAATAACGCAGTGGCATCACTACCGAGTTAAGATTCAACAACCATTTGTAGAGATTATTCATATCACCAATACCCAGCGTTGGCAGCATTATCAGGATCGCCACTAACACCAGCGTCAAAATATACCCGTTAACTGGTGTTCCTGAATCATTTGTACGGCACAATCTTGCAGGAATATATTTCCTGTCTGCATCCCCTAGTAAGACTTTCAGTGGCGCATCAATTGAGAATACCAGTGCAGCAACATGCCCAAGGGTATTGGCAATGGCGTAAATGACCATTAAGGAATTACCCATATTGTAATACTCTCCCAATTTCTGGAAGGCATAATACTGCCCATTGGTCATTAAATCATCCGGAATATGCCGCGAGTCAAACATCATCCCCATCGCCAGCGATCCCAGAATTGCACACACCGCAACCATTGCTGCTAAACATAGCATCCCTTTTGGAAACTCTTTTCCCGGATTACACGTTTGATTAACGTAAGGAGAAATCTTCTCAGCACCGCCCACTGCAAAAACTAACATCGAAATAGTCGTTATGTAGGTGAAATCTATATGAGGAATAAACGTTTCCGAGGTAATATTAGTGGTCGCAATATGAACTTCAGTTATAGCCGGTGCAGCTACTGCCATCGCCACATATAACAGCGACATTACAAACATCGCGATTCCCGCAATCGAACCGACGGTTTTCAGCGATTTCATACCGCGCGATGCGACCCACATAAAGAAGACAAACAATACCAATGTTAGCCCCTGTAATACTACCACCGAGTATTCTTTAATTAGTGAACCGTCACCTTTCACGGCCCAACCAAGAGCAATCAGAATTGTTTGAGGTTTTTGTGCCAGGTAAGGAATATGCACCACCCAATAGGTCCATGCGGCAAGATAAGCCAGTCCTGGCCCCATAGTATGCTTAATCCAGGTGCTAACTCCGCCCTTCCCATCTTTAAACGTTGAACCCAGTTGTCCGACAATAAGAGCATACGGAGTAAAATAAAGGATAAATATAAACAACCATGAGAAAACTACCACTAATCCCTGGTTTGCATAATTATTAACAACATTGCCAAATCCCCAGACTGTAATAAATGACATCAATGCAATATTGTACCATCGCAACTGTTTTTCCTGCCCATTACGCGCCATAAACAATCCTTCGCTAAAAATTGAATGCTATTGGAAAATCCGGGGATTATGCGCGATAAAAGAAAGAGACGGAAATAGTGAAATGCAAAAATATAACCTACTGCACAATTTATTTCTTAGAGAAAAAACTTCAGATAAATCAAGTTACGAAGAGAAAATACATATACAGAGTATGAAAAATCATGATCATACTCTGTCAGATTAACCTTACACGTGTGCCACAGGATTTGAGGTATGTCTGGCATTACGAAGTAACATGAGCAGGTAAATAAATGATACGCTGGCAATCATAATAAATAACAGATTATCGGAATAATGCTGCATTAACATCGCGGTAAATGACGGCCCCAGCAAACTGCCGATTGTGTAACTCAAAAGCAATGCCTGATTCATAGCAACTAATTGGTCTTGCGAAACTTTTTCGCAAGACCAGGCCATAGCGACAGGGTAAAGTGTAAACCCAGCAGCGCCGAGGATAAATAATGCAGGAGCCATTGCTGTATGTGTAAGCATGGCAATGCTTCCCAAAATCACCACAAAAATCTGAACACGCAAAACTAACAACCGGCCAAATTTATCAGCCAGGCGACCAATTGGCCACTGTCCTACAATTCCAGCACTCACTAACACCGCCATCCAAAAACCAATGTTGGAATTACTAATTCCCTGATGGTTCAGATAAAGTGGCATCAACCCGTATAAAGAGCCAAGCACTATGCCGGAAATAATACAGCCATTAACACCTAATCGCGCCTGGCGTAGTTTCAGCATTGAGGTAATAGATGTTGTTTTCCGAGATTCAGTTTGCTGACTCAGGATACGAGTAAATAACAGAGGCAGAATTCCAGCCAGAATCAGAGCTGTAACCCAGGGCAAAACATTCATTAGTTCGGTAGAAACTTTACTAACCAGCAACTGCCCCAGAAACGTTCCCACATAATAGATCATCATATATGCAGCGAGCAGACGGCCACGATTGCGCGATGTACCACTGCACATCAGAGCGCTTTCAACCACCACCCAAATCATGGCACAACCAACGCCCGCAACAAAACGCCAGGCCATCCAACTCCAGAAGCCAATCATTAAGCCCAGGCCCAGACATCCCGCAGCAAAAACCAAAGATGCAAGGTAGTAACTACGGTTAAATCCGAGGCGTTTGATCAAATACCCTGTCAACAATGTGCCCACCAGATTACCAGTGAAATAAGATGAGCTGACCATACCAACCTGCCATGTCGGTAGATGTTCATGAGCAAGCCATAGCGGTACAAGCGTGTTCAATACCGCTATCGCCAGGGTCAACAAAAGCAGGCCAGACAGCAAAAGCATGACAGGCCGGGTATAGATAGACATGGATAAAAACCGTGAGGAATTTCAAATTTCATGCGCATCATGCCACTGCTAAAACCAATGTCAATCATCGAAATATTAGCAAAGCGCATTTTTTACGGTTTCGATTTGTAATTCTGATTCTTAAAACAAAAAGTCATGGTAACTATGAATTCAGGTAATTGTTTTATTTGATCTATCTCAACGTCCTTACGTTTCGTACAGTCGAAAAATTTCATCGAGGCAGCAACACCTATTTTCCCGTCTATGCTTTTTGATGAAAACAAGTCACCTGAAATATTTCAGGTGACAGGCAAACTCTTACAGGAGAAATGAATGACCAGGCCCTATGTTCGTCTCGATAAAAATGACGCTGCGGTACTATTAGTTGATCATCAAGCTGGATTATTGTCACTTGTCAGGGATATTGAGCCTGACAAATTCAAAAATAATGTTCTGGCATTAGGCGATTTAGCAAAATATTTCAAACTCCCCACCATTCTCACTACCAGTTTCGAAACAGGTCCCAATGGTCCACTGGTTCCCGAACTTAAGGCACAGTTCCCGGATGCGCCTTATATTGCCCGTCCTGGCAATATCAATGCCTGGGATAATGAAGATTTTGTCAAAGCCGTAAAAGCTACGGGTAAAAAGCAGTTGATCATTGCAGGTGTAGTAACTGAAGTATGTGTTGCTTTCCCGGCACTTTCAGCCATAGAAGAAGGTTTTGATGTCTTCGTGGTGACCGATGCTTCAGGCACATTTAACGAGATCACACGCCATTCGGCATGGGATCGTATGTCGCAAGCAGGAGCGCAATTAATGACATGGTTTGGCGTCGCCTGCGAGTTGCACCGCGACTGGAGAAACGATATTGAGGGGCTGGCGACACTGTTCTCAAATCATATTCCTGACTATCGTAATCTGATGACGAGTTACGACACCTTAACGAAACAGAAATAAAAAAAGCTGGTTACTTCCTTGCAAGTAACCAGCTTTCAGATCAGCGTTAGCTGTTAATTAACCGATATATTCAAGGCCGTTCATGTACGGGCGTAAAACTTCCGGTACTTCGATACGACCATCAGCCTGCTGATAGTTTTCCATTACCGCAACCAGCGTACGACCAACAGCCAGACCAGAACCGTTCAGGGTATGAACCAGACGGGTTTTCTTGTCCGACTTGCTACGGCAACGTGCCTGCATACGACGCGCCTGGAAATCCCAAACGTTGGAGCAGGAAGAGATCTCGCGGTAGGTGTTCTGTGCCGGGATCCATACTTCCAGGTCGTAAGTTTTGCAAGCGCCAAAGCCCATGTCGCCGGTGCAAAGAATGATTTTACGGTACGGCAGGCCCAGCAACTGCAGGACTTTTTCCGCATGACCGGTCATCTCTTCCAGCGCCGCCATTGAGTCTTCCGGGCGAACGATCTGCACCATTTCAACTTTGTCGAACTGGTGCATACGGATCAGACCACGGGTGTCACGACCATATGAACCGGCTTCAGAACGGAAGCATGGGGTGTGGGCGGTCATCTTAATTGGCAGATCATCTTCATCAATGATTTCACCGCGTACCAGGTTAGTCAGCGGAACTTCTGCCGTTGGGATCAGTGCGTAGTTACTGGTATCTGCTTCTTCTTCCAGCGGACGAGTATGGAACAGATCGCCAGCAAACTTCGGCAACTGCCCTGTACCGTACAGCGTGTCCTGGTTAACCAGATACGGAACATAGTTTTCACTATAACCGTGCTGTTCGGTATGCAGATCTAGCATAAACTGCGCCAGTGCGCGGTGCATACGAGCAATCTGCCCTTTCATCACCACAAAGCGCGAACCGGTCAGCTTAACTGCGGCTGCAAAGTCCAGGCCAGAGTGCATTTCACCCAGCGTCACGTGGTCACGAACTTCGAAGTCAAACTCACGCGGGGTACCCCAGCGGCTGACTTCAACGTTGTCATTTTCATCTTTACCTACCGGCACTTCATCTGCAGGCAGGTTAGGGATTGTCAGCGCGATATCGCGAATTTCAGCCTGTAAAGCATCCAGCTCGGCTTTTGCTGCATCCAGCTCTTCGCCCAGTTTGTTCACTTCCAGACGTAAAGGCTCGATATCTTCCCCCCGCGCTTTCGCCTGGCCAATGGATTTCGATCGGGAGTTACGCTCCGCTTGCAGGTTTTCCGTTTTGACCTGCAATACTTTACGACGCTCCTCAAGAGCGCCCAACTTATCTACATCCAGCTTAAAGCCCCGGCGTGCCAGTTTTTCAGCGACTGCGTCTGGCTCATTACGCAGCAGATTGGGATCGAGCATGCTTATCCTGTGCTTATCGAATTAAATGGGAGATGTGGCCACAGCCTGCGGCCACAGAGAAACAGTAACAACATTACCGCAACGATAACATTAACGGTAGCGTTTTATGGGGCTATTTTGATCCTGTTCAGCCAGCCAGGCGAGCTTTTCGCCAATCTTGCCTTCAAGGCCCCTGTTTGTAGGGAAATAATAGCGTGTTTGTGCTATTTCCGGCGGGAAGTAAACCTCACCGGCAGCATAAGCGTTTGCTTCATCATGAGCATAACGATATTCCTGACCGTAGCCCATTTCCTTCATCAGTTTGGTCGGCGCATTGCGCAAATGAACCGGTACGTCATAATCCGGACGTTCGCGAGCATCGGCCAGCGCGGCTTTAAACGCAGTGTAGACAGCGTTGCTTTTTGGCGCGCAGGCCAGGTAAACAATCGCCTGAGCAATGGCGCGTTCACCTTCCGCCGGACCAACTCGCGTAAAGCAATCCCAGGCCGCAATTGCCACCTGCATCGCTCGTGGGTCAGCATTACCCACATCTTCCGACGCTATCGCCAGACAGCGACGCGCGACATATAACGGATCGCCACCGGCGGTAATAATTCGCGCATACCAATACAGCGCTGCATCGGGTGCGCTACCACGTACCGACTTATGCAGTGCGGAAATGAGATCGTAAAAGCGATCGCCTTTGTTATCAAAGCGGGCGCTACGTTCACCGGCGATTTCGGTCAGTAATTCAGGCTTGAGGACCCGCTTACCGCTATCATCGACTTCGGCCATATCCGCCATCATTTCCAGCGTATTCAACGCCCGGCGCGCGTCGCCATTCACCAGTTCAGCAATGGCGCGTCGTGTTTCATCTGGCAGAACAATATCCTGACCACCATAGCCACGGGTTTTGTCTTCCATGGCCTGAGTTAGTACTTGCTCAATATCCTCTGTACTCAAGGATTTCAGCAGATAGACACGGGCACGGGAAAGCAGTGCCGAGTTAAGTTCAAACGACGGGTTTTCAGTGGTTGCGCCAATAAAAGTGATGGTACCGTCTTCAATATGTGGCAGGAATGCATCCTGCTGGCTTTTGTTGAAACGGTGAACTTCGTCAACAAAAAGAATAGTGCGGCGACCAGCATTGCGGTTTTGCCGAGCGCGCTCGATCGCCTCGCGAATCTCTTTCACGCCAGAGGTAACGGCAGAAATACGTTCCACATCAGCGTTCGCATAGCGGGCAATCACTTCAGCGAGGGTTGTTTTGCCAGTACCCGGCGGCCCCCAGAGGATCATAGAATGCAAATGCCCGGCTTCGATAGCGCGCGGCAACGGCTTCCCCGCGGCCAGCAAATGTTGCTGGCCGATATACTGTGCTAAATTTTCTGGCCGCATACGCGCGGCCAGAGGTTGAAAAGTATTATCCGAAAAATCGAGCGACAGATTGCTCACTCAGGTGCCTCTACTTACGTTGATCATCTACCGTGACGCCTTGCGGCGGGGTGAAGGTAAATTTCGCTGCATCCACAGCCCCATTTTGCTGAGATTTCAGTTGATAACTGCTGCGCTGATCGTCCTGCTCCACCGCGCTAAACTGATGGATTGTGCCATCACGTCCCACGTTAATGGTGAACTGCTTCAGATTGCCATTGCTGGCTTTCGGCGTCAGGACAAAGTCATCGCCATTCTGTTTGATATTGTACTGCTGCCAGTCGCTGGACTGGTTGCGGGCAATCAGCATAAACGGCGTATTACCGGTGGCATCTTTCAGCCAGGTTGCCGTAGCTTGCTCAACGAACGGGTTATAGAACCACAGTGTTTTACCGTCAGAAACCAGAATGCTTTCATCAGGTTGAGTCATATGCCAGTTGAATAAATTTGGACGTTTCACCCACAGATCGCCCTGACCTTCCTGCACCGCCGCGCCGCTACCGTCAGTTACTTTTTGTGTGAAACTGGCGTGGAAGCTGCTGACTTTATCCAGACGGCTTTTCAGATCGCTTGCGGCATCAGCCCAAACGCTGCTTGCTACTAAGCTTGAGAGTAATGCACAGGTGATGGCAATTTTTTTCATCATTATTCCTCAAATTACGTCACTCCCGACCGGGAGCTCCCTCTACTCTCTATTCCAGGCTAATAATCAGCTTGAGGAAAGAAGAAAATACTGAATTTTCAGTTACCAGAGTGCCGGATGCGACGCTATCGCGCCTTATCCGGCCTACGATGCATTAATTAGTCAAACGGCGGTGGGGCCAGCACTTCACGATTACCGTTGTGCCCCTGTTCGCTGACAATCCCCTGCGCTTCCATCTGTTCGATAATACGCGCCGCACGGTTATAACCAATGCGGAACTGACGCTGTACACCTGAAATTGACGCTTTGCGTTTTTCAGTGACAAACTGCACTGCCTGATCGAACAACGGATCCAGTTCTTCAGCGCCATCGAAACCACCCGCGCCACCTTCGCTTTCACTGTCGGAGGTGATGCCATCAACATACTGTGGGCGACCACGTGCTTTCCAGTCTTGCACCACGGCATGAACTTCCTGATCACGAACAAAAGCACCATGGACACGCACCGGTATGGTTGAGTTAGGCCCCGAGTAGAGCATATCGCCCATTCCCAATAATGATTCTGCGCCAGCTTGATCGAGGATAGTTCTTGAGTCGATCTTACTGGAAACGGTAAAGGCAATTCGGGTCGGAATGTTGGCTTTAATCAATCCGGTAATTACATCAACTGACGGACGTTGGGTTGCCAGAACAAGGTGGATACCGGCAGCACGCGCTTTTTGGGCCAACCGTGCAATAAGTTCTTCAACTTTTTTACCCACCGTCATCATCAGATCGGCAAATTCATCAACCAGCACAACAATATACGGTTCTTTTGTCAGTACCGGATGCTCAACATCCATGCTGTCACCGGGTTTCCAGAATGGATCCGGGATTGGACGCCCCATTTGAGCGGCTTCTGCAATCTTCTCGTTGTAGCCAGCAAGGTTACGAACACCCAGCGCAGACATGCGTTTATAGCGTTTCTCCATTTCATTAACGCACCAGCGTAAAGCATTGGCGGCGTCTTTCATATCGGTGACCACTTCTGTTAATAAATGAGGGATACCTTCATAAACCGAAAGCTCCAGCATTTTCGGGTCAATCATAATGAAACGGACATCCTCTGGTTGCGCTTTATACAACATACTGAGGATCATGGCGTTCACTCCCACAGACTTACCGGAGCCTGTTGTACCAGCTACCAGCAAATGGGGCATTTTGGCCAGGTCAGCAACAACCGGCTCACCAGCGATATCTTTACCTAACACAACTGTCAGTGGCGATGGATTATCAAGAAACTTCGCATTATCCAGCACTTCACGCAGATAAACGGTCTGGCGTTTCTTATTCGGCAACTCGAGGCCTACATAAGGTTTGCCTGGAATAACTTCAACTACACGAACCGCCACTGTTGACAATGAACGGGCAAGATCGCGAGACAAGTTAGAAATACGTGCAGCTTTTACACCCGGCGCAAGATTCAGCTCAAAACGGGTAATTACCGGACCTGGCGAATAATTCACCACCTCGGCTTTAATGCGGAAGTCCGCCAGACGAGCTTCTACCAGACGAGCCATCTGCTCCAGTGCAAAGGTATCAACAGGTTCCACTTCACTCGGTGGAGGCGTCAGAAGATCCAATGACGGCAAAGGTGTGGTCGGTTTTTGCAATGGGCGGTTATCACCATTACGCATTAATAGTGGGTGAAGCAGTGTATCCTGAGGCTGTGATACAGACTGCTGCGGTTGTTGATACTGCTGCTGCGGCGCTACAAGTTGCTGTGGCTGCTGGTACTGCTGCTGCGGCGCTACAGGTTGCTGTGGCTGCTGGTACTGCTGTTGCGGCGCTACAGGTTGCTGTGGCTGCTGGTACTGCTGTTGCGGCGCTACAGGTTGCTGTGGCTGTTGGTACTGCTGCTGCTGCGCTACAGGTTGCTGTGGCTGCTGGTACTGCTGTTGCGGCGCTACAGGTTCTGGCTCTACGCTCGGCGTGAATAATGGCTCATGTGGACCATCATCCAGCATTACTTTCATTGGTGAAAACTCAAAATCATCAAGTGTAAACGGATTCGCTCCGGCGGGTTGTTCTCCGGAGTATCGTTGCTGCTGGGTTTGAGCAAACTGGCGAGCCAGTTCGGCCTCTGCTGCTACGTCTTCATCTTGTTGATTATCAGCAGAATCATGTTGGTATTGTTCGCCATAGCGTTGCTGTTGCGTTTGTGCGAACTGACGAGCCAACTCATCCTGCTGCATAGCATCGATTTCGTCATCGCTATATTGCTCATTGCCTTCGTACTGTCGACGCTGTGCTTCGCGAGCTTTTTCTTCGGCAGCTCTTTGTGATGGTAGTTTAATACCATAGGATGCCAGCTCACGCCTTGTCGGCACGCGCACGCGCTTCGGTCGAGGTAGTTGTGGGCCAATCCCTTCTTTAACCTGTGGACGCGGAGCTCCACTGTTTGCAAGACTGAAAATGGGTGCTGCAACGGTTGCCGCCTCCCCTGTCGCCAGCGTGGCTTTTTTCACGCCAGATGCCAGAGAAGTGACCGCAACTGCAGGTTCCACGGGCAGTACAGAAGATGACACAGGTGCAACAGAAGCTGATTTAATCGGTTGCGGTTCTTTTACTGGTTCAGGAATTGGCTGATACCAGGCCGCAAGTTGCTCTCGTTCACGCGCTCGTTTCTCTTCCACTTCTTCAAAATAGTAAAGAGGAGGACGTGAAGGTTTTGTTTCATCACTAGTAGGCTGAAGCCCTACATCGGGATGTGGTGCCACGTGCCCAACATCAGGCTGATAATTTTGCTCGACCTGCGAGGTTTGCTCTGCCTGATATGTTGAATGCGGAGCATAAGCGGATTTTTGTGGTTCCGCCTGCCAGTTATTTTCAGCCACTGATTGTTCGGGGGCGGACGCATAAAAAGGCTGCTGAACAGGTGCAGTGGGCTGTGGCGGCTCATTATAGTGCACTGCAGGTTGCGCATATTGTGGCTGCTGCGGATAACCGTCAGGCGCAGTCGCTATCACCGGTTCGCCCGTTTGCGATCCTGGTACCGGTTGCCAGTCAATGCCTGGTTGCGCTGGTGAAATACCAGTGGCAGTAACGGGTGGAATTTGGTTAGTCGGCTCGACAGAAGCGGCCAAACTTTGTGTTGCAGTGGTTGCAGCTGCTGCTTGCGCAACAGGTTCAGTAATGGGGGTACCATTTAATAACGGATCGTATTCGTCATATTCTGGTTGTGTGGCGCGATTGCCAGAAAAGAGCACATCATCAGGATCAGCTGCTATGCCACGTGCTGTATAAGTGATTTCTTCTTCATCATCCATCCGTTTACCGGAGAACAATGCAGCATCAGTATGGCGTCCAACCGGGTTGATAAATTTATCAGCCAGACGTTTACGCCGCGCTAATGCACCACGAAGAATACGGGCACGACGTGATTCATGCTTCTTGCCGTGATTTTCATCTTCATATTCTTCGTCGTCTTCGTATTCATCCTCATCGACCCAGGTATCGTCACGACGGGTACGATTACTGGCGAAAGTGAGTAAGTTTAATATCCAGCCGCCAAGTTTTTCAGCAATAGTCACCCACGACCAGCCGGTGAATAACGTCAGACCAGCAGCCCAGACACAAAGTAATGCGATTGTCCCGCCACTACTATGCAGTAACGGTTTCAAAGTGGTGCTCAGTAAACTGCCTATCACACCACCGGAGGCAAAATACCAGATGTCATCAGCATTAATTGCTGCAAGTCCGCAAGACGTCAGGATTAAGGCCAACACACCTATAATGCGCAACGATACAGCAAAGTAGTCTATATATTCGTCACTACTCTGATGCCGCCATGCAAACCAGCAACCGCCAACGATAATGACAGGGATGGTGTAGGCCATCACACCAAAAATAAAGAATAGTGTGTCTGCCAGCCATGCACCTGGAGCGCCGCCCAGATTATGGATAGGCTCATGCCAGGCGGTCTGCGACCAACTGGGATCAGAAGGGTTGAAACTGAGTAAAGCCGCCATCAGCCAGACGGCAAAAAGCGCAATAAGAATGAGCAACGCCTCCAGAAGACGGCGCCCGCTGCTTAACTTAGTCAATGTGACTTCTTTGTCTTCAGTGTATTCCTGGCTCAAGAAAGGCTCTCCAGGTTACAGGCTTTTCCTGCCCGATGCTAAAACGGACAACAGCACCGGGTTTCCCCGGCACTGTTGCTGTATGGATTAACAGGAGTGTAATCAAAATACGCCGATTTTGCACCTGTTCCGTGTTAGCGTGTCTTAATGACCAGACGATTACTCTGCTTGACTTCTTCCATTACCACGTACGTACGCGTGTCATTTACGCCAGGCAAGCGCAACAGGGTTTCCCCAAGGAGTTTACGATACGCTGACATATCCGGTACGCGTGTTTTCAACAGATAGTCAAAATCACCGGATACTAGATGACACTCTTGAATTTCTTCAAGTTTTTGCACTGCGGTGTTAAATTGTTCAAACACATCCGGCGCACCACGATTCAGAGTAATCTCAACAAAGACCAGAAGTGATGCATCAAGATAATGTGGGTTTAACAACGCAGTGTAACCCTGAATAAAACCTTGTCTTTCCAGACGGCGCACACGCTCAAGGCAAGGCGTCGGAGAAAGTCCCACTCTTTTAGAAAGCTCGACGTTAGAAATACGCCCATCCTTTTGCAACTCATTAAGAATGTTACGATCAATGCGGTCGAGATCTTTACCAGGGCGCTTCTTGCTATCTACCATTATTATTGTCTCTCTGTATTCCTTCCCTACTCCTGTCTGACTCTTCTGACATCAATGTCCAGAGTCGCTGCCCACCGCAATGAACCGAAATTATGAATTAACGGCGCAAATTGCCTGGGGAATGGTGAGAAGACCGTTGCTTAAGAGCTGCTATCGACATCACGAATGGCGTCTGTCCACACCATACGTAGATTTCGCTAGCACGGTAAACATGGTGATTACATGCATGGTTATGCAGTATCAACCTGATGTTATTTTTTTCTTCCTCGAATGTTTTCGCAAAACAGCAGCGGATTGTCAAAGCAAAACATCGATTTTTAGTACAACATGCCAGATATTCATTACGTACAGTACTGAAGCATCATATTGTCGCCACCTTAATCGACGATTTAATTCATATGAATTATGAAAAACGCAATTTAATTGATTGTGACTATTGCACAAATTGTTAACAAAATCGTCATACTCTTTTTTTACGTCTGTAAATTCCCTACAATCCTGTCCATTGTCTGCCAACAACTATGGGGATCTCATGGGCACGACCAAACACAGTAAACTGCTTATCCTGGGTTCAGGCCCGGCGGGATACACCGCTGCTGTCTACGCGGCGCGCGCCAACCTGCAACCCGTGCTGATTACCGGCATGGAAAAAGGCGGCCAACTGACCACCACCACGGAAGTGGAAAACTGGCCAGGCGATCCAAACGATCTGACCGGTCCGTTATTAATGGAGCGCATGCACGAACATGCCGCTAAATTTGAAACTGAAATCATTTTTGATCACATCAGCAAAGTAGATTTGCAGAATCGACCGTTCCGTCTGACTGGCGATAGCGGCGAATACACTTGCGATGCGCTGATTATTGCCACTGGAGCTTCTGCTCGCTATCTCGGCCTGCCCTCTGAAGAAGCCTTTAAAGGGCGTGGGGTTTCTGCCTGTGCAACCTGCGACGGTTTCTTCTATCGTAACCAGAAAGTTGCGGTCATCGGCGGCGGCAATACCGCGGTTGAAGAGGCGCTGTATCTGTCTAACATCGCTTCGGAAGTGCATCTTATCCACCGTCGTGACAGTTTCCGCGCGGAAAAAATCCTCATTAAACGTCTGATGGATAAAGTGGAAAACGGCAACATCATTCTGCACACCAACCGTACGCTGGAAGAAGTGACCGGCGATCAGATGGGCGTCACTGGCGTTCGTCTGCGCGATACACAAAACAGCGATAACATCGAGTCACTCGACGTTGCCGGTCTGTTTGTGGCTATCGGCCACAGCCCGAACACGGCTATTTTCGAAGGGCAGCTGGAACTGGAAAACGGCTATATCAAAGTGCAGTCGGGTATTCATGGTAATGCCACCCAGACCAGCATCCCTGGCGTATTTGCCGCAGGCGACGTGATGGATCATATTTATCGCCAGGCTATTACCTCGGCCGGTACAGGCTGCATGGCGGCACTTGATGCGGAACGCTACCTCGATGGTTTAGCTGACGCAAAATAATTTTACAAATCAGTAACAAAAGTAAAGAAGGCGACACCATGCGACTATGGGTCGCCTTTATTTTTTCCCCGTTGTAACATTGCTCTGCAAATAATTCTGATAACTCACCTGCTAAGCGTGCAATGAATAAATCCCGTCAAAAAGAGTTAACCCGCTGGTTAAAACAGCAAAGCGTCATCTCCCAACGTTGGCTGAATATTTCTCGTCTGCTGGGCTTTGTGAGCGGCATATTGATCATTGCCCAGGCCTGGTTCATGGCGCGAATTCTGCAACATATGATTATGGAGAATATTCCCCGTGAAGCCCTGCTGCTTCCCTTTACGTTACTGGTTCTGACCTTTGTACTGCGCGCATGGGTGGTCTGGTTACGAGAACGGGTGGGTTATCACGCCGGGCAGCATATCCGCTTTGCCATCCGCCGTCAGGTTCTCGACCGTCTGCAACAAGCAGGGCCAGCATGGATTCAGGGGAAACCGGCAGGGAGTTGGGCGACGCTGGTACTCGAGCAAATTGACGATATGCATGATTACTATGCACGCTACCTGCCACAAATGGCGCTGGCGGTATCGGTGCCGCTGCTGATTGTGGTGGCTATCTTCCCCTCTAACTGGGCTGCGGCACTCATTCTGTTGGGTACTGCACCGTTAATTCCCTTGTTTATGGCGCTGGTTGGAATGGGGGCTGCCGATGCTAACCGACGTAACTTTCTCGCTCTTGCTCGCTTAAGTGGGCATTTTCTTGATCGCCTGCGCGGCATGGAAACATTGCGTATTTTTGGTCGTGGCGAAGCTGAAATTGAAAGTATTCGTTCTGCTTCGGAAGATTTCCGCCAACGGACAATGGAAGTGCTACGGCTGGCGTTTTTATCCTCCGGCATTCTTGAATTTTTTACCTCGCTGTCAATTGCTCTGGTCGCGGTCTACTTTGGTTTTTCCTATCTCGGTGAGCTGGATTTTGGGCACTACGATACTGGCGTGACGCTGGCTGCGGGGTTTCTGGCCCTGATCCTTGCGCCGGAGTTTTTCCAGCCATTGCGCGATCTGGGTACGTTTTATCATGCTAAAGCCCAGGCTGTTGGCGCGGCAGACAGTCTGAAAACGTTTATGGAAACCCCGCTCGCCCATCCGCAGCGCGGTGAGGCTGAATTAACGTCGGCCGATCCGGTGACCATTGAAGCCGAGGATCTGTTTATCACGTCGCCGGAAGGTAAAACGCTGGCAGGTCCGTTGAACTTTACTTTGCCAGCAGGCCAACGAGCGGTGTTGGTTGGTCGTAGCGGTTCAGGTAAAAGCTCACTACTGAATGCGCTTTCCGGTTTTCTTTCATATCAGGGATCGCTACGAATCAACGGAATAGAATTACGTGATTTATCACCAGAATCATGGCGTAAGCATCTCTCCTGGGTTGGTCAAAATCCACAATTACCAGCAGCAACACTACGAGATAACGTACTGCTGGCACGACCTGATGCCAGCGAACAAGAGTTACAAACAGCACTGGATAACGCGTGGGTCAGTGAGTTTCTACCGCTCCTGCCACAAGGAGTTGATACGCCTGTTGGCGACCAGGCTGCCCGCCTTTCCGTAGGCCAGGCACAACGTGTGGCGGTGGCGCGTGCATTACTGAATCCCTGTTCGCTATTACTGTTGGATGAACCCGCAGCAAGCCTTGATGCTCACAGTGAACAGCGCGTAATGGAGGCGCTGAATGCCGCCTCTCTGCGCCAGACAACGTTAATGGTCACCCACCAGTTAGAAGATCTTGCGGACTGGGATGTCATTTGGGTAATGCAGGATGGTCAGATTATCGAGCAAGGACGTTACGCGGAATTAAGCGTGGCTAACGGTCCTTTTGCCACATTGCTGGCCCATCGTCAGGAGGAGATTTAAATGCGCGCTTTGCTACCCTATCTGGCACTGTATAAACGCCATAAATGGATGTTAAGCCTTGGCATCGTACTGGCAATTCTCACACTGCTCGCCAGTATCGGTCTGTTGACACTTTCCGGCTGGTTCCTCTCCGCCTCAGCAGTGGCGGGCGTTGCAGGACTGTACAGCTTCAACTATATGCTACCCGCTGCGGGCGTGCGTGGCGCAGCAATCACCCGTACTGCCGGGCGCTATTTTGAACGTCTGGTGAGCCATGACGCGACTTTCCGCGTGTTGCAGCATCTGCGCATTTACACCTTCAGCAAATTGCTCCCCCTCTCCCCAGCCGGACTGGCGCGCTATCGTCAGGGCGAATTGCTCAACCGCGTCGTGGCGGATGTTGATACGCTCGATCATCTTTACCTGCGCGTTATCTCGCCGCTGGTGGGCGCTTTTGTAGTGATTATGGTGGTGACTATCGGGTTAAGTTTTCTTGATTTCACCCTCGCCTTTACGCTGGGTGGCATTATGTTACTGACGCTTTTCCTGATGCCACCGCTGTTTTATCGTGCGGGAAAAAGCACCGGGCAAAATCTGACTCATCTTCGCGGGCAGTATCGCCAACAACTAACAGCCTGGCTGCAAGGGCAAGCTGAGCTGACCATTTTTGGTGCCAGCGATCGTTATCGCACGCAATTAGAGAATACTGAAATTCAGTGGCTGGAAGCGCAACGCCGTCAATCTGAACTGACAGCTTTGTCGCAAGCAATAATGCTGTTAATTGGCGCGTTAGCGGTGATCCTGATGCTGTGGATGGCGTCTGGCGGCGTTGGCGGCAATTCTCAACCAGGCGCGTTAATTGCCCTGTTTGTCTTCTGTGCGTTAGCCGCGTTTGAAGCACTGGCACCAGTAACGGGTGCATTTCAGCATCTGGGGCAAGTCATTGCCTCTGCCGTACGGATCACCGATTTAACGGATCAAAAACCTGAAGTCACCTTCCCTGATACCCAAACTCGTGTTGCCGATTGCGTTTCGCTGACGTTACGGGATGTTCAGTTCACTTATCCGGAGCAGTCCCAACAGGCACTTAAAGGGATTTCTCTTCAGGTAAACGCTGGAGAACATATGGCGATTCTCGGGCGAACCGGATGCGGTAAATCAACATTGTTACAACTGCTGACCCGCGCATGGGACCCGCAACAGGGCGAGATTTTAATTAACGATAGCCCCATAGCCAGCCTGAACGAAGCAACTCTACGACAGACCATCAGCGTTGTGCCACAGCGAGTGCATCTGTTTAGCGCCACACTGCGTGATAATCTGTTACTCGCCTCCCCTGGCAGTAGTGATGAAGTTTTGGCGGAGATCTTGCGTCGAGTTGGTCTGGAGAAGCTGCTCGAGGATGCAGGTCTCAACAGTTGGTTAGGTGAAGGCGGACGCCAGCTCTCCGGTGGTGAACTGCGCCGTCTGGCTATCGCCCGTGCGCTGTTACATGATGCGCCACTGGTATTGCTGGATGAACCTACCGAAGGCTTAGATGCCACAACTGAAAGTCAGATCCTTGAATTACTTGCAGAAATGATGCGTGAGAAAACGGTGTTAATGGTCACCCATCGACTTCGCGGGCTCTCTCGTTTCCAGCAAATAATAGTGATGGACAACGGGCAAATTATTGAGCAAGGTACTCACGCAGAACTGCTTGCCCGACAGGGGCGTTATTACCAGTTTAAGCAGGGTTTGTAAGCTATTATTGAACGATCCGACTTGCGTGGAGTTTTGCGGTCATGCGCCTGGTTCAGCTTTCTCGCCATTCAATAGCCTTCCCTTCCCCGGAAGGCGCATTACGTGAGCCTAACGGCCTGCTGGCACTGGGGGGCGATCTTAGCCCTGCGCGCCTGTTAATGGCGTATCAGCGTGGTATTTTCCCGTGGTTTTCTCCAGGCGACCCCATCCTCTGGTGGTCGCCCGATCCCCGCGCGGTGCTATGGCCTGAATCATTACATATCAGCCGTAGTATGAAACGATTTCATAAACGCTCGCCCTATCGCGTCACGATGAATTACGCCTTTGGTCAGGTCATTGAAGGCTGTGCCAGCGATCGCGAAGAAGGAACCTGGATCACGCGTGGCGTGGTCGAAGCCTACCATCGCCTTCACGAACTCGGTCATGCCCACTCCATTGAAGTCTGGCGTAAAGATGAGCTTGTCGGCGGTATGTACGGCGTGGCCCAGGGAACGCTATTTTGTGGCGAGTCCATGTTCAGCCGGATGGAAAACGCGTCCAAAACGGCGCTACTGGTCTTCTGTGATGAATTTATCCGTCACGGTGGCAAACTTATCGACTGCCAGGTCCTTAACGATCACACAGCTTCGCTTGGTGCCTGCGAAATTCCCCGCCGGGATTATCTAAATTATCTCAATCAAATGCGCCTCGGACGATTGCCGAATAATTTCTGGGTACCACGGTGCTTGTTTTCACCACAAGAATGAATGTTTTCGGCACATTTCTCCCCAGAGTGTTATAATTGCGGTCGCAGAGTTGGTTACGCTCATTACCCCGCTGCCGATAAGGAATTTTTCGCGTCAGGTAACGCCCATCGTTTATCTCACCGCTCCCTTATACGTTGCGCTTTTGGTGCGACTTAGCCGTGTGTTTTCGGAGTAATGTGCCGAACCTGTTTGTTGCGATTTAGCGCGCAAATCTTTACTTATTTACAGAACTTCGGCATTATCTTGCCGGTTCAAATTACGGTAGTGATACCCCAGAGGATTAGATGGCCAAAGAAGACAATATTGAAATGCAAGGTACCGTTCTTGAAACGTTGCCTAATACCATGTTCCGCGTAGAGTTAGAAAACGGTCACGTGGTTACTGCACACATCTCCGGTAAAATGCGTAAAAACTACATCCGCATCCTGACGGGCGACAAAGTGACTGTTGAGCTGACCCCGTACGACCTGAGCAAAGGCCGCATTGTCTTCCGTAGTCGCTGATTGTTTTACCGCCTGATGGGCGAAGAGAAAGAATGCGTAAAAGGTCGGTTTAACCGACCTTTTTATTTTGTGATATGTATGAAGTACTTTGCAAGTATAAGTCCGTAACTTGTCTCGATGTAGATATACTGCACAACTTGTTTACAGTATGAGCAAACAATAATTATCATTAAAATTCTTCTTGACCGTTTTACTCCAACTCCCTATAGTAGCGCCCCGTTGCCACCCATGAGGTTTGGCAGCCAAACAATTTGGTGAGGTGTCCGAGTGGCTGAAGGAGCACGCCTGGAAAGTGTGTATACGGCAACGTATCGGGGGTTCGAATCCCCCCCTCACCGCCATATTTAAAGAAGAGCTCGTACGAAAGTACGAGCTTTTTTTTCGCATTTTATCTGCCTGTACGGCAGTGAACATGGTGGGCGGGTGGAGTATGTTACCAGTGAATTTCTAAGCTGCCTGTACGGCAGTGAACTCAAATACTACACGTTTAGCCCGTTGTTAATAAAGCAAAACCATCTCATTTTCCTGCTGCAACCCTTTTTTATCCTTACCTTCCCGCAGCATTAATTATCAACAACTTACTATCATCATCAAAAAAAAGGTCTGGACCACCTCCCCCCATAAACAAAAAGTCCGTAACCCCTGACGAGATTACGGACTTCATCATCCTACCTGACAATCAGATTAATGCGCTGCTTCCGGTTTGTGCTTTTGCGCACTCTGGAACCCGTAGGTCAGCTCATTTTTCTCTTTATCCAGCGCGACGGTGACCTGACCGCCATCCACCAGCGAACCAAACAGCAGTTCGTTAGCGAGCGGTTTTTTCAGGTTGTCCTGGATGACACGTGCCATCGGACGTGCGCCCATCGCCCGGTCGTAACCTTTCTCAGCAAGCCAGTTACGCGCTTCCTGACTCACTTCCAGGGAAACCCCTTTCTGATCCAACTGAACCTGTAACTCGACGATGAACTTATCCACTACCTGATGGATCACGTCGGTTGACAGATGATCGAACCAGATAATGTTGTCGAGACGGTTACGGAATTCCGGCGTAAAGATCTTCTTGATCTCTTCCATCGCATCGGTGCTGTTGTCCTGGTGGATAAGACCAATCGATTTACGCTCAGTTTCTCGTACCCCAGCGTTGGTGGTCATCACCAATACCACGTTACGGAAGTCTGCTTTGCGTCCGTTGTTATCGGTCAGCGTACCGTTATCCATCACCTGCAACAGAATGTTGAACACGTCTGGATGCGCTTTCTCGATTTCGTCCAGCAGGAGTACCGCGTGCGGATGCTTGATTACCGCATCGGTCAGCAGACCACCCTGATCAAAACCAACGTATCCCGGAGGCGCACCAATCAGACGGCTAACAGTATGACGTTCCATATACTCGGACATATCAAACCGCAGCAGCTCAATCCCCAGCGCTTTAGCCAACTGCACCGTTACTTCGGTTTTCCCTACCCCGGTTGGCCCGGCAAAGAGAAACGAGCCAACGGGTTTATGATCATGCCCCAGACCTGCACGGGACATTTTGATCGCCTCTGTTAACGCTTCTATCGCTTTGTCCTGACCAAACACCAGCATTTTCAGGCGATCACCCAGGCTCTTCAGCGTGTCACGATCACTCTGAGAAACACTCTTCTCTGGTATACGGGCAATACGCGCGACCACAGACTCAATATCTGCAACATTAACCGTTTTCTTGCGTTTGCTCACTGGCATCAGACGTGCACGAGCGCCCGCTTCATCGATAACGTCAATGGCTTTATCCGGCAGATGACGGTCGTTAATGTATTTCACCGCCAGTTCCACCGCCGCACGAATCGCTTTTGCGGTATACCGCACATCGTGGTGCGCTTCATATTTCGGCTTCAGGCCATTAATGATTTGTACCGTTTCGTCAATGGACGGCTCGGTAATATCAATTTTCTGGAAGCGACGCGCCAGAGCACGGTCTTTTTCGAAAATATTGCTGAATTCCTGATAAGTTGTGGAGCCGATCACCCGGATCTTGCCGCTGGAAAGCAAAGGTTTGATCAGGTTAGCTGCATCCACCTGGCCACCGGAAGCTGCGCCCGCACCAATGATCGTATGGATCTCATCGATAAACAGAATGCTGTTGGTATCCTGCTCCAGTTGTTTGAGCAACGCTTTAAAGCGTTTTTCAAAGTCACCACGATATTTGGTGCCAGCCAGTAACGAACCGATATCCAGTGAATAGATAGTGCAATCGGCCATTACTTCCGGTACGTCGCCCTGAACGATACGCCAGGCCAACCCTTCGGCGATTGCAGTTTTACCGACACCAGATTCCCCCACCAGCAGCGGGTTATTTTTCCGTCTACGGCAAAGAACCTGAATCGCGCGCTCCAGCTCTTTTTCGCGACCAATCAGAGGGTCGATCCCCCCTACGCGAGCAAGTTGGTTGAGATTAGTCGTGAAATTCTCCATCCGATCCTCCCCGCCCGTTTGCTCTTCGCTACCTGGCTGGCTTGCGGAATCAGAAGAGGACTGACTCGGCTCATCTTTACGCGTCCCGTGGGAAATAAAGTTAACCACGTCAAGGCGGCTGACTTCATGTTTACGCAGCAGGTAAGCCGCCTGAGATTCCTGTTCGCTAAAGATGGCAACCAGCACATTAGCACCGGTAACTTCACTACGCCCGGAGGACTGAACATGGAAGACGGCGCGTTGCAGCACACGCTGAAAACTTAGCGTCGGCTGGGTATCACGCTCTTCTTCACTGGCAGGCAGTACGGGTGTGGTTTGTTCAATAAAGGCTTCTAACTCCTGACGGAGCGCTACCAGATCGACAGAACACGCTTCCAGCGCTTCACGCGCAGAAGGGTTACTGAGCAGCGCCAGTAACAAGTGCTCGACGGTCATAAACTCATGACGGTGCTCGCGCGCTCTGGCGAAAGCCATGTTTAAACTGAGTTCCAGTTCTTGATTGAGCATAGGCACCTCCCCCAATTTTTATGCCTGCATTCAGGCTTTTTCCAGCGTACACAACAATGGATGCTCGTTCTCCCTCGCATAGTTGTTCACCATCGCCACTTTGGTTTCCGCGACTTCAGCAGTAAAGACGCCGCAAATGGCTTTGCCTTGATAGTGAACAGTAAGCATCAGTTGTGTTGCACGTTCTACATCATAAGAAAAGAATTTTTGTAACACGTCAATAACAAACTCCATCGGAGTGTAATCATCATTGACTAATATCACTTTATACATAGATGGCGGTTTTAGCGCGTCGCGAACTTTGTCTTCCGCCAGTTGGTCAAAATCGAGCCAGTCGTTAGTTTTACTCATTGTCAGTGATCATCTTCAGTTACGGTTATCGGCAGCGCCTGCACCTGACATGAGCGGATAAGAATTATCAATTTACTCCATCTAATAGATAACTATCATCTATCATTGGCATCCGCGACATCTGTCACATTCCCGGCAATAGCGTTAACTGCTTCAAATTTTTGATTCTTTTTTACCCTTTCTACGTTGTATCCCGCTTGACGCAACGCCTTATTTCTCTAAATTGTATCACGAGAGCTGGCGAGGTTTTGCACATCCCCCTCCACTCCACCACTGATTCATTCCATCTTACCTGTATAAGATTTACGAAGGATGTCGAAGCATGGAAAAGGGTACTGTTAAGTGGTTCAACAATGCAAAAGGGTTCGGTTTTATTTGCCCTGAAGGTGGAGGCGAAGATATTTTCGCGCATTACTCCACAATAAAAATGGATGGTTACAGAACGTTAAAAGCTGGCCAACCAGTCCAGTTTGATGTTACTCAGGGACCAAAAGGCAATCATGCCAGCGTCATTGTACCCTATGAAGCTGAAGCCATTGCATAGGTGATCAGTTTCATTGTGTACATCACTCAAACAAAATGCCAGCCCCATCGGCTGGCATTTTTATTTCTGGTTCTTGCATACTCTAAGTAATTCGCGTTGCAGGAGCCTGGCTGCCGTAAGCGGCTGGGGTGAAAGACAAATCCGCAGGCACAGCACATGCAGCCTGAAGTATGATGAGTGTAGCTCTTCCTGCTATAGATCTGACCTCTTCCGACATGACTCATTCGCGGGCCAACGCTTCTACCGGGTCCAGTCGTGAGGCATTTCGTGCCGGTAACCAGCCGAACAATATACCGGTAATTGTAGAACACAAAAATGCCGTTAAGAGCGCCACTGGCGAGAAGCCAATTTCCCAACCAGGCAGGAAGAGTTGCAATGTGAACGCGATCAATAACGATAAACAGATCCCCAGTGCACCACCAACCAGACATACCATGACAGCCTCTATCAGAAACTGCTGGAGAACATCACTGGCACGCGCGCCTACTGCCATTCGGATACCGATTTCACGCGTTCGCTCGGTAACAGAAACCAGCATAATGTTCATCACACCAATCCCACCGACAACCAGTGAAATGACCGCCACCAGAGTTAAAAAGAGTTGTAAAGTGCGAGTGGTTTTTTCAGCGGTTTTAAGAATGCCGTCCATGTTCCAGGTAAAGAAATCTTTTTTACCATGGCGCAAAGTCATTAAGCGCGTTAATTGCTGTTCTGCCTGAGCGCTGTCATAGCCCTCTTTCACTCTTACAGTAATGGAGTTCAGCCAGGACTGCCCCATCACCCGGCTTGCCATTGTGCTATAGGGCAACCACACACGAAGTATTTTACTGCTGCCAAACATCGACTGCTTTTCTTCAGCGACCCCAATCACCGTAGCAGGCATGTTACCGACCAGGATGACCTCCCCCACAACGTTTGCTTTATGGGGAAAAAGTTGTCGGCGGGTATTATTGTCGAGTACCACAACTTGCGCCCTGGCATTGAGTTGTTCTTTGTTAAAGGTATTCCCTTCACTGAACGTCATGCCGTAAACATTAAAATAATCGCCACTGACACCATTAGCTGCAGCCGCCACATCGATATTGCCATAACGCAGTCGAACATTTTGCGATACTGCTGGCGTCGCGGAAGCAACCCATGATTGTTTTTGGATGGCCGCCAGATCGTCATATTTTAATGCCTGTTGATACTGAGGATCGTCATCCCCAAAATCCTTTCCCGGATAGATATCAATTGTATTTGTACCAATGGAGCGGATATCCGCTAACACCATTTGCTTTGCTGCATCTCCGACCACCACAATCGATACGACCGACGCAATACCAATAATAATGCCGAGCATTGTGAGTAAAGTGCGCATTTTATTGGTTGCTAATGCCAGCCAGGCCATAGTCAGAGCTTCGCGAAAGCCAGCAATAAACTGTCGCCAGCCAGAACGGGGTTGTGCTGATGAGTCTGAAAAAGTTTGTGCAATAGCGCTATTTTTCGCTGGGGGATTACTCACGATTTCGCCATCACGAATTTCGATCACCCGTTCAGCCTGTGCCGCAACATGGGGATCATGGGTGACAATAATCACCGTATGCCCACGCTCACGCAGTTGGTGAAGAATCGCCATTACTTCTTCACCTGAATGGCTGTCCAACGCCCCGGTAGGTTCGTCGGCTAAAATAACCTGACCGCCATTCATCAGCGCACGGGCAATACTGACTCGCTGCTGTTGCCCGCCAGAAAGTTGTGCCGGACGATAATCCACGCGTTCGCCTAATCCGAGGCGTTGCAATAATGCCTGCGCCCGCGCTTCTCGCTGTTTACGCTCAATACCAGCATAGACAGCGGGTACTTCCACGTTTTGAAGCGCCGTAAGGTGTGACAACAAATGATAACGCTGGAAAATAAAGCCAAAATGTTCGCGGCGAAGTTGCGCCAGTGAGTCACTATCCAGTGTGGAAACATCCTGACCCGCCACTTTATAAATACCGCTGGTGGGTTTATCCAGACAACCGAGGATATTCATCAGTGTTGACTTGCCGGAACCAGACGCACCAACAATCGCCACCATCTCCCCGGCATTGATTGTCAGGTTGATCCCTTTAAGCACCTCAACCACGTCTTCGCCTGATGGGAAGCTGCGGCGGATATTACTGAGTTCAAGCAGTGGCGTCATTTTGCTGCTCCGGGATTCCCTTCACCGATCACCACTTCGTCGCCCGCTTCCAGTCCTTTAACAATTTCCACATCGGTGTCGTTACGGGCACCAATAACCACTTCCCGTTCCCGGGTTTCGCCATTGCGTAACAAAGTGACTTTATAACGGTTATCTCCCACGGGATCGCCCAGTGCAGACAGCGGAATAGTCAGTACATTTTTTACTTCGGCAAGCTGAATATGCACCTGGGCTGTCATATCGAGACGCAGCACGCCTTGCGGATTTGGCACCTCAAAACGGGCGTAATAAAAAATAGCATCGTTAACTTTTTCTGGGGTCGGCAGAACATCTTTGATTCGCCCCTCGTAACGTGTTTGTGGATCGCCCAACACAGTGAACCATGCCTTTTGCCCCGGTTTTAGATGAATAACATCCGCTTCTGAAACCTGAGCCTTTACCAACATAGTGCTCATATCTGCCAGCGTCAGAATGTTTGGAGCCTGCTGAGCAGCAATGACCGTCTGGCCTTGAAGCGTGGTGATTTGCGTCACTTCGCCAGCCATCGGGGCCACAATTCGGGTGTAATCGAGATTAGTTTTAGCGGTATCCAGTGATGCCTGATTACGTTTGATTTGCGCATCGATAGTGCCAATCTGAGCCTGCTTCACCGCCAACTCTGTCACTGCGGTATCCAGATCCTGTTGTGAGATTGCCTGGGTTTGCGCCAGTTTCTGTTGGCGGGATAACGTTACCCGTGCCAGTTTCAGTTCGGCCTCGGCCTGCTGACGTTGCGCCCGCAGCTCCATTAGCGTCGCTTCCACTTCTTTAATCTGGTTTTGCGCCTGTTCAGGATCGATAATCCCCAGTAGCTGATCTTTTTTGACTTTGTCACCAATAGCTACCGACAGCGTTTTCAACTGACCGCTCACCTGTGCACCAACATCGACTTTACGTAATGCATCCAGCTTTCCGGTGGCCAGCACACTTTGCTGTAGCTCTCCTGGGCGCACAATTAATGTCTGATATTTCGGCTCTGGCGCATTCAGCGTTTTCCAGAGCACCATAAGCCCACCCAAAATAACAATGGCTGCTATCAGATAACGTTTTTTAAACCTTTCCCTCATTCGCATACAGCTCCTGAATTCATCGTCGTTCTCACCTGTATGAACAGTAAAACTTCAACCAAACATCAACAAAACCACAAAGTCACGGTGAGTAATCGCTTTATTGATTTTTGGTTAAGTTTGTCAATGCTGGAATTGGGCTACGACTTTATATTGGACTGGTGAATATGTCGCAGCTAACTGAAAATACCTTTTCTCCTGGCAAATCTCTAAACAGTCGGACCCTTTTCTTCCGTCTGGCAAGCGGCGAATTGCGTCCTGGTAAATTTTGGCATCGACGCAAATTCCGCCAAAAATTTTTGCTGCGGTCATTGCTTATGCCACGACTTAGCATTGAGTGGATGAATGAACTCTGCCAGATGCCGCATATTAACGCGTTACTGGTGCGCCAGCCACGGCTACCTGTTCGTCTCCATCGTCCCTATCTGACGGTGAGTTTTAACCGTCAACAATTGCTTGCGGCGTTGCGCTATCACTATGCCTTATTACGTAACGTAATGTCAGCCGAAGAATTCAATTGCTATCTGAATACTCCAGGCCTGCAACTGGCGCAGCTGGAAGGCAAAAATGGCGAACGCTATACGCTGGAATTGACCATGATGATCTCTATGGACAAAGAAGGCGACAGTACGATCCTCTTGCGAAATGATGAAGGTATTCCGCTGGCAGAAATCACGTTTACACTGTGTGAGTACCAGGGCAAAAGAACGCTGTTTATTGGTGGGCTGCAAGGCGCGAAACCAGAAATTCCTCATCAGGCAATTCAGGATGCGACAAAAGCCTGCTCGGGGCTATTTCCTAAACGTCTGGTTCTGGAAGCTGCGTGTCGCCTTGCGAATCGCCTGAGAGTTGAACAAATTCTCGCGGTCAGCAACGAAACACATATTTACCGCAGCCTGCGTTACCGGGATAAAGATGAAAAAATTCATGCTGATTACAATGCATTCTGGGCCGCGGTGGGCGGTGAGTGCGATAAACAGCATTTTTACCATATCCCGGCGAAAATACCGCGCAAAGATATGGCAGAAATAGCGAGCAAAAAACGTGCGGAATACCGTCGGCGCTATCTTTTGCTCGATACCATTGAAGAACAGATGTCGATGCTATTTCATGCTTAATCTGCCCGGCCGCGTGCCAGCCATACCACCCTGGAGAACATTTTCTTAAACAATACTGGCACTGCATCAACACCACGTCGTCCGGCTTCCATAGCCACTTCGATGGCAAGATCGGGTTTCGAAGAGCGATGGATCGCCTTCGAGATAATTTTGCGCATATTCATCGGTACATTTTGCGGAATTTGCGCCACCCGATGAAAGACATCAGAAAAGCCCTGCCGATACATAAAATGTTCCATATCCAGTGCGGGCAATGCAGTCAAATGTTCATGTTCGGCATCACGATCATTGTTAAGCAAGCTGCGCACTGTAGCGGCATATTTTTTCCCGGCCTCATCACCATCAACCAGAACATGCCATTCGATCCCCATTCGACGGGCAAATTTTACCAACGGTTTTAGACCTGACTGAGCAAACTCAATCACTTTAATCCCCTCAGCGTCAAAGTGATGACCACACTGACGGGCCAGTTCATTGATGACCCAGGTTTCTGTTTCCCCCTCCACCAGCAACCAGCAGCGGGCAAACAGTGAAGAAGCACGGTTAAAGCGAATATGAAAAGCAATCCGTCGGCCATCTTCAGCACTCAATCCCCCTGGCCCCAGACGCCATGCAGCGACACGTGAAGACTCACGCACCAGGCGGCACACGTGTTCAACAGGTGTAAGAGAAAGCAACTCACCAGAGTTCGTGGTGGTAATACGCTGCAGAGGCAACAAGTTTAGTAACTGCCAGGCGACCGAGAGCATAATTGGATGCAAGCGCGTTTCAGGATCTTCCACCAGCAGCAAGGGTCTGGCATCTCTGTCCAGCCGTATTGTTCCTTTCGCCTGCAATAAAGTGGAGAACAGCCCCAACAAAATCACCCGATGCGTTCGCCCACCGGGGCGGTCAATCATGCGGTTAATGATGTCGAGATAACGCCAACTACGCTGATCATTATTGCCCCGACGACGCATCAGGCGATAGCGCGCCTGCCCTGCGCCTTGCTCGGAAAAATAGTGCTCCAGCAGTTGCACCATTGCCGACAACCCCTGTCGAATCTGCGCATCAGTAAGGTTTTGCGGGCGCGTAGCCAGTTCACGAGCCAGATAATCCAGTTCCCGCGCTGTAACTTCCACATTGGGAACGTTTGGCACCGTGCCATTACGAATGCGCCGCATAAAGCGGGCATCACGCAAACGAAGCACTGGCATTAACCGTACCAGATGCCTCGCCTGCTCATTAATATCAGCAATCGCCAACGGATGTCCGTCGCCATCGAGGAAGCTACGCAAGGTCATTACGCTACCATCATCGTGGCTTTCCCCTTCAAGTCGATAGAAAACCCGGTGATAGCCATCACGACATGGCGTCCAACACTCAGCCAATGGCTGATAACGGCGCACACGATGCCGTCCCGGTAATGATTCACGAAAAGTAAGGATGATTTGCAGATGATGTTCCCGCCCACCAACATCCCCTGGCGGAAACCAAAAATCATCGCGGTCAAAGTGGTAAAGATCTGATTCAGGAGATAATAAAAGAGTCAGCGCATCCAGCAGGCTGGATTTACCCCATGCGTTCTCGCCGATCAGCACATTATTTTGTTCCAGCATCAGCGACAGACGATTGATACCACGAAAGCCAACTATTTCAACGCGTTCAAGAATCATGTATCCCCCAAATAAAATCCCTCTCCTTAACGCTACCAGCAGTATACCTGGAAAAAATCATCTTCAACGTGACGGCAGTACAGTTATGCGAGCCAACCGACTGAAAAATGTACAATTATATTTTTCAGTCATTCAGACTATTCTCATAATTTACTTTTTCCAGGTAGATTACCCCAGATGGTTTATTTATTTTTCAGCTATTCATTGTTTACATAAAGACAAACTACAATTGTGATTAAGATAAATCAGTTCAATGAACTCGATCACTATGCTCTAAATCAAACTTAGTGGTTTTATTTAACTGGTTAAGTGATAAATCATGTTTCTACAATAATGTTGAATTATACGTATCTTCTGCGTAAATGTTAAAAAACAATTACCTTAAACTTCTTGTGGTTAATTTTATCTATTGAGGCAAATATGTTCAGAAAATTAGCAGCTGAATGTTTTGGTACTTTCTGGCTTGTTTTTGGTGGCTGCGGTAGTGCTGTACTGGCCGCAGGCTTCCCGGAATTAGGCATTGGTTTTGCCGGCGTGGCGCTGGCATTCGGTTTAACCGTTCTGACGATGGCCTTCGCTGTTGGTCATATTTCTGGTGGTCATTTTAACCCGGCGGTCACTATTGGCTTATGGGCTGGCGGACGTTTTCCGGCAAAAGAAGTCGTTGGCTACGTAATTGCCCAGGTTGTCGGCGGTATTGTTGCAGCAGCGCTGCTGTATTTAATTGCCAGTGGTAAAACGGGTTTTGACGCGGCAGCCAGTGGTTTTGCGTCTAACGGTTATGGCGAGCATTCACCAGGCGGTTATTCCATGCTTTCCGCGCTGGTAGTTGAACTGGTATTGAGTGCAGGTTTCTTGCTGGTGATCCACGGCGCAACCGACAAATTCGCTCCGGTGGGTTTTGCACCAATTGCCATTGGTCTGGCATTAACGCTGATTCACTTAATCAGTATTCCGGTGACTAACACTTCCGTTAACCCGGCGCGCAGTACTGCGGTTGCCATCTTCCAGGGCGGCTGGGCGTTAGAACAACTGTGGTTCTTCTGGGTGGTGCCAATTGTCGGCGGCATTATCGGTGGTCTGATTTACCGGACTCTGCTGGAAAAGCGTGATTAATTAACGCAGAAGGCCTGGCGCAATGTCAGGCCTTTTTTAAATATATTGATTCATCTTCCTGTTGCGCTCCTTGATGTGTTAAGCCACATATAGTCACTGGCGCAAGGAGCGCGCAGGGGGCGGCCAATCGCCGCCGCCCCCTGCACCCCGGGCTCTGGCGAACAAAATCGCCGCTGCGCGGTGCCCTCGACTTATCCCTTGCGGCTACCGGGTCGGGCGCGAGGTAACATATATGGACGCTCCCGGAATGCAATGCTTTCTTCAGTTATGTAATAAAACGGGTAG